>DATJPZ010000076.1:0-11131 GCA_035506175.1 Thermoanaerobaculia bacterium | reverse complement strand
GCGTTGACCCCATTCCCGTCTTTTCCCCCCTCTGCCGTCAGGATTTCAGCGTTGACCCCTTTTCCCCCTTCTGCGTTCTTTCCCCGCAGCGTTGACCTCCTTTCCCCGCGTTGCCGTCAGGATTTCAGCGTTGACCCCTCTTCCCTATCGGCTCTCCCGTAGAATTCGCCGACTTCCAGCGAAAGGACCTCATGAAGACGCGTCTTTGCGCCGCCCTCGTCCTGCTCGTCGCGCTCCCGCTCGCCGCCGCCGATCCTCCCAAGGAGAAGGAGGCGGAGAAGCCGAAGTGGGACGTCGCGAACCCGCCGTACCCGTTCGACGTCACGGTCAACCTCGACGTCACGGCCGGCACGTGGATGTCGCTCGACGTCTCGCCGGACGGCAAGGAGATCGCGTTCGACCTGCTCGGCGACATCTACACGATCCCGATCGGCGGCGGCGAGGCGCGCGCGCTGACTTCCGGCATCCCGTGGGACATGCAGCCGCGCTATTCGCCCGACGGCAAGTGGATCGCGTTCACGTCCGACCGCGCGGGCGGCGACAACATCTGGATCATGGACCGCGACGGCAGGAACCCGCAGCAGGTCACGAAGGAGAACTTCCGCCTGCCGAACAGCCCGGCATGGACGCCCGACTCGCAGTACATCGCGGCGCGCAAGAACTACACGGGCACACGCTCGGGCGGCGCGGGCGAGATCTGGATCTGGCATCGCACCGGCGGCGACGGCCTCGAGATGACCAAGCGCGCGACCGAGCAGAAGGACGAGGGCGAGCCCGCCTTCTCCCCGGACGGCCGCTTCCTCTACTGGTCCGCGGACACGACGCCTGGCAAGGTCTTCGAGTACAACAAGGACGTCAACGGGCAGATCTACGTCATCAAGCGGCTCGACCGCGGCACGGGCAAGATCGTCGACTTCGTCACGGGCCCGGGCGGCTCGATCCGGCCCACGCCGTCGCCCGACGGGAAGTCGCTCGCCTTCATCCGCCGCGTTCGCTACAAGTCGACGCTCTTCGTCAAGGACGTCGAGTCCGGCATCGAGCGGCCGGTCTGGGACGGTCTCGAGCGCGACATGCAGGAGACCTGGGCGATCCACGGCGTCTATCCGGGCATGGCGTGGACGCCGGACTCGAAGTCCGTCGTGCTGTGGGCGGCCGGCAAGATCCGGCGCGTCGACGTCGCGTCGAAGCAGGTCGCCGAGATCCCGTTCCACGTCAGGGACACGCGCAAGACCTCGACCGCCGTGCGCTTTCCGGTCGACGTGCTCACCGGCGTCATGGCCGCGTCGGCGTCGCCGAACATCGTCGGCACCGCGAAGGCGCCGACCTTCCCCGTCCGCATGCTCCGCTGGGTCTCCGTCTCGCCCGACGGCCGGCACGTCGCCTACTCCGCCCTCGGCTCCGTCTACGTCCGCGATCTCCCCAACGGCACGCCGCGCCGCCTGACGAAGCAGACCGACGCGTACGAGTACTTCCCGTCCTGGTCGCGCGACTCGAAGTCGCTCGTCTACGTCACGTGGAACGACGAAGCGCTCGGCTCCATCCGGATCGCCACCGTCGCGACCGGAGCGTCGAAGACGATCACCGACAAGCCCGGCCACTACTACGATCCGGTCTTCTCACCCGACGGCTCGCGCGTCGTCTACCGCAGGGCCGACGGCGGCTACCTCGTCTCGACCGCCTGGTCCGCCGATCCCGGCCTCTACCAGGTGCCGTCCGGCGGCGGCAAGTCCACGCTGATCACGGAGGACGGCGCCGCGCCCCGCTTCGGCAAAGCCAACGACCGCGTCTTCTTCGTCAAGACCGAGGGGGGCGGCGACCAGATCGCTCCCGAGAAGCGCATCCTCGCCTCGATCCGGCTCGACGGCTCCGAGCCGCACGAGTACTACCTCTCGGAGCTCGCGACCGAGTTCGCGATCTCGCCCGACGGCAAGTGGCTCGCGTTCCGCGAGGGCTTCAACGCCTACGTCACGCCGTTCGTCGAGACCGGCCGCCGCGTCGACGTCGGCCCGAAGAGCAAGGCCGTGCCCGTCGCGCGGGTCTCGAAGGAAGCGGGCGAGAATCTCCACTTCTCGGGCGATTCCACGCGCCTCTACTGGTCCTACGGGCCCGACCTCTACGAGCGCGACCTGAAGGACGCCTTCGCGTTCCTGCCCGGCGCGCCCGAAAAGCTCCCCGCGCCGGTCGCGCTCGCGAAGGGCACGAACGTCTCCTTCACGCAGCCCGTCGACGTGCCGCCCGCCTCGAGCACGATCGCTTTCACCGGCGGACGCGTCGTGACGATGAAGGGCGACCAGGTCATCGAGGACGGCGTCGTCCTCGTTCGTGGCAATCGGATCGAGGCGGTCGGCAAGAGGGGAGAGGTCGCGATCCCTTCCGGCGCGAAGACGGTCGACGTCGCCGGAAAGACGGTCCTGCCCGGGTTCGTCGACGTGCACTACCACGGCGCCTTCGGCTCCGACGGCGTCCTGCCGCAGCAGAACTGGCACAGCGACGCCTCGCTCGCCTTCGGCGTCACGACCGTGCACGATCCCTCCAACGACACGGCCGAGGTCTTTTCGGCGGCCGAGCTCGCGCGCGCCGGCATGCTGCGCGCCCCGCGCATCTTCTCGACCGGCACGATCCTCTACGGCGCCGCCGGCGACTTCAAGGCGGACGTGGACTCGCTCGACGACGCGCTCGCGCACCTGCGGCGCATGGCGGCCGCCGGCGCCATCTCGGTCAAGAGCTACCAGCAGCCGCGCCGCGAGCAGCGGCAGCAGATCCTCGCCGCCGCCCGCGACACCGGCATCATGGTCGTGCCGGAGGGCGGATCGGACTTCGAGATCAACATGACGATGGTGGTCGATGGCCACACGACCGTCGAGCACACCGTCCCCGTCGCGAACATCTACCCGGACGTCGAGGCCCTCTGGCCGCCCACGAAAGTCGGCTACACGCCGACCCTCCTCGTCGGCTACGGCGGACTGTGGGGCGAGAACTACTGGTACGCGAAGACCAACGTGTGGGAGGACCGGCTCCTCTCGAAGTTCGTCCCGGCGTTCGTCCTCGATCCGCGCTCGCGCCGCCGCACCACCGCGCCGGACGACGAGTGGAACCACTTCAACGTCGCGAAGATCGCGGCGAAGCTCGACAGGGACGGTGTCTTCGTCAACGCGGGCGCGCACGGCCAGCGCGAGGGGCTCGGCTTCCACTGGGAGATGTGGATGCTCGCGCAGGGAGGCCTGACCCCGCTCGAGGTCTTCCGCTGCGCCACCCTCAACGGCGCAAAGAGCCTCGGCATGGACAAGGACATCGGTTCGCTCGAGCCCGGCAAGCTCGCCGATCTCGTCGTCATCGACGGCGACCCGCTCGAGGACATCCGCCAGTCCGAGAAGGTCGCCTGGACCATGGTCAACGGCCGCCTCTACGACGCCGCGACGCTGAACGAGACGGGCGCGCGGGAGAAGAAGCGCGCGAAATACTGGTGGGAGTAGGGGCCCGGGCCAGTCGCGCGAGCTCTCTAAGGCTTCCCGGCTTCCCCGGGCGGACACGGGCCGAGCCGCCTGGCCTTCACGTGGATCACGATCTCCGGCTGACCCTCCCTCTGGATCACCCGGTCCCCTTCCGACGTGTCCCCGCCGTACGTGAACCGGGTTCGAACGGTGGACTTGCCGCAGGAGACCGACGACGTGACCAGGTTGCCGCTCACGGTGTATTCGTTGATCCTGCAGCCCGCTTTCACCTGCTTCTCGGCGTAGGCGCGGGCCGTCTTCGTGCCTCCGTTGATGCTCGCCGCCTCTTCGGCGCTGACGCAGAACTTGACGGAATCCGGCTCGCCGTCGACGTGGGACGTCGTGAACTCCCATTGCCCCGCGTGCAGCCGCTCCGGTGCGGCCAGCAGGGCGGCCGGCAGGACCAGCGCCGCCGCGGCGGCGAAGATCAGCGAACGGTTTCGAGTCCGAAGAAAAGCCATGGATCGCCTCGCTTTCCGGTGGAAGTCCAGCGGGGGGCTCTCTCCCCGACCCTCTCCCCCCAACGGGGAGAGAGGGCAGGACCCTACAGTCCCAGCGCTTTGGCCAGGAACACCGCCATCTGTCCGCGCGTGACCGGATTGTCGGGACAGTAGTTCACGCCGTTGCCGCATCCGCCGGTGATTCCGGAGGCCTTCAACGCCTCGATGAACTGGAAGTACGGATGCGTCGTGGGCACGTCCGCGAAGGACGGAGTGCCGGGCGCGGCGCTGACGACGCGGTGCCACCGCACCTCGGCGTAGCCGAAGTACTGATCGTTCGGGCTCGAGCCGATCGTCACGTCGAACATCAGGAGCTGTGGATCCGTCGGGATCCCGGCCGACGTCGGGTTCGAGTCCGTGACCCACGAGGAGTGCGGCGTGCTGTCGACGCTCAACAGGTTGACCGTCGCGCCGAGGATCGTGCGGCGATAGAGCGTCACGTTCATGATGCCCGGCGTCCCGTCGTTGTAGTTGTTGAGGCCGATCGAATCGATGACGACGTTGGACGGTATGTTCACGGTCGCGTAGAAGTGCTGCACGGTGTTGTGCACGCCGGCCCGGCTCAGCGGCGCCACCGGGATGTACGACGTGCCGCTGAACGACAGCGCCGCGACGGTCGTCCAGTTGTTGTTGCCGACCCCGTACACGTCGGGGTCCGCCTCGAGGGGAGCGCCGGATGACTGGGCATGGAGCGCGCCCGCCGCGGCGAACGCGGCGATAGCGAAAGCGGTGGAGACGAGCGAGCGCCGGCAACGAGTGATCAAGAGGACCTCCTTTTCCTGCCAGGTGGGGGGATTCTCCCTCAGATGAGAGCCGCTCACCCCGACCTTCTCCCGCGCTTCGCTCGCCGGCCTCGACCCCACTGCGACACAATGCCCTCCATGCCGACCGCGCTCACGCCGACCTTCGCCTCGCTCTCCCTCGACCCGCGCCTGCTGTCCGCGCTGACGGCCCTCGGCTACGAGGAGCCGACGCCGATCCAGCAGCAGGCGATTCCGCCCCTTCTCGAGGGCCGCGACGTGCTGGCGCAGGCGGCGACGGGGACGGGCAAGACCGCGGCGTTCGCGCTGCCGATCCTGCACGCGATCGCGGCGGAGGCGACGAAGGGATCCGGCCCGGCCGCGCTGATCCTGGTCCCGACGCGCGAGCTCGCGATGCAGCTCGCCGAGGCGGTCCATCGGTACGGAAAGACGATCGGGGTCCGCGTGCTGCCGGTCTACGGCGGCGCCTCGATGGACTCGCAGCTGCGGGGGCTGCACCGCGGCGTGGACGTGGTCGTGGCGACGCCGGGGCGCGCGCTCGACCACGTGAACCGGAAGTCGCTGAAGCTCGACGGCATCCGGACTCTGGTGCTCGACGAGGCGGACGAGATGCTCGACATGGGCTTCGCGGAGGACCTCGAGGCGATCCTGTCGGCGACGCCGGCACAGCGGCAGACGGCGCTCTTCTCCGCGACGCTTCCGCCGCGGATCGTCACGATCGCCGCGAAGCACCTCCGCAACCCCGTGCGGATCGCGATCGCGCGGGAGACGACGGCGGCGGGAAAGATGCCGAAGGTGCGGCAGACTGCCTACGTGGTCTCGCGCGGCCACAAGCGGGCGGCGCTCGGGCGGGTGCTGGACATCGAGGCGCCGACGGCGGCGCTGGTCTTCTGCCGGACGCGCCTCGAGGTGGACGACCTGACCGAGGCGCTGAAGTCGCGGGGGCTGCGGGTCGAGTCGCTGCACGGGGGAATCTCGCAGTCGGAGCGCGACCGGGTGATGAAGAAGCTGCGCGCGGGAACGCTCGAGCTCGTCGTGGCGACGGACGTCGCGGCTCGCGGCCTCGACATCGGGCACCTGTCACACGTCGTCAACTACGACGTCCCGTCCTCGCCGGACGTCTACGTGCACCGCATCGGCCGGACGGGCCGGGCCGGACGCGAGGGCGTCGCGATCACGCTCGCCGAGCCGCGCGAGCACTGGATGCTCAAGAACATCGAGCGCGCGACCAGGCAGAAGATCGAGATCGGCAGCGTGCCGACGGTCGCCGACCTGCGCGCGAAGCGCCTGGAGCTGATCCGGGAGTCGCTGCGGGAGACGCTCCTCGCAGGAGGATCCGACGGCTACCGCGTCGTCGTCGAGTCCCTCGCCGAGGAGTTCGATCCGCTCGACATTGCGGCGGCGGCGGTGAAGATGGCGGACCCGTCGGCGGCCGGGGGCGGCGCGGAGGAGCACGAGATTCCGGCGGTCGCGGCCGCGCCCGCGCCCGAGCCGCGCGGAAAGGGGAAGTTCGGGCCGAGATCGCGCAAGGGCGGCGGGAGGATCTTCGTCGGCGCCGGTCGCGACGACGGGGTCAAGCCGGGCGATCTCGTCGGCGCGATCGTCAAACTCGTCAAGGTGCATCCCCGCGAGGTCGGCTCGATCCGCATCGCGGAGCGCTTCTCCATCGTCGAGGTGCCCGAGGCCATCACGGAAGACGTCATCCGCGCCCTGCGGACCGCGGGGATCCGCGGCAAGAACGTCACCGTGCGGCGGGACAAGGAGCGGGGTCAACGCTGAATTCCTGAATCGAGTCGCGCCGCAACGCAGGATTTCAGCGTTGACCCCCGGCAGCGCCCCCAGGATTTCAGCGTTGACCCCCGGGACCCCCACCCCCGGGACCCCTCGCCACGTTCCCGCAGGAGGGGGGCAGGGGCTGAATCTTTCCCCTCGATGCCTCCGTCCAACCTCGTGAGACCCATGCCGCGCCAGCCGGAAAACGAGCCCGAGCGGCTTCGGACGCTGCGGGATTACGCGGTCCTCGACACCGCGCCGGAGGCGGATTTCGACGATCTCGCCCGCCTGGCGGCGCTCGTCTGCGGGACGCCGACCGCTCTCGTCAGCCTCGTCGACGCCGACCGGCAGTGGTTCAAGGCCCGGGTCGGGATCTCCTTCACCGAGACCCCGCGGGAGGACGCCTTCTGCGCGCACGCGATCCTCCAGGACGGCGTCTTCGTGGTCCCCGACGCTCTCTCTGACCCGCGCTTCAAGGACAATCCGCTCGTCGTCCGCGACCCGCGGGTGCGCTTCTACGCCGGCGCGCCGCTGATCGCCCCCGACGGCAGCGCCCTGGGGACCCTGTGCGTGCTGGACGTCGAGCCGCGGCGCATCGCGCCGGAGCAGGCCGAGGCGCTTCGTGCCCTCGCCCGCGAGGTCGTCTCGCAGCTGGAGCTGCGCCGGACGCGCCGGACCCTCGAGGCGACGGCGCTCGAGCACCGCCGCACCGAGGAGGCGCTGCGTGCGAGCGAGGAGCTGAAGGCGCGGATCATCGACGGCAGCCGCGACTGCATCAAGCTGCTCGACCTCGACGGCCGGCTCCTCTCCATGAACGCCGGCGGCCGCGAGTCGCTCGAGATCTGCGACTTCTCGACGGTCGCGAACCGGCCGTGGGTCGACTTCTGGGAAGGCGACGCGGACCGAGAGGCCGCCCGGGCCGCGGTCGCGGCGGCGCGCACGGGGACGGCCGGCCGTTTCGTCGGCTACTTCGAGACCGTCCAGACGCGCCGGCCGCGCTGGTTCGACGTGGTCGTCTCGCCGATTCTCGACGCGCAGGGCAGGCCCGAGACGATCCTCGCGGTCTCGCGCGACGTCACCGAGCGCAAGCGCTCCGAGGACCTCTTCCGCACGCTGACGGAGTCGACCGTCTCCTCGACCGGCGCCGACTACTTCCGCGCGCTCGTGCAGCACATCGCGACGGGCCTGCGCGTCCAGTACGCCTTCGTCACCGAGTGCCTGAAGGGCGGCAAGGCCGTGCGCACGCTCGCCGTCTGGAAGCGGGGCGGCCACGCCGAGAACTTCGAGTACGACCTCGACGGCACGCCATGCGAGGCCGTCATCCGGGGCGAGGTCTGCTTCCATCCCGACCGGCTGCTCGAGAGATTCCCGAAGGACCTCGGCCTCGTCGAGTGGAACGCGCAGAGCTTCCTCGGCATCCCGATGATCGGCCGCTCGCGGGAGGTCGTCGGCCACCTGGCGATCTTCGACGAGCGCCCGATGGACTCCGGCTCCCTCGAGATCCCCGCCCTGAAGATCTTCGCCGCCCGCGCGGCCGCCGAGCTCGAGCGCGAGAAGACGCAGCGGGAGCTCGAGGCGCTGAAGAACCGGCTCCAGGCCGAGAACGTGTACCTCCAGGAGGAGATCCGCGGCGAGCACAACTTCGAGGAGATCGTGGGCAACAGCCCCGCGCTCGTCGCGGTGCTCGGGCGCGTCGAGAAGGTCGCCGGCACGGACGCGACCGTCCTCATCCAGGGCGAGACCGGCACGGGCAAGGAGCTCTTCGCGCGCGCGATCCACAGCCGCAGCGCGCGCCGCGGCCGTCCGCTCGTCAAGGTCAACTGCGGCGCGATCCCCGACGGCCTCGTCGAGAGCGAGCTCTTCGGCCACGTGCGCGGCGCCTTCACGGGCGCGCTCGACAAGCGCGTCGGCCGGTTCGAGGTCGCCAACGGCGGCACGATCTTCCTGGACGAGGTGGGGGAGCTGCCGCTCGAGACGCAGGTCAAGCTCCTGCGCGTCCTGCAGGAGCAGGAGTTCGAGCCGGTCGGCTCGAGCCGCACGATCAAGGTGGACGTGCGCGTCATCGCAGCGTCCAACCGCGACCTCGAGCAGGCCGTGCGCGAGGGCCGCTTCCGCGCGGACCTCCTGTACCGGCTGAACGTCTTCCCGGTGAAGGTGCCGCCGCTGCGCGAGCGGCGCTCGGACATCCCGCTCCTCGCCGCGTTCTTCACGGAGGGCCTCGCGAAGAAGCTCGGCAAGCCCCTCGACGGGTTCAGCGTCGGCTCCATGGAGCGGCTGCGAGCGTACTCGTGGCCGGGCAACGTCCGCGAGCTCGAGAACATCGTCGAGCGCGCGGCGATCCTCGCGCAGGGACCGCTCCTCGAGGCGGACGCGAGCTTCTTCGCCGGCGCGGCGGCCGAATCGTCCGGCGCCGGCGGTTCGAACGGCGAAGGGGCGACGCTCGCCGACGTCGAGAAGAGCCACATCGCCGCCGTCCTGAAGTCCACGCGCGGCGTCGTCGAGGGACCGCGCGGCGCCGCGCAGATCCTCGGCTTGCACCCGAACACCCTCCGCAGCCGCCTGAAGAAGCTCGGCCTCACGACCCAGCCCCACGACATTTCGTAGGGCCCACGAAGGGTCGTGGCGGCGCCTTCGTGGCGCCGCGAGGCGGGAATCCCAAGTCATTCAAGGTCAGTGATTTGCCGCGCGGCGCTCGCGCGCCAGACGTGGCCCGGCTGTTGCTCTACAGACGGACCGAGCACAGACGATGTTGAAGATCACGCAGTCGGAAGAATGCCTGTGGCTCGAGGGGCGGGTGGCAGGACCCTGGGTCTCCGAAGTCCGCAAGTGCGTCGACGACCGGCCCCTCGGCCGCCCGCTGACCCTGGACCTGTCCGGGGTGACGTTCGTCAACGAGGAGGGCGCGGCGCTGCTGCGCGCTCTGGCGACGGAGGGTGTGGAGATGAAGGGCGCGTCGCGATTCGTCGCGGCGGTCCTCGGAGGTTCGACGTCATGATCGGCGAGACCATCGGAGAGCGGGCGGAGACCTGGGCCGGACCTGTCGGAATGGGCGGCGCCTCGGTCGAGCCGGGGTTGATCGAGCGCATCCGCCGGGGCGACGAGGCGGCGTACGAGACGCTCGTGCGCGACAACGGCGGCCGGCTGCTCGCGGTGGCGCGGCGCTACCTCCGGAGCGAGGAAGACGCCCGCGACGCCGTGCAGGACGCGTTCATCAGCGCGTACAAGGCGATCGGCCGGTTCGAGGGCGGCGCGAGCCTCTCGACCTGGCTCCACCGGATCGTCATCAACTGCTGCCTGATGCGCCTGCGCTCCTCCCGGCGCAAGCCCGAGGAGTCGATCGAGGGGCTGCTGCCGACCTTCGACGAGACCGGCCACCGCGTCCTCGAGCCGGCCGCCGCCGGCGAGCCCGAGGAGGAGCGGCTCGACCGCGGCAAAGTGCGCGCGCGCGTGCGCGAGTGCATCGACCGGCTGCCGGAGAAGTACCGCTCGGTCCTGATGCTGCGCGACATCGACGAGATGTCGACCGAGGAGGCGGCACGCGCCCTCGGGACGACGCCGACGGCGGTCAAGGTCCGCCTCCACCGCGCGCGGCAGGCACTGAAGACGCTGCTCGAGCCGGTGCTGGAGCGCGGGGGAGAGTAGCCGGCCGCCTTCTGGGGTCAGTCCTGATTTCTGATTTCGCCGCGGCGGCGACGCAGCGGGGTCAACGCTGAATTCCTGAATCGAATCGCGCCGCAACGCAGGAATTCAGCGTTGACCCCGGGACCCCCCCCCGGGACCCCCCGGGACCCCCCGGGACCCCCCGGGACCCCCCGGGACCGCCCTTGACAGGCGCCGTGGTCGACGGCCCGCTGCCGTGGGAGAGCGCCAGCTCCGCAGAACGGTCCCCTTCGCCCTACCGCGTGAGGACATCACTTGTCTGTCGCGCGAGTGAGAGTTGTCGTTGAGAGCACGAACAGTGATGGTAACGTATATGTTACTATAGCCGATGCCGGGCGTCAGAGTTCTCGAGTACCTCGACGGGTGCGGCCATTCTCCGTTCGCGGCTTGGTTCGGCAGCATCGACGCATCGGCGGCCGCGAAAATCACGGCTGCGCTGTATCGGCTCGAGATGGGGAACTTTTCGAACGTGAAGGGGGTCGGCGCGGGCGTGTTCGAGCGGACGATCGACTTCGGACCCGGCTATCGCATCTATTTCGGCAAAGCCGGACAGGAGCTCGTGATTCTGCTGGGCGGCAGCAGCAAGCGGCGCCAGAGCGCGGCGATTGCTGCCGCGCAGGAGCGCTGGCATGACTACAGGCGTCGAGCGGAAGCGTCCAAGTGAGGGGGGAGGACACATGGCGTTGACGAGAAGCTTCAAGGAATCCGTGGCCGCTCGGGCGCGCCGGGATCCCCGCTTCCGAGAAGCCCTGTTTACGGAGGCCATCAACGCGTATCTCTCTGGCGAGACGGGCGAAGGCAAGGCCATCCTCCGGGACCTGGTCAACGCCACGGTGGGCTTCGAAAGCCTCGCCGCGGCGGTCAAGAAGCCAAGCAAGAGCCTGCACCGCATGCTCGCGCCGGGCGGCAATCCGAGTACCGAGAACTTCTTCGCCATCGTCAGCAC
>DATJPZ010000075.1:0-28503 GCA_035506175.1 Thermoanaerobaculia bacterium | reverse complement strand
CCGGCGTCCTGGCGGCGGACGGCGGTGACCCAGAGATATTGCGTGCCTTCGCCGGAGAGGTCGGCGACGTCGAAGCCGCGCTCGGCGACGCGCGCCCGGACCTCCTCCGCGCTCCAGCGGACGCCGTCCCAGGTGCCGGCGACTCGCGGGGTCCGCTCGGGGCGCCCGTCGACCTGGAACCGGAAGACGCCGCCGCCCTTGAGGACGCGCGCGGCTTCGTCGAAGTAGCGCAGCACGGCGCGGCGGTCCGGGACGTGCTGGAAGACGATGTGGGAGTACACGAGGTCGAGCGAGGCGTCGGCGATGGCGCCGAGGTCGCCGTCGGTGCGTTCGAGGCGCACGTTCGGCCGGCCGGCGAGCGCCGCGCGGGCGCGGGCGATCATCTCGCCGGAAATGTCGACGCCGTTGGCCGCCGCGACGCGCTCCGACAGCGGGCGCAGGAGGCGGCCGATGCCGCAGCCGATCTCGAGCGCCGCGGCCGAAGGGTCGAGCTCGAGGCCGCGCAGCACGTACTGCCGGAGGTCTTCCTCGCCCGAGCGCCAGAATCCCTCTTCGGTCGCGCCGTGGCCGCAGTCGATGTAGAACCGGGCGTCCTGCCGGGCCCGGAGGTCCCAGTCCTCGCGCATGCGCCGACGCGCCGAGAAGAGGCCGGCGAGCGACCGGGCGTAGGGGATGCGCATCGGCGGGATCTTACAGGGCGGGCCAGACGAGCTCGCCGGTGTGAACGAAATAGAGCCCCGCCTTCGCAGGCCGCCCGGTCAGCCGCTCCCAGGCGCGCCGGTAGATCGCGATCTGCGGCGTGTAGAAGCCGACGAGCGCGTCGCGGTTGCCGGACACGGTGTCGGACTTGTAGTCGACGAGGATCCAGCCGTCGTCCTCCTCGAAAGCGAGGTCGATCGCGCCCTGCAGCAGCACCGGATCCGGTCCTTCCGCCAGGCCGAGCTCGGCGCGCGGCGCCTCGAGCGCGAACGGCACCTCGACGAGACGGCGCTTCGCGGCTCGCGCCCGGTCCCAGAGCGGCGATCGGCGTACGTCGTCGACCGTCTGCAGCACGTCGTCGAGCTCGCCCGGAGGCCTCTCTTCGGCGACGAGCAGGTTCGCCGCGTGCCGGGCGAGGTCGAGGCCCGGGTCGCGCATCGCGGCCTCGAGCGCGCCGTGGAGGACGCGGCCCCACGACATACCGCGGCCGGTCGCTTCCCAGCCGGGCTTCTCGCCGGCGTGCGCGACCGCGGTGACCGTGGCGACGGCGAAGGTGGGTGTCGCCGACGCCGCGAGGCGCCGCCCTCGCTCGGCCGCGCCGGGCTCGGGATCGCTCCCGGCGGTCGGGCGGATCGCCGGCACGGTGGCGGGAGCCGACGCCGACGCGAGCGCGGCCGGGAGATACGGGTCGAGCGCCGCCCAGGCGCCGGCCGCCTTGCCCGCCGCCGTGCGCTTGATGCTGACGACGAGGGCCTCCGCCGCGCGGGTCGTGCCCACGTACAGCAGCCGCGTGTTCTCGGCCTCCTCGAACTCCTTTTCTTTCGCCTGCATGGCTTCCCAGCCGGGGGGCAGCGCGATGTCCTGCTCGGTGAATTCGCCGAACTTCTGGAAAACGCGGAAGTAACCGACGGGCGGCTCGCGGTCGCGGTCGATGCCGAATCCGCGCGTGGGAGGGTTGCCCCCGGCGGGCTCGGCGAGGACGACGACGGGCGCCTCGAGGCCCTTGGCCCCGTGCAGCGTCATCAGCCGCACGACGTCGCGGCGGCCCGGCTCCACGCTCATCTGCTCGATGAGGTTCTCGCGGCGCATGCGGTCGAGCTCGTCGACGACGCCCGCGAAGTCGCGCCCCTCGCCCGAGAACTTGCGCGCGGCGGCCAGCGCTTTCAGGAGATTCCCGGCGCGGCTCCTTCCGAGCTCTTCGCCCGCGGCGAGGGCAACGAGCCCGAGGCGGCCGCAAAGGCGTGAGAGCGCGGCGGCCGGCGGGAGCGTCTCGACGTCGCCGAGCGCCTCACGCAGGATGCGGACGGCGCGCGAGATCCGGGGGTCCGTCCCGGCCGGTGGCTCCGCGGTGAACCGGAATCGGCCGCCGGCGCGCGAGAAGCGGTAGAGCGCGTCGTCGTCCACGCCGAAGACGGGCCCGCGCAGGGCGGCCACGAACGGGACCGGATCGTCGGCGTCGGAGAGCGCCCGGAGCAGCGGGATCAGCGCTTCGAGCTCGGTCGACTCGCCGAAGGCGCCTCCGCCCGCGATCTCGAACGGGACGCCGAGCCGCTCGAGCGCCCGCGCGTACTGACCCATGTACTTGCGCCGCCGGAAGAGCACGAGAAAGTCGCCGGGGCGGCGCGCGTTCGCCGCGACCGCGGAGGCGACGAAGCGCGCGATCCGGCCGGCGTCCTCCTCGACGACCGGCTCGGCGCTGTTGCCCGCCGCGGGAACGTCGAGCCGGAAGACCGCGGGGCCGGGCGCGCCGTCGTGGTAGGCGTCGAGAGCCACGTGACCCGCCTGGAGATCCGTCGCGTCGGCCGGAAAGAAGCGCGGCTGCCCGAAGACGCGGTTGTTCCAGTCGCACAGCGCCCGGCTCGATCGGAAGTTCGTCGAGAGCGTGACGATCTTTCCGCCGCTCTGCTCGATCAGGCGCCGGACGGTCTGGTAGGTCTGGATGTCGGCGCGGCGAAAGCGATAGATGGACTGCTTCGGGTCTCCGACGACGAAAAGCGAGCCCGGCGCGGGGCGGAGCTTCTTCCAATCCGACTCTTCCGAGTCTTCCCCCGTCAGGTAGAAGAGCAGCTCCGCCTGGATCGGGTCGGTGTCCTGGAACTCATCCACGAGGATCGGCGTGAAGCGGCGCTTGAGCGCGCGACGCACGTCGGGCCTGTCCCGCAGCAGGTTGCGCCCCTCGATGAGGAGGTCCTGAAAGTTCAGCCGGCCGCTCTCGCGCCTCTCGTTGCGGTAGGCGTCGCGTGCCGCGACGAGCACGGGGATGACGATCGGGTACAGGTGTTCGGCCCAACGGGCGAGCGAGGGCTTGACGACCTCGTCCTGGAGCGTCTCGAGCTCCGCCTTGAGCGCGCGCGGCGCCTTCTCCTTGGCCTTGCTGCCGCGCAGCACCTGGAGGACCTGAACGAAATCCGCGCCGCGGCCGACGTCGAGAAGGTTCGTCAGCCGGACGGCTCGCCGCACGGCGTTCTCGAACCCGGTCCAACCCTCCGGACCGGGCTCCGTGGGGATGCCCGGCGCCGCGCGCGCGAGGAAGTCCGCCATGCGCCGGCGGGCGGCCGCGAAGTCGGGCTCGGGCGTGGGAGAGGCCTCGGCCGGCTCCACGTCGGAGTTGTCGCAGATCTGCTCGTAGGCGCCGCGCAGGTCGTCCAGACGCACGCCGAGTGCGGAGAGGCGCGGCACCACGGGATCGTTCCTGACGAAGAGGGACTGGACGAAGCGCTGCCAGGACTCTTCGCGCGCGACGTGGTCCTCGGGTTCGTCCATCTCGCGAAAGCCCGGGTCCACGCCGGCTTCCACCGGCCGCTCGCGCAGCAGGCGCGCGCAGAACGCGTGGATCGTGCCGACGAAGCAGGACTCGAGCGATGAGAGCGCGGCGTCGAGGTTGCGCTGCCGGCCGACGTCCTTCTCGCTGGCCCGGCGCCGCTCGAGCTCGTTCTGGAAGCGCTGCGAGAGCTGGGCGGCGGCGCGGATCGTGAACGTCACCGCCGAGAGGTTCTCGACGCGCGCCGCGCCCGAGGCGACGAGGGACGTCATCCGGCCGACGAGGCACGTCGTCTTGCCGGTGCCGGCCGCGGCCTCCACGAGCATGGTCGTGCCGAGCTCTTCGGCGATCGCGCGCCGCGCGGCGTCGTCGGCGGGTGGGCGCTCAGGCTTCTTCGTCGTCATGCAGTTTCCGGAACGCGGTCAGCGGGGCCTCGGAGGCCGCGGCGAGCTTTCTCTTCGACGCCTCGCTCGACGCATCGGGGCCGCCGCACACCGCCTCGAAGTCGCAGAACTTGCAGCCGTCTCTCGACGTCGCGTGGGGAAAGAGGCCGGCCGCCGTCAGGTCGAACAGCGTCGCGAGCGCGCGCCGCGTCGCCGCGGGATCCACCGGGATCGTCAGGCGCTGGCCCTCGCCCTTGCGGCCCGGAAAGAAGTAGCCCGATCGCTCGACGCGGCCCTCGCGGCCGGCGCGGCGAAGCAGCTCCTCGAGGGCCATCGCGTAGAGCGCGGGCTGAGCCTGGCGGCCGCCGAAAAGCCCCCGACCTTCCTGCACGCCCGCGGCGCTGCCGGTCTTGTAGTCCCAGACCTCGAAGGTGCCGTTCCCGGTTTCGTCGATACGATCGATCGAGCCGCGCAGACGCACGCGGTCGCCGTTGCCGAGCGCGATCTCCACGGGTTCGGCGGAGTTCAGGGGGCCCTCGGAGGCGCCGGCGGCGGGCAGTCCGAACCCGACTTCGAAATAGCGCGGCGTCACGGTCCGGCAGTGCTCGGCCTCGGCCGCGAGGAACGTGCGGCACGCCTGCCGGATCGTTTCTTTCTGCGCCTCGAAGGCGACGTCGCTCGAGGGCGGGACACGCTCGCGCCAGGCCTCGATGCGGCCGTCGGCGATCCCGTCGAGCAGGGCGGTGTGCCGGCCGGGATCGGGCTTCTCGCCTCGATCCGTCAGCGTCTCGAGGAGCTCGCGGAAGACCTCGTGAAGAAGGCTTCCCTCGTCGCGCGGCTCGAGCCAGCGCGTCGCGTCGCGTTCGAGGTCGTCCGGCGGGCGGACGCGCAGGACGTTGCGCACGAAATAGGAGAACGGGCATCCGGCCAGCGCCTGCACGAGGGACGCGGAGGTGGGCCGTCCGCTGCGGCGCGGGTCGAGCTCCGGCGAGGGGGCCGAGAGTCGCCCGTCCCACGCCGTGAACCCGTCGCTCGCGCGGGCCTCGAGCGCCCGGCGGCCGTCTTCGAGCCACGGAAAGCGCGCGCGCACGAGCGCCGCGCCCGCGCGCGGCGGCGCGGCGGCGAGGCGCGCGAGCCACCACTCGCTTTCGTCGAGGGCGGCGTCCGCCTCCGGAACGAAGCCCGCGGGCGGCGGCAGGGCGGCGAGCATCTTGCCGTAGTCGGCATCGACGCCGGTCTTCGCGCGATGGAGGTCGAGGAGAAACGGCGACGGCGCGGGCTCACCGGCCATCGAGAGGTTGCGCAGATCGAATTTCGAATAGCTCGCCGTCCAGGCTCCACGCAGGCGCGCCACGCAGGCCTGCAGGGCGCGGGTGCGCTCGCGCGGGCGTTCGCGCTCGAGGGACAACCGCGGACGATCGAGCGCCTCGTTGATCCGGCGACGCTCGTCGTCGAGGAGGACCGGATCCTCGAGATCGCGACCCGGATGACGGGTCTCGTCGAGGCCGACGAGAAAGGTGTGGCGGCGTCCCGAGTGGCCGCCCTCGGCGAACCCGGAGACGTGAAGCCGTCCCGGGCGCGGCCGGTCGGCGAGGACCGCGAGCTCCGTCACGGCGTCCCGCAGACGCTCGAGAGCCTCTTCGAGGCGCACCGGTGCGGCGGGCAGATCGGCCAGCTCGCGAAAGAGCGTCTCGAGCGCGACGCGTGCCGCCGCGTCCAGGTCGTCGGTCACGCGCGCGAACTCGGAGACGAACGTCGCCGCGCCGCGGGCGAGCGCACGCAGGCGGTCGTCCGAGCCGTCGGCGGGGGCGAGCTCGAGCGCCCGGGTCGTGAAGGCGCGCGCGAGCCGTGCCGCCGCGAGGCGCCGTTGCCGCCCGGCCGAGCGTTCTTCCGGCGGCTCCTCCAGCGTGTCGTCGCGTCGGGACGGCCGCTCGGGGCCTTCGAGCTCCCGGATGAGCCGATCGAGGGCGGCGGCGTACCGGCGCCGTCCCCACCCGATTCGGGCGCGGCGCAGCTCCCGCGCGGCCGCGGCCGCGCCCGGCGCGTCGGGCGCGGCATCGAGGCCCTGGAGCGTGAGCGCGCCGGAAGCGAGAGCCGCGCGCAGGCGATCGGCGGCGAACCCTTCGGCCATCCACCCGAAAAAGGCGAGAGCCGCCTGACCCGGCCGGCTGTAGGTCACGGGGACGCCCCCCCCAAACGTGCAGGGCACGCCGTGCTCGCGCGAGAGCTCCCACACGAGCGCCGGATAGACGGACTCGTCGGTGTGGAGCAGCTCGACGTGGTCGAACGGGATCCCGGCCGAGAGACACCGGCGAAAAACGTCGCGCAGTTCGTTTTCTTCGCCGATCGCGCGCGAGATCGCCGCGTCGGCGGCGCGCGCCGTCCACGCCGACGGCTCGTCGACAGCCAGCCGCCGCAGACGGTCGCCCGCGAGCCGCTCGAGGAGGGCCCGCTCGAGCTCGGACAGCTCGACGTCGGCCGGCAGGAGATAGAGCGCCGACGTTCCCGGCGGCGACTCGAGCTTCGCGGCGCGCGCGAGCACGTCGAGTCCGTCCACGAAGCCGCCTTCGGAAAGCGCCCGCGTGTAGCCGCCGAGGATCTCCTGCAGCTCCGTCGCCTTGCGCGGATCGGCGAACGCCGAGGACGGAAGGCGCGAGGCGCCGATGTCGGCCGCGCGCAGCTCGTCGAGCGTGCGATGCATCGCCCGGTGCAGACCCGGCCTCTCCCGCAGCGCCCCGAAATAGGAGTCTGGCCGGAGCACGCGCGCGCACGCCTGCTCGACGAGGGTGAGCGCCTGGGCGCGGGAGAGGAGCCGCCGTCCCTCGCGAGCGAGCGCCGGGCCGATCCTCTCCAGGGCCAGCGTGCGGACCGTCGCGACGCGCAGGTGCACCCACGCGTGCCCTTCCCGGGCGAGCCGCTCGACGAGCGTGTGTCCGTGAAGCAGCGTCGGCGCGACGAGGATCTTTTCCTCGAGCGGGGCCGCCGCGCAGGCGGCCGCGAGCTCCTCGAGGAGCCGGGCCGTGACGGAAGGCTCCGGGAGGGGCGGCGTGGAAACCGGTGGCGCGGACGGCTCCGGCCCGCGCGCCGCCGGTGCGGACGGCGCCCGCGAGGGCGCCTCGAAAGGCAGCTCGCGCTGTTCGGATTTCCGACGCATGAGACCCCGCATTCTTATCCCACTCGACGGACAGACCGTGTCCCGGCAAACGGAGTAGACTCGTCGGCGGAAACGGGGGAGCCCACTCTGCGTCGCTGGCGCAGACGGCTGAGAGTCCGGCGGCCATCGCCTGCCGGAGACCCCGCGAACCTGATGCGGGTAATGCCGCCGTAGGGAGGTCGTCATGAGCCGTCGCCCCGAAGCGCTGCCGTCGGATGCGTCCGTCCGGCGCGAGCCGCTGCCCGGCTCGCGCAAGGTCTACGTGGGGGGGCCCCGCGGGATGCGGGTGCCGTTTCGCGAGATCGCGCTGACGCCGACCCGTGGGGCGCGCGGCGAGACGGAGATCCATCCGCCGTTTCGGGTGTACGACACGTCCGGCCCGTACACCGATCCGGCCGCGGCGATCGACCTGTACCAGGGCCTGCCGGAGCTGCGCCGCCCGTGGATCGACGCGCGGGGCTCGTACGACCGCTCCGCGCCGCGGCGGCAGAACGCGGCGGGCCTCGCGCTGACGCGCCCGCGGGAAGCGCTGCGGGGGCGCGGCAACGTGACCCAGATGCACTACGCGCGGCAAGGCGTCGTGACGCCCGAGATGGAGTTCGTCGCGATTCGGGAGAACCTGCCGGCCGAGCTCGTCCGGAGCGAGATCGCGCGCGGGCGCGCCATCCTGCCGGCCAACGTCAACCACCCCGAGTCCGAGCCGATGATCATCGGGCGGAAGTTCCTCGTGAAGATCAACGCCAACATCGGCAACTCCGCCGTCGGTTCCACGATCGAGGAAGAGGTCGAGAAGATGACGTGGGCGACGCGATGGGGCGCCGACACGGTCATGGATCTCTCGACCGGCCGGAACATCCACGAGACGCGCGAGTGGATCCTCCGCAACAGCCCGGTCCCGATCGGCACCGTTCCGATCTACCAGGCTCTCGAGAAGGTGGACGGCAAGGCCGAGGAGCTGACCTGGGAGATCTACCGCGACACGTTGATCGAGCAGGCCGAACAGGGCGTCGACTACTTCACGGTGCACGCCGGAGTGCGCCTGGCGTACGTGCCGCTGACGGCGCGGCGCGTGACCGGCATCGTCTCGCGCGGCGGCTCGATCATGGCCAAGTGGTGCCTCGCGCATCATGCCGAGAGCTTCCTCTACACGCGCTTCGACGAGATCTGCGAGATCCTGAAGGCCTACGACGTGTCCTTCTCGCTCGGCGACGGCCTGCGCCCGGGCTCGACGGCCGACGCCAACGACGAGGCCCAGTTCGCCGAGCTCGAAACGCTGGGCGAGCTCACCACCAAAGCGTGGGCGCAGGACTGCCAGGTCATGATCGAAGGCCCCGGCCACGTCCCCATGCACCTGATCCAGGAGAACATGGACAAGCAGCTCGCCCTCTGCCACGAGGCGCCGTTCTACACGCTCGGGCCGCTGACGACCGACGTCGCTCCCGGCTACGATCACATCACGTCCGCGATCGGGGCGGCGATGATCGGCTGGTTCGGCACGGCGATGCTCTGCTACGTGACGCCGAAGGAGCACCTGGGGCTGCCCGACCGGAAGGACGTCAAGGACGGCGTCATCGCCTACAAGATCGCGGCGCACGCCGCCGATCTCGCCAAGGGTCACCCGGGCGCCCGGGAGTGGGACGACGCGCTGTCGAAGGCGCGCTTCGAGTTCCGCTGGGAGGACCAGTTCCACCTGGCCCTCGACCCGGAGACCGCCCGCGACTTTCACGACGCGACGCTTCCGGCCGAGGGCGCCAAGCTCGCGCACTTCTGCTCGATGTGCGGGCCGCACTTCTGCTCGATGAAGATCACCCAGGACGTCCGCGACTACGCGGCGTCGCTCGGCGTCGCCGAAGACGAGGCCCTCCGGAAGGGCCTCGCCGAGAAGGCCGAGGAGTTCGTCCGCGACGGGGCGGAGATCTACCGCAAGGGGTAGGGGACGGGACGGCGTGCCGCGCATCGAGTGTGGCTTCACAGCCGTGCTTTTGCGCCGGGCGAGCGGCGAAGAAGGGGCCCTAAAATGTGATGAGGCGGACCTCATGCCGAAGCTGGAACTGATCGCCCCCGGCCGCCGTCACATTATTGTCTTGGCTTCCGCTTTCTTCTTTCTGGCCTGCTCCGATCCGCCTCCGCTCGACAGGGCCAAGGTGGCCGGGATGATCGAGGCGACGATCGCCTTCCAGGCTCCATTGGATGAAGACCTGCGAAAGCTCGACCCGCGGTTCGGCGCGGACCCCTACATGAAGCGCGAGCTCCTGAGGGTCGAGGCCATCTCCGTCAAGCCGGACGGACCCTTTGGAGGCATGGCCGGCCAAACCGCTACCGTGTCTTTTGTCTGGCGATTTAACCAGGGTCCCCTCGCTGGGATCTCACATCGAACCATCGCTAAGATCCACGGGGACTCGAAGGGCTGGCGAGTCTACGAGGATAAGCTCGCGCACAACCTCAGGGAGTCCATTGCCGGCACGGAGTAGAGCTGAGCACCCCACCGCCCGGCGCCTCCCTGCCCGAAATCAGAAATCAGGCCTGACTCCGGAAGGGGTACTGCCCCGCCGTTCAGGGTGGGGTCCTCCCCTCGATCCGTCGCGACTAGAACTTCGCCACCAGCCCCACCGCCGTCGCCGTGTCGGTCTTGTCGTAGCGCGTCAGCGGGATCGTCGTGCCATCCTTGATGGGCGGCTCGTTGCGGTAGAGCAGCGTCCACGAGGCCTGGAGCGCGAAGATCTTCGAGATCGCGACTGCAACCGCCGCCTTGTCCGTCATGAACCAGTTCTTGCTGTCCGACAGATCGAGCAGGTACGAGTAGTCGTTGGTGACTGCCGCCGTCTTCGTGATCTGCCACTTGTAGCCGAGTCCGGCGCGGATGTTGGCGTAGTTGTGGTACGGCGCGATGACGCCGAGGACGATGTCCTGCTCGGTCGTGTATCCCACGCCGCCCTCGATGCGGAGGAACTGGGTCTTCGTGTTGAGGAGCTTGAACCCCGCGCCGCCGTCGAAGTTGTAGATGTTGTTGATGCCCGAGAACGTGTTCTTCAGCCAGCCGGCCCGGGCGAAGACGTCGAGCTGCTCGGTCAGGTCGCGCGAGGCCTGGAGCGAGGCCGTGAAGTTCTCGGCCGTGGTGACGCCGTCGGTGGCCGCGTGGAGCGCCGAGCCCTTCAGCGTGAAGAGCCAGGGCTTGGGGTTGTAGTTGACCTCGGCGCTGCCGCCGATCGACGTCGTGTCGGTGTTGCCCGACGTCGAGAGAAACGCGAGCTCCGCCTTGCCGAACCAGACCGGCGGCGGCGGCTCGGGAACGGGGCAGGGGCAGTCCTGCGCCAGCGCCGCGGCGGGAGCCGCGAGAAACGCGAGAAGCGCGATGCGCCGGAACGTCTTCACCGGGGACCTCCTTGTCAGATGAGGGCTTTGCGGACTTCCGCGAGCTCGCGGCGCTTGGCCTTGTCGACCTTCGGGTACTGGAGGTCGAGCTTTTCGAGCGCGAGGATGAGCGTGCCGGCGACGGCGATGCGCGTGAACCACTTGTTGTCGGCCGGCACGACGTGCCAGGGCGCCCAGGGCGTGCTCGTCGAGCGGATCAGGTCTTCGTACGCCGTCATGTAGTCGTCGAAGAAGCCCCGCTCCTTCGCGTCGGCCATCGAGAACTTCCAGTTCTTGTCGGGCATGTCGAGGCGTTCCAGGAAGCGGTTCTTCTGCTCCTTCTTCGAGACGTAGAGGAAAAACTTGAGAACGGCGATGCCGTTGCGCGTCAGGTAGCGCTCGAAGGCGTTGATGTCCTCGAACCGTTCGTCCCAGATCTTCCTCGTGACGAGCTTCTTCGGGAGGCGCTGCTTGAGGAGAAGCTCCGGGTGGACGCGGACGACGAGCGCTTCCTCGTAGTAGGAGCGGTTGAAGATGCCGATGCGGCCGCGCTCCGGAAGGCTCTTCATGGAGCGCCACAGGAAGTCGTGGTCGAGGTCTTCGGCCGAGGGCGCCTTGAAGGAGAAGACCTGCACGCCCTGGGGGTTGACCCCGGACATGACGTGCTTGATGGTGCCGTCCTTGCCGGCGGCGTCCATCGCCTGGAGGACGATCAGGACACCCCAGCAGTCCTGGGCATAGAGCTTTCCCTGCAGATCCGCGAGCATCGAAACCCCGCGGCGGAGCAGGTCCTTGGCCTCCTTGCCCTCGAGGTCGAGGCCGGCCGTGTCGGCCGGGTCGATGTCGCGGAGCCGAAAGCCCTTTCCCCGCTCGATCCGGTACCGGTCGACGATCCGCTCGAGCTGCCGGCGGCCCGACTTCTTCATCTTGTCTTTGGGCATACCCGTCGATCCTATCGGATGGGAGGCGGGGCGCCGAAACCCGGCGCCGATTCCTTCGAATAAACCCGGGTGGGCCCCGCCTCCCGGCCGGGCCGAAAAGGAGGCAGCCATGACCGAAGTCACCCGGCACGACCCGGGCGCGTTTTCCTGGGCCGAGCTCGCGACGACCGACGCGGCGGGGGCCAAGGCGTTCTACACGGGCCTTTTCGGCTGGACGTTCACGGACGGCCCGATGGGGCCCGGGCCCGAGGACGTCTACACGCGCCTGCAGCTTTCCGGCCGGGACGTCGGCGCGCTGTACCCGATGATGAAAGACCAGCGCAGCCAGGGCGTTCCGCCGTTCTGGCTCTGCTACGTGACCGTCGTCAGCGCCGACGAGGCGGCGAAGAAGGCCAGAGCGCTCGGTGGCAAGGTCTGCGCCGAGCCCTTCGACGTCATGGACTACGGCCGGATGGCGATCCTCCAGGATCCCTCGGGAGCCACGCTCGCCGTCTGGCAGCCGGGAACCCACCCGGGCGTGGGCCGCTTCGGCGAGGAGGGCGCGCCGTGCTGGATGGAGCTCGCCACGCGCGACGTGGCCGGGGCGAAGAAGTTCTATGCGGGCGTCTTCGGCTGGGGCTGGCAGGATCCCAGGGGCGACGGCATGCCGTACACCGAAATCCTGCGCGGCGGGCAGCCGATGGGCGGGATGTATCCGCTGGGCCCCGAGATGGGCCAGGCCCCCCCGAACTGGACTCTCTACTTCCAGGTCGCCGACTGCGACGCGGCGGCGGTCCGGGCGAAGTCGCTCGGCGGCCGGCTCGTCGTCGAGCCGAAGGAACTCCCGAACGTGGGGCGATTCGCCGTCGTCCAGGATCCGCAGGGTGCGTTCTTCTCGCTGTACCAGCCGGCCTGAGCGGGGCGGCCGGCGGCGGCTCTAGATCTTGACGAAGATCCGGCGGTGGTAGAGGACCCCGCAGACGGCCGTCCAGACGGCGAGGTAGGCGAGCCCGAAGAGGAGCGAACCGAGGCGCGGGTCGGCGAACCGGTCGAAGACCGCGCGGTAGGCCGCGTTCCACAGCGAGTGTGACTTTCCGTCCGCGCCGGGGACGCGGACGGCCAGCAGGACGATCGCGCCGAGGGTCGAGAGCACGAACGCCGCGATCGCATTGCGTCCGAGCCACCGGAAGGGCGCCGCGGAGCGCCGCGCGCCCCGCACGTCCACGATCCACACGGCGGCGGCGAGAGCGGCGGCGGCGAGGCCCGCCGTCAACAGCGCGTAGGAGGACGTCCACAGGCTCTTGTTGACGGGAAGCGCCCGGCCCCAGAGCAGGCCGAGAACCGCTGCGGCGGCGCCTGCGGCGAGGAGCTCGCGGGCCGCCCGCCGCGTCGCCCCGAGGCGGCGCAGGCGCTCGCCCGCGACCGCGCCGAGAAGCGTCGTCGCCACCGCGGGCAGCGTCGAGAGCAACCCTTCCGGGTCGTAGTCCGGCTTCCACGTGTGCCGGCCGAGAACGGCGCGGTCGACGCGCGCCGCGAGATTGCCGGCGGGGTCGAGCGGTCCGGTGGCGAGGAGCGCCCAGTAGCCGAGGAGCAACGCCGCCGCGACGGCGACCGCCGCGCGGACGCCGCCCCGAAGCAGAACGGCGCCGGAAAGAACCACGCAGAGGCCGATGCGCTGGAGGACGCCGGCGTAGCGGAAGCGCTCGCCGTGAAAGAGGACGAACGAAAGCGCGTTCAGCGCGAGGCCGAGCGCCACGAGGACCGCGGCGCGGATCGCGACGTGGCCGAAGACGATGCGCCGGGGGTCGCCGGCGGCGCGCCGCCGCGCGAGGGAGAAAGCCATGGAGACGCCGACGAGGAAGAGAAAGAAGGGAAAGATCGTGTCGGCGTAGGTCCAGCCGTGCCACGCCGCGTGTTCGAGGGGCGGGTAGACGGCCGACCACGTGCCGGGGTCGTTGACGACGATCATGCCGGCGATCGTGATGCCGCGCAGGGCGTCGATCGAATCGAGTCGCGGGGACGGCTCGGTCGGAATGCGAACACTGTAACCCGCACGGGCCCGGGCGCTAAACTTCTGCGGTGAGACGACACCGGAGATTCGGCGCGGCCGCCGCGCTCCTGGCCGCGGCGGTGGCGGCCGCGGCGGCGGCCGCCGAAGAGCCCCCGAGGATCCGCCAGGGACCCTACGAAATCGTCCTCCATCTCCCGCCCAACGGACTCTTCGCGGGCGAGGAGATGGAGATCGAGTTCTCCGTGGCGCGCGCCGACCGGCTCGACGCCTCGGGCGAGCCGACGCCCCTGACGTGGGCGCGCATCGAGGCGGTGGCGGACATGCCGAGCATGCCCTCGATGGCTCCCTTCGACGAGATCGCTCACCGCGAGGAGAGCCCCGGCCGCTACGGCGTGCACCCGACGTTCCCGCACGGCGGCGACTACCGGCTGTGTCTCACGATCCTTCCGCCCGAGATCCCGCTCGTCGGCGATCCGCGCCCGACGGAGGCCTTCGTTTTTGACTTTCCGCTGACGGTCGCGGACGCGGCGTCGAGCCCGACGCGCGAGTCGGCCAAGGTCCGGCCGTTCTCCCTCGATCTCGCGACGGCGCCCCTCCACCCGGTCGCCGGCCAGCCGGTGGAGCTCGAGCTGCGCGTGCGGCTGGCGGGGAGCTTCGAGCAGCGCGAGGTCGTGGACTTCGACGTCCAGCACGAGAAGCTCATGCACCTCTTCGTCGTGAGCGAGGACCTGACCGAGTTCGCCCATGAGCACCCGGAGCTTTCCGGGCCCGGCGTCTTCCGGCTGTCGCACGCGTTCGCGAGGCCCGGCCGGTACCGTCTCTTCGTCGACGTCGCGCCGCACGGCGCCGGGAGCCAGGTGCTCTCGGCGACGGTCGCGGTCGGCGGCTCCGGCGCACCGGCTCGCGCCGCGACCCCTTCGGCGCCCCCGACGGTGCGCGCGGTGCTCGAGCTGCCGCCCGAGGGCATTCCCGCCGGCCGGACCGTTACCGTGACGGCCCACATTCACGACGCGAAGGGCCGGCCGGTCTCGGACCTCGAGCCGTGGCTCGGCGCCATGGGCCATCTGCTGCTCGTGCACCAGGATGCCGCGACCTTCGCCCACGCGCACCCCGACGACCGGGAGCCCGGAATCGGCAAGGACGGCCGGCTGCCCTTTCTCGTGCGGCTGCCGAAGCCCGGCTCCTACAAGGGCTGGCTCCAGGTCAAACGCGCGGGGCGGGTCGAGACGATCGAGCTCGCGCTCGACGCGGGGCCGGCCGCGAACGTGCCCCCCTAGGAGTGGGGCCGGGGCGTCGGGCGGGGCGGGAGTCCCGGCCGACGGGTGACCTCCGGCCGCGGCGTCAGAGTCGGTCGCGGCGTCGCCTCGGGCGCCTTCGTGCTGATGTGCCCGGCGAGCCCGTCGGGCTCGCGGCCGGCGGCCCACGCGTCGTCGACGCGCAGCTTCTCGAGGTCGACGACCGTGACGACGTCGGCGTGCGAGGCGGCCACGTAGGCGCGCTTGCCGTCCGTCGAGATCAGCAGGCCGACCGGAGCCGGGCTCGTCCCGAACCGCTTCTGGAAGACGCGGTTCTCGGAGCCTTCGACCGCCTCGCGCCCGAGCGGGATGCGGGCGGCTTCGACGCGCGTGGCCGTGTCGTAGACGCGCACGTCGCCGGCGCCGGCGAACGTCGCGATCGCCCGGCGTCCGTCGGGGGTGATCTTGACGCGGATCGGGAACCCCGGCGCCTGGATCGTGAAGACCGGCGCGAGCGTCTTGACGTCGATGACCGTGATCGTGTTCGCCTCGCGGTTGGCGACCCAGACCTCGCGGCCGTCGGGCGTGACGTCGATGCCCTCGGCGCCCTTGCCCGTCGGGATGTCCTTGAGCACCTTGCCGTTGGCGAGGTCGAACACGGCCACCGAACCGCCGCCGGAGAGGGACGCGACGAACGCGCGATGGCCGTCGGGCGACACGGCAACCATGTGCGACAGGTCGCGTCCGGTCGGGTAGCGGGCGCTGATCTTCTCGCCGCGCGTGTCGATGACGACGAGCTCTTTCTTGCCCTCGGCCGTGACGAGCAGACGCCCGTCGCGGACCGCGGCCATTCCATGCGGGCGCGAGCCCTCGCCGAGGTCGAGCTTCGTGAGGACCTTGCCCGTCGCCACGTCGATGAGCGTCACGGTGCGCCCGGGCTCGGCGCGCGTGCCGTAGCTCGCGACCGCCGCGACGTGTCCGCCGGGGAGCATCTCGACCTCGTGCGGCCCGGGATCGACGGCCACCGTCGTGCGCAGCTTTCCCGTCGAGCCGTCGAGGATCGAGACCGTCGAGTCCGTCTTGTTCACGACGAGCAGGCTGTCGCCCGAGGACGGCCTCGCGGGCTCCGGGGCGCCGGAGCGCCGGGCCGGCGTCGGCCGCGCGGCGGGCACCGCCGTCGGAGCCGGCGATTCCGGGGCCGCCGGAGCGGCGGAAGCGTCGCTCGGCTCGGACGGCGCCGAGGACGGCGCGTTGACGACGCCCGCCGGCGCCGCCGAGTTCGGAGCGGGAGCCTGCGGCGCCGGGTTGGGGGAGCCGGAGGCGGGCTGCAAGGCCAGAAGCGCCGTCAGCGCGGCGTGAAGCATGCGGCGTCTCTCCTCAGATCTTCAGGACGACGAGCTCGGCCGGCCGCGCCGACAGGCTCCCGGGCGGGGGAGACTCGCGGACGGCGTAGTCGTCTTCGATGCGGACTCCGAATCGGCCCGGCAGATAGATGCCGGGCTCGACGGTGACGGTGTTCCCGGCGGCGAGCGGCACGGCGTTGCCGCGCACCAGGTAGGGCGGCTCGTGGCCGTCGAGGCCGAGGCCGTGGCCCAGGCGGTGCGTGAAGCCGTCGCCGAAGCCCGCGTCCTCGATGACCTTGCGCGCCGCGCGGTCGACGCTCTCGCCGGTCGCTCCGGCGCGCAGCGCGTCGATGCCGGCCAGCTGCGCCCGGTCGACGGCGGCGTACACGCGCCGCACGTCGTCCGACGGTGGGCCGAAGCTCACGGTCCGGGTGACGTCCGACGTGTAGCCCCGCACCCGGCACCCCGCGTCGATCAGGACCACGTCGCCTCGGGCGAGGCGCCGCTCGCCGGGTGCGCCGTGCGGGAACGCCGCCGAGGGGCCGAACTGGACGAGGCCGCCGCCGCGCACGCCGAGCGCCTGGAACTCGGATTCGAGCAGGACCGCGATCTCGCCCTCGGTCTTCCCGGCGGCGAGGCCCCTGTGCGTGGCCTCGATGGCGAGGTTCGTGCGGCGCGCGGCCTCGCGGATGAACGCCTGTTCCTGGACGCTCTTGACGCGCCGCTGCTCCTCGAAGAGGTCCTTCGCGTCGCGCGGGGACAACGAGGCGGCCGTCGCGAGGCGGGCGACGGTGTCGTAGGCGGTGGTGCCCTCGATGCCGACGGCGTTGGCGCCGAGCAGGCGCGCCGCGATCGCGATCGGGTTCTCGTCCTCCTTCCAGGAGACGATGTCGTCGGCGACGACGTCGCGGCGGTGGTTCTCCGCCTCGAAAGACGGCGTCACGAGAACGGCAGGCCCGTCGGCAAAGAGCAGCAGCGCGGTCAGACGCTCGCTGCGCTCGATCGAGAGGTTGGCGGCATACGCCAGGTTGGTCGAGGGGGTGACGAAGAGGGCGGCGAACCCGGCCGTCCGCGCGGCGGCGCGCAGGCGCGCCTGCCGCTCCCGGAAGGCGTCGGCCGGAAGGGGCGGCGGCAGCGGCGGCGCCGCGGGCGAGGCCATCGCGGGAAGGGGCGCCAGGGCGGCCGCGGCGGCGGCTCCCGTCGCCGTCATCCAGCGGCGTCGCGTCAGCGGCAGGGGCGAGGGTTCGGACAAGCGGGTAAGGATACCCCGTCGCCGGGGCGGTTCCGTGAGCGGGCCGGGCGGCGCGCCCCGGCCGAAACGCGTCCCTCGGCTAGCTCCGGGGGCCGCGCCGCTCGCCTTGCCGGCGGTCGGTGCGGGAAGCGCCCGGGGAGAAGCGGGCGTGGGCGCGGCGGTCGTCGGCCCGCCGCTCGCCGTTGGTCCGGCGTTCGGAGCCGCGCGGCTCCGGGGTCGTCTTCTGCTGGGTCATCCGAGTGGGTTTCCTTTTCTTCACGATTTTTTCCGACCCGCCTGCAACAGCGGTCCGGGGGCGGCAAATTCCCGAGACATCAGTAGACGCCGCCGGAGAGGTGGACGATCGCCGTCCAGAGCCCGCGCGCGAAACGGAACGTCACGAGCGGCACGGCGATCGCCGCGGCGCCCCATACGGCGAGCAACCACGGCAGCGGCCACTCCGGCGAGAAGGCCGACGCGATCATGAGCCCGAAGGCGACGACGAACGTGTTGATGTCGAGCGAGCCGACCCACTGGCCGTCCTCGCGCGCGAAGCCGACGCCGCAGCACGGGCAGTGGAGGCGCATGCGAAAGTAGGACTGAAACAGGCGCCCTTGCCCGCAGACCGGGCAGCGCAGCCGCAGGCCGCGCCAGACGACGGTGCGCCAGTAGCCTTTCGGCCACCCCGCGTGCCTGCGCGCCGTTTCGCCGCGCCAGGGAAGAACGGGAGGAGGGTCGGGCGCCGGGGAAGCCATGGGAGCTCGATCTTACTCCGCGGGCGCGGAGAGCGGGATGCGCTGTCCCTCGCGCGCGACGGCGAATCCCCGGCGCTCGAGCGCGGCGACGGCGCCGGCGTCCCAGAGGAGACGATTCGTGTGGTTCAGGTGGACGAAGACGACGCGGCCGCGGGCGCCGGGGATCTCTTCGACGAGCGCCGTCGTCTCCGGGACGAGCGGGTGCGGGATCTCCGCGATCGAGCGGCCGGGGATCTCGTCGGCGGCGAAGAACGTGCCGTCGACGAACGCGATCAGCGTCGGGTCCTTCAGGAAGTCGGCGAGGCGGCGATCCCACTTCTGCCATTTGTCGATGTCGGGAAGCCAGAGGATCTTCCGGCCCGGCCCCCGCACGAGATACGCGACCGTGTCGGAATCCTCGTCGCGGTGCGGCACGCGGATCGCCGTCACCGCGAGGCTCGGCGTGAGCGTGACTTCGCCGGCGATCTCCCGCACGTCGACGTTTCCGAAGGCGACGAGCCGGCTCCACGGCTTGTTCTCCCGGAGGAAGCGCGCCATCGACGGCGTCGCGTAGACGGGCAGGCCCCGCGTGTCGAGCACTTCGCGGCCGAGCGCGGCGAGGCCGAGGTAGTGGCCGACGTGCGCGTGCGTCAGGAGGATCGCGTCGGGCCGGCCGCCGAGCGTTTCGATCTGCTCGCCGAAGTCGGGAGTGGCGTCGATCAGGAAGCGCTTGCCGGCGGCCGGGTCGACGAGGCCGAGCGAGGCCACGCGGCGGCGCACCGAACAGTCCGCGCGCGCCGCTTCGCAGAGGGGCTGGTGGCAGCCGGCATGGGGCACGCCGCCGTCCTGGGCGACCCCGAGGACGATCGCCTCCGGCCCGGGCGCGGCGCCCGGCGCCGGCGGCGCGGCCGCGAGCGCGACGGGCAGCAGGAGAAGCGCGAGCACGCGGCTACTGTAGACTGTCCGTTCGGAGGAAACATGTCCCGCAAGAGCCTTTCCCGCACGACCGCCGAAGCGCTCGGACCGCTCGTCGTTCCGCTGGTGACGAAAGTCGCCCTGCCGATCGCGATCGAGAGCCTCCGCCGCGGCGGCAAGTTCGATACCGACCGTTTCTACGCGGAAGCCCGGGAAAGCCTGGCCAAGGGCTTCAAGAAGAGCCGGCCCGAGCTCGACGATCTCAAGGACGAGCTGGCCGACCGCGGCTCGGACCTCTACGAGGATCTGCGCCAGCGCGGCGCGGAGCTGCTCGAGAACCTGACCGAAAAGGGGTCGGCCCTGGCGGACGGGTGGATGGAGCGCGCGCGCCCGCGCCGGCGCCGCTTCGGGCTCGGCAAGGCGCTGCTGGTCCTCGCGGTCGTCGGCGTCGGCGTCGCGCTGGTGGCGAGCCGGGAGTGACGCGCCAGGCGCGCTAGGGCCGGAAACCCCTCGTCCCCGGAGGGGGAGCGGGTTCGGGTGAGGCCCTAACCGAGAGCGAGCTTCTTGTATTTGATCCGGTGCGGCTGGTCCGCGTCGATGCCGAGGCGCCGCTTCCGGTCCGCCTCGTACTCCTGGTAGTTGCCTTCGAACCACACCGTCTGGCTGTCGCCCTCGAACGCCAGGATGTGCGTCGCGACGCGGTCGAGGAACCAGCGGTCGTGGCTGATGACCACGGCGCACCCGCCGAAGTTGACGAGCGCCTCTTCGAGGGCCCGCAGCGTGTCGACGTCGAGGTCGTTGGTCGGCTCGTCGAGCAGCAGCACGTTGCCGCTCTTCTTGAGCGTCCGCGCCAGGTGCAGCCGGTTCATCTCGCCGCCCGAGAGATCGCCGATGCGCTTCTGCTGGTCCTGGCCCTTGAAGTTGAACATGGCCACGTAGGCGCGCGACGGGATCTCGCGCTTGCCGAGGACGATCTTGTCCTGGCCGCCCGAGATCTCGTCGTGGACGGTCTTCGACGGGTCGGGCCGGTCGCGGTCCTGGTCCACGTAGGAGGGCACGACGGTCTCGCCGACGACGAGCTTGCCCGAGTCGGGCTTGTCCTTGCCGACGATCATCTTGAAGAGCGTGGTCTTGCCGGCGCCGTTGGCGCCGATGATGCCGACGATGCCGCCGCGCGGCAGGTCGAACGAGAGGTCCTCCATCAGGAGCCGGTCGCCGAAGGCCTTGCGGACGTGCTCGGCGCGGACGACGACGTCGCCCAGGCGCGGCCCCGCCGGAATGAACAGGTCCTGCGTCTCGCCGCGCTGCTCGGGACCCTGGTCCGCGAGGAGCGCTTCGTAGCGGTCGATGCGCGCGCGGCTCTTGGCGTGCCGCGCCCGCGGCGACATCTGGATCCACTCGAGCTCGCGCTGGAGCGTGCGGCGCTTGGCCGTCTCCGCCTTCTCCTCCTGCTCGAGGCGCTCCTCCTTCTGCTGGAGCCAGCTCGAGTAGTTGCCCTTCCAGGGAATGCCCGCGCCGCGGTCGAGCTCGAGGATCCACCCGGCGACGTTGTCGAGGAAGTAGCGGTCGTGCGTGACCGCGACGACGGTCCCCGGGTACTCCGCGAGGTGGCGCTCGAGCCAGGCCACCGACTCGGCGTCGAGGTGGTTCGTCGGTTCGTCGAGCAGCAGCAGGTCGGGCTTCTCGAGGAGGATCTTGCAGAGCGCGACGCGGCGCTTCTCGCCGCCCGAGATCTGCGTGACATCCGAATCCGGGGGCGGGAGGCGCAGCGCGTCCATCGCGACCTCGAGCTGCCGGTCGAGCTCCCACGCGTTCGAGGCCTCGATCGCGTCCTGCACCCTCTGGTACTCGGCCATGACCTTGTCGCTCTCGGCCTGCGAGAGCTCTTCGGCGAGCTTCTCGTTCAACTCCTCGAAGCGCTTCAGGAGGCCCCGCGTCTTCGCGACGCCTTCCTCGACGTTGCCGAGGACGTCCTTCTTCGGGTCGAGCCGCGGGTCCTGGGGCAGGAAGCCGATGCGCGTGCCCTCGGCCGGAAAGGCCTCGCCCGCGAAGTCCTTCTCGACGCCGGCCATGATCTTCAGGAGCGTCGACTTGCCCGCGCCGTTCAAGCCGAGCACCCCGATCTTGGCGCCGGGCAGGAACGAGAGGTAGATGCCCTTCAGGATCTCGCGCTGCGGCGGGACGACCTTCCGCAGGTTGACCATCGTGTAGATGTACTGGTGTGCCATAAAGAGCCGCGGAGTCTACCTCAGGTCGCCTCGCCGACGTTGATTCCCATCGTGCCGAGCAGGCGATCCTCCGAGCGCACGTTGGAAAACCCCGCCGCGCGCATGAGCGTCTCGACGCCGCGCTGGCCGGGGTAGCGCTCGAGGGACGCGGGGATGTAGAGGTACGCGGCGGCGTCCCCGTGGAAGAGCCAGCCGACGACCGGCATCGCGGCGCGGAGAAACATCCGGTAGAGAGCGCCCGCGACGGGATTGGCCGGCTTGCCGAAGTCGAGCACGACGGCGCGGCCTCCCGACGCGAGGACGCGGCGCATTTCCGAGAGCGCCGCGCCGAGGTCGGCGACGTTGCGGAGGCCGTAGGAGATCGTCACGGCGTCGAAGGACGCGTCGGGGAAGGGAAGGTGGAGCGCGTCGGCCTGGATGAACCGCGTTCCTCGGCGCCCGCCCGCACGCTGGCGACGCCGCGCCACGGCGAGCATCGGGAGCGTGAAGTCCACGCCGACGACGGCCCCCGCCCCCCGCGCCTCGGCGAGAAAGCAGAGGTCGCCGCTGCCGCAACAGAGGTCGAGGACCCGCCGTTTTCCGCCGGTGCCTCCCGCCTCCCGTCCCCGGCCTCCGGCCTCCTGCATGGCCATCTCGACGGTCTGCCGCTTCCACCGCCGGTGGAGGCCGAAGCTCATGACGTCGTTGACGAGGTCGTACCGCGGCGCCAGCCGCGAAAACATGGCGCGGACCCGGGGGCCGCGTTCGGCGTCGTACGACAGGTATTTGTTGCGCACGCGGGCCCAAGTGTAGAGTGATTGGTTCATGGCGGAGACGAAAGCCGGCCCCGTCAGCGCCACCGAGGCGCGCAAGGTCGCCGAAGAGGCGCGCGAGACGGAGTGGAAGGCGCCGTCCTTCCTGAAGCAGATCTACCTGGGCAACCTGCGCCTCGACCTGATTCACCCGTTCCCCGAGGCGCCTCCCGAGCGCCCGGAGTTCCGGAGTTTCCTCGAGCGGCTCGAGCGCTTCCTCGTCGAAGAGGTCGACCCCGACGCCATCGACCGCGAAGGAACGGTTCCGCCGAAGGTCGTCGAAGGCCTCGCGAAGCTCGGCTGTTTCGGGATGAAGATCCCGAGGGAGTACGGCGGACTCGGCCTGACGCAGCGCGAGTACGGCGAGGCGATGAAGCTCATCACCAGCCGCGACGCCAACCTCGTCGTGCTGCTGTCGGCGCACCAGTCGATCGGCGTGCCGCAGCCGCTGAAGCTCTTCGGAACCAGGGAGCAGAAGCAGAAGTACCTGCCGCGCCTGGCCGGGGGCGAGATCTCCGCGTTCGCGCTGACCGAGCCGCAGGTCGGGTCCGACCCGTCGAGCCTCGCGACGACGGCGACCCGGACGCCCGAGGGCGACTACGTCCTCGACGGCGAGAAGCTCTGGTGCACGAACGGCACCGTCGCCAACCTCTTCGTGGTGATGGCGAAACACCCCGACACGAAGAAGATCTCCGCCTTCATCGTCGAAAAGAGCTGGCCCGGCGTCGAGGTCGTCACCCGCTGCCACTTCATGGGCCTGAAGGCGATCGAGAACGGGGTCCTGCGCTTCACGAACGTCCGCGTCCCGAAGGAGAACCTCCTCTGGGGCGAAGGCAAGGGGCTGAAGCTCGCCCTGATCACGCTGAACACCGGACGCCTGACGCTGCCCGCCTCGTGCGCGGTCGTCGGCAAGCGGTGCCTCGAGATCTCGCGCACGTGGGCCGCCGAGCGCGTCCAGTGGGGCGAGCCGGTCGGCCGCCACGACGCGATCGCCCAGCTGCTGGCCGAAATGGCGGCGACGACGTTCGCGCTCGAGGCGGTGACGGATCTGGCTTCGGCGATGGCCGACATGGGCGATCGCGACATCCGTCTCGAAGCGGCGGTCGCGAAGATGTGGAACTCGGAAGAGGGCTGGCGGCTCGTGGACCGAACGATGCAGATCCGCGGGGGCCGCGGCTACGAGACGGCCGACTCGCTGCGCGCGCGCGGCGAGGCCCCGATCCCGGTCGAGCGCATGATGCGGGACTTCCGAATCAACCTGATCTTCGAGGGCTCCTCCGAGATCATGCGTCTCTTCATCGCGCGCGAGGCCGTGGACCGGCATCTGGCCGTCGCCGGGGCGTTCGCGGACCCGAAGGCGCCGCTGTCGCGCCGGCTCGCCGCGCTGCCGCGCATGGCCGCGCACTACGCGTGGTGGTACCCGTCGCGGTGGCTCGGCTGGGGGCGCTGGCCGCGCTTTTCGGAGTTCGGGCCGCTCGCGCGCCACGTCCGGTTCGTCGAGCGCACGACGCGCCGGCTCGCGCGCGCGCTCTTTCACCAGATGCTCATTCACGGCCCGCAGCTCGAGAAGCGGCAGGCTCTCCTCTTCCGGGCCGTCGACGTGGGCGCGGATCTCTTCGCGATGGCCGCGGCGCTGTCGCGCGCCGAGTCCCTGCGCCGCCGCGGGGCGCCCGAGGCGGCGGGAGCCGTCGAGATGGCCGACCTCTTCTGCCGCGCGACCCGCCGGCGCATCGCCGAGCACTTCCGGGGCGTTCGGTCCAACGACGACACGGCGAAGTACGCCACGGCCATGAGCGTCCTCGACGGCGCCCACCTCTGGCTCGAGCGCGGCATGACGCCCGCCGACGGGCCCGAGCGGGCGGTCGAAGCCCCGGAAGCGCCGCGCGTCGCCCGGCGCTGACCTCTGGTCCCGCGGGCAGGTGTTCCCGCCGCTCCGGCGGCTTAGACTCGCGGGCGTGATCCGCCCCACGGCGCTGGCCGCCGCGCTGCTCCTGTCGGCGGTCGGCTCGCTTCGGGCGGCGACGTTCACGGTCAACTCGAACGCCGACACCGACGACGGCGTCTGCAACGCGGCCCACTGCACGCTGCGGGAGGCGATCAACGCGGCCAACGCCAACCCGGGCCCCGACACGATCCGCTTCGCCATCGGGTCGGGCGTCAAGTCGATCGCGCTCGCCGCGCCGCTGCCGACCATTTTCGACCCGGTCACGATCGACGGCACGACGCAGCCGGGCTACGCCGGAACGCCGATCATCGAGTTGAACGGCGCGGGCGCCGGCACCGGCGCCGACGGGCTCCACATCACGGCGGGCTCGAGCGTCGTGACCGGGCTCGTGATCAACCGCTTCGTGCCCGGCTTCCCGAACCTCGGCGGCAACGGGATCTTCCTCGACACGGGCGGCGGCAACGTCGTGCGCGGCTGCTACGTCGGCGTCAACGTCGCCGGCACGGCCGCGCTCGGCAACGGCGGCAGCGGCGTCCTGATCGCGAGCTCCCCGAACAACGTCATCGGCCGGACCGACGCGTCGCAGCGCGTCAACGTCATCTCGGGCAACGGGCGGCACGGCGTCGAGATCGGCGGCGGGGGCTCCGACGCCAACGTGATCGCGGGCGGGCGCTTCGGGACCAACGCGGCGGGCACCGCGGCGCTCGGCAACGGCTCGGTCGGCGTCGCGATTGCCGCCGGCGCCGGCAACGTCGTCGGCTCGGACCTGCCCGGCGACACGCTGCTCTCGGGAAACGCGGGCGACGGCATTTCCCTGTCGTCACCGGCGACGGACACCGTCGTCAAGAACTGCTGGGTGGGCTTGAACGCGGGCGGCACCGCGGCGCTTGCCAACGGCGGCCAGGGGATCGACGTCGGCGGCGTGACGAGCGGGACGATCGGCCCCGGCAACGTGGCCTCGGGCAACGCGCAATCGGGCATCCTCCTGATCAGCGGCGTGTCGGGCGTGACGGTCGCGGGCAACGTCGCCGGCACGAATCCGGCCGGGACGGCAGCGATCCCGAACGCCGCCAACGGCATCATCGTCTCGAACTCCTCGAACAACGTGATCGGTCCCGGCAACGTCGCCTCCGGCAACGGGACCAACGGCATCCGCGTGCGCACGAACGCCTCCGGCAACGTCGTCAAGGGGAACCTGGTGGGCGTCAACGCCGCGATCACGGCGGCGATTCCGAACGGCGCCGAAGGGGTTCAGGTCAACGACGGCGCCAGCGGCAACACGATCGGCGGCCCGGGCCCGGACCGCAACGTCATCTCCGGCAACGCCGACAACGGGGTCCTGCTCGCCGACGCGGCCACGACGGGCAACGTCGTGACCGGCAACTTCATCGGGACCAACGCAACGGCTTCGCTGGCGATCGGGAACGCCTCCAACGGCGTCGACGTCCAGAACGGCGCGAGCGGCAACACGATCGGCGGCACGGCGGCGGGCACCAAGAACGTCATCGCGTTCAACGGCGGCCGGGGCGTGTTCGTCGAGTCGGGGACCGGCGACGCGATCCTCGGCAACACCATCTCGTACAACGGCGGCCTCGGCATCGACCTCGCGCCCGTCGGCGTGACGCCGAACGACCCGGGCGATCCCGACGTCGGACCGAACCTGCTGCAGAACTTTCCGACTCTGACCGGGGTCATCCTGTCCCCGAACGCCACGGAAATCGACGGGACGCTCGACAGCCTGTCGTCCCTCGGCTTCCGCGTCGAGCTCTTCGCCACGCTCACGTGCGACCCGTCGGGCTACGGCCCGGGACAGCGGCCGCTCGGGTTCGTGGACGCGGCGACGGATGCCGGCGGCAGCGCGTCGTTTGCGGCGACGCTCGGCCCGGCGCTCGGGCCGTGGATCACCGCGACGGCGACCGATCCCTCGGGCAACACGTCCGAGTTCGCGGCGTGCTTCGCGACGCCGCCGCCGACGGCCTCGGGAGTGAGCCCGGCGTCGGGTCCCGCGGCGGGCAACACGCCGGTCGTCGTCCTCGGCACGAGCTTCCAGGCGCCGGCCGCGGTCCGCTTCGGCGGCGTGGCAGGCTCGATGGTCTCGGTCGCCAACGGGGGCGAGGTGGATGCGGTCTCGCCGATGCTGCCTCCCGGCGCGCTCTACGACGTCGCCGTCGTCAACCCGAGCACGCTCTCCGCCACGCTTCCCGCGGCCTGGTTCGCCGACTTCACGGACGTCCCGGCCGGGAGCCTCTTTCACGACGACGTCGAGAAGATCTTCCGCGCGGGCATCACGGCAGGCTGCGGCGGCGGGAACTACTGCCCGTCCGCGTCGGTGACGCGGGCGCAGATGGCGGTGTTCCTGCTCCGGGCCGAGCACGGGTCCGCCTACGCGCCGCCCGCCTGCGCCGGGATCTTCACGGACGTGCCCTGCCCGGGCCCGTTTGCCGACTGGATCGAGCGGCTCTCGGCCGAGGGCATCACGGCGGGCTGCGGCGGCGGCGCGTACTGTCCGAACGCGGCCGTGACGCGGCAGCAGATGGCCGTGTTTCTGCTGAAGACCGAGCACGGGCCGGCGTACGAGCCGCCGACCTGCCTCGGCGTCTTCGGCGACGTGACGTGCCCGTCCCCCTTCGCCGACTGGATCGAGCAGCTCTACACCGAGGCGATCACGGGCGGCTGCCAGGCGTCGCCGCTGCTCTACTGCCCGACGAGCCCCGTCAACCGCGGCCAGATGGCGGTGTTTTTGGTCAAGACGTTTTCGATTCCGTAGACGTATCCTCTCCTCATGAAGACCTTGCTCAAGATCGGCGCCGCGCTCCTTTCGAGCTCGGCCGTCCTGGCGCAGAACACGTCCAAGCCCGCCGAGTTCTCGGCGAGCGCGAAGGTCGAGACGAGCCAGGGCACGCGCAGCCTGTCCTTCAACCTCGTCGTCACGAACCCGATGACGATGGAGGATGCCCAGCCCCTGAAGGAAGTTCTCGCGAAGGGCGGCCAGCAGGCGCTGCTCAACGCGATCCGCGGATCGGGTCGCGGACGGATCAAGCTCGGCGGCTTCGAGTACCCGGTCGACCTCGTGGTGATCGAAAAGTCGGGCGACGCCGCGAAGTACTACGTCGTGACCGGCCGGACGCTCAAGTACGAAGAGGTCAACGAGGGGCGCGATTCGCTGAACCACCCGTTCTCGGTCTTCGTGCTCAACGTGCCGGCGTGGGGGACGGGGGACGGGCGCATCTACACGCAGGCCGCCCTGTCGGTCGACGCGGAAGGCCACGTCCGGGCCGACCAGTACGACGGCCGGCCCGGGACGCTCCAGGACGTCAAGCGGCTGCGGTGACCGCGGCCGCTCTGGCGAGCGGCGCTAGCTGTCGATTCTGGGAGCGGGTGAGATGCCACTCCTTACTCCCTCTCCCCGCGGCGCGGGGAGAGGGTTGGGGTGAGGGGCGCCGGGCCGGAAGCTTGATCGAGGTAGATCGACGCCCCCCTCACCCTCGCCCTCTTCCCCGATGGGGGGAGAGGCGAGATGCGTCGCGTGAACGACGTCTCGAGAAATTACAGTTAGAACCCCGCGACCTCGTCGGTGCCCTCGTTGATGCCCTCGAAGAGGAACGTCGAGAGGTAGCGCTCGCCCGTGTCGGGCAGCATCGCCAGGATCACCGAGCCCTTCGGCGCTTTGGCCGCGACCTTCTTCGCCGCGGCAAACGTGCCGCCCGAGGAGATGCCGCAGAAGATGCCTTCCTGCGTCGCGAGCTCGCGCGCGGCGTCGCGGGACTCGACGTCGCCGACGGTCACGATCTCGTCGTAGACGTTGCGGTCGAGGACCGCCGGAATGAAGTTGGGCGTCCAGCCCTGGACCTTGTGCGGCGTCCACTCCTTGCCGGAAAGCAGCGCCGCGCCCTCGGGCTCGGCAACGACGATCTTCGTCGCAGGCCGCGCCTTCTTGATCATCTCGCCGGCGCCCGTGAGCGTGCCGCCCGTGCCGTAGCCCGTCACCCAGTAGTCGAGACGCTTGCCGGCGAAGTCGCGCAGGATCTCGGGACCGGTCGTCTGGCGGTGGTACTCGGGGTTGGCCGGGTTCTCGAACTGGCGGGCGAGGAACCAGCCGTTCTTCTTCGCGACTTCCTCGGCCTTCTTGACCATGCCGGTGGCGCGCTCGGCGGCGGGGTAGAGGACGACTTTCGCGCCGAGCGCGCGCATGAGCTTGCGGCGCTCGACCGAGAAGCTGTCGGACATGACCGCGATGAACGGGTAGCCCTTGACGGCGCAGACCATCGCGAGCGCGATGCCGGTGTTGCCCGAGGTCGCCTCGATGACCGTCTGTCCCGGTTTCAGCTCGCCCCGCCGCTCGGCGTCCTCGATGATCGCGATCGCGAGGCGGTCCTTGACGGAGGAAAGCGGGTTGAACGCCTCGCACTTGACGTACATCGTGACGCCCCGGGGCGCGAGGCGGTTGATCTTGACGACGGGCGTGTTTCCGATCGTGCCGAGGATGTCTTCGTGGATCATGGCGGGTTCCTCCAGTCGCTCAAATGAAGCAGCTAGGATATGGGTTCATGAGGAAAAATCCCATCGGGTTAATCTTCGGGTTCGCCTTGTCGGCCGCCGCCGTCGCCTCCGCCGCCGATCCGCCCCGGACCCTGCGGGTCGACTACTTCCACACCGGCAATGCCACCGAGGAGGTCTTCAGCGCCGACCGGGTCGTCCGGGAGCCGCTGCCATGGCCGGGGAATCCCCGCCGTCCCCTGGACGACACCAACCTCGGGAAGTACTTCTTCGAGGTGATCGACCGGACCTCCAACCGCGTCGTG
>DATJPZ010000074.1:0-6538 GCA_035506175.1 Thermoanaerobaculia bacterium | reverse complement strand
ATCGCCTTGATCGAGGACGATGCGGACATCGCTTACACGATCCGCTTGAACCTCCGAAAGGAGAAGCGCTACCAGGTCGAGCACTACATCTCGGGGCTCGCGGCGCTCGCCGCGGTCCAGGAGAAGCCGTTCGATCTCGTGATCCTCGACCTGAACCTGCCGGACATCGACGGGCTGGCGCTGTGCCGGGAGCTGCGCCGCGCCGACGAGACGCGCAAGGTGCCGATCATCATGCTGACGGCGCGCGTCGAGGAGCGCGACAAGCTGCTCGGCTTCGAGATCGGCGCCGACGATTACATCACGAAGCCCTTCTCGATGCGCGAGCTGCTCGCTCGCGTCAACGCGCACCTGCGCCGCGTGGCGGCCTTCGAGACCTCGGAGGAGGAGATCTTCCGGGACGGCGAGCTCGTCGTGGACCGCGCGCGCTTCGAGGTCACGCTGAGGGGCGCCCGCGTGCACCTGACCAAGAAGGAATTCGACCTGCTCTGGCTCCTGATTCGCAACCGGAGCCGCGTCGTCACCCGCGACGCGATCCTGGCGCGGCTCTGGGACTACGACGCGGACGTCGAAACGCGCACCGTCGACGTGCACATCCGCGCCCTGCGGCGAAAGCTCGGCGACGCCCGGATCGAAACGGTCGTGGGCCTCGGGTATCGTTACCGCGAGGCGGCGCCGCCGAAATAGCCGGGTGACTCCGGCCCGGCGTCGGCGGGCGAGCGCCCGCCTCGTGTCATGAAACTGCGCGCGCGCTTCACCGTTCTCTTCGCGGTCCTCGCCGCGGCCGCGGTGGTGTTTCTCGTCGTCGTCTCCGACGCGACGCTGCGCCGGTCCGTCGAGGACCGCGCCGCCGAGCAGTTTCGGCGGGAGCTGTCCCACCTGACGCTGGATCTGGCGGGGTCTTCCGGCGGCGACGGCGTCCGGGACGCGTTCCTGCGGCGCGCGGCCGAGGACCTCGATTGCCGGATCACCTACATCGCCCCCGACGGCCGGGTCCTCGACGACACGGACCTGCTGCCGGCCGACGTGCCGGGGATGGAGAACCACGCGGCGCGGCCGGAGGTGCGCGAGGCCGTCGCCTCCGGAACGGGCTCCTCGCGCCGCCTGTCGCCGACCGAGCAGAAGCCCATGCTCTACGTCGCCAGGAGGCTCCCGAACGGCAGCGTTCTGCGCCTGGCGGTCACGGAGGCTCGCCTGCGCCAGGTGGAGGCCGCGTACCTCTGGACGATGCGCCTGGCGACGCTGGCCGTCTGCACGATCCTCTTCCTGATCGGCGCGAGCGCCTCGCGGCGCTTCTCGCAGCCGATCGCCGAGCTGACGCGCGCGGCCTCGGCCGTCGCCGCGGGCGACTTCGGGCGCGACCTGCCGACGGGGGGCGACGAGGAGGTCCAGCTCCTCGGCGGGGCGATGCAGCGGATGAAGGGCGCGCTCAACCAGGCGGTGCAGCGCGCGGAGTCCGAGCGGCGGCTGACGGCGATGGTCTTCGAGCGCCTGCCCGACGGCCTCGTCGTCGTGGACGGCAAGCTTCGCGTGCTCGAGGCCAACGGCCGCTTCGCGGAGATGACGGGGATTCCGGCGCCGGCCGGGAGGGGCATCTACGAGGTCCTGCGCGAGAAGCCCCTGCACGACTGCTTCCAGGCGACGGTCGGCACCGGCGAGATCACCGAGCGGACCGTCCGCCTGCCGGACGACCGGGTCTGGCAGATCGCCGTGGCGCCGCTGCCCGAGGGACATCGCGCGGCGGCGGTCGGCGTCCTGCGCGACGTGACCCGCCTCGAGCGGACGGAGGCGATGCGGCGGACCTTCGTCGCCGACGTGTCGCACGAGCTGCGCACGCCGATCGCCTCGATCGCGGCGGCTGCCGAGACGCTCGCCGAGGGGCAACCCGATCGTGCCGAGAGCGCCGAGCTGCTCGGCCTGATCCGCCGCCAGTCGGACCGCATGCGGGAGCTGATCGACGACCTGATGGATCTCGCCCAGATCGAGAGCGGCGCCGTGCCGCTCGCGCGGGAGGAGATCCCGCTGCGCGAGCTCCTCGTCGAGGTCGCCGAGGACCTCGAGCCCGCCGCGCGCGACCGCCGCGTGGACGTGCGCGTCCAGGGCGACGAGGCGGTCGCCGCCCTCGGAGACCGCCGGCGTCTCGGCCAGCTCGCGCGCAACCTGATCGACAACGCGATCAAGTTCTCGCCGGCGGGCGCGCCCGTGGTCGTGCGCGTGTTCCGCCAGGCGGGCCGGCCGGGCTTCTCGGTCGAAGACCTCGGCCCGGGGATTCCCAGGGCCGAGCGCGACAAGATCTTCCAGCGCTTCTACCAGGTCGACCGCTCTCGCTCGAAGGTGCGCCCGGGCTCGGGGCTGGGCCTCGCCATCGTCAAGCACATCGCCCAGCTCCACGGCGCGTCCGTCGAGGTCGAGGGGGAAGTCGGGCAGGGCAGCACCTTCCGCGTCACCTTTCCCGCGGCGGCCTGAACTCCGCTTGAAGGACCGTGTAAGAGCGCGCTGAAGTTGTGCGATAGGATGGCGCCGCTTTACGCCGCCATGCTCAACTTCTTTCCGAGGGACGACAAGTACTTCGAGCGCTTCACCGAGCTCGCGGTTCGGGTCCGGGAGGCGGCGCTCATCCTCCAGAAGTTCTTCCGCGGCGACGCGAGCGTCGCGGTCGTGACCCGGGAGGTCAAGCGCCTCGAGCACGAGTGCGACGAGATCTCCCACGAGATCCTCCGCGGCATCGACCAGACGTTCATCACGCCGATCGACCGCGAGGACATCCACCGCCTGGCCGTCCGCCTCGACGACGTCATCGACCTGATCGACGGCACCGTCCGGCGCCTCGACATCTACCGGATCGACGCGCCGACGCCCATCTCGAAGGCCCTTTCCGAGCTGATCGTCAAGACGACGGCCGAGCTCGTCGAAGCCGTGTCGCTCCTGCGCAAGCAGAAGGGCGTCATGGAGCACTGCATCGAAATCAAGCGGCTCGAGAACGAGGGCGACGTCGTCTACCACGACGCGGTGGCCTCCCTGTTCGTGAACGACCTTCCGGCGATCGAAGTGATCAAGTGGAAGGACGTCTACGACAACATGGAGCGCTGCATCGACTCGTGCGTGGCCGTGGCGCACGTGCTCGAGAGCGTCGTGCTCAAGCACAGCTGAGCCCGACCGCGGAGCGCCGACGGCGATGCCCTACGTTCTCCTCATCATCGCGATCGCTCTCGTCTTCGACTTCATCAACGGGATGCACGACTCGGCGAACTCGATCGCCACGGTCGTCTCGACGCGGGTCCTGTCGCCGCTGGTCGCGGTCTTCTGGGCGGCCTTCTTCAATTTCGTCGCCGCCTTCATCTTCGGCACGGCGGTCGCCAAGACGATCGGCTCGGGGCTGATCGACGTCGCGGTCGTCAACTCGGACGTGATCCTCGGCGGCCTCGCCGGCGCGATCCTCTGGAACCTGATCACCTGGTACTTCGGGATTCCGTCGTCCTCGTCGCACGCGCTCATCGGCGGCTACGCGGGCGCGGCCGTCGCGCGGGTCGGCATCAAGGCGATCATCCCCGGCATGGCGTGGGTCAAGACGCTCTCCTTCATCGTCCTGTCGCCGTTGCTCGGCATGACGGTCGGCTGGATCCTGATGGTCGCCATCTCCTGGCTGTTCCACCGGACGCCGTACGGATCGGTCGACCGATGGTTCCGGCGCGGCCAGCTCTTTTCGGCGGCGGGCTACTCGCTCTCGCACGGCGCCAACGACGCCCAGAAGACGATGGGCATCATCGCGAGCCTCCTCGTCGCCAACGAGGCCCTCTTCCGCGACGAGCGGTCGTTCTTCCACTTCATGCATCTGCCGGACATGAAGACGATCCCCTGGTGGATCATCCTGTCGGCGCACGCCGCGATCGGCCTCGGCACGCTGACCGGCGGCTGGCGCATCGTCCGCACCATGGGTAGCCGCATCACGAAGCTCAAACCCTACAGCGGCTTCTGCGCCGAAACCGGCGCGGCGGCGACGATCGCGCTGGCGTCGATGACGGGCGTTCCGGTTTCGACGACCCACACGATCACGGGCGCCGTCATCGGCGTCGGCGCCGCGCAGCGGGTCGCGGCGGTCCGCTGGGGCGTGGCGGGGCGGATCGTCTATGCCTGGATCCTCACGATCCCGATGGCGGCCGCGATCGGCGCGCTCGGCTACGGCCTCCTGTCGGCGCTGACCCACTGACGGGGGCGCCGCGCCCGCGCGCCCGGTCAAAAAGAAAGCCCCCCGTCGCCGGGGGGCCCGAAGGAGGAGATCTGTGTGTCTCAGCTTCTTCTACGGAGGCGGTCCGCCGTGCGTTGAGGGTGATCTCGATCTCCCTCTCCCCCGGGAAGGGGGAGAGGGCTGGGGTGAGGGGGTCGTATATTTTCCACGGCTTGAATGAGATGAGGCGGCAATGATCCAGCTCCGCTTGAAGCCCGGCCGCGACGAGTCGGTCCGGCGCCGCCACCCGTGGCTCTTCTCGGGCGCGATTGCCCGGACGGACGGCGACGGCTCCGACGGGATCGCCGAGGTCGTCGACGGTTCCGGGCGCGTGCTGGCGCACGGGGCGTACTCGCCGGACTCGCAGATCGTCGCGCGCCTCTGGACGTTCGGCGGGCGCGTCCCGGACGGCGCCCTGTTCCGCGAGCGGTTCGCGGCGGCGCGGCGGCTGCGCGAGGAGGCGCTGGCGCCGGCGACGACGGGTTTTCGCGGGGTGAACTCGGAAGGCGACGGCTGCCCCGGCGTGCTTCTCGACGTCTACGGCGAAGTCGCCGTGCTCGAGCTGTTGACCGCGGGCACGGAGGTCTGGGCGGCGGAGCTCGAACGCGCCGCCCGCGAGGTGTTTGCGCCCGGAGAGCTGCTCGTGCGGCACAGCGGATCGTCGCGCGACCGTGGGCGCAAGGACGCCCCCCTCACCCTGCCCTCTCCCCCCGAAGGGGGGAGAGGGAATTTCCGGAGTGCGGAATCCCGCCACGTCCCGTTCCTCGAAAACGGCCTCCGCTTCGTCGCGGACGTCGGCGCCGGCCAGAAGACGGGCTTCTTTCTCGACCAGCGCGAGAACCGGTCGCGCCTGCGCTCGCTCGCGCACGGCAGGCGCGTGCTGAACCTCTTTTCCTACTCCGGCGCGTTCTCCGTGGCGGCGCTGGCGGGCGGCGCGGCGCGCGCGGTCGACGTCGACGCCTCGGCCCCGGCGCTCGAGCTCGCGCGCGAGCATCGCCGCGCCAACGCGCTCGACGCCGCGGAGGAGGATTTCGTCGAGGCCGACGTCTTCGACGACGTGCGCCGGCGCGCGGCTGCCGGGGAGAGTTGGGACGTCGTCGTGTGCGATCCGCCGGCCTTCGCGAAGAAGCGGTCGGACGTCGATCGCGCCGCGCGCGGCTACAAGGACGTCAACCGCGTCGCGATGGCGCTGGTCGCGCCGGGCGGGTGGCTGCTGACCTGCTCGTGCTCGGGACTGGTGGACGCGGACCTCTTCCAGAAGATCGTGTTTTCGGCGAGCCTCGACGCGGGCGTGCCGTTCGCGCTCGTCGCGCGGCAGGGCGCGGGCCCGGACCATCCGGTCTCGCTCGATTGTCCCGAGGGCGAATACCTCAAGGGATTCTGGCTCCGGCGGGCATAGGGGCCGGCGGCCGGACGTTATGATCGCCCGATGAAGCGCATGCTCTGTCTCGCGGCCGGTCTGGCCGCCGCGAACGTCGTTCTGGCCGCGGCCCCGGCTCTCCAGAGCCAGCCGGGCGTCGTGCAGGTCGGACCGGCGCCCTTCAAGCCCACGTCGCCCCCGGCGGCGGCGCCCAAGCGGTCGGACATCGTCATGGCGTCGTCGCGCCTGCCGGCCGACGCGCGCCACGACCTCGGGGAGCTCTCCGCGGCCGAGCGGGCGCGGCTCCAGTCGTCGGACAAGAAGGGCTCGGGGGTGCGTCCGAAAAGGGCGCCGATGAAGATCGGCATTCCGCGCGACCTGCCGTCGGCCGTCGGCTTCACGGGCCTGCCCGCGGACCTCGCGGCGGGCGAGTCCCGCGTCGTCGCGGGCGGCCTCCTCGAGCGGGTTTCGGACGGCGGCCTCGCGTGGACGGCCTCGTTTTCCTCGACGGGCGCGGGCGCGCTGCGCCTGCACCTGTCCCGCGCGGTCCTGCCGGCGGGCAGCCGGGTCTACGTCTACGGCGAGGACGGCGAGATCCAGGGGCCGTACGACTTCGCGCACGGCACGCGGCCCGAGGGCTTCTGGACGAACACGGTCTTCGCCGACCGGATCTTCCTCGAGGTCCGGATCCCGGCTGGGACGAGCGCGGGGGACCTCGGCAAGGCGACGCTGCTCGTCGCCGACGTCGCGCATCTCGAGCACCCGGCCTTCGCGCCGTCGGCTTCGGACAAGGCGTCGGGCCTCTCGGTGCGGCCCAGGTCGGACGCGTGCTTCGTCGATCGCAGCTGCGTGACGACCGCGGACTTTCCGCTCATCGACCAGGCGACGCGCTCGATCGGGCAGCTGACGTTCTACGACGACTCCGACCCGACCGATACCGGCTACTTCGTCTGCAC
>DATJPZ010000073.1:0-27458 GCA_035506175.1 Thermoanaerobaculia bacterium | reverse complement strand
TCTTCGTCGGCCACGTTCGTTTTGCGGCTGACGGCCTTCCCGAATTCGCGACGGGCTGGAACGAGACCGAGGCTCCCAAGAAGCGCATCACCGCCGAAGACCGTCCCGCTCTGCTGACCTCGCGCGGCTGGTTCGACGCCTACTCGACCTCGAGCCGCACCGAGCCCTTCGCGATCGAGACCTGCCGCTGCGGCGCGAAGAAGCAGGCATCGCCGTTCCGGCCCGCGCCCAAGCCGCCCCCGAAAAGAGCGTCGAACCTGTTGCCAGGCCCGCTCCCGTCGCAGACCGCCGAGGGTGAGGCGAACGGCACGCCGTTGGGCGAGCGGCGCGTGAAGCTCTAGCGTCGAGCCCCCGCCCGGCCGGCAGCACCTTCATTCCCCGGCGATCGCCCGGTAGCCCCGTCACCTCGGGGAACTTCTCCAACCCTCGAACTCTTTGATCACGAGGTCCTCGACCTCGTGTCGCGTCCCGCTCGGCGGCGGGACAGGGAACGCGGCTCGTTGCAGGTTCGCTCCTTTTCCGACACGTCGGGGTCCCGGGATCGCGCTTTCCGGGTGATAGCCTTCTCGGGTGCCCGAGGCTTCCTCGCCGCGGCGTTTCAAGACCCTGTCGGAAGCCGTGCGCGCTGGCTGCGCGCTCTACCCGCTGCCGCGGCGCGATTCACACGATCCGGCCGGCGGCCGCTTCGGCCGCAGCTCTCTCCATGCGGCGTGGATCGCGGAGTTCGAAAGGGACCATCCGGACGGCTACGTGACGGCTCGGCTCGAAGAGCGATACCCGGAGCTGCTCGCCGACCCGGGCGCTTCGTGTCCTTTCGGAACGGAGGCACCGTGTTCCGAGTGGCCTCCAAGAAGATCGAGGACGCTCGAGGTCGCGATCATCCACCTCGAGGACACGCACCGGCGCCGTCGGGAGCACGTGGCGCAATGGCTCGAGGCGCACGGATGGTGAGACGCTGCCGCGAGCCCCGGGTTTACTGCTCGCCAGGGATGCCGACCTCAGACCGACCGGACGGTCGAGGGGTCCCGGACTAGGTTCTCGCCCCTCTTTTCGGGTCGCCCGGCTTCTTTCGAGCGCGTTCTCCATTCGTCCGCTCGGCAGCGTTGCGAAAGGCATCCTCCCAGGAGTTCCCGGTCCCCCGAATGGTGACGGATCCGAATCGCCGGGTGCCGACCTCGAACGGATTTCGGGCCCCATTGGAATGGTGAGCCCAGCCCCGGACGATGAGACCTCCCCACCTCCATTGAGCCTCCGACTCCGCCTGCATCACCGTCAGGGCCATGTCAGCTCCACTCGCCCATCAATCGGCATTCGAGTTCACCGGACCAACGCGTCCCGCTCTCCCGGCTTCTTCGCCGCGACAGCCGCCGCCGGCGAATCCGGCGGCCGCGAAGTCGCCGTCACCCGCTCGATCTTGCCGCACCGGCACGCGCGGGAATAGGTCTCGCCAACGCTTGCGCCGACGTCGTCGCGATGGAGAACCGAGCATCGGTCGCACGTCCACTCGACCGGCCGGATCTGCGAGCCCGTGAATCCCTGCCAGAACTTCAGGCAGCTGCTCAGTCCGGACCAGCCCTCGAGAACGGTGACCTTGCCGCCGGCAGTCTGAAGAGCCTGGCGGATCGCGGCGAGCTCGTTGGCCGAGTGCAGGTCGTAGTGCCCGAGCCTTCCGCGCAGGGCGACGTCGGTGAGGAGCCCGACCCGGCGCAAGGGCTCGACTCCGTTGGAAACGTCGATGGTCAAAAGAACGAGCCCGGGTGCGTCGTCCACCCTGGGGAGCCGCCGGAACTGGAGGGCGAAGATCTGCTGCGTCTTCATGGCCCTGAGACCGTGCCGGGACTCAGGAACGCCTCGGCAAAGGTGCGCGCCGCCGTCCGGAGCCCTTCCGCCGCCGCCTGACGGGAATTCCCGCTCGAGGCGACGTCGCCATCGGAACTGGCCGAGTCCGGGAAGGTCCGGTTGTCGAGCTCCAGGACGAGATCCTCCAACCACAGCACGACGAGCTGGGAGACCTCGGCGCCCAACGCCGCTCCGTCTTCGTCGGGGTTGCGCTGCTTGCCGAGAATCCACTCGAGGTGAGCAAAGGAAGGGGAATCCGCCGTCGGTTCCGACGATAGGAACCCGCAAGCGTGGCGATACTGCTCGCGGAGCCGGGCGACGACGTCGCGCTTGCGAGTCTCGTCGTCGACCGCTCGAACCGGGCGCACGTCGGGTCCCGCGGCGAACACCCCGGCGCAGGACTCGCACCGTTGCAGGTCCCCAGCGCCGACCGCGGGCGCGCCGCGCTGTCCGCAATGGGGACACGTCCGCTTGCGCTGGCCGGTCTTCATCGGGCACCTGCTTTCTCGCCGAAATGGCCGGCGACGAGCAGCCGCGAGATTGCAGACCTGCCGTCGAAGGAGGAAATCGGAGAACGGGATGGTATCACGATCCGGCACCACGCTCGTCCCGGGAGCCCCGACTCCTCTGCGCCTCCGGCGGCGATGGTCTTTACTGCGCCTGCTGGTTCGCTCTCCTCTTCTCGAGCTCTTCCTTCAGCGCCTGCGGGTTGAAGCTCGGGCCCTTCTGCATCGGGGGAAACCCGAGGAACGTCTGCGCGGCCTTCGCGACTTCCTGCTGGACGTCAACGAAGCGCCAGAACTCGAAGGCGAACCAGTTGTCACCGGGGGTCGATCCTCCCCATCGGCATGTCGGTCTGGTCGTCTGCTCGGGGGGCCTCCCGCAGAGGAGTGTCGGAGATGTCAGCCCGGGGGGATCGGTCACACAGGAAGACAGGACCAATGTCCTCTCGACCGGGTCGGAAGTTCGGGCCGATGCGTCGAAAATGCCGAGAGGTAATCCTGGTCGGGCTGAATGCTCGTCAATTGCGCGCAATGCGGGCACTTCGCCCTGCCATCCAGAGCCGCAATCGTCGTGTTCGAGCGACTGCACTTACCGCACGTCCAGTCTCGTAAGGTGTTTTCCATGAGGAACCCGCACTTCCTTGCCGAAACCGGCAGCGGGCACTCAGCTCGATGGGCGAGTCGCTCGTCGGAGGAATCGGAGACCGCGAGGTTACCACGTTCGGTGGCTGCCCGGCCTCGATCCCCGCCGGTAAACGCTTTCCCCGATCTCGATCGTCTCGATCTCGAGGGGCGCTCCCGCCGCCTCGAGCACGCGCCGCGTGGTGCGCATGATTTCCGGGCCGATGCCGTCGCCGTGGGCGACCGCAATCGGTGTTTTCCTTCGAAGGTTCCCTCCTCGCAGGCAAATAGACGATTCGCATTTCGTGTTTTTTAAGTCGTGACAAATATGGCAGAATGTCTGGATGGAGCGCTGGACCTTCCTGACCAACTACGGCCACGTCCTGCTGTGCATCGCGGCGGACCCCGACATCCGCCTGAAGGACGTCGCCACCCGCGTGGGCATCACGGAGCGCTCGACGCAACGGATCGTGGCCGACCTGATCGCCGACGGCTACCTCGAGCACTCCCGGGTCGGCCGGCGCAATCGCTACGAGATCTGCACGGGAATGCCGCTGCGCCACCCGGTCGAGAAGGAGAACCAGGTCGGCGTCCTCGTCAAGCTCCTGGCGCGCCCCGCGTCCGCGGGCGCGGCCCGTCCGCGGAGAAGGTCGTGACCGGCGCCGCACTCCGGCCGCCCGTGCGCCGGCGGCCTCCCCGCCCCCTCGTCGGCGTCATCATGGGCTCGCGGTCGGACTGGGAGACGATGCGCCACGCCTCCGAGACCCTCGCCGGCCTCGGAGTGCCCCACGAGCGCCGCGTCGTCTCCGCGCACCGGACGCCCGCCTGGATGACGCGGTATGCCGCCACGGCCCGCCGCCGGGGCCTGCGCGTCATCATCGCCGGCGCCGGCGGCGCCGCGCACCTGCCCGGCATGGTGGCCGCCCAGACGACGCTGCCGGTCCTCGGGGTGCCGGTCGAATCGGCCGCGTTGAAGGGACTCGACTCCCTTCTCTCGATCGCTCAGATGCCCGGCGGCGTGCCCGTCGGCACGTTTCCGATCGGCAAGGACGGCGCCGTCAACGCCGCTCTCTTCGCCGCCTCGCTCGTGGCCGCGGAACGGCCCGGGATCCGCGCGAAGCTCCAGGCGCAGCGCAAACCCGCCGGTCCCTTCCGCTCGCGACCACGAAAGACGAGGACAGGGCGATGAATCGGCCCATCGTGCCCGGCGCGGCCATCGGCGTTCTCGGCGGCGGACAGCTCGGCCGCATGTTCGCGATCGCGGCGCGCCGCATGGGCTACCGCGTCCACACGCTCTCGCCCGAGCGCGAGACGCCCGCCGGACAGGTGTCCGACGTCGAGGTCACGGCGCCCTACGAGGACCTCGATGCCGTGAGCCGCTTCGCGCGCGGCGTCAGCGTCGTGACGTTCGAGTTCGAGAACGTGCCGGCCGCCACCGCCGACGCCGCGGCGCGGTTCTGCCCGGTGCGGCCCGCCGGCTCGGTCCTTCACGTCGCGCAGCAGCGCGTCCGCGAGAAGGAGACGCTGTCGCGCATGGGCCTGCCCGTGACCCCCTTCTGCCCGATCCGCGAGCCCGCCGATCTCGAAGCGGCGGCCGCCCGCGTCGGACTGCCGGCCGTGCTGAAGTCGGCTTCCTTCGGATACGACGGCAAGGGCCAGAGCCGCGTCGAGAGCGCGGCGGCGCTCGAGCGCACGTGGCGCGAGATGGGCTCCGGCGAAGCGATCCTCGAGAAGCTCATCGACTTCCGGAGCGAGCTCTCGGTCGTCGCGGCGCGGGGCGTCGGGGGCGAGTTCCGGCACTACGGCGCGATCGAGAACCGACACGAGGCGCACATCCTCGACGTCTCGGTGGCGCCGGCGGACCTGCCGGGCGAGACGGTCCGCGAGGCGACCGAGATCGCCCGCGCGGTACTCGAGGGCCTCGACGTCATCGGCGTCCTCTGCGTCGAGATGTTTCTGACGTCGGACGGTCGGCTGCTCATCAACGAGATCGCGCCGCGGCCGCACAACTCCGGCCACCTCACCTTCGACGCCTCGGTCACGAGCCAGTTCGAGCAACAGCTTCGGGCGGTCTGCGGCCTTCCCCTCGGGGACACGGAGCTGCTCCGGCCCGCGGCCATGGTCAACCTCCTCGGTGACCTCTGGGCCGGCGGCGAACCGGACTGGACGGCGGCCGCCGCCTTCCCCGCCGTCAAGGTGCATCTCTACGGCAAGGACGAGCCGCGCCCGCGGCGCAAGATGGGCCACCTCACGGCCCTGGCTTCCAGTCCCGCACAAGCCCGGCAGATGGCGCTCGAGGCGCGTCGAGCGCTGGTCCCGGACCCGGCCCGTGTCCGTCGGGGAAAACTCCTCGACGGAGCTCCTCCTCGAGACGCCGCGGTTTGAGCCGAGCCGGGCCGGGCCGCTCGGTCAACCGAAGGCAGGCCCACCGGAGCGGGCCCCGCCGAAAGCCAACGAGATCGCCGGACAGGAACCCGGCGACGAAGGTACTTGGTTGAGGGGGAGGATTGACCGCCGGCCTGCGGCCGGCGTTGGCGCCCGCCACGCGTACCGGCGCGTGCGGGTCCCGAACATCCGCGCCGTGCTGCTCAATCGGAGGTTCGATTCGGGCCGTTTAGAACAGAATCGGCGTGAGTTGCTTCCCGGCGATTGATCGGCTTGGTTGCGGGGAAGGATTTGGACCTCCGACTGTCATCGTGGCATCTCAGCAAAGGAAAAACCACGCGCACGAGAGCGGCATAGTCACGGCTTCGGCGGAGCTTCCCTGGCGTCGGGTTGGCAGCTGCCACCGCTGGGGGCCGGCATGGAGCGCGTGCGCGTGCGGGAAATCCATCGTTCTCGAGGTGCGGCGAAAGCTCCACGGGAGGATCGTGAGCGTCGTCCCAACTCAGAATCCGACCGCCCGATGACGGACCGCTCCGCCCTCAACGACACCGTCAGGCAGCTCCGAGTGGAGCTGCGACGGCTTCGGGCGGACGCTGGTCGCAAGGTTCGGCGATCGCTGCTCGACCGGTGCCGTCGTCGTCGAAGAGAAGCACACCGACGCGGGAGGCCGCCGGTGTCTGGGAACCGGGCTCGCACTCGTCGCGTGGCCGCGGCGTCTGGACCTGACTGCCGAGCGCGGCAGGTACGAAATTCGGATCGGGCGTCGGGCAACCAAGAGTGTGGTCGCGAGGGCTCACTACGCTGCGCGAGCTCGGGATCGAGGAGGCGGTACGAGCGTCGCGGATCCGAAGCCGGTGAGGCGTATGGTTCGCGCCGGTCACGGCCCTTGGCGGCATGATGCGACCAAAATGAAACCGCGGCGGCGCAGAGAACCTCGTCGGCGCGATCTGACACATCCGCCCGGCGGTTCCGCCATGTCAAGGCGCCGAGCTTGACGCGGGCCTCGACCGCCGCCTACCATCACGGCGTGATGCCGGTCCGTCTCGGTCGGGCGCGGACGATCCTCGCGACGCTGTTGCTCGCCGCAATCGCCGCCAGCGGAGTTCTCGCGGGCCTGACCCATCTCTCCGGTGAGACCGGGGCGCAGCACGACCGCCACTGCCCTGTCTGTCACTGGGCGAGTGCTTTCGTCGGCGCGGCCCTGCCGGCGGCGCCGCCAACCGCACTTCCGCTCAAGCCTCAGGCGGCCACGGAGATCTTCGACTCCGCGCCCGCCTCTCAGCACGCCCCGGCTCCACGCTCCTCGCGCGCACCGCCCGCTTCCTAGACGCACCCCTCATACCGGCTGCGAGGCCGGACCGGCCGGCTGCCTCAGGGCAGCCGGTGGCTCTTCTTTCCTCGAGGTGCTGTGGTGTGGACACTTGGAGCCGAGCTCGTTCAATCCGCGCGGTCGTTGCGCAGGCAGCCCGCTGTGTCGTTGGTGGTCGTCGCGACGCTGGCGCTCGGAATCGGCGCGAGCACCGCCATATTCAGCTTCGTTTATGGAATATTGCTGCGCCCGTTCCCGTATCCGGATCCAAACCGGCTGATCTCGATCTCCTCCATCTCAACCCGCGACGGAGGTCGAGAGGGCAAGAGCTCCATTCTCGACGCCCAGGACTGGGCGCGACTGGCCAGCTCACTGAAGGCCGCGGGAGCGTATGTCGAATTCGACGCCGACATCCGGGGAGACGGCCCGGCGCGTCCTGCGCGGATGTGTCACCTGAACGCAGGAGCGCTCGCTGCTCTCGGCGTCTCCCCGGAGCTCGGGCGGCTCTTTCGTGCCGAAGAGGATCAGCCCGGAGGCGACGTCTTCCAGGCTCTCATCAGCCACGACCTCTGGCAGAACCGATTCTCGGGGCGCGGCGACGTTCTGGGACAGGCGCTCCGCACGTCGCGGGGCACGTTTTCCGTCTTGGGGGTCATGCCGCCGGGCTTCGCGTTTCCGTCCCGGGCCGATCTGTGGGTTCCAATGGAGAGCTGGTACGCGCTCCAGACCGGTGACATGAGGACGAAGAGCCGCCACTGGCGCCTCTACCCCGTCATCGCGCGCCTGAAGCCCGGCGTTTCGCTGCTGTCCGCCCAAATCGAACTCGATCGCGCCGCCGCGCAGCTCGAGACGCTCTACCCGTCGGACAACGCCGGTATCCGGACACGCGTGCGCCCGCTGCGAGAGGCCGAGACCGGGCCGATCGCGCCGTACCTCCGCATGATGATCGCGGCAGCGGGAGCGGCGCTGTTGATCTGTTGTTTCAACGTCGCGGCGATCCTCCTGTCCAAGGCGGTATCCGGCGCCCGCGATTTCGCCGTGCGCTCGGCGCTCGGCGCCAGCCGTGCCCGCCAGATTCGCGTGTCCGTGATGGATACCTTCCTACTCAGCCTTGCCGGAGGGATTGCCGGGGTCGGACTGGCCTGGGGCTTGGTCGCGATGCTGCTCCGCCTCCTCCCGGATGAGCTGCCGCGCTGGATACGAATCCGTGTCGATCTCCCCGTGCTCGGCTTCGCTCTTCTCGCGGCCCTGCTCGCCACGCTTCTCTGCGGGCTGGCTGCCGCCGTCTTCGCCACCCGGACGAACTTGGGCCAGGCTCTCAAGGAGTCCTCCCGGACGACGACGGGTGGCGGCGCCCGGCTTCGCAGCGGCTTCGTCGTCGCGCAGATCTGCCTGTCGCTGTTACTCGTCATCGCGGCGGGGCTGCTGACACGGAGCTTCCTCCACCTGCGTTCCCAGGAGACCGGGTTTCGTCCGGAGAACCTGCTCGTGGCGCATGCCAGCTATTACCACGGCGGCCTACGCGAAGAGCGCGCGGTGGCCTTGGCTCGATTTCACGGAGCCGTCGTCGAGAAGCTGCGCGCGCTTCCGGGCGTCGAGGCGGTCGGTGCTTCGAACGCTCTCCCTTACACGCGCTCGGAGCCGGAGCGTTCGGCTGTGACGCTGCGCGTTCGGGGAGAGTCGGGAGCGGAGAAACGGCTCCAGGTTCCAACGGCTGGGTCCGACGTCAGCCAGGACTATTTCAAAGCGATGGGGATCCGCCTCGCGGGAGGCCGAGGGTTCGACGAACGCGACACGGTGGGTTCGCCGATGGTCGTGGTCGTCAACCGGCGCGCCGCGGAGCGGTTGTGGCCGGGCCGGGATGCCGTCGGGCAAGAGCTGTACTGGGGCATCGACGATCCGTCCTCCGAAAACCCGTACTGCCGGGTGGTCGGCGTGGTCGAGAACGTTCGGCACCTCGCGGGAGAACGGGACGACGGGTTCGAGCTCTACTACCCCTACACCCAGTGGCCGATCCACAACGTCTACTACGTGTTGCGGACGCGCGGAGAGCCGTTGGCCCTGGCGGCCTCGGCGCGAAGAGCGATTGCATCTGTCGACGAGGACGCCGCGGTCGTTTTCGTTGACTCGATGGACTCGCTGATGCGCAAGTCACTTTGGCAGCAGCGGCTCTGGAGCGTACTGCTTACGGGCTTCGGTGTGCTCTCCCTCGCGCTCGCGGCGGTCGGTCTCTACGGGCTGCTTTCGCACATCGTGAGCCGGCGCCGACGGGAGATCGGTGTTCGGGTGGCCCTCGGCGCGCAGCCGAGGAACATCCTGGCGCTGATCCTCCGGCAGGGGGCCGTGTTGGTTGGGAGCGGCGTGGGCTTGGGCCTCGTCGCTGGTCTGGCGGTATCGCGGCTCCTCGGCAGCCTGGTGTTTGGCGTGAAGCCCACGGACCAGTGGAACTTCCTGACGGCCTGTCTGATGCTCGTCGCGGTTGCTCTGGTCGCCTGCTGGGTGCCGGCCCGGCGCGCGAGCGGCCTCGACCCGGTGCGCGCGCTTCGGGACGAGTGAGGAGGACGAGATGACGGGCCTGCGTTCTGACGTTCTCCACGCTTGGCGCTCCCTTCGGCGGACGCCGGGCATCACCCTGCTCGCGATCGCGACGCTCTCGGTGGCGATCGGCGCCAACACGGCCATCTTCAGCTTCGTCCACGCCCTCCTCCTCAAGGCGCTGCCGTACGCCGAGCCGGAACGGCTGGTGCGCATCGAGTCGGTTCGCGGAGGCGAACGAGGGCGAGTCTCGATCCGGGATCTCGACGATGTTCGCGCCGAGCTCAGGCTGTTCGAGGGCGTGGCGAGCTACATGCCGGGCGCCCAGTACAACGTGAGCGAGGGGGGTGTTCCGGAAGAGATCCCCGCGACCATGTCCGATCACAACCTTTTCGAAGTCCTCGGCGTTCGCTTCCTGCTGGGCGGGAGCTGGCCGGCCGCATTCGACCGGAGTCGGAGCTTCGGGGTGGTCCTTTCCCACGACCTCTGGCGGAACCGTTTCGGCGGCGACTCTTCGGTTCTCGGAAAGACGATCACGCTCGACGGATACCCGGGCTACACGATTTATGGGGTCCTGCCCGCGGGGCTCCACTTCCCGGCGCGGGCGCAGCTCTTTCGCTCGATCGGTACGCGCTTCACCCCCAACCTGAAGGACCGGGACGCGCGCGACGTGCTCGCGGTGGCGAGGCTCGCGAAGGGCGTGTCGTTCGCGGAGGCCGAGGCCGCCCTGCGCGGCATCGGCGAGCGGCTGGCCCGGGACTTCCCGTCGACCAACGCCGGCGTCGGCCTCGGGATGACCCCTGTGACCGAGCTCACGGCCGGTCCGGCCCGGCCATACATCGTGCTGCTCTTCGGGGCGGTGGGATTCGTGCTCCTGATCGCGTGCACGAACGTGACGAGTCTCCTGCTGGCCCGCGCCTTCGCGGAATGGAAGTCGACGGCGATCCGGGCCGCGCTCGGCGCAAGTCCTTTCCGGCTGGCGCGGCAGCGCCTTGCCCAGAGTCTGACCATCGCCGCCGCCGGCGGTGTCGTCGGCACGGCTCTGGCGTTCTGGTGGGTCTCGCTTCTGCGGAAGATGATCCGGGTCGACCTGCCGGCCTGGGTCAGGATCGCGATCGAGGGCAGGGTTCTCGTCTTTGCGGCCCTGGTCGCCATCGTCTCCGGAGTTCTCGCGGGCCTGGCTCCGGCCTGGAAGGCCCGCCGGACCGACCTCTCCGCCGCTCTCCGCGAGTCCGAGCGCGGCAGCACTGCCGGACCGGCGAGCCGCCTTCGCCGCGGAGCATTCGTGGTCGGGGAGGTGGCGCTCGCCATGATCTTGCTGGTCGGCGCCGGCCTGATGGCGAAGAGCTTCGTCCGGCTCAGCGACGCCAGCCTGGGCTTCGATCCGCGCCGGCTCCTCACGTTCCGCGTGGCCCTCGCCTGGAAGACGTACGAAAGGCCGGAGCAAATCTCGGGATTCCATCGACGCGCTCTCGAGAGACTCCGCGAAGTGCCGGGAGTGTCGGGAGCGGCGCTCGACAGCGACCTGCACCTCGGCGGCGCCGAGGATTCGGCGCTCTCGACCGTTTACGTGGAAGGCCGTGACGACAAGCTCCAGACCCGCAATCCTTATGTTCGGATCCAGGACGTCGACTCCGAGTTCTTCCCCGTGATGGGTCTTCCCGTGCTCCGAGGTCGGGCGCTCAGTCCCGACGACAGGGCGGACCGACCGCGCGTCGCAGTCGTCAGCGACTCGCTCGCCCGGCGCCTGTGGCCGGGCGAGGAGGCGATCGGCCGGCGGATTCGCGAAGGGGGTCCTTCGGCTCCGGAACCGGCAGGACCGGACGACGCATCCCCGTGGATGACGGTCGTCGGTGTCGTCGCGGATTTGCCGCGCGAGCACCTGACGGGCGAAGCGGACCTGGATCTCTACACGTCGTACCTCCAGGGGGCGCCGCCGAACGTGTTTTATGTCCTCCGAACTCGTGTGGCGCCTGAGGCCGTCGCCGCTGCCGCCACTCGGGCGCTGTGGTCGGTCGATCCGCATCAGTCGATCTTCGACAGCGTGTCGATGGAGGACCGCGTCGAGAGGCATCTGTGGCGGCAAAGAGTCTCCGCCTCCCTCCTGCTCGCGTTCGCGGCGCTGGCCCTGCTTTTTTCGGCTGTCGGGATCTACGGCGTCATCTCGCAGGCGGTGAGCCAGCGCGTCCGGGAGATCGGCGTGCGGATGACGCTCGGAGCGTCCCCCGGGCGAATTCTCGGAATGGTGCTCGGGGAGGCCTTGACCCTGGCGGGGATCGGGGCGGTGCTCGGGACCGCCGGCGCCGCCGCGCTCGTTCGGACCCTCGGCCACGTGCTCTACGGGGTGAGCCTCGCCGATCCGCTGGTCTATGCCGCGGTCCTCGCGATCCTGGGCGCGGTGGCCGTGGGTGCGGCCGCGCTTCCGGCGTGGAGAGCGGCCCGGCTGGCGCCGCTGGATGCCGTCCGGGAGGCACGATGACGCCGTTCCGCGCGCTCCGGCTGGCCGCCCGTTCTCTCACGCGCCGCCCCGCGGCCTCCATCGTTCTGATCGTCACGCTGGCCCTCGGCGTGGGCGTGTCGACCGCCGTCGCGAGCTTCGTCCGCGGGATTCTCCTCACCCCGCTCCCGTTTCGCGACGCCGACCGGCTGGTCTCGATCACGAGCGTCCGGGGTGGACGGCCGGGACTCGTGTCGCTTCTCGAGCTCGAGGACCTCCGCGAGCGGGCGCGGCTTCTCGAGGACATCGCTTCCATCCGGCCGACGCAATACAACCTGACGACAACCGACGCGCCCCCCGAGGCGATCGTCGGGTGCGTCAACACCTGGAATCTCTTCCACCTCCTCGGCGTCGAGCCGAAGCTCGGCGCGACCTGGCCGGCCGTGCACGACCGCGCCCAGGTCTTCGAGGTCGTCGTGTCCGACGACCTGTGGCGGAGGCGGCTGGGCGAGGATCCCGCAATCGTCGGAAAGACGGTAGTTTTCGATACGACGCCCTTCACGATCCTCGGTGTCATGCCTCCCGGGTTCCGGTTCCCGTCGCGCGCGGACATGTGGCGGCGCACGCCGCCCGGCGACTACGAGTCTCGCCGGATCCGGAATTCCTCCCTCGTCGCGCGCCTGCGCCCCGGGGCGAGCCTGGAGGCCGCGCAGGCGGAGCTCGACGCCGTCGCGGGGGCGCTCGCCGCCGCCAATCCCGACACGAATCGGGGCCTCGGATTTCGGGCCGTTCCTCTGCGGCGGCTCTGGACGGGCGACGTCCGGCCGTACCTCCTCCTCGTCAGCGGCGCGGTCGCACTCGTCCTCCTGATCGCGTGCGTCAACCTCTTCAACCTCCTTCTCGTTCGGGGAATCGCGCGGCAGCGCGAGGTCGCCGTGAGGAGCGCTCTCGGCGCGACTCGCGGCCGGATCGTGCGCGACCTTCTGGTGGAGGCCGGTCTGGTGAGCCTCGCGGGGGCCGCTCTCGGCGCCGCCCTCGCCGCGGGCCTGATCCCGCTCGCCCGGCGCCTGCTTCGGCTCGAGCTTCCGGGCTGGATGCGTCTCGAGCCCGATCTCTCGCTCTTCGCTTTCTCCGTTTTCGTCTCCGCGGCGGTCGTCGCGCTCGCCGCCGTGGCGCCGGCCCTGGCGGCCTCGCGGCCGGACGGGCGCGCGGCGCTGGCCGAGGGCAGGCGGTCGGCGGGGAGCGGCCGTGCCGGCTCCCGGCTTCGCCGGGCGCTCGTCGTCGCCGAGATCGCCCTGGCCGTATCGCTGCTCGCGACTTCGGGCCGTGTCGCGGCCACATTCGAACAGCGCCTCTCGGCGCCGCTCGGCTTCGACCCGAGCGGCCTGCTGACGGTGCGCGTCGATCCGCCGGGAGCGAAGTACTCCAGCGTGGAACTCTCGGCTGCCTTCTACCGGCGAGTCATCGAGCGGCTCGAGAGGATCCCCGGGGTCGAGTCCGCCGCGGCGAACGACGCGCCCCCGCTGGCGTGGGCCGGCGCGGAGCAGGGCACGAACCTCGTCGCCGTCGACATCGAAGGCGAGGATGACTCACGCGCCTCGGAGAATCCCTTCGTCAACGTGCAGATGGTCAGCGCGAGCTACTTCACGACGGTCCGCGTTCCCGTTCGGAGCGGGCGAGCCTTCGACGCCCGCGACCACGAGTCCGCCCCGCGGACTGCGATCGTGAGCGAGGCTTTCGCGCGCCGGTTCTGGCCGGGTCAGGACCCGATCGGCAGACGGATTCGGCTGGGGCCGCGGGGCGCCAACTACCGGCCGGGCTCGGGAGGGGCTCAGGGTCCCCGGGCCGAGGCGGGCCCGTGGCTCGAGGTGGTCGGTGTGGCCGGCGACACGGCCTCGTCCCTGGCATCGCCGGAAGCCAACCTCGACGTGTATCTCTCGGATCAGCAGGCAATCGTTCCCGAGACGTTTCTGATCGCCCGCACACGACTCGATCCCGAGGCCCTGGCCCGGGCCGTCGGCCTCGCCGTCAGGGAAGTGGATCCGGATCAGTCCATCTTCGACGCCGCGTCCATGCCTCGGCGGATCCGGAACACGATCTGGCAGCTCGAGCTCGCGCGCGGAGCCTTCCGACTCTTTGCGCTCCTCGCGTTCGCGCTGGCGGCGGTCGGCGTCTACGGGCTGCTCTCGCAGTCGGTCGCCAGCCGACAAAGGGAGATCGCGGTGCGGATGGCGATTGGCGCCTCGCCGGGGAGGGTGCTGGCGGGGATTCTGGGCGAGGCGCTCGCCCTGGCCGCCGCCGGTGGCGCCATCGGGTTTGGGATTGGACTCGGCATCCACTCCGTCCTCGCGGCCGCGCTACCGCAGTTGTCCGACCGGACCGTGGGCGCGGATCTCGGTCTGCTTGCGTCGGCCGTGGGGCTGGCGCTCCTCTCGTCGGCCGCGCCGGCGGCGCGCGCGCTCCGGATTGCGCCGGCGTCCGCTCTCCGAGGGGAATAGGGCTCGGCCGGAGAAGCGATGAAGGGAGGATCGACATCCTGGATCCGAAGTGGCGAGCCCGGAAAGCGACCCTCGGTACAATTCCGGATCGCGGAATGAAGCGGCAGACCGGACCCGGCGTGGATCGGCGGGCGCTCCTGATGAGCTCGATCGGCGCTCTCGTTGCCGCGCGCTCCGATGTCCCGGCGGGTCCTCTCGATCTCGATTCCCTGCCTCAGCAATGGGACGTCGACCGCAGCATCAGCAACCTCGAGAACGCGTACTGGGGCGTGATGCCCCGAGTGGTCTACGACGATTACATCGCGCAGACTCGCTTTCTGAATCGGCGGAACACCGTCTTCGTGCGCGACGGGATCCCCGGCCGCGAACTGACCGTGGCGATGGAGCGGGTGCGGGCGGATCTGGCGCGGCTGCTGCAGGCTCCCGCGGAAGAGTTCGCGCTGGCCCGCAACGGGACCGAGGCGCTCCAGAATCTGATCCTGCAGTATGGATGCCTGAAGCCCGGCGACGCCGTCCTCTATGCGGATCTCGACTACGACGAGATGCAACAGGCGATGGAGTCCCTGCGCCTGTCGCGTGGAGCGAGCGTGCGGAAGTTCGCGATTCCGGAGCCCGCGACCACGGCTAACATCCTGGCCGCCTACGAACGGGAGCTCCGGGACTCCCCGCCCAACCTCAAGTTGCTGCTGGTGACCCACCTGTCGAATCGGACCGGCGTCGTGATGCCGGTCAGGGACATCATCGCGATGGCCCGGGCGCGCGGCGTCGACACGATCGTCGATGCCGCCCAGACGATCGGCCATCTCGATTTCACGCTCGCGGATCTGGACGCGGATTTCGTGGGGTTCTCCCTCCACAAGTGGCTCGGCGCGCCGATCGGGACCGGCGCCCTGTGGGTTCGAGCGTCCCGTCTGAAAGACGTCGAGCCGTGCATGGGCAGCACGATGTTCCCGGCCGACGACACCCGGAGCCGCACGAGCGTGGGCACCATCAACTTCGCCGCGGCGTTGACCGTGCCGGCCGCCATATCGTTCCATCGGAGCATTGGAGGCCCGCGCAAGGCGGCTCATCTTCGATCGCTTCGCGACTACTGGGTCGAGCGCGTGCGTGACGTCCGGGGCATGGAGATCCTGACGCCCGACGACCCCGCCCGGTACGGCGCGGTCACGAGCTTCCGGCTTCCGGCCACGAAGGACTATGCCCGGGCGCAGACGCTGGCGCGGGTGCTCCTCGAGAAGCACCAGGTTCTGACCGTGGCGCGCCGGGGGATCGCGCGGGGTAGCGCGATCCGCGTGACGCCCGCGCTCTACAACACCCGCCAGGAGCTGGATCGGCTCGTCGCGGCCCTGCGAAGCGAAGCGGGGAATTTCGCCTGATGGGCCGTCCGGAGGGGAAAACGTGATCGGGCTGGCGCTGCTCCGCCTGCTCCCGGCGATGTCGCCGGACTCGCCGATCGTGCACGACGACCGTTCGGTCACGGTAACGCTGAGCGCTCCCTCCGCCTCGTCGGTCCGTCTGTGGGCGGACTGGCAGGGCGGGGATGCGGGCGAGCCGATGCGCCGTCTGGACGGCGGCGCATGGACACTGACAACCGGAAGTCTCTCGCCGGGTCCGCACCTCTACGTCTTCCTCGTCGACGGGTTGCGTGTCCCCGACCCGGAGAATCGTCGGGTGAAGAACGGCTATCCCGGTCTCTCCAGCATCGTGGACATCCCAGACCCGTCCCTCTCGGGCTTGCCCCTGGGCGTGACGCATGTCCACGAGTTTCGAAGCCCCGACTCCGGACGCGTGCGCACCGTCCGGGTCTATACGCCCGCCAGCTTCACGCCGCGATCCCGCCTGCCTGTGGTGTACCTGCTCCACGGTTCGACGGACTCCGACCGGGACTGGCTCGCGCTGGGTCAGGCCGGGCCGCTGCTCGAGCGGGCGGTGCGCGAGGGGACGGCGTCTCCGATGCTGCTCGTGATGCCGGACGGACACCCTTACCCCTCGCTCGACGTCTCGACGCGCGCCGAGAATCTCCGCTGGCTGCGGCGCGAGATCGTCGAGGTGATCGCGCCTCTGCTCGAGCGGCAGTACCACCCCGGCCCGGGCGCGACGCGCCGCGCGGTCGTCGGGGCGTCGATGGGCGGAGCACAGGCCCTTCACCTCGCGGCGGCGGCGCCGGACCTGTTCGGGACGGTCGTCGGGCTCAGCGCTCCGCCGGACGTGCCGGGAGGCGACACTCTGAAGGAGGCCTGGCAGCGCCGCCCGGCCCGGTCGCCCGCGGTCCGCGTTCTCCTGCTCTGCGGCCGCGACGATTCGTTCCTCCTCGAGGCGCGCCAGGCGGAGGCCGTGTTCCGGAGTTTCGGCGTGGCGGCGGAGTGGACCGAGACGCCGGGTGGCCATGACTGGAGCACCTGGCGCGACCAGCTCTCGCGCGTCCTGCCGCGGCTCTTTCGCTGAGCGGGAGGCCGATCCGGTGCCGGTTCAGGGCGGCTCGCCGAGGTGCTGCACACCCGCGAGCGTGGTCGCGTCTCGAGAACGCCGTGGCGGAACGCCCGGTGAACGTTCCCCAAAAATGTATCCCCGGATACGCTCCTCAGAGTTCGCGCTGGGCACGGCCCTTGGCAGTATGATGCGACCGAAATGAAACCGCGGCGGCGCAGCGCAGGCGGGTGGGCGAAAGGGGCCCTGCTCGTTGCCCTGGCGCTCCTGCCGCTCGCGTGGGCAGCTCATGCGCACTCGGCCTCCCAGGACGAGATGCGCGGTTCCTGCGACCTCTGCGCCCTTGCCTGCCACGCTCCCGTTCTTTCGCTCGTGGCCGTCACGAGCCCGACAACCGAGCCGCCCGCAACCTTCCTCGAAATCGTCCCGGTCTGCTGTCCCGAAGAGTCCGCCCCCACCGTTTCCTTCGGGCGAGCTCCACCCACCGCCTAAGCCACAGACGCCGAAGTCTCACGCCACGACCCGCTCTGCGGGGCGAGGCGTTTTCGACTCGTCGACCGCCGGGTGCGTCGTCGCACCCGTCCCGACGCGTTTCAGGTGTTCTGATGCGAGACCAGGTCCCGAAATCAGACGTCGACCCCTATCGGGGAGTCGTTCTCCTGCTCGCCGGTATCGCTCTTGCCGGAGCGGTCGCGGCGGCCTACGGCGGAGCTGCGCTCCGACAGCCGCAGCTCCTGGCCGTCGCCCTGCTCCTCGGCGTCGCGTCCTTCGTTCTCGTCGGAGTGGCCGCAGCCGCTCATGCCCGATCGCGGACGACCTCGCCGGCTGCAGACGAGCCGGTCACCGGCGAAGCGGAGAACGGCCCGCGCCCCGACGAATCCGTGGAGCTTCCGGCGGCCCCACCCGAGCCCGGAGCGCGCGAGACGTCCGCGGCGGAGGATGCTTCCGCGACGGAGCCCCGACGGCCGCCGGGCGTCGTGAGCTCGAGGCGCGCCAGGGCGATCGCCCGCTGGATCCGCGGGCTTGGAGTGGTCGAGACCATCCGGTGGATCGCCGGGCTCGCCGCGGCCGTTGGAGTTGTCCCTCTCGTCTTCGCGGCGCCTCCCGCTCCACTTCCGGTGTCGATCGGGGGTGTGGTCGGCGCGCTCTGCCTGGCTGCGGCTGCCCTGGCGGCGATCGCGACCCGCTACTTCGCGTCGCTTTCCGAGTCGGCGCTTCCGGAGGCCCTCGGACTCGCTCGCGGCGCGCGCCTCGTCGCGTGGGGCCTCGTCCTGGCCGCGCTCGGGACGCTGTCGGCGGCCTTCGCGCAGGAGACCGCCGCGCGTCTGGTGCACTTCGCGATCCTCGGGCTGGTCGCCTCGATTTCGTGGAGCCTGTTGAAGGTTCGACCGAGGGCGAAGAGAGCCGCGGCCGAGTTCCCGGTCGACTCCCCGATCCTTTCCGCCCTGGGCAGCCGGGCCAACCCGATTGGCAGCCTTCTCGACAGCGCCGAGCGTCAGCTCGGAATCGATCTGCGCTCGACCTGGGCCCTCTCGGTCGTACGGCGCAGCGTCGAGCCGCTCCTGGCCGGACTCCTCGTCCTGGGCTGGCTCTCCAGTTCGCTGACGGTGGTTCACCTCGGCGAACAGGGACTGGTCGAGCGCCTCGGGGTGCCCATCGGAGGTCCCCCACTCGAGCCCGGTCTGCACGGTCACTGGCCCTGGCCCGTGGACCGCGTCTTCCGCCTGCCCGTTCGAAGGATTCAGGCGCTCGAGATCGGGCACGAGGGCAAGGAGGCGCCCGGGCCGGAAGACGTCCTCTGGGCCCGTCAGCACGCCGAAAACGAATACACCTTGCTGCTCGGTAATGGCCGGGACCTGATCACGATCGACGCCGTCGTTCAGTTCCGCGTGCGCGACGCGCGCGCCTGGCAGTATCGCGTCCGGAACCCGACCGACGCCCTTCGCGCCGTCGCCTACCGGGCCGTCATGCGCGCCACCGTGAACCGAACCCTCGACGAGGCCCTGTCGGAGAACGTGTCGCTGTTGACCGGCCGCATGCTCGCTGCGGTCCAACGGGACGCCGACGACCTGGGACTCGGAGTCGAGGTCGTGGCCTTCACCGTCGGCGGAATGCATCCCCCGGTCACGGTGGCGGCCGAGTATCAGTCCGTCTCCTCCGCCGAGCTCGGCAAGGTCACGGCCGAGGTCAACGCCGAGGCCTACCGAAACCGTACCGTGCCGGCCGCGCAGGCCGAGGTCGTCCAGCGCCTCGACACCGCCCAGGCGGATGCCGCGGAGCTGCGCGCTCGCGCGGCGGGCGAGGCCTGGAGTTTCCGGACTCTCGAATCTCAATTTCGAGCCGACCCGCGGGAATTCGCGTTCCGGCGGCGGCTGGAAACGCTCGAGAAGGGCCTCGCGAATCGACGTCTCATCGTCCTCGACACCCGCATTCCGAGGGATGGAGGTGAACTGTGGCTGACGCCGTGAAGGTGCAGCGCCGGCTGCGCGCGATCGCCGGAGCCCTGGCATTGGCGGGCCTCGTGTTCTACGCGACGGCCATCGTGGTTCGCGAGGGACAGGCCGCCCTGGTGACACGCCTGGGGCGGCCGCTGCGAGCTGCCACCACGCCCGGCCTGCACTGGAAGCTTCCCTGGCCCGTGGACCGCGAGATCCTTCTCGACATGCGGCGCCGTGTCTACGAGACCGGTCACACGGAGATGCTGACGCGCGACAAGAAGAACATCATCGTCCGCGCCTTCGTGATCTGGCGCATCGGCGACCCTCTGGCCTTCGTGCAGGCCATTGGCGAGGAGAGCGGCGCCGAAGGCAAGCTCGACGGTCTCCTGACGAACGCCGCGATCGGAACACTGGGAGGCCACGCCCTGTCGGCGCTCGTCTCGACCGACCCCGCCGACCTGCGGGTGGACGAGATCGAGGCGGAGCTGCTGGCCGCGACCGCCCCGCTGGCCCTGCGCACGTACGGCGTGGCGATCGAGCAGATCCGCGTCGAGCGCATCGCGCTGCCGGAGGTCAACGTCACCGCGGTTTTCGAACAGATGCGCGCTGAGCGCCGTCAATTCGCCGCGAAATTCGCCGCGGAGGGCGAGCGCGAAGCGAGCCGCGTGCGCTCGGAGGCGGACCTGGAGGCGGCTCGTATCCGCGCCCGCGGCACCGAGGAGGAGGCGCGAATCCGGGGCGAGGCTGCCGCGCAGGTGGCGAAGACGTACGCGGACGCGCACCGGATCGACCCCGAGCTCTTCCGTCTCACGCGCTCGCTCGCGTCGCTCGACAAGCTCGTCACGGGGAATACCTCGCTCATCCTGCGAACGGATGCCGAGCCGTTCTCCCTCCTCCAGGGAAAGGAGCCGACGAACGCCGGCCGCGCGAGGGCATCGGAGTGAGGCGCTCGGCTCGTTTTTCCGAGGCCCGGAAACTCGGCGCGCCGATCGCTCGCTCCCTGGAAAGGGTGTGGGAGCGGATGCATTGGTGGGTCATCGCGATGGCCGTCCTTTACGCCGTGTCGGGAATCACGGTCATCCGGCCGGACGAGGTGGCGGTCGTTCTGCGCTGGGGAAGGCTCATCGGAGCGTCGCCGGCGCTTCGGGAGCACGGCCCGGGACTCTTGTTCGCATTTCCAAAGCCCATCGACGAGGTCGTGCGCGTCAAGGTCAAGCGCGTTTTCGAGGTCGCCGTGAAGACGCTCGCCCAAGGTGGTGGTGAGGGCTTCAACAGCCTCAACCCGCTCTCGGGCTACGCCCTGACGGGCGACCGCAACATCGTGCACGTGGAAATGGTGGCTCGCTATCGCGTGAAGGATCCCGCGGCGTTTTCGCTCTACGGAGCGCAGGCCGAGGACATCCTCCGCGTCGAGGTGACCGCCGCGATGGTCCGTTCGCTCGGCGAGATGGGCGTCGACCGCGTTCTCTCGGACGGCCGGAAGGACCTGATCGCGGCCGCGGTCGGCCGCACCCAGACCGCACTGGACGCCGTGGAAAGCGGCATGGAGCTGACCTCCATCGAGCTGATCCGCCTGGCGCCTCCGGAGGATCTCGCGCCGGATTTCAACGCCGTTCAGAGCGCCTTCATCGGCGCGGAGACGAGGAGGAAGGATGCCCTCGCTTACGCGCAGGCCGCCGTCCCTCAGGCGCAGGCGTCGGTGGAAGCCACGGTGCAGGGCGCGCGCGCCGAGGCGGCGACGGACCTTTCGCTCGCCAGCGGCGACGCTCAGGCCTTCCGGGACCTCGCGCGGGAGTACCGATCGAATCCCACGGTGGTTCGCGAGCGCCTCTACCGGGACGGAATCGAGCGCGCCGTCGCGAACGCCGGCGCCATTCGGTTGGTGCCCCCGCCCGTCGCCGGCCGGTATCAGGGCCTGCGCATCTCGATTCCGTCGTCCGCACCCGGAACCGTCGCCCCCGCGCCGCCGATTCAAGGCGAGGTGCGTGAATGAATGATCCGCGGCGGCCCGACACATCACCGACATCCGGCGCGCTCGGCGCCGACGAGCGGCGCCGGATCAGCGTGCGGCTCGGAACGGGTCTCTTGGGCGCCGGACTCCTGGCGCTCGGCACGCTGCTCATTCGCCTGCAACCCGACCAATTTCAAATTGGGGAGCTCTTCTGCGCTCTCGCAGCGCTCGTCGTCGGCCTCCCGACCCTGGTGTCCGGAGTGCGGGGTATGGTCACCGGCGACACGCGGCGCGCCACCGACCAGCTCGTCGCGATCGCGATCCTCGCGGCCGCCGCCGGCGGGCACTTCGCGACCGCGACCCTGATCCCGCTCTTTCTCGAGTTCGGGCGGCTGTTCGAGGAGCGCAGCTCTCTCGGAGCCCGCGCCGCGATCGAAGGAATCCGGGCGCTCGCGGCGCCGTACGCAACGCGGTGGCGCGAAGGCGGCGAGGAGCGCGTCCCCGCCGAGGCGCTCCGGCCGGGCGACGTGATCCTGGTGCGGCCCGGCGAACGCATCGCCGCGGACGGGACGGTCCTCGCGGGCCACGCGGCGGTGGACCAATCGGCCATCACCGGCGAGTCGCTGCACGAAGAGGTCGCGCCCGGCAGCCCCGTCTTCGCAGGCACGGTCGCATTGGACGGCCTTCTCAGGGTGCAAGCGAGCGGAACCGGCGCCGACACGGTCCTCGGGAGGGTCGCCCGGCTTCTGGCCGACGTCGAGGCCTCCTCGATGCCCGTGCTGAGGCTCTTCGAACGGCGGGCAGCCGTCTGGCTGCCCCTCGTCCTGACGATCGCGGCCACAACTCTGTTTTTCACCCACGATCTGTCGCGAGCGATCACGGTCCTCGTCGTGGCAACGCCGACCGCGCTGGTGGTGGCCGGCCCGGCGGCCATCCTCGCGGCGATGACGGTGGCCACCCGTCTGCGCGTCCTGATCAAGAGCGCCGACTTTCTCGAGCGTGCCGCCGACGTCGACACCCTGATTCTCGACAAGACCGGCACGGTGACCGTGGGCCTTCCCGCCATCGCGGAGATTCGACCCACCGTCGGCACCTCGGAGAGCGAAATCCTGGCGGTCGCCGCCGCCTGCGGCTTCGGGTCGCTGCATCCCGCGTCTCGAGCCGTGGTTGCCGAAGCGACCACCCGCGGCATCACCGTCGAGCCCCCGTCGCACGTGCGCGAGGAGCCGGGGCTGGGCGTCGCGGCCGAGGTCGGCGGACTCCCTGCTCTGCTCGGGAGACGAGCGCTCCTGACCGAGCGAGGCATCGATGTCGGGCCGGAAGCGGCGGAAGACGTCTCCCAGGTTTGGGTCGCCCTCGAGGGCCGGTGCCTCGGTAACCTGGTCCTGCGCGACCTCCCCCGCCCCGAGGCTCGGGAAGCTCTCGACTCGTTGCGGGAAATGTGGATCGAGCGTCTGGTGCTGCTGACCGGCGACCGCGAGTCCGTCGGCCTGGAGGTCGGCGCGATGCTCGGCGTCGACGAGGTCTTCGCCGAGGTCCTTCCGGCGCAGAAGCTGGAGATCGTCCGTGCCGAACAACAAGCCGGACGCATCGTCATGATGGTCGGAGACGGCGTCAACGACGCCCTCGCCCTGGGCGGCGCCGACGTGGGCGTCGCCATCGGGGCGGAGTTGAATGAGGTGGCTCTCGGCGGTGCCGACGCGGCGCTGCTGGGCACCGACCTGCGCCGACTGCCTCAGCTGCTCGCTCTTTCCGACACCACCCGCCGCGTCATCGGGCAGAGCGCGTGGCTGGCGCTGGCCATCTCGGCCGCCCTCATCGTCCTTGCGGCGAAGGGGGTCCTGAATCCGCTCACCGGAGCTCTCGCCCAGAGCCTGGGAGTGTTTCTCGTCGTCGTCAACGGTGCCCGCATTCTGCGATTCGGCGGGACGCCGGGCGCCGCGGGCCAGGCAACGACGGTGCCCCCGGCGCCGTCTCCGGTACCGGCGTGACCTCACCGTTCGTCGCTCTTTGGTTCCTGACCGGCACGGTCTTCTTGCCGGCCCCGGCTGCGCCCGGGCCGCTCGACGCTGTTGCGGGAATTCCGTACTGCGCCTTCGGGGAGCGCGTCGCCGAGTTGGCACTCACGTTCGTCGGCCGACCGTACCGGCTCGGAGGAGAGAATCCTCGTACCGGACTCGATTGCACGGCGCTCGTGCGGCTCGTCTTCCGCTCTCTCGGCATAGACCTTCCTCGGACTGTCGGGTCGCAGGTTCGATTTGGCAGGGAGGTTCCCAGAAACGAGATCGAGGCTGGGGACTTGATCTTCTTCCGCGATACCTCCAGAAGAGGGCTCACGCACGTCGGCATCGCCATCGGGAACGGGCGCTTCGTCCACGCGAGCCTCAGCAGTGGCGTCAGGATCTCCTCTCTCCTGATGCCCTACTACAGGAGACACTACGCGAGCGCTCGTCGTCTTCCCGAGAAGCCACCCGATGAGGCCTTCGATCCTCCCGCCGTCGGATCCGCCGATGAACCATCAGTTTCGCCGGTGGCGATACGCCGTTGACGCCGTCCCGTCGGATCGCCCGCGGCCGTGTCCCGGGCACGTTCGAACCGACGCGCCGCTACGCTTCGCACCCGGAAGTTCAAATCCTCGTGGGCGCCTTCTCACGTCCTGCCATGTTCACCCCCCCGACGAACCCATCCCGTCTACGCCGAGCGTCGGGCCTCGGGATCGCCGACCCGCGGCAGAAGTCGCGTCGAGTTCAGAATGAAGGCGAGCTCAACCCGCGAGCACTTCCCCGATGCCATCGGGACTTCCACCGATGAATGTCAGTCACGGTCCTTGGGCAGCGACCTGGCGCCAAGATCGTCCGCGTCTGGGGGTCCCTCGTGGCATTGGCCGGCCGCGGTGCAGGTGGCGATCGTCGAGTTCGACGTCGGGTCCAGGATCCGGATCAGCTTGACATCTTTCGCAACGGCCATCGCCTGGCCGAGATCTCGTTGGGTGTCCTTCGGCAGCGCCTCCCACATCGAGCCGGTGACGAAGACCGTACTTCCCTGATCGTCCCAGGAGAAGATCAACCCGGACTGCCTGTAGGGCATGATTCTGAGCCTCGCCGCCGCGATGTCTTCCCGAGGAAAGCTATCGACCGTCTCCGGCTCCCTGGTGTGCTCACGAACCTGAAGAAACACGATGAGGAACACCACGAGCCCAGGGACGATCCACCACCATCGCAGCGGCGGCAGGACGTCCAAGAGCGCGCTCCGCCGCCCGGCCTGCACCGGGCGACGGCGCCTCGAGCTTGGCATGACCAGCTAGAACGCGATTTGCACCTGACCCACGAACCTTCGAGGCGGAATGACGTGCGTGCCGCCGAAGGTCGAAAGGACGTTGTAGAGGCCCTTGACGTCGGTGGCGTTCAGGACCATGAACTGGAGCTGCAGGGGAAGTGCAACCTTGTTGAGGTCGTACCCGACCTGGAAGTCGACGGTCGTCCGCGCCTTGATGCGGTAGGGGTCGAGATCCGTTCCCAGATGGTTGAAGTCGATGTACGGGATGGCGAAGTAGTTGTCGGGATCATTGATGAGGTCGCCATACCCCGCGCCGCTGACGAGTCCCGAGTCGTACCGAACGTTGGCGCCGAGCCACAACCCGGTCTTCGAAATGTCGTAGTAGAGCCCGCCCTGGATCTGCAGCTTCTGGTCGTGGTCGATGAGGAAAGGGCCGCCCGTGATCGCGTCCACGGATTCGGAGTCGAGGAACAGTCCGCCGGAAAAGGGTGGAACGTAGACGGCGTGCACGTGACCCGCCGAGACGTATCCGCGGAATCCATACGTCGGAGCCAGATCCAGCCGCAGGTCCCAGCCGTTGTAGTGGCCCGACGCAAACGACAGTGGAAACACGATTCCGGTGTTGTAGAACTGATCCTGATCGCCCGCGTTCTTCGTGTCCCTCCACCAGTAGTCGAAGTCGAGTCGTACGTGCGATCCCAGGGCCTGCTGGAGACCGACGGTCTCGGCGTTCTGCACCTCGGACAGAACGGGCAACTTTCCCCCGCCGAGAGCGCGCGAATCCTGGACGATGGGCGGCGCGAGGGCCGCGGCCTCCGCCGATGAGCTGAGCAGAATGTTCTCGAACTCCGGCGTGTACACGATCCGGCTGTAGGTGGCCCGAAACACCGTCTCGGTCGCCTCGAGGTAGTAGGCGAGGCCTACCCGGGGCGAGAACTGGACGGTCGTGGTCGGCAGGGAGTTGTTCTCGTATCGAAGGCCCACGTTCGCCGTGAGATTCTTCCAGCGGATCGTGTCCTGCAGGTACACGGCATAGTAGTGATTGGTGCTGGTATCGGAGAACACGAACGGATGTCCGCCCCGCGTCAGGTCGTACGGCACGACGTTCGGGTTGTAGTCGGGGGAGTCGGGAGCGTTGAATTCCGGATCCGTGATCCCGAATCGGAAGAACTCCTTGATCGTATAGGCCTTGTAGACGCCGCCGAACTTGAACTCGTTGATGCCGATGGTCTGCGTGTAGGACGGTGAGATGCCGAAGTTGTCGAGCGACCGATTGGAATCAGCCGTGACAGGGGTATCGCCCGGCGACGGATAGAGGGTGAACCGGGCCAGGCGGGCGTAGGCCGTCACATCGATGACTCCCGTCGCCGAAATGACGTCTTGCCAGCCCAGGTTGTAGTTCTGGTCATAGGTCTCAACCCGCTGGTCCTGGCCGGCCGCCTCCTGCGAGAACGTGTTCGTGACGTCGCGGTCGGTCCGGCCGAGCAGCGCGGTCAGCCGGAAGGCATTCGAATGGTCGGGCGTCGCCGAGTCGAGCCGCACGAAGCCGCGCTGCGTGTTGCCGTCGTTGTTGTAGTTGTCGAAGTTGACCGGATCGGTGAACCGGTTCGAGCCGGCCGCGTTGAACGACGCGAACCACCCGAGCGTCTCGGAGCCACCGCCCGCCGAGAGGCCGCCCTGGTATGTGTCAAAGCTGCCGTAGGTGCCGATGGCATCCCCCTTGAAGGGAGCGCCCAGGCCCGACTTCGTCGACATGTTGATGACCGCGCCGATCTTTTCGCCATATTCCGCCGGGACGTTGCCGTAGATGATCTCGAGCGATTGCGCCAGGCCGGGATCGATCGAGTTCGAGAACGTCACGCCCGTCTGATCGGCGATCGTCTGGCCGTCGATGACGAATTCGCTCTGGCTGTGGGCGCCCTGGAAGTGATACCGCCCGTTCTCGTCCATCGAGAAGCCGGGCGTGGACGTGACGATCGTTTCCATCGCGCGCATCGGCACGGCCGCCGGAACCCGCGCGATTTGAGTCTTGTCGATGTCGACGTGCGACATCGTGTTGTCGGTCTCGAGCACGACCGCGGACGGCTCGGCCATGACGCTGACCGACTCGGAGACGGCCGGAAGGTCGAGCTTGACTTCGACGACCACGGGAATCGTGTTGCGCACATCCACGGATTTGTGCACGGCGGCGAATCCCTGAGTGTCGATGTGCAGTTCGTAGGGATTGAACGGAACGTTGAAGAACAGGAAGCTGCCGTCGCGTCCGGTCGTCGTCTCCGCATTGAACCCGGAAATTCGATTGCGCAACGTGACCAGAACCGCAGCGAGCGGCTTGTCGTCGGGCCCGACGACCTTACCGCGAACCGTGCCGGAGTCCGCAGCCCGCGCGGGCGTGCTCAGGCCGAGAACCATCGCCGCGACCGCGATGAAGATCGCCAGGAGTCGACGGGGCGTTTTCGCCATGATGAGGCTCTCCTCGAAATGGGACGAAGCTGCGGTGCGCCGAAAGCGCAGCCGCCCGCCTGCACAAGCAGGCTCGTCCGGTTTATTTGGGGATCGCTGCTCTAGAGGAGAGCGGGAGGAGCGCGCGAGCCGTTAGAGAGAGGTGCCGCAGAGCTTGCTGAGGCTTCCTGGCCTCTGGGAACGAACGTCGCTACGGAAATCGGGGCATCGCGACAAGGAGTCGCTGCGACTCCCGCGAACTTCTGGCTCTGACAAGCCAGGCACGCGTCGTCTCTGACCACGACGCCCGAATGCCAGTGAGAGGCCTTCGACAGCGGGCTGTGGGTCGAGACGACCCGCTCCAAGGCATTTCCGGCGAGTCCTTGGATCGAACCGGCGAGGTCTTCGTGATTGTGGAGGGCACCTGAGGCCGCGAAACCGGCCGCAATGAGTAGTCCGGCCCAGAGCTTGCGCATCCTCAAGGTCCCGAGAGGGTATGGCGTCTGTCCCAAAACGTCAACAGTGGCCTTCGGTCTTGCCGGGGCGACCGATCCACCCGGTCTCTTTCCGGCCTATAAAGTCGTTAGTACCACCGGGCCCCGCCGGACCACGGTTGTCCGTCCGCCTGTGCCTCGGGCCTGGCCCGGTACGCCGCCGGCCAGCTACATCCGAATCTCTGATGGATCGTGCTCCCGGAGGTCCACGTTTAGCAACGGTGGTGCGGGAGTGGTGACCAGCGTGGAGAGGAGAGGAAGAACGACTTCCTCGAGACGCCGGGCGGTGAGCGGCGTGTCGGG
>DATJPZ010000072.1:0-14043 GCA_035506175.1 Thermoanaerobaculia bacterium | reverse complement strand
GGAAGTTCGGGTCTATCCCAAGGAGGGCGTCCTGGATCCCCAGGGCAAGGCCATCGCCGCGGCGCTCGGCCGGCTCGGCCACGGCACGGTGCGCGACGTGCGCGCCGGCAAGGTCTTCTTCATCGACGTCGCCGGGGGCGACGCGCGCGCGGCCGAGGCCGACGCGAAGAAGATGGCCGAGGAGCTCCTGGCCAATACCGTCATCGAGGGCTACGACGTGAGGGTCGTGTCGTGAAGTTCGGCATCGTCGTTTTCCCCGGTTCCAACTGCGACGAGGACTGCCACCATGTGGCCACGCAGCTCCTCGGCTGCGAGGCCGAGTACATCTGGCACCACGACACGGACCTGAAGGGATCGGACGCGGTCATCCTGCCCGGCGGTTTCGCTTACGGCGACTACCTCCGCGCCGGCGCGCTCGCGCGCTTCTCGCCCGTCATGGAGAGCGTCGCGTCGTTCGCGAAGAAGGGCGGGCCGGTTCTCGGCATCTGCAACGGCTTCCAGGTGCTTCTCGAGGCGGGCCTCCTCCCCGGGGCGATGCAGATCAACCGGGGGCTGCGCTACGTCTGCAAGGACGTATCCCTGAAGGTCGAGAACGACGCGACGCCGTTCACGTCGCTCTACCCGAAGGGCAGCGTCGTGACGATGCCGATCGGGCACATGGAAGGCAACTACACGGCGCCGCCCGACGTGCTCGACACGCTCGAGCGCGACGGCCGCGTCGTCTTCCGCTACTGCGAGCGCGACGGCCGGGTCACGGACGCGGCCAATCCCAACGGCGCGGCGCGCGGCATCGCCGGCATCTGCAGCCGCGAGGGCAACGTCGTCGGGCTGATGCCGCACCCGGACCGCTGCGCCGAAAAGCTCCTGGGCAACGACCAGGGGCTCCAGATGTTCGCCTCCGCCGTCGCGGCGATGGCCGCGCGATGACGATCACCGAAGAGCTCATCCGGGAGCACAACCTTTCCGACGAGGAGTACGGCCGGATCAAGGAGATTCTCGGCCGCGAGCCGAACCTCGTCGAGCTCGGCATCTTTTCGGCGATGTGGAGCGAGCACTGCTCGTACAAGTCGTCGCGGATCCACCTGAAGAGATTCCCGACGACCGGGCCGCGCGTGATCCAGGGCCCCGGCGAGAACGCGGGCGTCGTGGACATCGGCGACGGCCTCGCCGTCGCGTTCAAGATGGAGTCCCACAACCACCCGTCGTTCATCGAGCCCTACCAGGGCGCGGCGACGGGTGTCGGCGGCATCCTGCGCGACGTCTTCACGATGGGCGCGCGGCCGATGGCGTCGCTGAACTCGCTCCGTTTCGGGCGGCTCGACGCGCCGCGCATGAAGCACCTGGTCGACGGCGTCGTCCGCGGCATCGCCGGCTACGGCAATTGCATCGGCATCCCGACCCTCGGCGGCGAGACGACCTTTCACAGGGGCTACGACGGCAACATCCTCGTCAACGTCATGAACGTCGGGCTCGTGAACAGCGACCGGATCTTCCTCGGGCGGGCCGAGGGCGCGGGAAATCCGGTCGTCTACGTGGGGTCGAAGACCGGCCGCGACGGGATCCACGGCGCGACGATGGCGTCGGAAGAGTTTGCCGCCGACGAGGCGAGCCAGAAGCGCCCGACCGTCCAGGTCGGCGACCCGTTCACCGAGAAGCTCCTGATGGAGGCGTGCCTCGAGCTCTTCCAGACGGACGCCGTCGTCGGGATCCAGGACATGGGCGCCGCGGGCCTGACGTCGTCGTCGTTCGAGATGGCCGGCCGCGCGGGCTCCGGCGTCGAGCTCGATCTTTCGAAGGTGCCCGTGCGCGAGACGGGCATGACGCCGTACGAGATCATGCTCTCGGAGTCGCAGGAGCGGATGCTCCTGGTCGCGCGCCGCGACCGCCTCGCCGAGGTGCTCGCGATCTTCCACAAGTGGGAGCTCGACGCCGTCGAGATCGGGACCGTCACGGACTCGGGGCGCGTGGTCCTCTTCTTCGACGGCAAGATCGTCGCCGACCTGCCGGCCGCGCCGCTCTCGGACCGGGCGCCGTGCTACGACCGGCCGCGGGCCGCGCTCGCCCCGCCCTCGGCGCCGTTCCGGTGGCAGAGCGAAGCCGAGCCGGCCGACTACGCCGACTGCCTGAAACGCCTGCTCGCGTCGCCGAACGTCGCCGAGAAGTCGTGGATCTGGACGCAGTACGACCACATGGTCCAGTCGAACACCGTGCAGCGGCCCGGCGGCGACGCCGCCGTCCTGCGCGTGAAGGGAACGAAGAAGGGCATCGCGATGAAGAGCGACGTCAACCCGTTCTTCTGCGCCTTCGACCCGTATCGGGGCGGCGCGATCGCGGTGGCGGAAGCGGCGCGCTCGATCGCCGCGACCGGCGCCCGGCCTCTGGCGATCACCGACTGCCTGAACTTCGGCAACCCCGAGAAGCCCGAGGTCATGGCGCAGTTCGAAGCCGCGGTGCGCGGCATCGCCGACGCCTGCCGCGCGCTCGAGGTCCCGGTCGTGTCGGGCAACGTGTCGCTCTACAACGAAACCGACGGCCGCGCGATCCCGCCGACGCCGACGGTCGGCATGGTCGGCCTGATGGAGGACGTCTCGAGGCACGTCCGCGTCGCGTTCCGGCGTTCGGGCGATCTCGTCGCCGTCCTCGGCGAGACGCGCGACGAGCTCGGCGCCTCGGAGTTCCTGCGCACCGTGCGCGGCCGGGACGAGGGCCCTTGCCCCGAGGTCGACCTCGACGCCGAGAAGAGGCTCGTCGATCTCCTCGCGACGCTGGCGGAGCGCAGCCTCGTCGCCTCGGCCCACGACGTCTCCGACGGCGGCCTCGCGGTCGCTCTCGCGGAGAGCGCGATGCAGGGCGGCCTCGGCGCGACGCTGTCGCTCGAGCCGGGCGTCCGGATGTCGGCGTTTCTCTTCGGGGAGTCGACCGGACGCGCCATCGTCTCGTTTCCGCCGGAGCACGAGGCCGCCGTGCGCGCGCTGGCGAAAGAGAAGGGCGTTCCGTTCACCGCAGCCGGCTGGGTCGGCGGGGAGCGTCTCACGATCTCGGCCGGCAGCCGCGTGGTGATCGACGAGCCGGGGGCCGAGCTCGCCGCGCTGTGGCGCGGCGCCTTCGCGCGGGCTCTCGAGTCGGCGGACGTCCTGTAGCGGGGCGGCTGGCTCCGGTTCCGCCTCCGGGTTTCATCAACGCCTCAGATTGGCGACTCCGCCGGGGATGAGACCGGGGCCGTCGTGCATCGCGATGACCAGCGAGTAGGTCGTGTAGGTTCCGGTGACGTGGTCGTCCACCATCGCGTATCTCCCGCTTCCGGAGACTTGCCCCGACAGATTCGGTCCCGACAGCGTTCCGTGAAACCGGATGTGCGCCGGGACGCAGCCGTCCGACGACGTGTCCATGGTTCCGTCGACGGTGGTCCCGGTCAGCTGAAACGTCGCCGTGATCGGCACCCGGTCGCAGTCGACGAAGTCGTCCGGCTCGAGAGTCCCATACCAGTGGCCGGCGATACTGCTGGGCGGCGTCGGGTCGTGAGTCGGCGTCGCCGTCGGCGGGCGGGTCGGTGGAGGAGTCGACGTCGGCGTCCGGGTCGGCCTCGGGGTCGGCGTGTCGGTCGGGGGCTTCGTCGGAAGGGCTGTCGGCGACGAGATGGGGCTTCCCGTCGGCGCCGGCGTCCGAGAGACCGTCGGCGAGGCCGACACGAACACCACCGGCGTCGGCGTGGCTCCCGGACCGGCGAAGTCGTTCGAATCTTTGCAGGCCGGGGCCAGAAGGAGCGTGGCTCCTAGCGTGAAGCGCGCAAAACGGCGTCGGGCGCCTTGGCTCATGTCGTCCTCCCGATTGGTCCGGCGCCACGATGTCATCCGGTGCCCCCGGAAGTCCTCAGGTTGCGCTTCGGGTTTTCTACGATTTGGCCAGGCGCGCGTCGGGTCGCCAGCGTCCCTGGGGACGCCCGAGGCCCCGTCGGCGGTCTTCGGCGTGATTCCGACCCTCGACCTTTCGTGACCGATTCGCGGAAAATCCGAAACGTGGCCTGGTGGATCGGGGGAGTGATTCTGGTCATGGCGGCGGCTGCCGCCTGGATGACGCAGCCTCTTCCCTTCCGTCGAACGCGTGCCCCCGACGCAGTATCCGCCGACCCCGATCGCCTCATGAGACGTGTGCGCGAGCTCGTCGAACGGTTCCGGCCGCGCGACGGCGGCCATCCGGAGAACATGCAGCGGGCCGCCGAGTGGATCGCGGGAGAGCTCCGCGCTGCCGGCGGCGCCGTCTCCGAGCAGCGGTTCGAAACCGCGGCTGCGGCTTACGTCAACGTCGTCGCGGCGTACGGTCCGGACACGCCCGACGTCGTGGTCGTCGGCGCCCATTACGACGTGGCGGGCGAGATGCCCGGCGCCGACGACAACGCGAGCGGCGTCGCCGGCCTGCTCGAGCTCGCCGAGCTGCTCTCCGGCGCGACGCTGTCGCACCGCGTCGAGCTCGTCTTCTTTGCGCTCGAAGAGGCTCCGTACTTCGGTACGCCGGGGATGGGCAGCGAGGTCTACGCGGCCGCGCTCGAGAAGTCGGGGCGCCGCGTGCGCGCGATGCTGTGCCTCGAGATGATCGGGTGCTTCACGGACGCTCCCGGGAGCCAGCAGCTTCCGTTCGGCGTCTTGAAGCTCTTCTATCCGACGCGGGGCAACTTCGTTGCCGTGGTCGGGAGCGCCGGCGGCGCCGGGATCGTCCGGCGCGTGAAGGCCGCGATGCGCGAGGCCTCGGATTTGCCGGTGTTCTCGATCAACGCGCCCCGGTTCGTCCGCGGCGTGGACCTCTCCGACCACGCCACGTTCTGGAAGCGGGGCCTCCCCGCGGTGATGATCACGGATACCGCCTTCTATCGGAATCCGCGGTATCACACCGCGGCCGATACGCCGGACACGCTCGACTACCGGCGGATGGCCGAGGTCGTTTCCGGCGTGCGGAAGGCGGTCGTCGCGCTGGCGTTCTGATCCGTCAGCGGCGCGCCCGCGCGAGGATCCGCCGGAACGCGAAAAAGTACGGCCGCTCGTCCGGAATCATGGTGAAGAGAATCTGCCGGTAGCGAACGACGAATCGCTCGTAGAGATCCGGGGCGAGCCGCCGGCGGTATTCCGAAAGCAGCGACCCCTCGACCCACTCGACGACGCCTTCGCGCGAGGCGAGGCGGTGGCCGTAGACCTGAAGCCGCACGGTCTGCTCGGCGTAGCCGAGGCGGTCGAGGATCGAGGCGTACTCCTCCGGCGCCAGCACGTTCTTCGGGTGTGCCCGGCCGCCGAGCGCCCCGCGGAACGGGTTCTCCGACGCGACGGCCTCGGCGGCCCGGTGCGACGCGTGGCCGAAGTTGTCCGGCACCTGGAAGGCGAGCTGACCGCCGGGCGCGAGCGTCCGCCTCAGGCGCGCCAGGAGCGCCGGGTGATCCGGAACCCAGTGCAGGGCGGCATTCGAGAACACGAGGTCCACGGGCTCCCTCGGCGCGAAGGCGGCAAGGTCGCCCTGCTCGAAGCGCAGCCCCGCTCCAGCGAACGCCGCGGCCTTCTCGAGCATCGCGGCCGAGGAGTCGATCCCGACGGTCTCGGCGGCCCGGACCCGGCGGTGGAGTTCCCGCGTCAGCTCGCCCGTGCCGCAGCCGAGGTCCACGGCCCGGCCGCCGGAGATCGGCGCGACGAGCGCGAGCAGGTCGAAGAACGGGCGGCTGCGCTCGGCCGCGAAGCGCGCGTAGGTCTCGGGTTGCCACGTGTCCTTTTCGGGAGCCACGACGCGCGCCATTCTAGCGAGGCGAAGGGGATGTCCCCTGGGGCTCCCGTCTCCGCGCGCGACTCTCACCTTCGAGGACCCCGAGCGACCGGGCAACCGTCGTTTGATTCGGATCGAGATCCAGGGAGCGCCGGAAGAACGCGATCGCCTCTTCCTTCCGCCCGAGGCAGGCCTTCACCAGAGCCAGCGCGTTGAGCGTCTGGGGATTTCGCGTGGTGGTCTCGAAGCGGGCCAGCGTGGCGTCGGCGCGGGGGCAATTCCTTCCCTGGAACAACCGCATCCCGAGCGCGCGTTGGATCGCCTCGCTTTCGGGATACTTCCCGGCGCCTCGCTCGAGGACCTCGAGCTCTCGGGCCGACTTGGAGGTGGCGTTGTAGTAGAGGGCCCAATCGAGGATGGCCCGTTCGGGGTCGGGCTGCCCGGCCTCGAGGGATCGAAACAGCCCGTCGATCGCCGCCCGATCGTCGCCGCGGATTCTGTGAAGCACGGCGAAATTGAAGAGTGCGGAGGGATACCTGGGCCACATCGCGAGAGACTTCTCGTAGGCCCGCTCCGCGCCGCGGAGATTTTCCGCGCCGCCCAGCGTCGACAGGTAGACGCCGAGATTGTTCCAGGCGACCTCGGTCAGGCCCGGCCGGTCGGCTCCCGAAGGAGTGGCGCGCTCCGATTCGCCACCGGACAGATAGCCGAGCGCCCTGAGCTTCTGCGCGTACTCGCTCGACTCCTTCGGCGACGTCGGCTCGGCCGCCAGCCGCCGCACCGGAATCGAAGCGGCGAGATCCGCGCGGCGGGGTGCGGTGAGGCCGGGAAACGCGGACCGTACCGGCACGCCGGAAGAGTGCCGGTCGACCGGCAGACCGAGGAGCGCCGCGACGGTCGGCTCGACGTCGAACACCGTCGCCTGGCCCCTCCGGGAGCTCTTCTGGACCCTCGCTCCCCAGGCTGCGAAGACGCCTTCGAGCCGGTGCCAGAAACCGGCCGTTTCGGGATTGAGGGACCCGCGCTCGCACGAGCGGTCGTTCCCCCACTTGAACCCGTGGTCCGAATTGACGATGAGGGTGGCCCCGTCCTCTTCGGCGCGGCGCATCCATTGGCCCAGCACGCCGTCGACCAGCGCGTAGTACGCGTCCACCGTGCCGTGATGTCGGGCGAAGTCTTCGTCGGACACACAGCTCATCCGGGGCGGGATCTCGGACGCGTAGAGATGCCCGACCACGTCGGTTCCTTCGAGGTAGAGCATCATCAGGTCGGGGAGGTAACGGTCGTAGAGCTCGAGTCCGATCCGGGACTGGACGCGGGTGGCTGCGATCGCCCGCGAAAGCAGGACGAGGTCGTTCGGCAGTCCCCCGGCGCTCGCGCGCGCGGCGGCAATTTCGGCGACCGGAGTCGCGACGAAGCCCGCCAGCTCCTCGCTCGTGACCGCCCCGTCTCTCGCGGCGACCTGCTCGATGCCCCCGGCGAGCGCAGCCGGATAGGCGACCCCCTGCTTCGGGAGGCCTTCGAACAGGATCGGGCTCGCGTGGTCGGTGACGAAGAACCCGTTGACCTCCTCGGCCGGATGCGTCGCCCACCAGCCCACCACGCCGACGGTCAGTCCCGACGCGGACGCCACGTTCCAGATCGCCGGAAGCTTTCGAGAGTTTCCGGAGATGGGAACCTTGTCGCCGGTTTTCGGATCCACCTGCTGGAAGTCCAGAACCCCATGGATGTCGGGCCCGACGCCCGTGGCCAGGGTCGTCCAGAGGATCGGCGAGAGAATCGGCGCGTACGATTTCAGGCGGGCCGTGTACCCCTCGGATTCCAGGCGCTTCCAGTTGGGCATGCGCCCCTCGGCCGCGAGGCGGTCGACGAGCTCGAAATCGAGCGCATCGAGCCCCAGCCAGATGACGGGCGTCCGCCTTCCGGGGTCCCGGTGCCGCCGGGAGTCCGCCGCCTCGTTGCCGACCGGCGGCGGCGGCGCGGAGGTCGCCAGGGCGGTGGCCGAGGGCCGAGCGACGGGCACGGAAGCCGTCTCGGTTTTTCCTCCGCAGGAAGCGGCGAGGAGACCGAGCAGAAGGACGGCCCCCCGTCCCCCGAAGAGCTGCGGAACGGGATCGGTTCCGCGGTCCTCACGCGCGGCGATGGAGCACCTCCGAGTCGGTTGATCGTATCCCCGCCACGGTGGCTCGTCGCGGAGCGAAGAAGAGGGGCGGCGCGAGCCGCCCCTCCGGGAAAGACGGGGACGTCCCTAGAAAGTGACCTTGAGAGCGACGCGGAACTGGCGGGGGCTCGTGCGCGAAGTGGCCTTGCGATAGTCCGGGTTGTCGGTGCAGGGGCGAGGCGCGTTCGCCGGGCACAGTTCGCCGCTCGGACCGTAGGTTCCCGGCTCGACGCCGGCCTGGCCATAGAACGGGCTCGCCGGGTCGGTGACGAACGACTGGTTCGGGTTGTAGCGCTGGTCGATCGCCGTGATGGTCTGATTGTTCAGCAGTTGGAACGCGTAGAAGATCGGCGTGACCGTCACCGGTCCGGCGACGAAGTTGTAGCCGATCGAGGCGTTCATCTCGTAGTCGGTCGGCAGTCGTCCCGCGTAGCCACGCTGGGTGTTGTAGAGCGTCGAGCCGTACCCCGAGTTGTAGAAGCCGAGTTCGGACGTCGGAACTCCCGTGCGGACGTAGAACTGCAAGCCGGCCGAGAGCCCCCAGGGGGCGTTGTACACGGCGTCGAGGCGGCCCTGGTTCGTCCGGTCGAGCTCGAGGCGCCCGGAGAAGTTGTTCATGAAGAGGTAGTAGTCGTAGTCCGAGTTGATCCCCGGGTCGGTCTGGCCGTCGGACTGGCGGACGGCGCCCGAGTAGGTGCCCGTCAGCGTCGAGCCGAGGTAGGACAGCTGGGCCCAGATCTCGTTGGTGAACTGCTTGCGCACGACGAGCTCGATGCCCTTGAAGATGCGCTTGGCGGCCTTGGTCGGCGTTCCGTCGCCCGGCCCGGTGCAGGTGCCGGAATTCGGATCCGTCGGGTTGGCCCACGTGTCGCAGCTCCCGTAGATGCCTTCCGCGCCGCCGTTGCCCGGGCCGGTGGCGCCGGGGTTCATGATGGCGCAGGAAATGCCGGTCACGGCCGAGTTGAGGTCGCAGCGATCTTCGATGGCGCGGCCGAGCGAGCGATAGGTGCCCTTCAATCCGACGGACAGGGTGGGGTCGATCGCCTTCTCGACGCCGATCGTGAACTCATCCTGGTAGGACGCCTTGATGTCGGGGTCCGTCGGCTCGCCGGTGCCGCCGACCTGCGTGAAGTTCAAGCGCGGCACGCAGCCGGTCCCGGTATTGCTCGTGCCCGTGCAGACCGTCGTTCCGCCGACGAAGTCGGCCGGATTGGTCGTGCTGTCGTTGTAGTTGTACTGAATCTGAGTCGTGCTGGGTGAGAAGGACCGGAACGTGATGTCCGTCGGCAGCGCGTAGTAGAAGCGGCCGGCGGAAGCGTACAGCTTCGAGGTGCCGTCGCCCGCGAAATCCCAGGTGACCCCCACGCGGGGGGCCCACTCGTTCTTGAGGCTGAACCCGCCGCCATCGGGGAAGAGGAACGAGGGCGTTCCGGCGAGATTCTCGGAGTCATAGCGCACGCCCACGTTGACCGTCAGCGCCGGGGTGATGCGCCATTGATCCTGAACGAAGCCGCTGTATCGCTTGGTCGTCGGCTGAATGAAGAGCGCCTGCGTGTAGTTCGTGGGATCCGCATCCGTCGTGTAGTACCGGTGCTGGTAGAAGACCTGGTACGTGTCACCGTACGGGTTCGTGTAGAAGGGCGCCTGGTTCAGGTCGCAGATCCGGGTGCCGGACTGGAGGCAGGGAATGATCTCGAGCCGGTTGCCGCCGGTCCAGTAGTTCGAACCGGTCGTCACCAGCTTCTCGTAGTCGCCGCCGGCCTTGAACTCGTGGTTGCCGACGTACCCCGTGTAGGTACCCGCGATCGTCTGGCGCTTGGAGTGGTTGTTCTGGGCGTACCCCGCGATGTTTCCGTAGCCGCCCGTGTAGTTGAAAACGCCCGGGTTCGTCACCGCCGTCGTCAAGTCGATGGTCTGCGGCGTGTCGAGCCCGTTCGGCTTGGTCTCGTACCGGTCCGAGTGCTGGCCGTAAGAGATGGTCGCGATGCCGCTCGAGCCGAACAGCTGATTGAGGCGCGCGCCGTAGTCCGGCCCGCCGATGTCGATCCGGCCGTTGTAGCTGAGCGGGTTGACGCTCTGGGGATTGGGATTGATGCGGCCGGTCTGGGATTCACGGTCGGAGAAGTAGACGCCCTGGAGCGTCGTCGACTGGGCCAGGTTCAACGTGAGCTTCAACGAGTACTTGTTCTCGGTGAGGGTCGCGGGGAAGACCTCGCCCTCGACGTTGCCGGTCGTCGGCACGACGGAGTTGCCGGTGATGACGCGGTCGTAAGCGGCGAAGAACCACACGCGGTCCTTGACCATGAAGCCGCCGAGGTCGAGGCCGCCTTCCGAACGCGTGTTCTTGACCGTCGTCGTCGTGGACTGCGTGTCTCCCTGCCGGGAAAAGTCCGCCGTCTGGAGATTGACCTGATCCGCCGCCATGGAGAGGTTGTTGTAGTAGCCGAAGACGCCGCCGTGGAACTCGTTGCCGCCCGACTTCGTGATCACGTTGATCACGCCGCCGGTGTTCCGGCCGTACTCGGCCTGGTAACCCGAGGTCTTGACTTCGACCTCCTGGATGAACTCGTTGTTGATGTCCTTGCCCTGGATGCCCTTGATGACGTTGGTCGTGTTGACGCCGTCGATCAGGAACGAGTTCTCGGCCGACGTCGAGCCGTAGATCGACAGGGCCAGCGAACGGCCCTGCGTCTCGCCGTCGTCGGCCTGGACGCCCGGCTGCGTGAACACGATGTCGGCATAGTTGCGGCTCGAGAGCGGCAGCTTGTCGATCACCTTGCCCGCGAAGTTGGAGCCGGCCGTCGTCGAGGTCGAGTCGATCAGCGGCGCGTCGCCGGTGACCACGACTTCTGCCGAGGTGGAAAGCGAAAGCTGCAGGTTGACCTGAGCGGTCGCGTCGAGCGAGACCGTCGCTTTCTTCTGGGTCTTTCCGAAGCCCGTCAGGCTCGCCAGGACGGTGTAGTCGCCGGGGACGAGGTTGAGGAACCGGTACCGGCCGTCGGCCGCCGTCACCGCCGTCTTCGCGCCCTGGAGGTGGATCCCCGTCAGTTCCATGGTCACGCCGGGCAGTGGCGCGCCGCTCTGGTCGGTGACCTCCCCCTCGATCGTGCCGGTCGTCTGGGCGTTGGCCCGTTCGCTCGACAGCGCGTAGAGAAGCATCACGACGAGGGGAATGAATCGCCTGAATCGTTGCATCGTTCTCCCTCCTTGATCTTTCCCACGAATTCCGTGGTGACTTCCCGAGGAGCAACCGCGAGGCCACTTCAAATCCGGTGGGGAAATCGCGGCAACCCGTGCCGCTCGAGGATCTGCGCGGACATCGAGGTCGGTACCGAAAGGCCCTGGCGTCCGACGGGTTGGAGCGTGACCGGAAAACCGGATCACGAACGTTCTTCCGGATTGCCGTCGGTTCCGTTGCTCGTCGATCCGCGAAGGAGATGCGGCGAGGAGCGTGCGACGCTGCGAAGTTTTCTGAAGGCGCGAGCCTCGTTCGTCATGCGGGGGATCTCGAAGCCCTCGTCTCTCGCCTTCTGCATCGCGTCGTCGAGAAGATGGGACCGGCCGTCTTGCGTTTCGCGGCGAACGGCCCACTCCGCGTCCTGTCGGGAGCACGCGAGGCGCCCGACGACGGCGTCGACGCGCTCGTCTAAACTGCCGCGGCTGTGTCGGGCCACGCGCGCGATGTGCTGGAGCACGAGGACCCTCTGATAGGCGAACCAGAGATGGCGGGCGAGCGCCGGGGCGGAGGCCGAGGCGCTCGACTTGCCGCAGAGATGGCGAAACACGGCCCGCAGCTGCCGCGCCGACGCTTCGCAGCCGACGCTGCGCGCCTCGGAGGACAGCGCCTCGAGACGGTCGCGCACGCGCCATGATTGCAGCGGCCCGAACGGCAGCGCCGCCAGGGCGGCCCAGAGGGGCCAGTCTCCGTCGATGGCGACGAAGAAGGCGCGCATCGTCGTCTCCGCGGCGATTTCGCTTCGCAGCAGCCGCTGCCATGGGATGCCCAGAGCGGTCGCCTGTCGAATCAGGACTTCGGCGGTCTGATGGTCCTCGGCGGGCACCGCGGCCAGCGCCGCGGAGGGAAGTGGCGACCGGATCAGGCCGTTCATTGTCCGCACCGGGCGAGAACGCGTGCCGTGATGGTCTTGCTGTCCGGCGGGTTTTCGCCGAGCCCCAGCGAATGCAGCTCCTCGTGGATCACGAGGGCGCTCGCGAGCCGGGGCTCCCGCCTCGCGACCTCCAGGAATTGCGCCATGCAGACGAACACGCTGCGGCTGCCGGGGGCCGTCGCCGCCAGGATGTTGCGGCGCTCGCAGAGACGGCTGCCCGTCCCGTCGTAGAAGAGGGTCCACTGCAGATAGAAGGCCCCCGTGACGCCGAGCGCGTCGAGGTTTTGCTGCAGCGTGTTTCCCTGGCCGTCGTGAAAGTCGGAGAAGATTTCCCGGCATCCGGGGGAGCCGAGGCGAGCGGCCGCGTTCTTGACGGCCGCGACGAGGCTCGCCGGGAGCGCTTCGGCGCGGGCGACGACGATGGTCTCGGAGGACTCGCTCCCGTCCGACCCCCCGGCGTCGTCGCTCCGCATCAGAAGGACCAGGATCAGGAACGCGCCGAACCGGCGCTGGCGGGACCCCTCATCGCGCGTGGGCATGGGCCGCTCCTTTTGGAGCGCCGGGTAATCCGTTTCTCGGGTACCCTTGGCGCGACGCTCACGGTCTCGCCGGGCAGGGGTCGGAGTCGTTGCCGAGGCGCGGGAAAACTCCGGCTTATTTCCGGGAGGGTCTATGGCCGTTCGGTTCGGTGAATGCGTGCTCGATTCGGAGACGCGGCAGCTCTTCGTTCGGGGCGAGGAAATTCACCTCCAGCCGAAGGCGCTCCAGCTTCTGGAGCTCCTCATTCGAAATCGACCGCGGGCGGTTTCCAAAGAAGCGATTCACGCCGAGATCTGGCCCGGGACGTTCGTCTCCGACGGCACGGTCACGAGCCTGCTCGCCGAGATCCGCGAGGCGATCGGAGACGACGCGCACGAATCGCGTTTCGTGAGGACGGTGCATCGATTCGGCTACGCGTTCTGCGGGCCGGCTCAGGAGACGGGGGCGCGCCTCTCGCCGCTCGCCGGAAGAAAGGTCGTCCACTGGCTGGTTCGGGGGCGCCGCCGGATTCCGCTCGAGCCGGGAGAGACGATCATCGGCCGCGATCCGGGCGCCGGGATCTTCATCGACGACCGGAGCGTCTCGCGCCGCCATGCGCGCATCCTGGTGACCGACGACGTCGCCGTCCTCGAGGACTTGTCGAGCAAGAACGGCACGTTCATCCAGGAACGTCGGGTCGAAGGCTCGTTCGCCCTGAGCGACGGAGACAAGGTCAGGATCGGCTCGGTGCCCGTCACGGTCCGGATCTTTGCGGTTCCCGAGTCGACCGACACGGGCCGCGAGGCCTGACGGCCGCGATCGAGGCTCCGACCGACCTTCGAGCGCGCGGCCGGATCTCTTCCGGGACCAGCGCGGCCGAGTTCCGGCCAAATCCCGGCGAATTTCCTGCTTTTGTGCCAGGGGAAACCCTTCTTTCTTGACCCGCTTCTCCGTCGGGGCAGAGAATCCGCCCAGAGTCGCTCGCGCGGGAATCTCGACCGACCCGTTTCAGAAAGCCGACGGCCTGTCTCCCCGCGCGGCGACGAGGGGTGGACGATGGCAACGCTGCGCCGATCCGTACGGTTCGTCGCCGTCCTTGTGCCTGCCCCGAGCGTCCGTCCCCGTTTCCCCGTTGATCAGACGGCCGGGTCGACCGGCGGCCGCGTCGCCGTTGCGGCGGGGGCCGTGCTCCCGGGAGCGACCGTCGCGGCGACGAGCACGAGCCTCCAGGGGTTCGCTCGATGACCGACTCCGCTTCGGACACCCACGGCTTGCCTTCCTGGCCGCCGGTCGGCTCGAGTCGCGCCCGGGCACTCGCGGGATGGGGGAGGAGCCTTCCCGGCGTCGGGAGCGCCCGGGAGCACATGAGCACCTTTCTCCCGACGCCGGGCGGCCAGTGGTCCTTGCACGCGTTCTCCCGGCGTTCCCCCGGGTCGTGGCTCATCGATGGCATGACGTGACGCTGGCCGCTGGAACGAACCTGGGCCCGTACGAGATCGTCGCGTCGCTGGGCGC
>DATJPZ010000071.1:0-4144 GCA_035506175.1 Thermoanaerobaculia bacterium | reverse complement strand
GCTGCCGCCGCCCGAACGGCTGCGGTCGAAGTTGCCGGAACTCGCCCCGCCGCTTCGGGCACCGCCGGACGCCTGACGCGACTGCGCCTGCGACGAGCGCGCGCTGGCCGAGTCGCCGCGCGCGCCGCCGCCGTACTTGTTGGCCGTGGCCTTGTCCTTGTAGGGCGCCCCGCCGCGCTGCGAGGCGTTGTGGTTCCAGTTGCTGTTGCCGCTGCGGTTGTTGACGTTGTTGACGCGGTTGTTGTTGTTGACGAAGTTGTTGTTGTTGTTGATGTAGATGTTGTTGCCGCCGCCGTGCCAGCCGCAGCCCCAGCCCCAGCCGCCGCTGATCGCGGCGCCGACGGCCATGCCGACCCCGAACGAGACCAGGGCCGCGCCCGGGTAATACGGCGGGTAGTACACCGGCGGATAGGGATAGACGGGCGCCGGCCAGTACGCCACCGGGTTGTAGCTCGGCACGTAGATTACCTGGGTGCTCGTCGGCTGGATCTCGATGACCGTCTTGCTTTCGACCGTCGTCGTTTCCACCTTCTGCTGTTCGGTCGAGTCGAGCTTGCCCGCGTCCTTGGCCTGCTTCCGGAGGGCCTGCACGGCGTCCATCACGTCCTGCTGCTGCGCGAGGAATGCGTCGCCGAGATCCTGGGTCCACGCGATGTTCTCGGCCAGTTTCTTCAGGGCCTCGGGAATCACGACCATGGCCTGCACGCTCGGGTCCCAGGGCTGCTTCTCGGCGGCCTTGGTCAGCTCCTCGCCCTTGAGGTTCTTGTTCTTGTCGAGCCACTGCTGCGCCGCGACGACGTCGAGGGGATACGTCGAGGCGACGAGCATCTGGGCGAGCAGCGGGTCCGGGAAGAGCGCGATCGGCGCGACCAGAGACTGGAGCTGGTCCATCGAGAGCTTCGCCGATTCCTCGGCACCGGCCGAGGCCGCGGGCTGCTGAGCGTCCTGGCGGGTGAGCGCGAGTCCATCGGGCGACACGAGCAGGGCCGCCAGAGTCGCGGCGAGCGCGGAGCCCGCGGCGCCGGCCATTTCGGTCCGAATCTTCTGGAGAATGGGCACGTTTCGCCTCCTGCCTGCCACGAGAATTATCCCGGCGTCACATCCGCTCCATGGGACTTTGGTCCCATCGAGCACCCGCGAAAGGCTCTCGGGCGGCCCGCTTCGTTGCTTTAGCATGGCGATTCGGGGCCGCCGATGGCTGGCGGAACCATATCGCAGTCGACGGGCCTGGGGGAGAAAATTGAGCTGGGTCACGGTGGTCTGGTCGGCGGTCGGGGCCGCGTGCCTGACGCTCGGGGCTCAGAACCTCCTGATTGCCACGCGGCTGCGCGCCCGCGAGCACCTGCTCGTTGCGGCGGCCAGCCTTTCGGCCGCGGCCCTCGGGGCTTTCGAGCTCGCGTTGATGCGCGCGGGAACGGTCTCCCTGTATTCGGGGCTCCTGCGCGGAATCCAGGTTCCCATCTTCTGCCTCACGCTCGCGCTCGTGCTCTTCGTGAGGGAGTTCTTCCGAGCCGGCAGGCCCTGGCTTGCCTTCGCCAGCGTGACGGCTCGGGGGGCTGCCCTCGCGGTCGACTTCCTGCACGACCCGAACCTCAACTTCGAGAGCATCTCGGACCTGCGCCGCGTCCCCCTGCTCGGAGAGCTCATCTCGGTGCCGGACGGCGTCGTCAGCCGGTGGACGCGGCTCGGAGAGGCCAGTTCCCTGCTGCTCCTGCTTTTCCTCCTCGACGCGGCCGCGCAGGTCTGGCGCCGCGGAGAACGCCGCCGAGCCGTGCTCGTGGGCGGCAGCATGATCCTGTTCGTCCTGCTGGCGGCGGGGCACACGGCCCTGGTGCACGCGGGAGTCGTCTCGGCCCCGTACCTGATTTCGCTTTCCTTCCTGCCGGTCGTCGCGGCCATGGGCTATGAGCTGACGTCCGACGTTCTTCGATCCACCGAGCTCGCGCGCGATCTGGCGGCGAGCCGCCGAGAGGCGCAGGAGACGGACGAAAGGCTCGCCCTGGCAGGGCAAGCCGCGGGCCTGGGCTTCTGGACCTGGGATGCCCGTAGCGACCGGGTCCGGATGACGTCGGCCGGGCGCGCTCTTCGGGGCTTCTCGGTCGACGCGCCGCTCGACCTGGCTCGCCTCCTCTCGGCCGTGCACCCGGAGGATCGCGCCGGCGTCCGCGATGCCGTCGTCGCCGCATCGCGGCACGGCGGCCAGTTCGAAGTCGAATACCGGATCCTGCGCCCGGACGGAGACCTGAAGTGGATCGCCCTCCGGGGCTCGGGCGAGCCGGCGACGGCGGAGAGCGGCGCCCGGGTCCTCGGCGCGTCGATCGACGTCACCGGCCGAAAGCGCGCGGAGGCCGAGGCGCAGAAGCGTCAGAACGAGCTGTCGCACCTGTCCCGCGTCACGATGCTCGGGGAGCTCTCGGGCTCGATCGCTCATGAGCTCAACCAGCCGCTGACGGCGATCTTGAGCAACGCCCAGGCCGCCCAGCGTTTCCTCGCTCAAGGCAACGGCAAGCTCGGCGAGGTGCGGGAGATCCTCGCGGACATCGTCGAAGAAGACAAACATGCCGGAGAGGTGATCCGTCGGCTCCGCGCGCTGTTGCGCAAGGGCGAGGTGTCGCCGGAGCGTCTCGAGCTGCGCGAGCTGGTCGAGGATGTGCTGAAGCTCGTCCGAAGCGACCTGATCAACCGGGAAGTCACGGTGTCGACCGACGTGTCACCGGGGCTTCCGGCGGCCTACGGCGACCGCGTCCAGATCGAGCAGGTTCTCCTGAATCTCCTCACCAACGGTTGCGACGCCATGGCGAAAACGCCGGTCGGCGACCGACGCCTCGTGGTGAGGGCGGAGCAGGAATCCGCCGACGAGGTTCGGATCTCGGTGGTGGACCGGGGCACCGGGATCCCGGAGACGGAGCTCCGCCGCGTCTTCGAGCCGTTCGTGACCTCGAAGGAGACCGGCATGGGCCTCGGCCTCTCGGTCTGCCGCACGATCGTGACGGCCCACGGCGGGCGCCTGTGGGCCTCGAACAATGCCGGGGCCGGAGCGGCGTTTCACTTCACGCTCCGCCGCTTCGGGAGCCAACCGTCGTGAGGTCGGAGCACGAGCGCGTCTACGTCGTCGACGACGACCCGGCCGTCCGGCGGAGCCTCGTCCGCCTGCTGCGCTCGGCCGGCCTGGAGGCCGTTGCTTTCGAGTCCCCGGAGGAGTTCCTGCGCCTGGTGCCGCCGGAAGCGGCGGGGTGCGCGATCCTCGATCTCTCGATGCCCGGTCTCGACGGCCTCGCGCTGCAGCGAGAACTCTCGGCCCGCGGCTGCCTGCTGCCCGTCCTCTTCCTGACCGGGTATGGGGACATCCCCGAGACCGTGCAGGCGATGAAGGCCGGCGCCCTGGACTTTCTTTCCAAGCCCGTGGACGACGGCGTGCTTCTGCGGGCCGTGCGCCAGGCCCTCGCGGCGGGACGCGCGGCGGGCGAGGCCCGCCGGCAGGCCGCCGACGCGCGGCGGCGGCTCTCGACGCTGACGCCTCGCGAGCGCGAGGTCCTCGAAGGCGTCGTCGCCGGCAAACTCAACAAGCAGATCGGGGGCGACCTCGGAATCGCCGAGAAGACCGTCAAGGTCCATCGCGGGCGCGTGATGGAAAAGATGGGCGCGGGCTCGCTCGCGGAGCTCGTCCAGCTCGCCGATCGGGCCGGTCTCGGCCGCGCCTAGCCGCCCTTCGTTTCCCGGACGACCAGCGTCCCATGGGCGCTCGGCTGGCGCCTCTCGCGTTGCCTTCATGAGGCTCCCGATTCGTCTCACCGAAGTCGAACCCGAGGGAGCCGGGCACGTGATGCCGGCTCCGTGAATCTCCACTTCCGATTCGGGCCGCGCCATCCGGACCAGCTCCGGGCGCTTCGCGAGGCGCTCCGTTCCATGCTCCGGGAGGCGTCGACGCCGGGCGGGATCGAGGGCGAGCCTCGGCTCTTCCATGCGACCTTTGCGCCGTTTGAAATCTCCTGGCGAGTGTCCGTCGGGACGGAAGATCGATGCCGCGAACGGCTCAGACGACTCGTCTGGCGTGCCAATCGTTTGAGCCTGAATTCACCGGCGCCCGCCTGAGCGCGCCGTCCTGCTCCGACCCCGCCGCGTTCCCTAAGACCAAGGTCTCATC
>DATJPZ010000070.1:0-30184 GCA_035506175.1 Thermoanaerobaculia bacterium | reverse complement strand
CCGACAAGAGCGCCGGCCGAATTTCCGGTCCGCCGAACCCGGCGGCGCGCCGCCGCTTCCTGATCCTCTTCGACTTCTCGTTCTCGCAGCCCCGGGCGATCGTCGCCGCGCGGCGCGCCGCGCGCGACTTCGTCCTGTCCGGAATGGGCGAGCACGACCTCGCCGCGGTCGCCACCTACTCGGTCGAGCGGGGCGTGCGCCTGCTCGTCACGTTTTCCTCGGACCGCGCGCAGCTCGCCCGGGCGATCGAGACGCTCGGCCTCGAGACGCGCGCGGAGACGGGCGACCCGCTGGCGTTCGCGTACGAACAGGCCGCGAGCGTGACGACGCCGGGGATTCCGTCGGCCCGGCCTTCGGGCGGGCGAAACGACGCGACCGGGCTGATCGAGAGCCTGCAGTCGCTCTCGATTCTCCACCAGATGCGCGACGACGAGTACGCCCGTGGCCGCGTGCGGCAGCTCTTCGGTTCCTTTCGGGAGCTGTCGCAGGCCCTCGACGCGGTCGAGGGGCGCAAGGACGTCATCTACCTCTCCGAGGGGTTCCGGGGCCGGTTCCTCATCGGAACGTCCGACACCGAGGACGAGCGTCAGTACCTGATCCAGGGGGAAGTCTGGAAGGTCGACTCCGACAAACGCTACGGGTCCACACCCCTGCGCAACGAGCTCGGCGAGGTCGGCCGGCTCTTCCGGCGCTCCGATTGCGTGATCCACGCCGTCGACATCGCCGGCATCCGCGCCGAGGGCGAGCGCGAGGAGGGCGTGTCGGTCGGGCTTCGGGAGCCCGAGAACGCCCTCTACGAGATCGCGGAGAGCACGGGCGGGGAGGTCTTCAAGAACGCGAACGACTTCGGCGAAGAGCTCGGGAGGATCGTACGGGAGACGAGCCTCGTGTACGTGCTGGCGTTTCGTCCGGACCGCGCCGGGACCGATGGCCGTTTCCACGAGCTCAAGGTCAAGGTGTCGACGCCCGGGGCGCGCGTCCTGGCACGCGCCGGCTACTACGACCGCAAGGGATTCCGCCAGCTCTCGCCGCTCGAGCGGCGGCTGGTCGCCGCCGACGTCGTGGCCAACGAGATCCCGCTCGAGCAGATCCCGGCGCGCGTCCTCGCGGTCCCGTTCGCGGGCGGCGAGGGTGTCGCGACCGTGTCGGTGCTCCTGGAGGTCCCCGGAGCGGCCCTGCTCGACGGCGACCGCGGCGAGAAGCTCACGGTCGAGATGTATGCCTACGCCGTCGACGGGCAGGGACGACTCGCCGACTTCTTCGTCCGCACGATCTCGGCGGACCTTTCGAAGAACCGGTCGAAGCTGGCGGAGGGAGGGCTGCGCTACTACGGCGTGCTCCAGCTGGCCGCCGGGACGTACCGCCTGCGGACGCTGGTCCGCAATGCCACCACGGGTCGAATGGGGTTCTCGGTGACGCCGGTGGAAGTGCCGGCGTTCTCGGCCCGGGAGCCGTACCTGCTGCCCCCGCTCTTTCTCGAGGCCGGCGGTTCCTGGGTTTCGATCCAGGGCGGCGGGCGGCCCGACCCGTCGGTGGTGTCGAACCCGTTCACCGAGCTGCCGATTCAGGGCCTCGTGCCCGCGGCGCTCGCGCGCGTGGCGAAGGGAGACGCTTCGCGGCTCTGCCTGGTGGCGTACCACTTCGACGGCGGCGAGCGCAACGAGTTGAAGCTCGGCAGCCAGATCCTCGCCGAGGACGGCCGGCCGATGGAGTCGGTCAAGCTCGCCGTGCTCGGCAGCACGGCTCCGGGCCCGGACGGCAAGCGGATGATGCTCGTCTCCTTCGAGCCGCCCGCCGGTCTCTCGCCCGGGCGCTACGGGCTGCGGGTGTTCCTGCAGGGCTCGACCGGCGGCGCGACGCGTCAGGCCACGGCGCCGTTCCTCGTCCCTTGATCGCCGTCCGCGCCGCTCTGGCCACCGCGCTCCTCCTCGCCGCGCAGAGCGCGCCGCTGCCGCCGGTTCCACCGCCCGAGGGGCGCGAGAAGGCGATCGCGGGCCTCCACGCGCGCGCGGCGTTCGCGGCGCCGGGCTCGTCCCAGGCCGCGCGCGTCGCGGAGGAGCTGGAGCGAATCGGCGCGGCCTACCTCGCCGAGGGCGAAATCGGGCGGGCCTCGGAGCTGCTCTCGGAAGCCTACGCGCTCGACGATTCCAACGGGCTCGTGCTCGCCGAGCTGACCCTGTGTCATCTGCGCGCCGGCGACTTCGACGCGGCACGGTTCTACCTGCGCCTGGCCGAGGAGCGCGTCACGCGCGCGCCGCCGGAGACCTACGCGACCCTCGGGGACGCCTACTTCGCGCTCCACCGGCTCGACGACGCCGTCTCGGCCTGGGAGGAGTTTCTGCGCTTTGGCGGCGCCGATCCCGTCGTGATGGCCCGCCTCGCGCGGGCCCGCGAGGAGCTCGCCGTTTCGCGCGGGCAGCGGGAGCTCGTCCTCGCGCGCTTCGCGATCTTCGCCGATCCCGGCGTGCCGGACGAGACGGTCCAGCGCGCCGGGACGGACCTCGAGCGCCTGGCCGATCGGCAGGCCGGGCTGCTCGGCCGGAGTCTCTCGGGCCGCCAGGTCGTGGTTCTCTACGCGGGCCGGGCGTACTTCGCGCTCACGTCGGTCCCGGCCTGGAGCTCCGGGCTCTACGACGGCACGATCCGCGTCAGCGTGGAGCCGGGGGCGCCGGCCGAGACGCTCTCTTCGGTGCTGTCGCACGAGCTCGCCCACGCGCTCCTGCGCCAGGCCTGCGGCGGTCGCGCGCCGGCCTGGTTTCACGAGGGGCTCTCCCAGTGGTGCGAAGGCCGCCGCCTCCCGGTCTCGGAAATCCGGGCGGCCGTGGGTCCGGCGCCGGCGGTGTCGCTCGCCGCGCTCGACGGGGCCTTCGCGCGGCGTCTCACGCGCGCCGGGGCGCGGGCGAGCTACGCGCAGGCGCTGTCGCTCGTCGAATACCTGATCGCGGCACGGGGCTCCGGGATCGTGGCCTGTGTGCTCGATCGCGTCGCGGGCGCGGGGCAGAGCTTCGCGGACGCCCTCCGCGAGGAGACCGGGCTCTCCGAGAGCGAGCTCTTCGCCGGCTGGCGGCGGTGGTCGGGCGTCTGAGGGGCGCGGGCGCGGCAGGCTAGTCCGCGGGCTCGTTCAGGAAGCTCACCCACGCGGGGTCGGCCGCGATCGGCAGATAGGCCGGGTCGGCGCGCAGGGTGAAGCGGTCGAGCTTCCGGTCGGCCACCAGCGGGCGCAGGGCCGTGACGGTCGCGGCGGCGTTGCCCGCGCGCGCGTCGATGCGCGCCTCGAGCTCGGCCTTGCGCCAGTCCTCGCCGACCAGGCCCCGGGCGGCGGCGATCGTGGCGACCGCGGCGTCGTGCTCGCCGAGGTTCGTCTGCGCGACGGCGAGCGCGGCGAGGGTTTCGACGTCGGGCCCGGCGTCGCGGAGATAACTCTGGAGGAGCGCGCGGGCCTCCGCGTTGCGGCCGTCGGCGAGCGCCATCATCCCGAGCTCGCGCGACGCGCCCGGCGCGGGCGGCTTCTCGGCGAGGGCGCGCTCGAAGTCGGAGGCGGCTTCCGCCGTCGCGCCGAGCCCCCGCGCCGCCAGGCCCATCCGGTAGTAGACGGGCGCCGGGGGCGCGCCCTCGGCGAGCGCCCGCGTCCAGTTCTCGCGCGCCGTTTCGACCTTGCCGTCGGCCTGCGCGGCCAGGGCGAGCTTCTCGAACTGCCGCCAGGGCTGCGTCGGCGAGCTCTCGGCCAGAGCGAAGGGCTCCGAGAGGGCGCGCTGGATCGCCAGGGCGCCGTCGACGAGGAACAGGAGCGCGGGCACCGCCGCGATCCACAGAACGCGGCGCTTTTCGGCCGGAAGCCGGCGCGCGAACACGAGGACCACCACGACGATCGCCGCCACCCCGAGCAGGCGGGGCAGGGCGCGCGCTCGGGCCTCGCGCGCCGCGTCGCGGCGGCGCACGGGTTCCGGGCCGAGGAGCCGGCCCATCTCGCCGGCGAGCGACAGGCCCGGATCGGAAAGCACGATGTCTTCGACCGCCCAGCCCTTCCGGGCGCGGGCGACCGTCCAGCGGGTCTTCAGGAGCGAGGCGCCGTAGCGCAGGCCGAGGTCCACGAAGATCGGGCCGTGGCCGGAGTCGGTCGTCGAGGCCCACGCGATCTCGCCGGTCGTGCCGGCGGGAGGAGCGAGCGCCTGCGCGAAGTGGTCGCGCACGGCGGTTCTCAGGATCTCCTGCTGGCGCTCGCTCAGGCCGGCGAACGCCTCGGCGCCGACGAGTCGCTGGAGAATGCCGTCGGCGTCGACGGACTCGAAGAAGATCTTGGGCGGGCCGTGCAGGGCGGCGAGGGCCGCGCGGCGGCCGAAGTCCGCGGCCTCCTCGAGGGCGGGGCCGGCAGCCGGTTCCTGCGCCCGGGCCGAGGCGGCGGGAAGCGCGGCGGCCAGAAGCGCGGTGGCGAGAAGTCGGACGAGGCCGCCGACGCGGCGTTCTCCCGCCGCGGCGTCTCTTCTCGGCGGCCGTCCCGGGGTGCTCCCTCCCGCGCTCCTCTCCGCCCTCGCGGTGCTCGGCCGGAAAGGTGCCGCGGCGTTCCCTCGCCGCGACTCGGTTCGGCCGCCGACGCGGCGTTCTCCCGCCGCGGTCAATGTCCCGTCGCCGTCTCGGTGTTGGAGGGCCTGGTGTGGATCTTGAGCGTCATCGGGATGCTGCCGACGCGAAGCTCGTCGCCGTCGCGCAGCGCCACCGGCGCCGTCAGCCGGATTCCGTTGACGAACGTGCCGTTTTTCGACCCGAGGTCCTCCAGCGTGGCGAGGCCGGAGGCGATCACGAGCCGGGCGTGCCGGCGCGACACGCTCTGCGCGTCGATCCAGACGAGCGAATCGGCGCCCCGGCCGAGGATGTTTTCCCCGTCGGCGAGCGCGATCTCGCGGCTCCCCCAGAGGAGGCGGAAAATCTGGTCGTCGGCGGCGTCGGGGCGCCCGTCGTGGTGGAGGGCGACCGCGGCGCCGCAGAAGGCGTACCCGTAGCCGTACACGGTCCGGATGAACTCCGGCGACCGGGCGCCGTCGCCGATCGCCTGGCGGACCTCGGCGATGAGCGTCGGCAGGTTGACGTCCGAGACCACCGTGTCCGGCCAGAGCCGCCGGTGGAGCTCGGCCTTGGGCACCGCGCGCGGCCTCGCCTCGAGGAGAACCTGGAGCAGCCGGAAAGCCTTGGGCGAGATCGAGACGCCGCGGCCGTCGCGGGACAGGGCACGGCTCTCGGTGTCGAGAAGGTTGGTCCCGAAGCGGAACGTCATGTCGCCAACGAGAACACTATAAACCCGGGGCCGCTTCCGGCCGGGGACGAGGGGCCCGCGGGCGAGGACGAGAGCCCGGTCGCTCAGGCCGCGATCGGTTCGAGCGCGCGCACGCGCGGCGACAGCGACTCCGCGCCGCGCTGGGTGCAGACGATGTCGTCCTCGATGCGCACGCCGAACCGGCCCGGAAGGTAGATGCCGGGCTCGGACGTGAACGTCATGCCGGGCTCGAGGATCGTCCGGTCGTGTCCGACCATGTACGGCGGCTCGTGCACGTCGATGCCGAGGCCGTGGCCCAGCCGGTGCGTGAAGTACTCGCCGTAGCCCGCCTTTTCGATGACCCGGCGCGCGGCCGCGTCGACCTCGGCGCAGGCGACGCCGGGCGCGGCCTTGTCGATCGCGGCCGACTGCGCTTCGAGCACGATCGCCCAGACCCTGCGGTACTCGTCGGTCGGCGTGCCGTAGAAGGTCGAGCGCGTGATGTCGTAGAAGTAGCCGTCGGGCCGGTCCCACGCGTCGATCAGGACCGCCTGGTCCCGCGACAGCGGCGTCGAGCCCGAGGCGCCGTGCGGGTAGGCCGACGACGGGCCGAACTGGACCATGTTCTCGCCCCCGACGAGCGCCGAGATCTCGGCCTCGGTGCAGCCCGGGCGGAGGGCTTCGAAGGCCCGCCGGAAGCGGGGCAGGGCGACCTCGATGGCGTGGCGCATCCGGTCGAGCTCTTCGGCCGACTTGACCATGCGGAGGGCCGCGAAGAGCGTCGCCGCGGAAACGGGCTTCCAGCCGGACTTCGCTTTCAACAGGCGTTCGGCGTCGTCGTAGGCCGTGGACGGCTCGATCGCGAGCGTTCCGCCGGCGGCCGGGAAGAGGCTCGCCGCGCGCGCGAACGGGTCCTCGGTCTCCTCCCAGGTGACGATGTTCTCGACGGCGGACATCAGGCGCAACCGCGAAGCCTCGAACGCGGGACAAATGACGACCGGATCGCGATCCGGGAAGAGAAGCAGCGCGGTCAGGCGTTCACTGCGGTGGAAATCGATGCCCGTCAGGTAATAGAGGTTGGACGACGGCGTCGCGAGGAGGCCGTCGGCGGGGAGCGCCTTCAGGCGCGTTCGGGCGGTTTCGAGTCGCCGGAGGTAGATTTCAGGTTTGAGCGGCATGGCACGGATGCTAGCAGACTCGACGCGGCGCGAAGGCCGGCGGCTCGCCGCCCTGGTCCTCGCCTGCCTGGCGGTCGCCCTGGGCGGCGGCGCCGGCTGCCGGCGCGGCGACGGGCTCGTGTCCCGCGGCACGCCGGTCGTGCTCATCTCGATCGACACGCTGAGGGCCGACCACCTCCCGGCCTACGGGTACGCGGCGCTCCAGACGCCGAACCTCGACGCGCTGCGGGCCGACGCCGTGCTCTTCCAGAACGCCTATTCGCAGGTGCCGCTCACCCTGCCGTCGCACACGACCATCTTCACGGGTCTTTACCCGCCGCAGAACGGCGTGCGCGACAACCTCGGCTACGCGCTCGGACCGGGTCCCGCCACGCTCGCCGGGTTCCTCAAGGCGAACGGGTACGCGACCGGCGGCGCCGTCTCCTCGATCGTCCTCTCGCACGCGACCGGGGTCTCGCGCGGGTTCGACTTCTACGACGACAACATCGAGCCCGCCAGGGCGACCCAGTCGATCTCGCGCGTCCAGCGCAGCGGCGACGACACGCAGGCGCTGCTTTCCGAGTGGGTCTCCGGCCACAACGCCGGTCCCTTCTTCGCCTTCCTGCACCTCTTCGAGCCGCACACGCCGTACGAACCGCCCGAGCCGTTCCGGTCACGTTATCCGCTGCTCTACGACGGCGAGATCGCCCGCGCCGACGAGATCGTCGGCCACTTCGTCCGGTTCCTGAAGGAGCGGGACGTCTACGACCGCGCGCTCGTGATCCTCCTGTCCGACCACGGCGAAGGCTTGAACGACCACGGCGAGGACGAGCACGGCGTGCTCCTCTACCGGGAGGAGATCCACGTTCCGTTGATGGTCAAGTTCCCGCAGGGAAAGCGCCACGGCGAGACCGTCGCCGCCCCGGTCGCCCTCGTCGACGTGTTCCCCACGATCGCCGAAGCCGTGGGCCTGGCGCCCCCCGCGAATCTCTCGGGGGCGTCGCTCCTGCGCACTCTCGCGGCCGGGGCGCCCTCGGCGCCGGCGCGCCGGATCTACAGCGAGACGCTCTATCCGCGGCTCCACCTCGGCTGGAGCGACCTGGCCTCGCTCGTCGACGACCGGAACCACTACATCCAGTCGCCTCACGCCGAGCTGTACGACGTCGTCGCCGATCCCGGGGAGAAGAACGACCTGGCCGGGGGGCTGCCGCCGGCCTTCCGCTCGATGCGCGCCGAGCTCGAGCGGATGCCGCGTCCGCTCCAGGCGCCGGGCAGCTCCGATCCGGAGCAGATCAAGAAGCTCGCCGCCCTCGGCTACATCAGCGCGTCGACGGCCGATCTCGGGAAGGGCGACCTGCCCGCGCCCCGCGACCGCATCGGGGCGGTGTCGCAGCTGAAGGCCGGCTTCGGCGCCATGCACGCGGGCCGCTACGCCGAAGCGGTTGCCGTCTTCGACAAGCTGCTGAAAGCCGAGCCCGGCATGACCGACGTCTGGCAGATGTACGGCGAGTCCTTGATCAAGCTCGGCCAGGACGAGAAGGCCCTCGCCGCGCTGCAGGAGGCCGCGCGCCTGTCGCCCCGGAACCCGCAGGTCCTGATGGCTCTGTCCGACTACTACCTCGAGGTCGGGAACTACGCCGAGGCGCGCCGGCACGCCGAGGCCGCCGGACAGGTCGGCTCGACCGACCCGCACCAGAACCTGGCGCGGATCGCGCTCGCCGAGGGCAACCTCGACGCGGCCGAAAAAGAGGCGCGCGCCGCGATCGAGAAGTACCCGACCCTGCGGATCCCGCACCTGATCCTGGGCCGCGTCTACCACGACCGGCACGACTACCAGGGCGCGCTCGTCGAGCTCGACGTCGCCGCACGGCCCAAGGCTGGCGAGCCGACGATGCTCCAGAACCTGAACTACCTGCGCGGCGACAGCCTCGCACGGCTCGGCCGCGAGAAGGAAGCCGAGCAGGCCCTTCTCCAGGAGATCCAGGACTTCCCGTCCGGGACCCCGGCGCGCACCGCGCTCGCGATGCTGTACGCGAGCGAGGGCCGCGAAGCCGACGCGCGCCGGGCGCTCGCCGACCTCGTGCACGACGTCAACTCGCCGGAGGCGTACTTCGCGGCGATCCGGACCTACGAGATCCTCGGCGACCCGCGGGCGGCCTCGGAGCTCCGCGTCGCGCAGCGGCGCCTGTTCCCGAACGCGAAGGAGCGCCGGGAAGTCGGCGGCTAGGCCGGGTTACCTGCCGCGGCGCAGGTCGCGGCCCGTCATCTCGGCGGGAATCGGAAGGCGCTGGAGCCCGAGCAGCGTCGGCGCGACGTCGGCGAGCGTTCCGCCGTCGGCCAGACGCCCGGTCGTCCCGCCGGCGACGAACGGAACCGGGTTCGTCGTGTGCGCGGTGTGGGGCGCGCCGGTGACCGGGTCGAGCATCTGCTCCGCGTTCCCGTGGTCGGCGGTCATCAGCAGCAGGACGCCGGCTTCGCGGCACGCCGCTTCGAGGATCCCGAAGCAGCGGTCCAGGGTCTCGACGGCGACGATCGTTTCGGCGAGCTTGCCCGTGTGGCCGACCATGTCGGCGTTGGCGAAGTTGACGACGTAGGCGCCGAAGCGGCCGGCGCGCAGGGCGACGACGGCTTCCTCCGTGATCTGCGCCGCGCTCATCTCGGGGTGGAGGTCGTAGGTCGCGCCCTTCCACGACGGAACGAGCAGTCGCTCCTCGCCCGGGAAGGGCTCTTCGACCCCGCCGTTGAAGAAGTAGGTCACGTGCGCGTACTTCTCCGTCTCCGCCAGACGCAGGTTGGAGACGCCCGCGTTCGCCCAGACGTCGGCGAGGATGTGGACCAGGGCCTGGGGCGCGAAGGCGACCGGCAGGCCGAAGTCCTCCTTGTATTCCGTGAAGCCGACGAAGTGGATCTTCGGCGGTTTGGGCCGCGGGAAGTCGGAGAAGCCGGCCTCGGTCAGGGCGCGCGTGATCTGGCGCGCGCGGTCGGCCCGGAAGTTGAAGAAGACGACGGCGTCGCCGTCCTGGATCGGTCCGACGGGCGATTCGCCTTCGACGATCACGGTCGGCTGGACGAACTCGTCGGTCTCGCCGCGGGCGTAGGCGGCTCGGACGGCCTCGACCGGGCTTCCGGCCGACAGGCCGGAAGAAAAGACGAGGGCCTGGTAGGCGCGCGCGACGCGATCCCAGCGCTTGTCGCGGTCCATCGCGTAGTAGCGGCCGGAGACCGTGGCGATCCGGCCGCCGACCCGCGCGAGCGCCGCCTCGAGGCGCTCGAGGTAGCCGAGCGCCGACTGGGGCGGCGTGTCCCGGCCGTCCAGGAAGGCGTGCACCCGGACGCGGGGGACCTTCACCCGCGCGGCGAGCTCGATCAGTCCCTCGAGGTGCCGGAGGTGCGAGTGGACGCCGCCGTCGGAGACGAGGCCCATCAGGTGCAGGGTCGAGCCCCGTCGGCGCGCGTGCTCGGCCGCGGCCGTCAGCGCCGGGTTGGCGAAGAAGGACCCGTCGCGCAGCGCGAGGTCGATCCGCAGGAGGTCCTGCGGCACCATGCGCCCCGCGCCCAGAGTCAGATGACCGACCTCGGAGTTGCCCATGACGCCCGCCGGAAGCCCGACGGCCTCGCCGGAGGCCTCGAGCAGAGTCCACGGGTTCTCCGCCAGCCAGCGGTCGAAGATCGGCGTGCGCGCGAGCGTGATGGCGTTGCCCGCCGACGGCGGCGCGTGGCCCCAGCCGTCGCAGACGAGCAGCAGAACGGGCGGCGTCTTCAAGCGCGGGGCGCGGGGCGGCTGGCCGTTTCGGCGGCGGGGCGGCGGACGCGCGCGGGGCGGGGGAGGCGCCGCTCGAGATCCGAGACGACGTGCATGAACGTGATGTAGGCGTCGTAGGGCGAGTCAAACGGCGAGAAGTACGCGTGCACGCGTCCGTCGTCCGAGGACTTGGTGGCCATGTAGTAGAAGTGGTCGGACGTCGTCAGGCGGCGGAAGTCTTCCGCGAGCGTGTCCGATCCGGATGCCGCCACGCGGCGCTCGAGCGCGAAGAGCTTGCCGAGGGCGTCCTTCTGGAGGTCGTTGCCCTGCCACGCGGAGACGTCGCGCGCCTGGTCGGCCCAGGACACGAGGCGCGGCGCCGACACCGTCTCGGCGGGCTCGAGCGTCTCGATCGCCGCCGACGGCGTCAGGAAGGCGGCGCCGGGGCGGCGGAGCCGCCGTCGGACCCAGGCCTCGAAGAACTCGAAGATCCCGGTCTCGCGGCTCTGGTGCTCGCCGAAGGTTTCGAAGTCCATGAAGAGGCCGACGACGTCGCCGCGGACGCCGGACACCCAGCGGTCGTATTTCTCGGGCGTCAGAGGCCAGTCCGACCAGGCGCGGTCCGAGAAGCGGAACGCGATGTCGTCCGAGAGGCGGAAGTGGCGCACGAGAAGGGGGAGGCCGCGCGGCGTCGCCGCCCGATAGAGGCGCGCGGGCGAACGGTCGCCGAGGAGCGGCTCGACGCCGTCGGCGAGGACGCCCTGGAAGCCGAGCGACTCGACCGCGGCGGCGAGCCGGTCGGAGTAGATCAGCTCGGTGTTCCGGAAGACGCGTGGCGCGGCGCCGAGCAGCCGGGCGGCGAGGGCGCGATGGCGGGCGACCTGCGCCGCGAACTCCTCGGGCGACGCGAGGAAGGCGAGGGAGTGGTGCGAGGTCTCGCCGAGAAACTCGACGCGGCCGGTCGAGCCGAGGCGCCGGAAACGCTCGAGTACCTCGGGGGCCCAGGCCGACAGCTGCTCGAGGACCGTCCCCGACAGGGAGAACGCGGCGGCAAAGCGGGGGTGCGCCTCGAGGAGGCGTTCGACCATCGCCGTCGCGGGAAGGTAGCAGCGCCCGGCGGCGCGCTCGAGGATCTCCCGGTTTGCCGCCTCGTCGAAGTAGGCGTGCTCGCGGCCGACGTCGAAGTAGTTGTAGCGCCGCAGCCGGTACGGCTGGTGGACCTGGAAGTACAGGCAGACGGGAACCATGCGCGCGGTCATTCTCCCACCAATTCGCGGTACACCGCGACGCAGCGCGCGGCGGCGTCGCGCCAGGAAAGGCGCCGCACCTCGGCGCGCCCGCCCGCGGAGAGAGCGCGCGACAGCGGCGGGAAGGCGAGCACCGAGAGGATCTTCGAGGCGAGGTCCTCGACGTCGCCGAACTCGACGCGCAGGACGTTGCGGACGACCTCGGAGACGCCGGCCCCCTTCGAGACGATGACGGGAGTGCCCTGCTGCAGGGCTTCGAGCGCCGAAAGGCCGAACGGCTCGGACTCGGAGGGGAGCACGTAGACGTCGGCGCGCGCGTAGAGGCGCTCGAGCTCGGCCGGGGGCAGGAATCCGGTGAAGAGGAAGCGCCGCGCGAGCCCGTGCGCGGCCACGCGGGCGATCATCGCCGCCGCCTGGTCGCCGGAACCCGCGACGACGAAGCGGACGTCCTGCCGGGCGGCGGCGACTCGAGCGGCGGCTTCGACGAAGTAGTCGGGCCCCTTCTGCCGCGTGAGGCGGCCGGCGAAGAGGACGACGGGGTCGTCTTCTCCGGCGCTCCAGCGTCCCGCGGACTGCCGGGCGTCGATGGCGTTGTGAACGACGCGCACGCGCTCGGGCGGGACGGCGTACTCGCGCGCGACCAGGTCGGCCGTGTACGCCGAGACGGCGACGACGCGGTCGGCCGCGCCGAGCGCGAGCCGCTCGATCGCGGCGACGAGGCCGTGGTCGGCGCGGCCCGCGCGGTCGAACTCGGTGGCGTGGACGTGGAGCACCAGGGGTTTGCCCGACGCCGCCCGGGCCTCGAGCCCGGCGAGGAACGTCAGCCAGTCGTGCGCGTGGATGACGTCGAAGCGCTCGCGCTCGGCGAGGCGCCGGGCGGCCTGCGCGTAGCGGAGCACGTCGCGCGGAAGGTCCGGCCCGTAGTTGCCGGCGAACGCGACGTCCGACTCGATGGCGGCGCGGCGCCCGTCCTCGTCGAGGAACTCGGAGGCGTACGGTCGCAGTGCCGTCGCGATCCGCCGCACCCGGAGGCGCGGGGATCGCCGGGGGCCTTTCGAGCCGCGGTCCGGCGCCGCCGAGAGCAGCGTCAGGCGCGGCACGGAGGAGCGGCCGACCGGGCGCGGCAGCACGAGGGCGACCTCCGTCTCGAGCTCGAGCAGGCCGCGCACGAGCCCTTCGCAGGCGACGCCGAGGCCGCCGCTGACGTAGGGAGGGAACTCCCAGCCGAACATGAGGACGCGCAGGGGTGGAGTCACGCGCGGCGCGATGCGCTAGTCCTCCCCGAGCAGGTGCGTGTACACGATCCGCGCGACTTCGGCCACGCTCCAGGCCTGCGCGAAGCAGCCGCGCGGCGCGTGGGGCGGGTCGCCGTCGAACATCTCCGAGATCGAGCCGAGCCCCGCATCGAGGACGTGGGCGCGAAGCGGCGCGAGCAGCACCCGCATCGTCCGGCGCGACTCCTCGCCGTGGCCGAAGACTCGAAAGTGAGCGTCGGCAAACGGGCCGAGGAGCCAGGGCCAGACGGCGCCCTGGTGCGCCGCGAGCAGGCGTTCGCGCTCGTCGCCGTCGGCGCGTCCGCGGTAGCGCGGGTCGGCCGGCTCGAGCGTGCGGAGACCGAAGGGCGTCAGGAGCTCGCGGCGGACCGTCCAGTAGACGGCGCGCGCGCGGTGTGGCGGCAGGAGATCCTCGGTGAGCGACACCGCGAGGATCTGGTTCGGCCGGAGGCTCTCGTCGGGCCCGCCGTCGCCGACGACGTCGTGGAGCGCGCTGCGCGCGCCGTTCCAGAACGTCTCGTTGAAGCGCCGCGCGACGTGCCAGGCTTCGCTTTCGAGCTCTCGCGCCCGCCCGGCCTCGTCCGAGAGGCGTTCGAGCCGGGCTGCGCTCTTCAGCGCGGCGTGCCAGAGGGCGTTGACCTCGACGGCCCTCCCCGCGCGGGGCGTCACGGGCTTGTCGTCGACGACCGCGTCCATCCACGTGAGCGCGCGGCCGGGGGCGTCGCCGGCGAGGAGCCCGTCGGGGCCGACGCCGATGCCGAAGCGCGTCCCGCGGCGGTAGGCCTCGATGATCGACCGCACCGCGCCGAGGAGAGGCGACGGCGCGAGCGGATTCCGGCGCGCGCGCCCGAACCAGTCGGCGGCGAGGATGAACCAGAGCGAGGCGTCGACCGAGTCGTACTCGGGCTCGCCCTCTTCGCGCGAGAAGTGGTTGGGGATCAGGCCGTCCCGCCGGAGGCCGGCGAAGGTGTTGAGAACCCGCGCGACCGCCCCCGCGCGGCCGGTCGCCTGCGCGAGCCCCGGCGCCGCGACCATGGCCTGGCGGCCCCAGTCCGCGAGCCACGGGTAACCGGCGAGCACCGTCGCGCGCCGGTGGTCGGCGTCGGCGACGAACACTTCGGCGCGCCGGGAGAGCTCGTCGAAGACGGAGTCGCGCGTCCGGGCGAAGCTCTGGCGGCGCACGCGCTCCTCGTCCATGAAGTGCTCGGGGTCCGCGGCGACCTCGTCGAGCGAGAAGAGGAGGAAGGCCCGCGCGTCGGGCCGCAGCGTCCACTCCCACTCGAGCGGGCTCCAGAGGTCCTCGGTGGCGTCGTAACCGCGGCGCTCTTCTTCGGCGTACGCGAAGTGCCGGTACCAGACGGGCTCGACCCGCGTGGCGGCAAAGACGCCGCGCAGGTAGAGCCGCGGCAGGTAGGGCAGCGGGCGGACCCAGGACACCTCGCCGCGGACTTCGGTCGCCGTGTCCCAGTCCGTGGTCTCGGTCTGGAGGCGGTGGGAGCCGCGGAACGCGAGCAGCGGACGGACCCTCAGCGTCAGCTCCGAGGCGCCCCGGTTGACGTAGCGGACGATCGTCAGCGAGCGTTCGCGCACGAGGCAGATCGAGCGCTCCAGCGAGAACGCCGCCGTCTGGTGGAGCCAGCTCGGGAACGGTTCGAGCCGGAAGCGGGCGATCGACCGGGCGCCGTTCGGATGCGTGGCGTCCCGGTACGCCTGGGTCGAGATGCCCTCCGTGACGCCGCCCGCCGTCACGAATTCGTCGGCGCCCGAGACGAGCATCCAGCGCCGGCGCGGCGCGGGGATCGCGGGCAGGTACCAGCCGTGATACCGGCGCGTGCGCGCGCCGGAGACCGTGCCGCACGCGAAGCCGCCGAGCCCGTCGGTCTCGAGCCACTCGAGCTTCGAAGCGCGTCCTTCGAGCTCCCGCGCCGACCACTCGAGCGGCTTGCTCGCGCCGCGCGCCGGGAGCGAGGCGGGTCCGGGTCGTTGAGACAAGGAGTGAAACCTCTCCGGGCGATTCTCTATCAAAAGGGGCGCGACGAGCCGAGCCTTCGCGGGATCTTCAGGCGGCGCTCCGGCCGAGCACGAGAACGGGCGTAATAAGATCGGGTCGAGGAGGGCCCGTGAGCGCCGTAACGAAGACTCTCGACGAGCTCTGCGTCGACACGATTCGCACCCTGTCGATCGACGCCGTCCAGAAGGCGAATTCCGGCCACCCCGGCCTGCCCCTCGGTGCGGCGCCGATGGCCTACGTGCTCTGGCAGCGCCACCTGCGCCACAACCCGCGTGACCCGCACTGGCCCGACCGCGACCGGTTCGTCCTCTCGGCGGGGCATGGCTGCATGCTGCTCTACAGCCTGCTCCACCTGACGGGCTACGACCTGTCCCTCGACGACCTCAAGGCGTTCCGGCAGTGGGGCAGCAAGACGCCGGGCCACCCCGAGACGCACCTGACGCCCGGGGTCGAGGCGACGACCGGCCCGCTCGGCCAGGGCACGGCCAACGCCGTCGGCATGGCGATCGCCGAGCGGTTCCTCGCGGCCCGCTACAACCGGCCGGGCCAGACGATCGTGGATCATCGGACGTTCGCTCTCGTCGGCGACGGCGACCTGATGGAGGGCATCTCCTCGGAGGCGGGGTCGCTCGCGGGCCACCTGAAGCTCGGGAAGCTCAAGTACCTCTACGACGACAACCACGTCTCGCTCGACGGGCCCACGTCGCAGGCGTTCACGGAGGACGTCCTGCGGCGCTACGAGGCCTATGGCTGGCAGGTCCTGAGGGTCGAGCGGGGCAACACGGACCTCGAGGCGATCGACGCCGCGATCCGCGCGGCCATCGCCGAAGAGGACCGCCCCTCGATCGTCGCGGTCCGGACGACCATCGGCTACGGGTCGCCGCACAAGGCCGGGACCTCCGCGGCGCACGGCAGTCCGCTCGGCGTCGAAGAGGTGGCGCTGACGAAGAAGGACCTCGGGTGGGAGTGGACGGAGGCGTTCTACGAGCCCCCCGAGGCCCTGAAGCACTTCCGCACCGCGCTCGAGCGCGGCGCAAAGCTCGAGGCCGACTGGGAGCGCCGCTTCGAGGCGTGGGCCGGGGCGAACCCCGAGCTTGCCGAAGAGTGGCGCACGGCCCGCAAAGGGGGATTGCCGGCCGGCTGGGACGCGAAGCTGCCGTCGTGGAAGCCGGGCGAGTCTCTGGCGACGCGCGTCGCCAGCGGCAAGGCGATCAACGCGCTCGCGCCGCAGGTGCCATGGCTCCTCGGCGGCGACGCGGACCTCTCCGAGTCGACGAAGACGAAGATCGAGAGCGCCGGCGACTTCGACGGCGTGACCGGGCAGGGCAACAACATCCACTACGGCGTCCGCGAGCACGCGATGGCCGCGATGGCCAACGGGATGTCGTGGCACGGCGGCGTGCGGCCTTTCGTCGCGACCTTCTTCTGCTTCTCCGACTACATGCGACCCTCGATCCGCCTGGCGGCGTTGAACGAGCTGCCGACCATCTTCGTCTGGACGCACGATTCGATCGGTCTCGGAGAAGACGGCCCGACGCACCAGGCGGTCGAGCAGCTCATGTCGCTGCGCCTGATGCCGCACTTCACGATCATCCGCCCCGGCGACGCCAACGAGACGGTCGAGGCCTGGCGCGCCATCATGGAGCACCGCGAGGGCGCGATCGGCCTCGTCCTGTGCCGGCAGAACGTCCCGGTGCTCGACCGCTCGGGGGCGCGCGGGGACGTCTCGCGCGGCGGCTACGTTCTCGCCGAGGCCTCGGGGGGAGCGCCGAAGGTGATCCTGATGGCGACCGGCTCGGAGCTCCAGCTGGCCGTGGCCGGACGGCAGAAGCTCGAGGCCGAAGGCGTCCCGACGCGGGTCGTCTCGATGCCGTGCTGGGAGTTCTTCGACAAGCAGCCGCGGGCCTACCGCGACGACGTGCTGCCGCCCGGGGTCCGCGCGCGGATCTCGATCGAAGCCGGCGTGACGCTCGGCTGGCAGAAATACGTCGGCGACGGCGGCGGTTCGATCGGAGTGGACCGCTACGGCGCGTCGGCGCCGGGGGAAGTCGTGCTCCGCGAGTACGGCTTCACGGCCGATCACGTCGTCGCCTTCGCCCGGGGCGTCCTCAAGAAGGGGGACTCATGAGCGCCAATCGGTTGAAGGGACTCGGAGAGCTCGGGCAGAGCGTCTGGTACGACTACATCCGCCGCGACCTGATCGAAGGCGGCGGCCTCGCGAAGCTGATCGCCGAGGACGGTCTCTCGGGCATGACGTCGAACCCGACGATCTTCGAGAAGGCGATCGCCGGCAGCGATCTCTACGACGCCGACGTCCGCAGCGCGGCGGGCACGGCCGCGGCCGAGGTCTACGACGCCCTCTCGATCCGCGACGTGCGCGGCGCGGCCGACGTGTTCCGTCCGGTCTTCGACGCGCGGAAAGGCGACGACGGGTTCGTCTCGATCGAGGTCGGGCCGCACCTGGCGCGCGACACGCAGGGGACGATTGCCGAAGCGCGGCGCCTCTGGAAGGCGTGCGCGAAGCCGAACGTGATGATCAAGATCCCGGGCACGGCCGAGGGCGTGCCGGCGATCCGCCAGTGCCTGGCCGAGGGGATCAACATCAACGTGACGCTTCTGTTCTCGGTCGTCCGGTATCGCGCGGTGATGGACGCGTACCTGGGCGCGCTCGAGGAGCGCGTGAAGGCCGGGCAGCCGATCGACGCGCTGCGGTCGGTCGCGAGCTTCTTCGTCTCGCGGGTCGACACGAACGTGGACAAGAAACTCGACGCGCTCACGGCCGGAGGCGACGCGCGCGCGAAGACGCTGCGCGGCAAGCTCGCGATCGCCAACGCCCGCATCGCCTACGAGGCCTTCGAGGAAGTGTTCGCCGCGCCGCGCTGGAAGGCGCTGGCGGGCAAGGGGGGGCGCGTCCAGCGGCCGCTGTGGGCGTCGACGTCCACGAAGGACCCCTCGCTGCCCGACCTCTACTACGTCGAAGCGCTCGTCGCGCCGGACTCGGTCGACACCATGCCGCCCGAAACGTTCGAGGCCTATCGGGACCACGGCGATCCGAAGGTGCGCGTTCGCGACGACCGGGACGTCGCCCACGCGGACGTCCGCGCCCTGCGCGACCTCGGGATCTCGATCGACGACGTCGCCGTCGAGCTCGAGAAGGAAGGGGTCCAGAAGTTCTCGGACTCCTTCGACGGTCTCCTGAAGGCGATCGGCGAGAAGCAGCGCGCGATGAGGGTGGCCTGAACCTCGAGCCCGACGGCGCGGCGGCGCGCTGCCGGGAGGCGGCCGCGCGGCTCGAAGGCGAGCGGGCAGTCGAGCGGATCTGGGCCGGCGAGGCCGCTTTCTGGCGCCCCGAGGCGCTGGCCCGAAAGCTCATCGAAGGCTCGCTCGGGTGGCTGGCGGTTCCCGAGAGAATGGCCGCGGTCGCGCCGGACCTGGCGCGCCTGGCAGAGGGCCTGCGCGCCGAGGCCGACCGCGTGCTCGTCCTCGGTTCCGGCAATGCCGGCTTCGCCGCCCGGACCGTCGCGGGGCTGTTTCCGCCGGCGGAAGGGTTTCCGGGGCTCTCGGTGCTCGACACGACGGAGCCGTCGGCCGTGACCGCCGCGGCCGAGGCGCACGACCCGGCGCGGACGCTCTTCATCGTCGCGTCGCGCACCGGGTCGACGCTCGAAGCGAACCTTCTCTTCGATTTCTTCTTCGACCGGGCGGCGAAGCGTCTCGGCGATGCGGCCGGGAGCCGCTTCCTCGCCGTCACCGAAGCCGGCTCGGCGCTCGACACGGAGGCCGCGCGGCGCCGGGTCCGCGCCGTCGTCCCGGCCGAGCCGCGGGCGCCGGGGGCTTTCGGGGGGCTGACCCAGTTCGCCCTCGTGCCGGCGGCGCTCGTGGGCGCCGACGTCGCCGAGATCGCGGCCCGCGCGGCGCGCATGGCCGAGGCCTGCCGCGCGCCCGGCGCGGAGAACCCGGGCCTTCTCCTCGGCGCGGCGCTCGGCGCGGAAGCCCTCGCGGGACGGAACAAGCTGACGCTGTCGTTCGGCCGCCCCCTCGCGGCCTTCGGGCCGTGGCTCGAGGCGCTCGTCGCCTCCACGACGGCCAAGGACGGCCGCGGCATCGTCCCGGTCGTCGGGGAGCCGCTCGGACCGCCCGCGGTCTACGGGCCGGACCGCTTCTTCGTGCGTGCCGAAGCGGGCGAGGACGGGGACCCGGAGGCGGGCCATCTCCTCGCATCCCTCGTCGAGCACGGGCATCCTCTCGCGGGGTTCGTCTGGCGGGACGCGCTCGATCTCGGCGTCGAGATGTTCCGCTGGCAGTTCGCGGCCGCGGTGGCCGCGAGGCTCCTCGGCGTCAATCCCTTCGACGAGTCCGACGCCCGCGACGCGCGCGAGCGGGCGAACCGGTTTCTCGCCGGCGCCTCGCCCGAGGCGGACCCCGGCGACGCCGGCGGCGCCGAGGCGTTGCGCGCGCGGCTCGCGGCGATGGGGCCGAGCGGCTACCTGGCGATCGCCGCGTTCGTTCCGGAGACGCCGGAGGCCGTCGCCGCGCTCGAGACTCTGCGCGTGGCCGTCCGCGGCGCGCGCCGGTTCGCGACGACCGCCGGCTTCGGCCCCGTCTTCGAGCAGGCCGCGGGGCAGCTCCACCAGGGCGGCCCGGACGGCGTGTTCCTGGTGGTGACGGGCGCGCCGGGCTCCCCGCTGGCGATTCCGAACCGGCCGTGGGATTTCGGGCGCGTGCTCGAGGCCCAGGCGGACGGCCTCGTCGAGGCGCTGCGGGCCCGCGGGCGCCCCGTCGTCCGGGTCCGGTTTTCCGGAAATCCGGCCGAGGGCATCGCGGCTCTCGGCGCGGCGATGGGACGGGAGGTGGCGGCATGACGTCCATGGCGGCCCCGCGGCGCGAAGAGGAGATCCGTCCTCCCGCGACCCTCGTCATCTTCGGGGCCTCCGGCGACCTGGCGCGCCGGCTGCTCGCGCCGGCGATCGCTCACCTGAACCGCGACGGCGCGATCTCGCCGGAGTTCGCGATCATCGGCATCGGCCGCACCGCGTACTCGGACGAGGACTTCCGCGCGCGGCTTTCGAGCGGCGCCCGGGAGTTCACGCCGCCGACGCAGGGGCGCCCGGGCGACCTGCCCGACCGGGTGCAGTACCTCGCGGGGAACTTCCACGATCCCGAGCTCTTCCGCCGCCTCGGCGCCGCGCTCGAGGCGATCGAGAAGGAGCGGGGCGGTCCGCGCAACCGCATCTTCTACTTCGCCACACCGCCGGACGAAGACGAGACGATCGTCGGCGCGCTCGGCCGCGAGGGGCTCGCGAAGGTGGAGGACGGCTGGGTGCGAGCCGTCGTCGAGAAGCCGTTCGGGCACGACCTCGCCTCCGGCCGGCACCTGAACCAGGTTCTCCTCTCGGTGTTTCCCGAGAAGCAGATCTACCGGATCGACCACTACCTCGGCAAGGAGACCGTCCAGAACATCTTCGTCCTCCGCTTCGCCAACGGGATCTTCGAGCCGCTCTGGAACCACCGCTACGTGGACCACGTCCAGATCTCGGTGGCGGAGTCGGTCGGGGTCGGCCACCGGGCCGGCTTCTACGAGAACGCCGGGATCCTGCGCGACATGTTCCAGAACCACCTGCTGCAGCTCCTGACGCTGACCGCGATGGAGCCGCCCGCGGCGTACGAGGCCGACGCCATCCGCGCCGAAAAGGTGAAGGTGCTCGAGTCGATCCGGCCGTTCCCCGAGGACGCCGTGGACGACTGGGCCGTCCGCGGCCAGTACGGGTCCGGCGTGGTCGACGGCAAGAAAGTGCCGGGTTACCGCGAGGAGCCGAACGTGAACCCGGCGTCGAACACGCCGACGTTCGCCGCGGTGCGTTTCGCGATCGACAACTGGCGGTGGGCGGGCGTCCCGTTCTACCTGCGCTCGGGCAAGCGCCTGGCCAAGCGCGTCACCGAGATCGCGATCGAGTTCAAGGGCGTGCCGCACCGGTTCTTCAGCAAGGCGTCGGGCGAGGTCCAGCCGAACGTCCTGCGGCTCCACATCCAGCCCGACGAGGGCGTGTCGCTGAAGTTCGGCGTGAAGATCCCGGGCTCGGTCCTGCAGATCCAGTCGGTCTACATGGACTTCCCGTACTCGAAGCTCGGCGCGCCGATCGCCGGCGGCTACGAGCGCCTGCTCGTCGACGTCACGCACGGCGACCAGACGCTCTTCATCCGCGGCGACGAAGCCGAGCACGCCTGGGAAGTGCTCACGCCGATCCTGAACGCCTGGGAGCAGCGGCCGGCGTCGGACTTTCCGAACTACGCGGCCGGCACGTTCGGGCCGGAAGCCGCCGACAGGTTCCTCGAGAAGGACGGCCGGCGGTGGCGGACGCTGTAGCCGGAACCGGGAGGCCCGGTGCGGACGGCGGCGTTGTCGCCGCCATCCGCGCCGGTCGGCCTCGTTTCTAGGGCCCGTACAGCGACAGGCCGAAGGTCTTGTCCAGAAAGACCGCCATCTGGCTGCGCAGGACGGGGTTCGACGGACAGTAGTTCCCCCCGGCGCACCCTCCGGTGATCCCTTCGTGAAAGAGCTGCTCGATCCAGTCGACCGCAAAGGCCGGCGAGGGCGAGCAGGCAACGTCGGGGAAGACTCCGGTGCAGGGGGGAGGGACGTAGCCGCTGCCGTGCTCGGCCTTCAGGAGGAAGACGGCCATCTGGGCGCGCGTCACGGAGGAGTTCGGGCAATAGTCTCCGCCGCCGCATCCCGTCGTAATGCCCTCCGCCGCGAGCTGTTCGATGAAGTCGACCGCGAAAGCGGCTGCCGGGGTGCAGGGCGCGTCGGGGAAAACGCCGGTGCACGCCGGCGGGATGTAGCTCGATCCGTGCTCGGCCTTCAGCAGGAAGACGGCCATCTGGGCCCGTGTCACGGGGTTGCCCGGGCAGTAGTTGCCCGCGCCGCAGCCGCCCGTGACCCCGTTGTGGAAGAGATTCTCGACGAAGGCGTAGAACGGGTTGGAGCTCGGGACGTCGAGGAAGGAATCGCCGACGTGCAGCCTCCAGAGGCGGGTGACGCCCGCCGGGGCGACCCCGGAACCGGGCGAGAGCGTCTCGGTGAAGGTCGCGTCCCAGTGCGCGGCCGGCCGGGCTCCGGAGACCCCCATGACGTAGCAGTCTCCGGTCGCGGCGAAGCAGTCCTGGGTCGTGCCGGCGCCGACCGTTCCGTAGTCCGCCGTGGCGTCGGCCAGGGTGTACGTCGGTCCGGACGGCCCGCCGAATCCGGAGGCGGTCCCCGTCAGCGGCTCGCCGGTGCCCTGGTTGTTCCTCCAGCTCGGCGCGACGGAGACGAGCTCTCCCGGCTGGAGGACCCCGTCGTGATTGGAGGAGTCCCCCGACGCCGCGTGGACGTCGACCGTCATTGGCCGCGGACCGAGGGGTCCGGCGACTCCCGCGGCGTCCAGTGCCGCATGCGCCATGACGATGCCGGCTCCCGTATCGCGATCGTTGCCCGGCGTCTCGATGTCGATCGCCGAGCTGACCAGCGCCTGGCGCAGCGCCGCCAGGGTCAGGTCCGGCAGCGCGGACTTCAGCAGCGCCGCGATCCCCGCCGCGTGCGGCGCGGCGGCGGAGGTTCCGTAGAAGGGCAGGAACCCCGGCGCCGCGCACGACACGCCGTCCGCGGCCGTGATGTCCGGCTTCGATCGGACGATGCCGCCGGTCTTCGACCGGTTGCCGGGCGTGTATTCGGATCCATCGGCCCGGAGGATCATGCGGCGCGGACCGTCCGAGACGAAGTACTCGCTCTCGTTGGCCGGTCCGAAGAGGTTCGGATAGGGCCCCGTCGGGCCCCCGCCGGAGAACGCCGCGGCAGCCGGCGACGCCGAGACGCCGAAGGCCTGCGCCGCGCTGTTGTGGCCGCGCGTGGCGCCGGTCGTCGCGAGGGCCGCATCGACGTTGCCGCGATACACGAGCAGGTTGAACATGGGAGGAGCGGTCGTGCCGACGGCAAAGCGCGTGACCACGATGCGGTCGCCCGCGTTGGCTCCGAGAATGTACTCGAGGGCGAGGTCGTCGTTTCCGGAGCCGTTCTGAACGTTGGTGCTCGAGTCGAGGACCGCCGTGAGCGCGGCATTCATCCGGTAAAGGTCGTAGTCGGTGGAGGCGATCCCGCTGTTCTCGGTGTAGTGCTCGGCCCACGTCAACACCACGAAGGGCGCGTTCTTCGTGACGAGGATCGACTGGCCCCCGTCGCCGAAGTCGTGCAGGACCCCGGCTCCGGGCAGGGCCGGAAGGGTTCCGTTCGGCGCGAAGTCGCCTTCCCAGGTCCCCGACGTTCCGTCGTCGACGTTGCCCTGGTTGCCGGCGGAGGAGAAGTAGAAGACGCCGCTGGCGGTCACCGTGTTGACGGCGGCGGCGATCTGCTGGTCTTCGAACGGCGATTCGTCGAGCGAGAGCACGTCATCGACGATGACCTGACATCCGGCGGTCGCCAGATCGAGGATGTTCTGGGCGAACTGTTCGTCCGTGTCGCCCGGGGCGGAGAAGTAGAGCTCCGCGTCGGGCGCCATGTCGTGGACGATCTCCATCATGGCGCAGCCCTCGTTGCCCGATCCCGCCTGGCCGGGCAGGATCGTGACGCTGGCCGGCAGGTCGCCGCTGCCCTGGAGCGTGGCCAGCGAGTCGCAGCCGTTGGAGATCACGCCGACTTTGACGCCGGAGCCGGAGACGCCGAAGAAGGCCGCCGCTTCCGAGGCGCCGTGCGTCGCGACGCCTTCGGACACGTTGGTCGCGTCGAAGGTCCTGGGGAGCGGCTCCCGGACGCGCTGGACGCCGGGCAGGGCGGCGATCGTCTCGAGATCGTGGAGGCGGACCCGGGCCACGACGATGCGGCCGCCCGGTCGGCCCGGCGTGATGACGCCTCCGAGCGCCGACACTTCCCGCGAGACTTCGTCGCGCGCGGCCGGCTCGGCCAGAGCGAGGTGCACGAGGACGCGGCCGTCCGCATCGGCGGTCAGGAAGCGATAGCTCGTCAGGGGGGCCAGGCGAGCGTCCCGGCGCTCGTGCAGCATGCCGAGGTAGAGGCGCGAGTCGATCTTGTTCTGGATCGCTGTCTTCGACTGCTTGACCGAGACGAGGGCCTGAATCTGGTCGGCGCCGCTCGCGGTCACGAACGGGGCGCTTCCGGGAGGCGAATCGGCGGCAGAGAGGGCCGTGGCCGCCAGCAGTGCGGCGATCGTGGAACCGAGGATCCCGAGGCGCTGGGAGAACGGGCGCCGGTGAACCATTCGCATAAACCTCCGGTCGGGCGTTTCGATGTGGGGCCTTTCGATCTTCGACGCGGGAGACGAACGTTCCTGCGGACTCTGGCTACGCCGAAACGGAATCGGGACTCCGGTGACTTCGCGAGGTCGGATCCGGGAGACGGCAACTGTTTCGCGGCAGGCCGGCCGAGTCAAGAGGTTTCGACGAAACCGTACGAATCCGTCGAGGCGGCCTGGCGAGCGCGTCCGGCGCGATCGCTCAGGCCTCCTTGGCGACCTCTTTGCCCGCCTTGGACTGCGCGATGATCTTTTCCTGCAGGGAGTGCGGCACCTCGGCGTAGTGCGAAAACTCGAGGTGGAAGGAGCCTCGGCCCTGCGTGATCGACCGCAGCTGCGCGCCGTAGGTCAGGAGCTCCGACATCGGCACCTGCGCCTTGATGACGGTGTCCTCGTCGGCCGCGTCCATGCCCTCGACCTTGCCGCGCCGCGACGAGAGGTCTCCCATGAGATCGCCCACGTACTCGTTCGGCGCCGTGATCTCGACGTTCATGACGGGCTCGAGGAGCGTCGGCTTCGCCGCGGCCATCGCCTCCTTGTAGGCGAGCGCGCCGGCGAGCTTGAACGCGAGCTCGGAGGAGTCGACGTCGTGGTACTGGCCGTCGTAGAGCGTGACGCGGAAGTCCACCATCGGGTAGCCCGCGAGGAACCCCTTGCGGCGGACCTCCTGGATGCCCTTCTCGACCGCCGGGATGAAGTTGCGCGGGATCGCGCCGCCGTAGATGTCGTCGACGAACTCGAAGTCCTTCCCGCGGGGCAGCGGCTCGACGCGGATGCGGCAGTCGGCGAACTGGCCGTGGCCGCCGGTCTGCTTCTTGTGCCGGCCGTGGGCCTCGGCCTTCCTGGTGATCGTCTCGCGGTAGGGGACCTTCGGGGGATGCAGGATCACTTCGACGCCGTAGCGCTTCTTCAGGCGCGCGACGGCGATCTCGACGTGCAGCTGCGAGGCGCCGGCGAGGTGGAACTCCTTGGTCTCCTCGTCGCGCTGGAAGTTGAGCGACGGGTCCTCCTCGATCAGCTTGTGCAACGCCGTCGAGATCTTGTCTTCGTCGCCCTTGGCCTTCGGCTCGATGGCGTAGGCGATCGACGCCTCGGGGACGGCGAGCGCCGGGATCACGACCGGGTTGTCCTTGGTCGTCAGCGTGTCGCCGGTGAACGTGTCCTTCAGCTTGGCGACCGCGACGATGTCGCCGGCCCTTGCCTCCGGGACGCTGACGTGCTCCTTGCCCTGCGGCAGGAAGAGTCCCGAAAAGCGCTCGTGCGCTCCCTTCGTCGCGTTCCAGTAGTTGCCGTCCGACTGGAAGTGGCCGGCGAGGACGCGCAGGTAGGTAATCCGGCCCGCGAACGGGTCGGAAACGGTCTTGAAGACCTGCGCGACCGCGTGGTCCTTCTCGTTGCAGAAGACGACGGTCGGCTTGCCGTCCTTGCCGACGGCGTCCACCTTGCGGGACTCGGGGGAGGGCAGCAGGGCGACGCAGGCGTCGAGGATGCGGACGGTGCCGATTCCCGAGGACGAGGAGGCGCAGAGGACCGGGAAGATCTTGCGCTCGACGATCTCGCGCTTCAGGCCCGGAAGGATGTCCTGGGGCTCGAGCGTGCCCTGGGCAAAGAACTTCTCCATGAGGTCGTCTTCGCCTTCGGCGACGGCCTCGACGAGAGCTTCGTGCTCTTCCCTGGCCCGGTCGGCGAGATCGGCCGGGATCGGTCCGTCCACGCGCTTGCCTCCCTCGTGGACGTGCGACTCCATGCGGACGAGGTCCACGGTTCCCCTGAAGTTCTTCTCTTCGCCGACCGGAATCTGGAGCGGCACGACGCCGCGGCCGAACTTCTTGCGGAGGCTCTCGATGACGCGGTCGAAGGACGCGCGCTCGCGGTCCATCCGGTTGACGACGAAGAGCACCGGCCGGCCGAACTCCTGGGCGAACTTCCACGCCCGCTCCGTCTGGACCTCGACGCCCGACACGGCGTCGCAGACGAGGATGACCGCGTCGGCGGCGTAGACGGCGGCGCGCGCCTCGGTCGCGAAAATGCCGTAGCCCGGGGCGTCGAGGAAGTTGATCCGCGTGTCGCGGTGGACGGCGTGGGCGACCGCGAGGTTGATCGAGATCTTGCGGTCGATTTCCTCGCCGTCGAAGTCGGTGGGGCAGGTGCCGTCTTCGATCCGCCCGGCCCGCGTCGTCGCGCCGGCCGCATGCAGGAGCGCGGCCACCAGCGTGGTCTTTCCGACGGTGTTGTGGCCGACGACGGCCACGTTGCGAAGCTGGGGGGCGGAGAGTGGTTTCATGGGGCCGGATTATATTGAAGCGACCCCGCGCCGGCGGATGCGCGGGACTTCCAAAAATGCAGCCATGACGGCCCTTTCCTGCGTCGCGATCGGGATCGCCTTCCTGCTGGCGGTCTGCCTTCTCGTGTTCGCCGGCGTCCTGATCGGCTGGGTCATCCCCGCGATGCTCGAGCGGGCGCGCCGGTCGAAAGGCGCTCCTCCCCCGAGTACACGTTGAAAGCGCCCTCCCGGAGAAAGCCGACCAGCGTGATCCCGGAGTCCCGGGCGAGGTCGATCGCGAGCGAAGACGGGGCCGAGACCGCGGCCACGACCGGGATGGCCGCCGCCAGCGCCTTCTGGACGATCTCGAAGGAGGCCCGGCCCGAGACGAGCAGTACCGTGTCCGACAGCGGCCAGCGCCCCTCGCGAAAGAGCGCGCCGATGACCTTGTCGACGGCGTTGTGCCGGCCGATGTCCTCGCGGCTGACGAGGAGCTCTCCCGAGAATCCGAAGATCCCGGCGGCATGGAGTCCCCCCGTCTGCGCGAAGTTGCCCTGGACGGCCCGGAGCGCGTCGGGGAGGCGGCGCAGCACCGCCCGGTCGAGGTTCGCTCCCGGCGCGACCGCGGGGAAGCTGCCTCGGAGCGACTCGATCGAGCCCTTGCCGCACAGGCCGCAGGAGGAGGACGTCAGGAGGAGGCGCCGGGCCCGGTCCGTCCGTCCCGCGATGGGCTCGGTCGCGCGCACGATCACGACGTTGCCTTCCTCTTCGGGCGACCGGACTTCGCGGCAGTGCTCGAGACGCGCGATCTCGCCCCGCTCGCGCACGATGCCCTCGGTCACGAGCCAGCCGGTCGCGAGGTCGAAGTCGTGTCCCGGCGTGCGCATGGTCACGGCGAGGGTCTCGCCGCCGACGCGGATCTCGAGCGGTTCTTCCACGCTGACGCGGTCGAGACGGTGCTCGTCGCTCCCGGTACGGATCCGGACGATCGGAACGCTCCGGACCGCCGGGTCGTCGGTATCCATGGCGGCAGGATATGCCGTGCGGGGCCCGGGACGGGCCGCGGCGGCGGCCCTGGCGTCGATAATGACGGTCCTTTCGGCGGAGGCAACCTGCTAGAATTTCGCGAGGCCGGAGGCGCCCCCGAGGCGGATGTGTCTCTCGGGACGCGGGATTTCGGCGCGGAGGGTCCCCGAATCCGATGTCGGGTAAGGCAGCGGCGGGAGCGCGCGTGACGAAGCTGGGCCGGTACGAGGTCTTGAACGAGCTCGGCAAGGGCGCCATGGGCGTGGTTTACCTCGCCAAGGACCCGGTCATCGGCCGCCTCGTCGCCGTCAAGACGATCCGCACCTCCCAGGGCGACGACGACGACTCCGAGTCGCGGGAATTCCGGGAGCGTTTCGTCCGCGAGGCGCAGACGGCGGGAATCCTGTCCCATCCGAACATCGTCACGATTCACGACATCGGCGAAGACACCGAGAGCCGCACGTCTTTCATCGCGATGGAGTACATCGAGGGGCGGAACCTGAAGTCGCTCCTCGCCGACAAGAAGAAGTTCCCGTGGGACGAGATCGCGGACCTGATCGCGCAGATCGGCGAGGCGCTCGACTACGCGCACCGCAAGGGGATCATTCACCGCGACATCAAGCCGGCCAACATCATTTTGACGACCGACGGCAAGGTGAAGATCACCGACTTCGGGATCGCCAAGGTCGCCTCCTCGAACCTGACGACGACCGGGCAGTTCCTCGGGACGCCGAACTACATGTCGCCGGAGCAGGTCTCGGGCGCCCCCGTCGACGGCCGCAGCGACATCTTCTCGCTCGGCGTCGTCCTCTACGAGCTCCTGACCAACCGCAAGCCGTTCCAGGGCGACAACCTGACGGCGATCTCCTACAAGATCGTCCACGAGGACTTCACGCCGCCGGCCGATCTCGCGCACGACGTACCGCAGGACTTCAACCCGATCGTCGCGCGCGCGATGGCCAAGGATCCGTGGAACCGGTACCAGCGCGGCAAGGACATGGCGCTCGCGCTGTACCAGCTCAAGGCGCACCTCGAGGAGCAGAAGGCGCTGCAGGATCTGGGCACGATGGTCTCGGCGGCGGAGAACCTGCCGACGCTGAAGCTCGCCAACCTCGAACAGGTCGCGGCGCAGGGAGCGCCGCGCGACACCGAGTCGATGCCGCCGGCACCGCCGCCGCCCGCCGCGCCTCCTGGTGCGGACGCGTCCGGCGGCGTGGGTGACGATTCCGAAGACCACGAGGTGACGACGGCGGCGCCGGACCTCGCGGCCGCGATGGCGGCCGCGCCGCCGGCCGGCGAGGTCGTGTCGCTCTCGGAAGGGGAGCTGCCGCCCCTGCCGCCGCCGCCCGCCGCGAGCGCGCCCGCCGCGAGCGCGCCCGCCGCGGTGCCCAGGCCCGGAGCCCCGCAGGACTGGAAGAAGCTCGCCAAGGCCGAGGTCAACCCGAACTGGTTCTGGAAGGTCGTGGCCGGGGCCGTCGGATTGCTCGTCATCGTCGTCGCCTTCTTCCTCGTTCAGGCCAGGTCCGCTTCGAAGCCGACGGCCGAGCAGGACGCGGTGCTCGAGCAGGAAGTGAAGGACCGGCACGCGGCGCTCGAAGAGTCGAAGAAACTGTTTGCCGCGGGCCGCTACGCCGAGAGCCTCGCCAGGGCGCGCGAAGTCCTCGCCCGGAGCCCCAACAATGAGGAGGCGCGGAAGTACGCGCAGATGGCCGAGAGCGCGCAGAAGGCGCAGCAGGCCGACGCCGACAAGAAGAAGCAGGCAGCCGACCTCGCTGCCGCAGCGAAGGCGGCGCTCGCGGACGGCAAGCCGGAGGAGGCCAGCCAGAAGGCTGCCGACGCGCTCGCCCTCGACTCGGGCAACGCCGATGCCGCGGCCGTCAAGACCGAGGCGGATCAGAAGGTCGCCGAGGCCAGGGTCGCCGCGGAAGCCGCGGCCCGAAAGAAAGCCCCGAGACCCACGGCGGTCGCAAAGAAGAACCAGGCCGCGCCCTCTCCGGTCGCGGCCGCGAAGCCCGCCACGGCGGCGCCCGCCGGCGCACCCCCGGCGGCGCCCGCGGCGACGACCGCGACGCTCAAGCTCGCCTTCACTTCGCCGATCCCGGAAGGCCACATCATGGTCGCGGTCAACGACCAGATCCTGCTCAGGCACCCGTTCTCCTTCAAGAAGGGAGAGAGCCGCAACGTCGCCGCGAGCATCTCGGTCGCGCCGGGCGCGGCCGCGGTCAAAGTGTGGCTGTCGGGTCCGGAGATGCCCTCCGCTTTCGCCACCACGAACACGCAGCTTTCCGCGGGCGACACCAGGACCCTCCAACTCGACTACTCGGGGACGAAGCTCTCGATCCACCTGCAGTAGGCGGGCGCACCCGGCCGGAAGCCTTTGCATAAAGGCCCGGAATCGCGTATAAAGCGCAGTCCTTTCCTCGGGGCGTAGCGCAGCCTGGTAGCGCACTCGGTTCGGGACCGAGTGGTCGGAGGTTCAAATCCTCTCGCCCCGACCAATTCCTTCAGCTCCTGGGCGAGCGTCTGCCCGAGCAGCGATTCAGTGCCCGTTCTTCAGATACTTGTCGAACCATTCCACCGTGCGCTTCAGCGCATCGATCTGGTTCTCCCGCTTGGCGAAGCCGTGGCCCTCGTCCGGGTAGTAGTGGGCGTCGACGACCTTGCCCAGCTGCTTGAGGAGCGTCACGGCCTGCTCCGCTTCTTCGCTGGGATCGCGAATGTCGTTGGCGCCCTGCAGGACCAGCAGCGGAGCCTTCGCGTCCTTGAAGTACTTGATCGGGGAGGCATCCTCGTAGACCTTTCGGTCCTTCACCGGGTCTCCGAGCAGCGACTGGTCATATTGCTGAAGGGTCGGTTCCTCGTGCTGCTGCTCCGTCAACCAGTCGGTGATGCCGAAGAGCTCGACCGCCGCTGCCCAGACGTCGGGCGTCCGGCC
>DATJPZ010000069.1:0-2135 GCA_035506175.1 Thermoanaerobaculia bacterium | reverse complement strand
GCACGACCACGGACAGCCACCAGGGCTGACTCAGCCTACGCTCGAAGGTGACCCGCATCTCGTCCCGTCATCGCGTTGCGAAGGCCGGGGAGGGGCGCCTCGGCGGCGCCCCTCCCGAATCGGCCGCTAGCCCTTGGCGCTTCCGATCACGCCCTTGACGAGCCAGTTCATCCCGTAGAGGGAGTTCGTGCCGCCCGTGAGCACTTGCATCTTCACGCCCTTGGCAACACGGAGCTTCCCGGTCTGGTCGTAGAGCGGGCCGGTGAACTCGTAGAACGACCCGTTCTCGATCTTCTTCATGTAGGAGGCGATCTTCGCCTTCGTCGCCGCCGTGACGCCCGGCCCGTAGGGCGCGAGCTTCGTGAAGCCGTCGTTGATCGAGCCGTAGTAGAACTCCGACTTCCACTTCCCGGCCATGGCGAGCCGGGTCTCCTTCACCATGTACGGGCCCCAGTTGTAGACCGACGCCGTCAGCCACGACTTCGGGGCGAACGACGACGAGTCGGAGTCGTAGCCGACCCACGGCACGCTCGCCGACTCGGCGTACTGGCCGGCTGCCGGAGAGTCGACGTTCTGTCCGAGGACGTCGGCCCCGGCGGCGACGAGGCTCTGCGCCGCCTTCTTCTCCTTCGCCGGGTCGAACCAGGAGTTCGTCCAGACGAGGCTGACGGTCGCGCCCGGGTGCGTCAGCTGTGCGCCGAGTGCGAACGCGTTCGCGTGCCGGATGACCTCCGGGATCGGGAACGCGACGACGTAGCCGAGCTTGCCGGTCTTGCTCGCCGCGCCCGCGGCCATGCCGGAGAGGAAGACCGTGTCCTCCGCCCGGCCGAAGTACTCACCGAGGTTCGGGGCGAGGTCGGTCCCGGTCGCCTGCTCGAAGATCACCTTCGGGTACTTGGCGGCCAGCGCCTTCGTCATCATCCCGTAGGAGGTTGCCCAGATCATCTGGTAGCCCTGCGAGACGAGGCTCGCGACGGTCTGGTTGAACTGCGCGCCGACGGCGATGTTCTCCTTGTAGGTCGTCTGGACCGCGCTGCCGAGGGTCTTCTGGACGTACTGCAGCCCGTCGTAGTGGGCCTGCGACCACCCGCCGTCGTTGTGCGGGCCGACGAGGATGAGGGCGACCTTGTAGGGCGCCGCCTTCTTCGCCGTCCCACCCATCGTTGCACTCGCGAACACCAGCGCAACCACGCCGGCCGTCGCGAGCAGGACGAGGGCGATTCTGCTCCTCTTCATTCCGTCCCTCCTAGAAAGTCGTCGCCTGGGGCTCAGCTTCGCGGCACGCACCTCCGCACTTCTATCGTCCGCAGGATCGCGGCACAAGCACGATCCGTCGCGGGATCCGAGAGTGCATCGTTCCAGACCCTGACCCGCGCGGGGCGAACTACCGACACCCCCTGCGGGGGAGAGCCCTAGAAGCCCAGGAGCCGGACTTCCTCGCGCCGCTCCCGGGCGAAGAAGTGGATCCCGTCGACGAACCGGACCCAGTTGCAGCGGGTGCACATGACGAGGGAATGGGTCCGGGCGCTGTCGGCCAGGAAGCGGACGCCCCGAAGCAGGTCGCCGTTCGAGACCCCCGTGGCGGCGACGATCACCTCGCCCGGGGCGAGGTCCTCGGTGCGGAAGATCCGGGTGTAGTCCTCGATCCCGAGCTCCCGCAGCGCGTCGATCTCACCCCGGGAGGTGGGCCAGAACTGGGCCTGGAGCTCCCCGCCGAGGCAGCGGAGCGCGGCCGCCGAGAGCACCGCCTGCCGGGTGCCGCCGATCCCGATCGCGAGATGGTCGTTCGTGCCGCGGATCGAGGCGGAGATCGACGCCGTGACGTCCCCGTCCTGGATCAGCTTGATCCGGGCGCCGGCGTTGCGGATCTCCTCGATCAGGTCGTGGTGGCGGGGGCGGTCGAGGACGATCGTCGTCACGTCGTTGACGCGGCGGCCGAAGGCCTCGGCGATCGCCTCGATGTTCTCGACGACCGGGCGCTGCAGGTCGATCGAGCCGCGGGCGCGCGGGCCGACGGCCATCTTCCGCATGTACATGTCCGGCAGGGTCAGGAACTTGCCCGGCTCGCCGACGGCGATCATCGACATCGCGCCGTTGCCGCCGCGCGCGACGACGCCGCGGCCCTCGAGCGCGTC
>DATJPZ010000068.1:0-26034 GCA_035506175.1 Thermoanaerobaculia bacterium | reverse complement strand
CGCGGCGGGATGCGCTCGCGGCCGGCGCGGCGTCGCAGTCGGTGCCGCCGGGCGAGGCCGCCGCGCGCCTCCTGCCCGACGTGCTGCCGTTCTCTCACGGGATCTTCGGGAAGAGTCCCGTGGACACGCAGAAGAACGACGGCTCGGGGATGCCGCTCGGCTACGCGGGCGCCGTGCTCTTTCCGCTGGCGGCGCTCGCCTTCGCGGGCCCGGCCCGCCGCCGCGGCCGGTGGGTCTTCCTCGCGTTCTTTCTCGCGGGACTCGCCTACGGCGCGAGCGCGCCGGGAGTGCTCGACGTGACCTCGCGGCTGCCCGGCTTCGCGCTGGCCCTGAACTACCGGCTCGTCTTTCTCGCGGGGCTCGGCCTCGCGGGGCTCGCGGCCCTCGGCACCGCGTCCGTGGCCGACCGGGGCGGGACGCGCCGTCTCGCCGTGGCCGGGGCGGCGACGCTCGTCGTTCTCGTCGCGGCGTTTTTCGCCGCGCAGCCGGTCCTCGCCGGCCGGGGCCTCGACGCGGCGTTCACGCGGGGCGCCTTTCTCGCCGAGGCCCTCCCGGTGGTCCTCCTCGCGATGGCCGCGGCGGCGGCGCGCCGTCGACCCGCCGCGGTCGCGGGCGCGGCTCTCGTGTCCCTGGTCGCGCAGCGGTTCCTCGAGATGCAGGGAACCTACCCGACGCTGCCGCCGGCGCTGCTCGCGCCGCCGCTGCCCACGCTCGCCGCGGTGACGCCGTCGGGGAGCGAGCCGTCGCGCGTGGTCGCGGCCGGCGGCGACTTCCGGCCGAACGCCGGGGCGCTGTACGGCGTCGAGGACGTCCGCGGCTACGAGTCGGTCGTGCTCGACCGCGTCGCGGACACGTTCCCGCTGTGGTCGCAGCCGCAGGCGGCGTCGTTCAACCGCGTGGACGACCTGACGCGCCCATTCCTTCCCTTCCTGAACGTCCGCGACGCGCTCGCGGCGCCGGACGCCGCGCCGCCGGCGGGTTGGATCGAGCAGGCCCGGGGCCCGGAGCTCGCCGTCTTCCGCAACCCGCGGGCGCTGCCGCGCGCCTTCGTGCCGCGCACGATTCGCGCCGCGCGCGATCCGATCGCGGCCTTGCAGACGGTGTCCGACTTCGGCGCGGTCGTCGTCCTGGCCGGAGAGGACTCTCCCGACGCGGCCAACGGCGCGGCGACCGTCCGTGCGCGGGAGCGCGGGCCCGACCTGCTCGTCGACGTGGATGCGGCGTCGCCCGCGCTCGTCGCGACCTCCGTGCCGGACTGGCCGGGGTGGTCTGCGGAGACCTCGCGCGGGCCTCTCGCGCTCGTGACGGTCAACCACGCGTTCGTCGGGTTCCGGGTCGAGCCCGGGCGGTGGACGGTGCGGCTGCGCTATCGGCCGCGCTCGTGGACGCTCGGGCTGCTCTCGGGCGCCGCGGGCCTGATCGCGGCGGCGGGCGTCGAGCGGGCGACGCGGCGGCTCCGGGCTTCGTAAGAAGAGCGATGGCGCAGATCTCGGCCGCGGCCGCCTGCCTCGTGTTCGCGGCCGCCGGCGTCTACGTGCTGTGCCGCGAGCTCTGCTGCGCACGGCTGCCCGCGGCCTTCGGCGCGGCCGCCTGGACGCTCTCGGAGGCGCTGCTGTCGCCGGGGGCGCCGCGCGGCGCCTCGGGGGCGGCCTCGCTCCTCGTGCCGTTCGCGGTCGCCGGAGCCTTCTCGCGCGAGAAGCGGCGCCGTCCCTTTCTCCTGCTCGCGGCCGCGTGTCTGGTGTGGCGGTGGCGGTCCGGCCCTTCGGCGGCGGGGCCCGCCGCGCTCGAGGCCCTGGTTCTCGCGGTGCTCGCGGCATTCGGCGCGCAGCGTCTCTGGGACGGCGAAGGCGGGACCGCGTTCGTCGTCGGCGCCGGCGCGGCGGCCATCGCCGCGCTCTGCCGCCACGAGCCGGCGTTGGGCGAGCGTCTCCTCGAGGTTCTCCCGACGACCGCCGCCCTCGTGGCCGTCGCCCTCACGCCGCGCGCGGTGCGCGCCCGGGCGGGTCTCGTCGCGCTCGTGGCTCTCTTCGGCGCCGTGCGAGGGGTCGAGATCGCGCGCGGCCCTCGGGCGGGCGGGGCCGTCATGGCGTCGGCAGCGGCCGGCGCGCCATTTCCCCGGCGCTGAGGCCCGAGCCGGGGAGGGGCGGCATAATGGCCGCCGATGCTCGCGGCGGCCGGTACCCTCGCGCTCTACGGCGGGACGGCCGCGCTGGCTCTCGCGCTCGGCCGGCGCTGGATCGCGCCGGTCGGCTGGCGGGCGGCGCTGCTGCTCTCGGCGGCGCCGCTGCTCTTCACCGGCCAGGCGATCTTCACGGGCGGCATCCTGGCGCCGCTCGACGTGGCCTACGGGACCGAGCCGCTGCGCGCCCTGGCCGCCGAGCACGGGACGGGTCGTCCGGTCGACCCGCTGCTGGTCGACGTCGTGTCCCAGATGCTGCCGTGGCGCCAGGCCGTTCGCGAGTCGCTCGCGGAGGGGCGGCTTCCGCTCTGGAACCGGCACGTCCTCTCCGGCGAGCCGCTGCTCGGCGTGGCGCAGCCGGCGGTTCTTCACCCGGCGACGTGGCTCGGTCTCGCGCTCCCGCCGGCGCCGGCGTGGAACCTCGACCTCACGCTCCGTCTTTTCCTCGCGCTCGCCGCCGGGTACTTCGGCTTTCGCGGCCTCGGCGGCTCGGAGCTCGCCGCGCTGCTCGGCGCCGCGGCGTGGGCCTTCTCCGACTTCCTCGTCTTCTACCTGGGGTATCCGCTTTCGCCGAGCGTGGCGCCGTTTCCGCTCCTCGTCCTCGGTTTCGCCCGGCTCGTCGAGTCGCCGGGGCACCGCGCGGTCGGCCTGACGGTCGCCGCGCTCGCGCTCGCGGCGGTCGCCGGCCATCCGGAGACCCTCCTGTTTTCCGTGACCGGCGCGGGCCTCGTCTTTCTCGCGGAGCTCTTCGCCGCCGGGCCGGGGCGCCGTGTTCGGCCGATCCTCCTGGCGCTCGCGGCGGGGGCTCTCGCCCTCGGCCTGACCGCGGTCGTCCTGCTCCCGGTGGTGGAGAACCTGCCGCAGACGTGGCAGCACGCCCTGCGCAATCTTCCGATCGTGTGGGGCGACGCGCGGTCGACGCCGCTCGTCGAATCGGCGCGGCGCCTGCTGCCGAGTCTCGTTCCCTACGCCTACGGCGTTCCCGGCCGGGGCGGCGTCCTCGAGCGGCTGATCCTGCCCGCCGCGTACGCGGGCTCGCTGCTGCTGCCGCTTGCCGCGGCCGGGATCGCCGCGCCCGGGAGGCGGCGGGCCGTCTTCGTCCTGCTCGCCGCGGTCGGCCTCGCCTTGAACGTGCGGCTGCCGTGGATCGCCGGTCCGCTCGCGCGGCTGCCGCTCTTCGACATCGCGGTCAACGACTACTTCGTCTTCCTGTCCGTCTTCGGCCTGGCCGGGCTCGCGGTGCTCGGCGCGGATCGGCTGAGCCGCGGGGAAGGCGCCCGCGCCTTCGCGTGGGGCGCGGCGGCCGCCGTCCTGCTCGTGCTCGGCGTCGCGCTCTTCCGGGCCGACGGCCTCGAGCGTCTCGGCTTCGACGGCGCGTACTTTCGCAGCCGCCTGCTGCTGCAGACGATCCCGCCGCTCGCGGCGCTTCTGCTCGTCGGCGGGCTCGCGGTCGCCGGGCGCGTCGGGGCTCCGGCGGTGGCCTTGCTCGCGCTCGCGCTCGTCGCGCAGCGGCGCCTCGAGGAGTCGGGCGTCTACCCGACGTACCCGGAAAGCGCTTTCTATCCGCGCCTTTCCGTGCTCGATCCGATTCCCCGCGGCGAGCCCGTCCGGATGACGGCGGTCGGCTTTTCCTTCGCGCCCAACATCGCCGCGATGTACGGCGTCGAGGACGTGCGCGGCTACGAGGCAATGACCTTGCGCCGCTACGCCCAGACCTACCCGCTCTGGTGCACCCAGCTGCCGTCCTTCTTCAACCGCGTGGACGACGCGACCTCGCCGTGGCTCGCGTTCCTCGGCGTGCGCTACGTGTTGTTTCCGCCGGGCCTCGGCGCTCCCGAGGGCTGGAAAGTGCTCGCCGAGGAACGCGGCTCGCGCCTCGTCGAGAACCCGCGGGCGCTGCCGCGCGCCTTCGCCCCGGCTCATGTCGCGTGGCTCGGAGACCCGGAGCGCGCCTACGCGGTCACCGCGACGATCCAGGACTTCGCGCGCGACGGCGTCGTCGGCGCACCGCGGCCGGGCCCGCTCGGCTGGCTGCCGAACGGCCCCGCGCGAATCGCGATCGCCGCGTACGATGCGGACGTCCTGGCGCTGTCGCTCGACTCGGAAGAGTCCGTCTTCGTGGGGACGTCGGTGACGGGGTGGACGGGCTGGCGTCTGACCATCGACGGGAAGGACGCGCCCCTGCTTCCCTTCAACCACGCGTTTGTCGGCTTCCAGGCGCCGGCCGGGCGCCACCGCGCGGTGCTGCGCTATCGGCCGGACGGCTTCGTGGCCGGGGCGGCGATCAGTGCGGCGACGGCACTACTGGTTCTGGCTCTCCTCCGGCGCGGCCGGCCGAGAGCGCCAGCGCCAGCAGGACGGGAACCGGCATCAGGACCCTCGCCGCCGACCACGTGACCCAGAGGCGGGGGTCGTCGGCCATGTGCAGGTAAGCGAAGAGCAGGAAGGCGACGAGCGCCGCCGCGGTGCCGATCGCCAGCCAGGAGGCGCGCGGGGGCCTTCCGGCCGCGAAGAGACAGATCACGGGAACGAGAAAGGGGAGGCCGTGAGCCGTGCCGGCCAGGGCCGCCGCCAGCGCCGCGACGACGCGCGGGAAGTGCTCGAGGTGGAGCGTCGCGAAGGGACCGTACTCGGAGTACTCGTGGAAGAGCCCGCGACTGACGCCGAAAGCGAACCAGGCGGCGAGCGCCAGAGCGGTCGGTCCGAGCAGACGCGCGGTCACGGCGAGCGCCGATCGGAACGGCCTGGCGCGGAGCGCGAGAAAGAGCGCTGCCGAGGCGAGAACGAACGGGAGCCCCTCCACTTTCGTCGTCGCCGCGCCCGCGAAGAGAAGCCCCGCGAGCGCCTGGAGGGCGGGATCGCCCGCGTCGCGGCGCAGGAGCAGGGCCATCGCGAGCGCCTCGAAGAAGACCAGCGGCGTGTCGCCGTTGCCCGCCACGAACGCGCGGATCCCCACGATCGCGATCGCGGAGACGGCGAGCGCCGACGCGGCGCCGGACCGGTCCCGCCGTCCCCCGAGCACGCCGGGGAGGGCGACGGCAAGGGCCGCGACGAGGAGCGGAAACGTCGCCATCGCCCCTTCCCAGGAGAATCGGCCGGCCGCCATCGAGGCCAGGGCGCCGAGGTTGGTGACGAGCGGCGGATAGTACGGGTGAAGAAAGCCGTGAAACGGCTCCTGGAGATACGCGACGTCGATCCCCCGCGCGGCCGCGAATTGCTCCGCCTTCGTCCCCCAGAAGTTGAAGAGGTCCGGCGACGTCGCCGCGGCCAGGGACGTCGCGAACGCGGCCGCCGCGACCGCGCCCGACGAGACGAGCGCGGCCAGCCGCGAAGCGGGCGTGCTCGGAGAGGCCGGTCCGAGCGGCGGCGCCGGCGCGAAGGCGGGCAGGCGAGAGAGAGCCCAGGCGAGGGGCATGGCGCCGGCGGCCACGGCGGCGAGCGACCAGCGCCACCGGGCGAGCGCGAAGAGGGTCATCACGAACGAGGTCAGAGCCGCGCCGGCCGCTCCGGCGAGCACGAGGCGGGCGCCGGCGGGGAAGCGTCGGAAGCAGGTCCGGAGAAGAAGCGGGGCTCCGACGAGCGGCATCAGGAGCAGCGGCGCGAGCCAGACCGCGGTCATCGCGGCCGCCGCCGCCAGACCGTTCCCGCGGGGGTCGTCAGCACGAGCTCGTCGTCCGAGGGCGTCGGACGGCCGTGGACGACGACGCGGTATTCCGCGGACGCCCAGGTTTCGGGCGGGGTGAAGGCGTCGAACACCGCGGCGGGCAGGACGTGCCGCCCGGGGAGCAGCGCGAGCCCGAAGCGGAAGAAGTACGACTCGAACCCGGGATGGCGCGGCTCCGCGAGGACGACGACGGAAGCGCCGGCGGGAATTCGCGGGGCCGCGTCGCGCAGCAGCGCGTAGGCCGGCTCGAGAAACGTCACGCCGTGCGTGAACGGCGTCGGCGGCGGCCCGAGGCCCGCGAACCACGGCACGCCGCGAAGCGCGAGCGCGGCGAGCACCGCGGCGCCCACGAGGGCGGAGACGGTCGGGATGTCGGCGCGGGATCGCGGCAACGTAGCCGGATTCTAAACGGGGCGCGGGCGCACGACAGGCTCAGCTCGGCTCGTCGCCGCCTTCCCAGTGCTCGAGGAGCTCCTGGCCGACCGTTTTCGTCACGAAGATCTGCTTGAGGTAATTCAGCGTCGTCACGGCCAGGGGAACGCCGGCCGCGGAAAAAGGCGCTCCGACGGCGGCGAGCGCGAGGTGGCGCGCCTTCTCGGCGCCCGAGAACTCGGGGTTCTTCCAGTCGAGAACGCTGCCGTAGTACTTGAAGACCATGCGGTAGACGTCCGAGAGGAGCATCCGGAAGCCCATCTCGACGCCCCAGACGAAGCACGCGCCGGTGCGGATCTTTTCGAGGAACTCCGCGACGGTCTGCGCCTCGGCCACCGTGTAGACGCGGGCGAGCGGGGCGAGCGTGTGGGCGTCGGACCCCGCCACGAGCGAGACGTCGCCGCGCTTCTCGCGCACCACCGCCATCAGGTCCTCGACGAGGCGGTTGTGGTGCGAGGTCATCGCGCCGTTCTTGACCTCGAAGATGTCGAACATCCGCAGCATCTCCTCGAAGTAGTGCCTCGGGGAGTTGCGCAGCCGGTAGTTCTGGAACATGTGGTTGGCCGACGCGATGATGTTCTCGTCGCGGATGTACTCGTGAAGGTCGTAGATGTTGCGCCGCCGGCGCTGGATCTCGTCGTGCTGCTTCTCGTCGATGTCGAAGACATTGACGTGGATGCGCTGGCGGGTTTCCGGGAACCACGTCTCGACTTCCTCCGAGATGAAGAAGTCCTCGAGGTCCGGGTTGCGGTCGAGCAGGGACAGGCACCCGTCGATCGAGTCGTGGTCGGTGATCGTGACGAAGTCCATGCCGCGCTCCTTGGCCAGGCGATAGACCTCCTCGGGCCGGTTGTAGGAGTCCCGCGTGTTCGCGATCCGGAAGTACTTGAACGTCGAGAAGACCGAGTGACAGTGCAGGTCGGCCTTCCGGAATCGCCGGTCGGCAAACCACCCCGGCTGTTCGACGTCCGTCTCGCGCTTGGATGACACCCGGTCAACCCCCGGGGCGCCCGTCCGGGGCGCCCGCGCGGCCTCGAGCGGCCGCCGGCTTGAGAGTACCATCCCATGTAAACTCCCGCTGTGGCACGCTTTGCCTTCCGCCTGTTCTACGGAACCCTGCTGGTCGGCGTCTTCCTCGGTGCCGTCTGGTTCGGATTCCGGCGCGCGATCGTGGGCCGCTCGGTGACGGTGCCTGACCTGACGAGCAAGACTCCCGAAGAGGCCCTGAAGGCGGCGCGCGCCGTGGGCCTGCAGCTCGAAGAGCAATCGGGCCGGGCACGGTACGACGACCGCGTGCCGCGCGGCCGGGTGCTCCTGCAGCAGCCCGAGGCCGGCTCGCTCGCCAAGCCGCTCCAGACGGTGCGCGTCGTGCTGTCGCTCGGCGCGCGGGAGCTCCGGGTACCGGAGCTGCAGGGACTGGCGCCCCGCGCGGCGGCGGTGAAGCTGACCCGCGAGGCGCTCGAGCTCGGGCCGGTCTCCTGGTATCGCGACCCGAAAGCGCCGCAGGGCATCGTCGCCCAGGAGCCCGAGCCCGACGTCGTGGCGGCCCGGGGCCAGGCCGTGTCGGTGCTGACGTCGCGGGGCGCCCCGGAGACGCGAATGGTCATGCCCGATTTCGTCGGCAAGGACGCCCAGACCGTGCGCGAGCGGCTCGAGAAGTTCGGGTACCGGGTTGGCAGCGCCCGCTTCGAGACCTACGACGGCGTCCGGCCCGACACCATCCTCAAACAATTTCCGCCGGCGGGCTATCCGCTTTCCAGCCGCGAGGTCGTGTCGCTGACGGTCTCGCGGTCCCCCGACGCCGGGGCTCCTGCGCCGAGGTCATGAAGGTCCGGATCGCGCCGTCTCTTCTCTCGGCCGACTTCGCACGCCTCGCCGACGCTCTGGCCGTGGCGGAAGCGGGGGGAGCGGACCTCGTCCACGTGGACGTGATGGACGGCCACTTCGTCCCGAGCCTGACGCTCGGCCCTCCGGTCGTGCGCGCGCTGCGAAAGGCCACGCGCCTGCCCCTCGACATTCACCTGATGATCGATCGCCCCGAGCGCTCGCTGGCGGAGTACCTCGACGCCGGAGTGGAGTGGGTGTCGGTTCACGTCGAGTCGACGCCGCACCTCCAGCGCTGCCTCGACGCGATCCGGCGCTCGGGGGCGCGCGCCGGCGCCGCGATCAACCCGGCCACGCCGACCGGCGCGCTGGCCTCGGCCTGGCCCGACCTGGACTATGCCGTCGTCATGTCCGTCAATCCCGGCTGGGGAGGCCAGCCCTTCCTGACGCCGTCGATCGAGAAGGTCCGCCGCTTGAAACGCGAGGCGGGCGAGGCCGGTTCGGGCCTCGCGATCGAGGTCGACGGGGGCGTGGGGGAAGGCAATGCGGGGTCGCTGGTCGCGGCCGGGGCCGAGATTCTCGTCGCCGGCACGGCGGTCTACGGCGCCCCCGACCCGGCGGCGGCGATCGGGCGGCTTCGGGCCGCGGCGGCCGGACCTCGATGAGGCGCCTGCGACACGCGGGAGCGGGCCTCGCGCTCGCGCTCGTCCTGGCGGCGCCGGCCTGCAAGAGCGCCGGCACCGCGAAGAAGCCGGACAAGATCACCCAGGAGCTCCTGACGCAGCCCAAGGAAGTCCTCTTCGAGAAGGGCAAAGCCCTGATCGCCAAGAAGAAGTACGACCAGGGCCGCAAGTACCTGAACTACGTGTTCGAGACGTATCCGAACGAGACGGTCGGGCGCGAAGCGCTGCTGATGGTGGCGGACTCCTATTTTCAGCAGAAGAACGCGGCCTCCTACACGGAGGCTCGCTATCGCTACCGCGACTACCTGAACCGGTACCCCGGGGCCCCCAACCGGGACTACGCGCGCTACCAGTTCGCCTTCTGTTACGACAAGGAGCACGAATCGCCCGATCGCGATCAGACGGCGACCCGGGAGGCGATCGAGCAGTACCGGGCCCTCATCCGGGAGTTTCCCGACTCGGGCTATGCGGGCGCGGCGCGCGAGCGGATCCGGCGCCTGACCGACCTGCTCGCCGAGCACGACTTCGGCGTCGGCTACTTCTACCTCCGCAAGGGGTCGACGGCGGCCGCCCTGTCCCGGTTCATCCAGGTCGAGCAGCTCTACCCGGACTACGGGACGAAGGACAAGCTCTTCTACTACCAGGCGGTGGCCCTGGGGCGGCTGGGCCGCAGCGGCGAGGCGGCGACTTACTACAACAAGGTGCTCGAGGAGTTTCCCCAGAGCGAATATGCCCGAAAGGCCAGGTCAGCCATTGGAAAGAAAGGCGAAAAGCCGCCTTCGGCGTCCGTGGTTGTTGACACAAAGCCCCAAAGCCAGTAAATTTTAGGCCAGAAACCGCAAGTCGCCGTATTTCTTAAGGAGTCGCCATGCGTCTCCCCGTTCGCATTTCTGGCCTCTTGATCGTCTTCGCAACGGCGCTGTCGCTTTCCGCGCAGCAGGCCCCCGAGCTTTCGGGCGGCGGTCTGGCGACCCCGAATCCGACCATCACTCGAATCGAAACCACGGCGCCGCAGACCACCGAGGCTGCCCCGCAGCCTCTCGGCTACGAGGACGAGGTCACCTGCTTCGGGTACATCGGTCCCGACAGCGAGCATTTCGTGGCGAGCGTCATCGGGGGCGAGAACGAGGCCGAGCAGACCGACTTCACCGACCACAACCTGATGTATCTCGACAGCGGTTACGACCGGGGCCTGAAGGCGGGCGACGAATTCTGGCTCGTCACCCCGGGGGACGTCGTCTACCACCCGATCTCGAGCGAGCCCATGGGTCGCTTCTACCAGTACCGGGGCCGGGCGGTTCTCGTCTGCATCGAGGGCCGGACGGCGGTCGTCCGCGTGACCAAGGCCTGCACCGACATCCCGATCGGGGTGTACTTGAAGCCGTACGACCCGGTGCCCATCCCGCTCGGGCGCCGGCTTCCGAGCTGCGCCATGTGCGACCCGGCCACGGGCAAGGTCGACGGCCGGATCGTCCTGACCCGGGACGGCGTCGTCGCCATCGGGACGGGCACCGACATCATGATCGACCTCGGGATGGCTCAGGGCCTTCAGCCGGGCGACCAGCTCTCGATCTTCCGCTACGCGAGCGGTGCGGACTACGGCTTGCGGCCTCAGGGCTCCTACTGGATGTACAAGCCGCCGCCGCCGGGCGTTTCGGTTCCCCGCACCTACCTGGGGGACCTGGCCATCCTCTACGTCGGCGACCGCTGGTCGATGGCGCGGGTCATCGACTCGAGCCGTCTGATCGAGATCGGCGATCAGGTCGAGGTGAAGTAGGGGCTCGCCTCGGTTTCGCGGAAAAAAATCAGGAGAGGCGCTCGGCGCCTCTTCTTTTTTTTGGCGGCGGCGCTGGCACGAAAACGGCCGCGCTCACCGGGGCTCGGACGGCGCTCCGGCGCGCCGCGGCGCACTACCCCTCCTGTTTGCCCTTTGCTAAGATGCGCCCCTCTCCGATTCGCATTCGATTTAAGTGGGGGAGGGCATCGTGAATCTGGATGGGCAGCTCCAGGAAGTCATCGACGAGCTTCTGGCCCACGGCATTTCTCTCGATCTGGCGAAGAAGGAGTTCGAGAAGAAGTACATCGTGGGTGCCGTGAAGCGTTCGTCGGGAAACCTCGGTCGCGCCGCGAGCTCCCTCGGCATCCACCGCAACACGCTGCGCAACAAAGTCGGCATCCTGAACATCCGTTTGCCGCGCGAAAAATTCCGCGTCGCGCCGGAGATCACGAAGAAGAAATAGCGCTTCAGCCGTCAGCAGCCGGCTGCCGGCGGGGCGTGTCGATGTCCTGTCTGGCCGAGAGCTGACGGGGGCCGCTGACAGCTAGCTCTTCGGTTTGTCGCCCGGCTTCTCGTCGCCTTTGACGGCGTCCTTGAAGTTCCGGAGCCCTTCCCCGAAACCTTTGCCGAGCTGCGGCAGCTTGTTCGCGCCGAAGATGATGATCACGATCAGCAGGATGACGAGAAGCTCCGGAAGACCGAGTGAGCCGAACATCGTTTTCTCCGTTTTCTCCTTCGCGGGTTCGTCCCGGCCTGGAGCCCTCCCGCAAGCCCCGTAGAGCTTAGCAGACCGGCGTCGGCAGCGCCCCCAGGATCGCGGCGAAGTCCCTGTCTTCCCGTCGGTTACCGAGCAGCCGGCGCGTCAGCGCGAGTTCCGCGGGCAGGTACCGGCGATAGGCCTCGCCCTTCCCGCGGAACACCGCCCGCGCGAAGGTTCCGCAGACCTTCCAGGCGCGTTGCAGGAGAACCCGGGGGAGGCGCGCCGCGAGGGCCTCGGCGGCGACGCCGCGCGCCCCGGCAAAGCGGGCGAGCGCCGGCTGCGCCGCGCTCTCGTCCATCCAGTCGAGGGTCGTGCGCTCCCAGAGGAGCGACGCGAGGTCGTACGTGTCGGGGCCGAGACGAAGGTCCTGGAAGTCGATGACGGCGACGCGGTCGCCCGCGGCGAACAGGTTGTTGCCGTGAAAGTCGCGATGACACAGGGCGCGCGGATGCCCGAGGATCTCGGCGACGAGCGCGTCGGCCCACGCGTCGTGCGCGCGCCGCTCGGCCGGCGTCAGCGGGCGCGCGAGGAGCAGGTCGAAGACGGCTTCGCGCGCGAGGTCGAGCTCGCGCCGAAAGAGCGCGGCGTCGAACGGGGGATTGAGCCCGGGATCGGGAAGGCTCGCGATCGCCGCCGCGGCCTCCGCGGCGCGGCCGAGCCAGAACGCCCGGTCGGAGGGCGCCGTCGAGAGACGCGACGCGAGGTCGTTTTCGCCGAGGTCCTCGACGATGTGCCGGCCGTGTCCGTCGTCGGCGATCAGGATGGGAACGCGGACGACCGGCGCCAGCGCGGCTCGGGCGGCGAGCCAGCGGCGGCGCGCATCCGCTTCTTCGTCGGGGTAGACGACGCCGATCGCCGTGCGATCGCCCGAGAGGTGCAGCCGAAAATAGCGGCGCCGCCCGACGTCCCCGGCCAGAGCCTCGACGGCGAGCGGCGAGACGCCCGCCCGACGCGCGAGCTCTTCGAGGCCGGCGGCGTCGGACGGGAACAGGCGAAGACCTAGCTCGTGCTCTTGGCCTGAGACAGGAGAATCTTCTTGATGTGGACCGGCTGGTTCGGCCGGTCATTGGCGCCACGCGGAGCGTTGGCGATCTTGTCGGCCACTTCCATCCCGGAGATGACCTCGCCGAAGGCGGTGTACTGGCCGTCGAGGAAGTTGGAGTCCTTGACGACGATGAAGAACTGCGACGACGCCGAGTTCGGGTCCGAGGCGCGCGCCATCGACACGATCCCGCGCTTGTGCGGCGTGTCGTTGAATTCGGCCTTGAGCTTGTTCGACCCGTTGCCGCCCGTGCCGTATTGGGTCGCCGGCGTCTCGGGCTTCTTCGTGTTCGGGTCGCCGCCCTGGATCATGAAGCCCGGGATGACCCGGTGGAAGAACGTGCCGTCGTAGAACCCCTTCTGCGACAGGTCGATGAAGTTCTCGACGTGCTTCGGGGCCTTGTCGTAGAAGAACTTGATCTGGATGTCGCCCAGGTCCGTCTGGAGCGTGGCGATCGTGTTGGCGTAGTCGGGGGCCACTTTCTTACCTTTTCCTTTCGCCGTCTGCGCGGTGACCGCAATGGGGAGGGCGCAGGCGAGCATGAGAGCGACGATCGTGTGTTTCTTCACCTCGAGCTCCTTTCCGGATCCGGCGCGAAAGATAGCAGAACCGGGGGGCGGGAGGCAGGAGGCGGGCGCCGGGCGATAGGATGGGGGCGTGTACGCGGCGCTGGCGAAGGCCGTCCTCGACGGGACGCACCGGGAGCGGGCCGGGCTGGAGGTCCGCCGCCTCCGGGAGAAGTACCCGCGCGCCTCGCGGGACGAGCTCGCCTCGCGGGTGATCCGCCATGCCGCCCTCCAGTGCGCCGCGGCCGGAGGGCTCCTTGCCGGACCGGCGGCCTTTTTCGGCGCGGTGCCGTTCGGCGCCGACCTCGCCTACCAGGCCGTGACCCTGAACCGGATGGTCCTCGCGCTCGCGGCGCTCTACGGCGCCGAGAACGGGGGCCGGGCGCGGGCGACGGGGATCGTGGGCGGCCTCGCGGCGGGGCTCGGTTCGGAGCTCGGCCGGCAGGCGCTCGTGCGCGTCCTGCGCGGTGCGCTTCCGCGCCGGTCCGGGACCCGCACGATCCTGGGCGGACTCACGGGCGGCGCCTTCGGCTACGCGGCGGCGGTGGTGGTGGGCCGCTACGCGCGCGAAGCCTTCGGCGGCGGCCGGCGCTTCCGGCTTCGGTGACGGTGTCGCGCCCCGACGTCCTCGTCGTCGGCGGCGGGCTCATCGGCTGCGCGCTCGCCGCGGAGCTCGCGGCCCGCGGGGTGGCCGCGGAGGTCGTCGAGCGGGCAGAGCCGGGGGCCGAGGCTTCCGGCGCCGCGGCCGGGATGCTCACGCCTCAGACGGACGCCCGCGCGAGAGACGCCTTCTTCGACCTCGCCGTCGAGAGCCGGTCGCTCTATCCGGACTGGACGCGCCGCCTCTTCGAGGAGACCGGCGTCGACGTCGGCTACCGGAAGACGGGGCTTCTCCACGTGCGCTTCGAGGGACAGGCATCGGGCGATCCGGCTGCGCCGTTTGCGTGGCAGCGCGAGCTCTCGTACGCCGTGATCGCCCGCCGGCGCGAGGAGCTCGCGCGCGAAGCCGGCGGGCGGCTGTCCTCCGAGGCGGGCGATGCCGTCTTCTTTCCGGAGGAGGGCGCGGTCGATCCCCGGCGGCTGACGCGCGCGGCCTGGATCGCGGCCGATCGGCGCGGCGCGACGGTGCGCACCGGCGTTTCCGTCGTCGGGTTTCGTCTCGATCGGGGCCGGTGCCTCGGCGTCGACACGTCGGCCGGGCCGATCGAGGCGGGCGCGGTGGTGGACGCGGCCGGCGCCTGGGCGGCATTCGAAGGCCGGTTGCCGCTGCCGCTTCCGGTCGAGCCCGTGCGCGGCCAGATCGTGGAACTCGCGCTCCCGCTGCCGCCGCTGCCGACCATCGTGGCCACGGACGACGTCTACGTCGTCCCGCGGCCGGACGGGACCGTGCTGCTCGGATCGACGGTCGAGCGGACGGGCTTCCGCAAGGAGGTCACCGCCGGCGCCGTGGCCCGGCTCGTCGCCGCGGCCGCGCGCCTGATGCCCTCGGTCGCGTCGGCGGCGTATGTCACCGCGTGGGCGGGCCTGCGCCCGTCGACCCCCGACGGATGGCCGGTCCTCGGGGAAAGCCCGGTGCCCGGGCTCTACTTCGCGGCCGGCCACTACCGCAACGGCATCCTTCTGGCGCCCGCGACCGCGCGCCTTCTCGCCGACGTCCTGACGGGCGGACCGGCGCGCGATCTCGCCGCGTTTTCCGTCGAACGATTCGCGCCGGCGCCGCGCCCGGCGTGACCCGTCAGAAGAGCCGGCCGCGCGGAGATTTCGGCTAGAATCGGGCGCACGAAGCCCGGTCTGCTGCCGCCCAGGACATGGAGCATGCGATCGGGACGGGGGAAGGGGACGACAGCCAACATGAGAAGAGCGGTCTACTCCGGCATCCGGTGGGCGGCCGATGCGCTCTGGAACGTCGCGCGCGCGGTTGATCGACGTTTCGCGGAGGGGACGCTCCAGCCGAAGTGGGCGCCGGCGCCGCTGCTGAAGCAGCGCGAGAAGACCTTCCCGCCGCTCGGATTCCCGCGCCAGACCGATTCTCTCTGTCCCCGCTGCGTGACCGAGGTCCGGTCCCAGATCCTCTCGGGCGAGGCCGACTGGAAGGTCCTGATCGAGGGCAAGCCGGGCGAGATCCCGGCGTCGATCGTCGAGGAAGACGGGCGCATCCTGATGAAGAAGGACTGCCCCCGGCACGGCCATTTCGAAGACGTCATGTCCACGGACCCGGCGTTCTTCCGCCGCCTCGAGTCTCTCTATCCGGGACGGGACTTCGTGATCCCGAAGGACGGCCTGCACGAGCACGGGACGTCGTCGATCAAGTACGGACGCGGCGCGGTCCTGACGATCGACCTGACCAACCGCTGCAACATGATGTGCGACCCGTGCTTCATGGACGCCAACCAGGTGGGCTACGTGCACGAGCTCGAATGGGAGGAAGTCCAGAAGCTGCTCGACGACGCCGCCTCGATCAAGCCGCGGCGCCAGCTCTCGGTCCAGTTCTCCGGCGGCGAGCCCACCCTCTCGCCGCATTTTCTGGCGGCGATCCGGTACGCGCGGAAGCTCGGCTACTTCTCGGTCCAGTGCGCGACCAACGGCGTCCGGTTCGCCCAGGACGAGGCGTTCGCCCGCGAGGCGGCCGAGGCCGGACTCCGCTTCGCCTACCTCCAGTTCGACGGCGTCGGCAACGAGAAGAACCAGCACCGCAAGGTCGGCAACCTCTACGACGTCAAGCTGCGCGCGATCGAGAACCTGCACAAGCACGGCATCGACGTCACGCTGGTCGTGACCATCGTCAACGGCATCAACAACGACCAGGTCGGGGACATCATCCGATTCGGCCTGGAGAACATCGACAAGGTGACCTGCGTCGCGTTTCAGCCGGTCTCGTTCACCGGCCGCGACGAGGACATCGACGACGAGACGCGCACGCGGCAGCGGTACACGCTCTCGCACCTGGCCCACGACGTGAAGACGCAGGCCGGCATCGGCGAGCCCATGCGCGACTGGTACCCGCTCTCGGCGGCCGGGCCTTTTTCCGACCTGAAGGACCTCCTCGGAGGCCTCGAGGCCGACTTCGGCTCGTTCAAGTGCGGCTGTCACCCCAACTGCGGCATCGGCACGCTGATGCTCGTCGAAGAGAAGACGAAGAAGGCCGTGACCGTGCCGTCGGTGCTCGACGTGGACCGGCTGATGACCGACATCAAGGCCGTCACCGACTCGGGCCGCACGAGATTCTGGACGGCCGCGCAGGTCGGCCTGTCGGTCCTCCGCAACCTCCGGCCCGACGGCATTCCGGCCGGCCTGACGCCGTGGAAGGTGGCGAAGGTGATGGACGGCCACACCGGCGGGAAGCTCGGATTCACGGCGAAGAAGCGCGACGACTGGCGTGTCTTCTTCATCGGCGGCATGTGGTTCCAGGACCTCTTCAACTACGACTTCCGGCGCACCGAGATGTGCATCATCCCGTACGCGACGCAGATGGGTGAGATCTCCTTCTGCGCGTACAACACGGGCGTGGGGTGGCGCAAGATCATCGAAGAGATGTTCCAGACCGCCTCGCTCGCCGAGTGGTACAGGAAGAACGGCCGGCACGAGGTCTACGCGCGCGGCCGAAACGTCCCGCTGCCGGTCCTGCCGGGCCAGGCCGTGCCGGCGATGCCCCAGGCGCCGCGACCCGCGGCGATGGCGGCGCGGCAGATGCTCCCGGTTTACGGCGCCGCCGGCAAGTAGTCCCGGGCGCGGCGAGGGGCGCCTTTCCCCGCTCTCCCCCCGGGCCACGGAACGGGCCCTCCCGACCCTCTCTCCCGTGAAGGGGAAGAGGGTCGGGTCAGCGGCGCTCCTGGCGCTCGAGGGAGTGAGGCTCCCGACGTCGCCCCCCTCGCCGATGCCTGGAACGGGCTAGCGGCCGCGGCGTCCGAACGCCGGCGCCGAGGCCGGTCCCGACGGCGCGCGATGCCCGTGCGCCGGATGCGGCGTGCGCCGGTGCTCCGAACGCGACGGCTGTGCCGGAGGGTGGGCCGTCCGGCGCTCCGCCTTCTCTCGCCGGCGCGCCTCCTCGGCGGCCTGGTGCGCGAGGCGCCGTTCGGCCTTTTCCTTCGCCCGCTGGCGTTCCGCCGCTTTCCGCGCGCGGATCGCGGCGATGCGCTCGGCGATCGGCACCTCGAACCGCTCGGCCGGCGCCTTGCTGTAGTCGAAGCCCGGGACCGTGATGCGGGGGAGGCGCTTCCCGATCGCGCGCTCGATCGCGGCGAGGTCGGTCGTTTCCTCGGGCGAGACGAACGTGAAAGCGTCTCCGGTCATCTCGGCGCGCGCCGTGCGGCCCACGCGGTGGATGTAGTCCTCGGGGACGTTCGGGACGTCGAAGTTGACGACGTGCGACAGGGCCTCGACGTCGATGCCGCGCGCCGCGATGTCGGTCGCGACGAGGACCCGGTACCGGCCCTCCTTGAAGCCTTCGAGGGCCTGGGTGCGCTGCGCCTGGCTGCGGTTGCCGTGGATGCGCTCGCAGGCGACGCCCTTCTTCGCGAGCGTCTCGGCGAGCCGGTTCGCCCGGTGCTTCGTGCGCGTGAAGACGAGAACGTTCTTGACGTCCCCGCGCTTGAGAAGCTCGAGGAGCAGCGGCGCTTTGAGGTTCTGGGCCACCGGGTAGACGGCCTGGGTGATCCCGACGGCCGGTGCGGCCTGCCGCTCGATGTTGACGGTGAAGGGGTTCTTGAGCATTTCGCGCGAGAGCTGGGCGATCGGGGGCGGCATGGTCGCCGAAAAGAACAACGTCTGGCGCCGGGGCGGCAGGTGCTTGAGGACGCGGCGGATGTCGGGCAGGAAGCCCATGTCGAGCATGCGGTCGGCCTCGTCGAGCACGAGGACCTCGAGCTTCGCGAGCGCCGCGTACGGGAATCGGAAGTGGTCGAGCAGGCGCCCCGGCGTGGCGATGAGGACGTCGACGCCGGTCCGGAACGCGTGTTCCTGCGGCCCCATCGCGACCCCGCCGAAAACGGCGGCCGACGAGAGCGGCGTGTGGACGGCGAGCTCGCGGGCGTGCTCGTCGATCTGCGCGGCGAGCTCGCGGGTCGGCGTCAGGACGAGGGCGCGCGTGACGCCGCGCGTCTTGCCGAGGAGCTGGTTGAGGATCGGGAGCAGGAAGGCGGCGGTCTTGCCGCTGCCGGTCATGGCGCAGGCGAGGACGTCGCGTCCTTCGATCGCGGGGGGAATGGAGTCGGCCTGGATCGGCGTCGGCCGCGTGAAGCCCATTTCGCGGACGCCGCGCAGCAAGTCTGCATGGAGCCCAAACTGGGAGAAAGGCAAGGAAATCCTCCTCGTCGGTGAATCCGGCTGTTTTTCGTGTTGGGAACGGAGGATCTGCCGGCAGGGCCTACGTTCGGGAGCGGGAGGCACGGGCCACCCGCGGGAGCGCGGAGGATCGCACAGTGAGGCCGGAAACGCAAGCCGAGGGCGTCGGGCGTAGGATTCGCGGGGTGCGAGACGGTCGGTTCTGGCTGGTTCTCGGACTCCTCGCCGCCGCGGGATGCGGCCGGCCGGAACCGGGGGCCGCTGCTCCCGCCGTCACGCCCGCGGCCGCTCCCGCCGCGGTCGAGCCTCCCGGCCTCGGCGAGCTGATGACGTTCAACCAGATGCGGCACGCGAAGCTCTGGTTCGCGGGAGAGTCCGGCAACTGGAAACTCGCCGCGTACGAGGTCGGCGAGCTCGGCGAGGGGTTCGACGACGTCGTGCGCTATCACCCGACGCACAAGGATTCGCCGGTCCCCATCGGCGAAGCGGTGGAGAAGATCCTCCGCGAGCCGCTCGCGGAGGTCGGGCGAGCCATCGCCGCGAAGGACCGGGCGCGCTTCGAGAAGGCCTTCGACGCGGTGACGGACGCCTGCAACCGATGCCACCGCGCGACGAACTTCGGATTCAACGTCGTGCAGCGCCCGACGTCGAACCCGTTCTCGAATCAGGTCTTCGCGCCGCCCGCCGAGCCCTAGGCCTTCTCCGACCAGACGCTCGAGAGCCGCCCGGTCGCGACCGCCGCCGTGCCCGACGGCGACGGCGCGTAGTGCGAGACGTCGTTGAAGAGCGAGAGTCGGGCGTGCCCGAGGTCCTTGAAGTCGAGGACGTTCAGGGACGCCGGGCTCTGGTCGAGGTGATCGCGGTACCGGCGCAGGTCGAATCCGAGCAGGGACCCGATCAGGAGCCGGATCGTCGCCTTGTGCGAGGCGACCGCCACGTACTCGCCGCCGTGGGCCGCGACGATCTCGAGCAGCGCCGGCAGTGCGCGAGCCGTGACGGACAGGCCGGTCTCGCCACCCGGCGGCGCGAACGAATACGGGTCGCCCTCCCAGCGGGCATACTCCTTCGGGTACTCCTTCTCGACCTCCGCGCGCGTCTTGCCCTCCCAGTGCCCGTGGGAGATCTCGCGCAGGCCGTCCTTCGGCGTGACGGGCTTACCGTGGGGCGCCGCGAGGATCCGCGCCGTCTCCATCGTCCGGCCGAGCGGGCTCGCGTAAAAGGCGGCGATCGGCTCGCCCGCGAGTCGCTCGGAAAGTTTGCGGAGCTGCTCGCGGCCGACGTCGGAGAGGGCGACGTCCGTCTCGCCGGCGAAACGGTCCTCGGCCGACAGCACCGTCGAGCCGTGGCGCACGAGGAAGACCCTTGTGGCCGTCATCCCTTCACCCGGATTCCTTTCCGCGCGAGCAGGTCCCGGAGGCGCTCGCGCTGGTCGCCCTGCAGGACGACCGCGCCGTTCTCGGCGGCGCCGCCGGTGCCGCAGGCCTTCTTGAGCTCGCGGCACAGCGCTTCGAGATAGTCCCGGTTGTCCGGCAGGCCGTCGACGACCGTGACGTGCCTGCCGGAGGCGCGGTTCTCGAGACGCAGCGTCGCGGCGACCTTTTCCGGCACGGCCGCGTTGCCGGCGGCGAGCGTCGCGGCGCAGCGGCATTCGGCGGCGGGCCAGCCGCACCTGGGGCAGAGGCGGCCGCGCTCGGTGGAGTACACCACGCGCGTGGAAGTCACCGCGGCATTCTAGCGGCTGCCGCCGCGCGCGGGCTCGCGTGAGATACTTTCGACTCGAAACCGTGCATCTTCCACGCAGCGCCTGGGTCGCGGCCGCCGTGGCGGCCTGCCTCGGGTGGGCCTTCGAGGCCTCGGCCCAGTCCGCGTCCGAGCCGTACCGGCTGACCCCGGAGGCCGAGCGTACCCTGCGGCGCGTGATCCTGGGGCTCGAGCCCAACCGCACGCGGATGTTCATGCTCCCCGAGACGATGGCGTGGGACCCGAACACGCGCGATCCACGGGTCCGCTGGCTGCGGCGCCAGATCTATCGCCTTCACTTCGAGCTCTCGCACGGGCAGATCTTCCGGAGCGCGCCGGCTTACGGGCGATTCTTCATCGCCGTGCCCGATCCGGCCTCGACTCCGGGCGCGCTGGGAAACGAGGAGGCCGTGTTCCGGGAGTACCTGGCGAATCGCGTGGGCTGGTCCGACGCCAGGATCGACGAGCGTGTCCGGTTCTTCAAGGTGTCGGAGCCGCTGCCGTTTCCCCAGGACATGGCCGAGCCTCTCGGTTACGACCAGCGCGGACGGCTGGTCCTGGGGTTCGGCGAGGACGCGGACGCCGTTTACGCCAGGGCCGTCCAGAGTCTCGTCGAGGGCAACCCGGACGACTTCGTGCTCAAGCGCCTCCCGGACGTGAACACGGAGGGCGGCGACCTGGCGCTCGTGCGGCTCCCGGACGGCGGCATCGGACTCCTCGTGGGCTATCACCGCGTCCGTCGCTACGCGGAGCGGAAGCGACCGGGACTGTCCCCGAACGCTCCCCTTTCCCGGGCCATGGTCGAAGAGGCCCGCGCCGCCTATTCGCGGGCGTTCGACGACGTCGAGACGATCGTGGTGGGCCAGGAGGCGCTGTTCGATCCGAGCCTGTCGAACCCCGAGATCTTTCACCTGGACATGGTCGTCGCCGTGCTGCGCGGCGCCGCCGGCGTCGTCGCCTTCGTCCCGACTTACGAAGGCAGCCCCGTCAACGCGCTGTCGCACGTCCACCTGACCGAAGAGTCCGTGCGCCGATTCCAGGCCGAATACGACCGGGCCGCACGGCAGATGGCGGCGCGGGGCTATCGCGTGGTGCGCCTGCCGTTCGCCGACCATCCGGCGCGAGACCCCGTCGGAATCGGCAAGTTCGTCGACGCCTCGACGGGCCGCGCGTCCGTCCTGCTCGGGCGGTACCCCGACCACCTGGAAAAATCCGACGAGCGAAACGCTCAGACGCTGCTCCAGCTGAAGTTCGAAGACCTCGACGCGGCGGTCGCGAGCTGGCGGCGCGACCCGACGGACGCGCGATGGGAGGGCGTCAAGGCGGCCGTTGCCGCCGCCTGGCGCCAGATGGATGCCTCGCTCGCGGCGCCCAACCCGGTCTACGAGGAGCAGCGGCGGCTCTACGAAGCCTCCGGAATCCGCGTCGCGCCGCTCCCGATCTTCCCGATGGGAGAGGGCGGCGTCCACTGCCTCGTGCTCAAATAGGGCTGGCACCGCGAGGCCGATCCGTGTAGGCTTCGCCGTTCCGCCGGGGCCGCCCGGCACCGACACCGAGAATTTCATGACGAACTCCTCTTCGACCGCCGCCGAGCGCCGTCCCGACCGGCGGGGCATCGCCATCGTGGCGCACGTCGACCACGGCAAGACGACGCTCGTCGACGCGCTCTTGAAGCAGTGCGGCACGTTCCGGGCGGGCCAGCACGTCGAGGAGCTCGTCATGGACTCGGGCGAGCTCGAAAAAGAGCGCGGGATCACCATTCTGGCCAAGAACACCGCCGTGCACTACAAGGACGTCGTCATCAACATCGTCGACACGCCCGGTCACCGGGACTTCGGCTCGGAGGTCGAGCGGATCCTGACGATGGTCGAGGGCGTGCTCCTCCTGGTCGACGCTTCGGAGGGGCCTCTGCCGCAGACGCGCTTCGTGCTGAAGAAGGCCCTCGAGGGGAACAAGCGGCCGATCGTGCTCATCAACAAGATCGACCGGCCCGACGCGCGCACGCTCGAGGTCGAGGAGGAGATCCACGACCTGTTCCTGTCGCTCGCGACCGAGGAGCATCACCTCGAGTTCGAGGTGCTCTACGGGTCCGGGCGGCTCGGCTACGTTTCCCGGGACCCGGAGGCCAAGTCCGGGGACCTGCGTCCGCTCCTCGACGCGATTCTCGAGCACATTCCCGCGCCCGTCGTCGGCGATTCCCCGTTCAAGATGATCGTCGCCAACATCGACTATTCCGACTACCTCGGCCGCCTCGCGGTGGGCCGGATCTTCTCCGGCACGGTCTCGAAGGCGATCGAGCTCGCCGCGGTCCGCCCCGACGGCTCGATCGTCGAGAAGGGCCGCGCCGGCAAGATCTACATGTTCGAGGGCATCACGCGCGTCGAGGTGACCGAGGCGTCCGCCGGAGACATCGTCGTCCTGTCCGGGTTCCCGGACATCGAGATCGGGCAGACCATCCTCGACCTCGCCGACCCGCTGCCGCTCTCCGGCATCCGCGTCGACGAGCCGACGCTGTCCATGGAGTTCCGGATCAACGACTCGCCGTTTTCGGGCCAGTCGGGCAAGTACGTCACGAGCCGGCACCTGGTCGAGCGCCTGGAGAAGGAGCTCGAAAAGAACGTGGGCCTCCGGCTCTCGAGCACGGGCTCGGCGGACTCCACCATCGTGCTCGGTCGCGGTGAGCTCTCCCTCGCCATCCTCGCCGAGACCATGCGCCGCGAGGGCTACGAGTTCTCGCTCGGCCGTCCGCAGGTGATCTTCCACCGCGGCGAGAACGGGGAGCTGCTCGAGCCGTACGAGGAGCTCGTGATCGACTGCGCCGAGGAGTTCACGGGCGCCGTCATCGCCGCCGTGGGCGAGCGCAAGGGCGAGTTGAAGCACATGGGCAAGCACGGCGACCGCGTGCGGCTCGAATTCACGATCCCGTCGCGCGGCCTGCTCGGGTTCCGCCTCGAGTTCCTGACGCTGACGAAGGGTACGGCGCTGATGAACCACCTCTTCGACCAGTACGGGCCGCACCGCGGACCGCTGCCGAACCGGATGAAGGGCGCGATGATCGCCAAGGAGACGGGCGAGGTCACGGCCTACGCGCTCGACCGGCTCGCCGACCGCGGCATCTTCTTCGTCCGCCCGACCGACAAGGTCTACGCGGGCCAGATCGTGGGGGAGCAGGTCAAGGAAGGCGACATGGTCATCCAGCCCTGCGAGAAGAAGCACCTGACGAACATGCGCGCCTCGGGCTCCGACATGGCAATCAAGCTGACGCCCGCCCGCGAGCTCAACATCGAGCAGGCGATCGAGTGGATCAACGACGACGAGCTCGTCGAGGTCGCGCCGGCGGCGATCCGCGTGCGCAAGCGCACGCTCGACCACAGCCAGCGGAAGGTGAAAGCAAAGACAGCGGGCTAGAGCCCGCGGTCTTCGCTTTCCTTCCGAGCGAAACGAGGGATCGCTTTCAAGCCCTCGGGTGGACTCCGGCGCGACCACGGTGCACGGCGGGAATTCGATGCTTCACTGGAGCCCGAAGGTCTTGACGACGAAGACGGCCATTTGTCCGCGGGTGGCCGGGGTGGTGGGGCAGTAGAGGGTGGCGCCGCAGCCGCCGGTGATGGCGCGGGCGACGAGGTCGTAGACCCAAGGGGCGAAGGGGTTGTCGCAGGGCATGTCGGTGAAGGTGGCGTTGGAGCAGGCGGGCGGGGTGTACGAAGGGCCCTCGAGGGTGCGCAGCAGCAGGGGCGCCATTTGCTGGCGCTTGACGGGGTCGGTGGGGCAGTAGGTGGTGGCGCCGCAGCCGCCGGTGATGCCCTCGGCGACGAGCTCGTAGATCCACGGGGCGAAGCCTGAGGAGCAGGGGACGTCGGTGAAGGTGGCGGTGGTGCAGGGCGGGGGCGTGTAGCAGAGGCCGTGTCTGGCCTTCATGAGGAAGACGGCCATTTGCTGGCGCAGGGTTGGGGCATCGACGCCGTAGAGGCCGCCGCCGACGCCGACGGTGATGCCGTTGGAGACGAGCGTGGTGACGAAGGCATAGAACTGCTGGGTGTTCGGGACGTCGAGGAAGTCGGCGACCCAGCCCTTGACGAGGGTGCCGGTGGTGCCGTCGGGCGTGGTGACGACGACGTCGTTGACCGTCCCGGGCGCGAGCACGGGCGAGGTCGCGGTGAGGGTGTGGTCGTCGGTGAACGTGACCGAGACGTCCACGCCGCCGATCGTCATCGTCGTCGGATCGGCGAAGTCGGTGCCGTGCACGGAAAACACGTTCCCGCCCGTAGCCGGTCCGGAAGTCTGGTCCATCGAGAAGATGATCCGCTGCGAGAACTCGGAGGTGTTGCCGTTGGGGTCGGTTGCCGTCGCGGAAATGCGGGCGCCCGCCTCGGTGACGACGGGCAGCGTCACGTCGAAGTCCGCGTGGCCGGCGCCGTCGGTCGTGACCTGGCTGGATCCGAGGTAAGTCTCGCCTTCGATGAACTCGCGCGGGAAGTTGGAGCACGCCGGGTCGGCGTAGAAGTCGAGCGTGTAGTCCGTCGACGGCGTGCTGTTGAACTTGCCCACGATCTCGGTGCCGCCGGTCTCGGGCGCGAGGTGGTTGACCGACTTGATGATCGGGAAGTTCTGGCGGAGGTTCGGTCCGTCATCGGCATCGCCGGGGTCGTTGGGAGTGGGGTTCGCGGCCGGGTCTCCGCACGAGTTGCCGAGCGTGATTCCGAGACGGCCGCTGCCGGAGATCGAGTTGCCGACGATGGTCCAGGGCCCGGCGGCGCCCGTGAGGCTGATCCCGTGCGTGCCGCTGTGAGCGATGACGTTGCCCTCGCCCGCGCCGGTGCCGCCGATCGTTCCCGTCACCGGGCCCCAGGAGTCCTGAATGTGAATGCCGCACGTCCCGTTGGGAAGCGGCACCGTCCCGGTGACGTCGGTGCCGATCTTGTTGCCCTGGATCGTGATGCCGGTGAGGCCGAGGCTCGAGCCGATCATGTCGATGCCGATGCCGGAGCGGTTCGCGACGACGTTGTCGAGAATCTTCGCGTTCGGGGCCAGGCCGATGCTCATGCCGTCGACGCCGCCGCTCGAGAGCTCGACCGCTCCCGTGGCGTCCGTGCCGATCAGGTTGCCCTGGACCGTCACGTTGCTGGCGTTGAACGCTCCCGCCTCGCCCAGCTGGACGGCGCGGACCGACCAGGTGCCGATCACGTTCGCGGCCCCGGGCGCGGCGCCCCCGATCATGACGGTGTCGCCGACCTCGACGTCGATCGCCCGCTGCGCGGCCCCGATGCCCGCGGTCCCCGCGGCGTTCAGGCTCAGGTAGTTGCCCTGGATGACCGTCCCGTTCCCGTCGGCCTGGATCAGGTCTCCCCCCGTGGACGCCATGACGTTGCGCGCGGAGGGGTCCGTCCCCCCGATGACGGTTCCGTTCTGGAAGTTGATCTCGAGCCCGATGTTGACGCCGACGACCGTCGAGCCGTCGGGATCGACGCCGATGAAATTGCCGGTGATGACGTCGTTCGGGCTGACGATCAGGAGCAACGGTCCGCCGGTGCCGGCGAGCGACAGGCCGCGGACCGTCGAGCCGCCGCTTCCCGGATCCAACGCGATGGCCGGGCTGAACGCCCCCGCGTCGATCTTGATGAGGATGACCGCGTCATCCCCGACGGGGAGCGTGTTGGCGCTCGCTCCCGGCTGCGAGTAGCCGTCGATGAGGACCGGGTCGGTGATGCCGTCGAGGGTCGTCGAGAGCACGATCGTCTGGACGCCGGATGCGAGGATGTTGAACGCGATGGTGTCGAGGCCCGGGTTGCCGTTGGCGTCGAGGATGGCCTGGCGGAGCGACCCCGGGCCCGAGTCGTTCGTGTTGGTGACGGTGAACGTGGACGCCGGCAGCGACGCGGCGGCCAGAGCCAGTGCAAGAGAGGCGGTGGCGAGAGTGCGTTTCACGGTGCCTCCGTTTCTACTGCAGTGAGAAGGTCTTGACGACGAAGACGGCCATTTGTCCGCGGGTGGCCGGGGTGGTGGGGCAGTAGAGGGTGGCGCCGCAGCCGCCGGTGATGGCGCGGGCGACGAGGTCGTAGACCCAAGGGGCGAAGGGGTTGTCGCAGG
>DATJPZ010000067.1:0-116900 GCA_035506175.1 Thermoanaerobaculia bacterium | reverse complement strand
GAACCGAACCGTTCCCTCGTAGACGCGCATCGCCGCGTCGGCGAATGCCGGCCGGATCTCGACGTCCCTGGGGTAGCGCACCGCCGACAGAGTCCCCGTGCTCGCCGCCAGGGCGAGATCGGTGGGAATCAGGAACTTCTCGGCCGGGGTGTGGCTGTTGACGTGCCAGCCCTTGCCCACCGTCAATTCGACGGCGATGGGAACGCGAGAACCGGCCGGGGCGCTCGCCGGCACGACGAGGCGCGCCGTCACCTCCGGCTTTTCAGCCCGCGCGGCCGAAGCCGCCGCCAGAAGGGCGCCGACCGCCAGGGCCGCGGCTCGCCTCACCACACGCGGACGCGGGCCGAGGGCTCCAGATACAGCGTCTGCCCCGGCTTCACGTCGAAGGCCGCGTACCAGGCGTCGACGTTGCGCACGGTGTCCGCGCGGTACTGCCCCGGCGAGTGCCCGTCGGTGATGATCCGCGCCCGCAGCGCCTCCGGCCGCATCTTGCTCCGCCACGCCTGGCCGAAGCCGATGAAGAAGCGCTGGTCCGCGTTGAAACCGTCCACCACGGCAGGGTTCTTCCCCACCCCCGAGGCCCGATAGCCGTCGAACGACGCGGAGATGCCGGCGACATCGGCGATGTTCTCGGAGAGCGTCAGCTGGCCGTTGATGTGCAGTCCGGGCAGCGGCTCGTACGCGTCGTACTGCGCGACGAGGCGCTTCGACGCCTCCTTGAAGTGCGCGAGGTCCTCCGGCGTCCACCAGTTGGAGAGGCGGCCCTCGGCGTCGAACTGGCTGCCCTGGTCGTCGAAGCTGTGGCTGATCTCGTGGCCGATCACCGTGCCGATGGCGCCGTAATTGCGGACCGGATCGCCGGCGGCGTCGTAGAAGGGCGGGTTCAGGATCGCCGCGGGGAAGTTGAGCGCGTTCTGGAGCGGCAGGTTGACCGCGTTGACCGTCTGCGGCGTCATGCACCACTCGGTCTTGTCGACCGGCTTGCCGAGCTTGGCCAGGCTCGCGCGGTAGTCGAAGAGCTCGGACCGCTCCGCGTTGCCGAGCGGGTCGTCCTTCACGAGCTCGAGCCCCGCGTAGCTTCGCCATTTCTCCGGATACCCGATGCCGACGTAGAGGGTCTCGAGCTTGGCGCGGGCTTTCGCCTTCGTCGAAGGCGCCATCCAGTCGAGTGCGTCGATGCGGCGGCCGAAGGCGGCGACGATGTTGCGGACCATCTCCTTCGCCTCCGCCTTGGCCGATTCGGGGAAGTACCGCGCGACGTAGAGCTCCCCGACGGCGTCGCCGACGGCGGCGCTCGTGGCGGCGACGGCGAGCTTCCAGCGGTCGCGCTGCTTCGGAGCGCCCGTCAGCGCCGTGCCGTAAAAGCGGAAATTCTCTTCCGCGAACGCCTTCGGCAGAAGCGCCGACGCCCGGTCGAGCGTCCGAAACGCGAGGTAGTCCCTCCACGTCTCGAGCGGCTCCGACGCGACGAGCGCGGAGATGCCGGCCACGCCCGACGGGTGCCAGACGATGATGACCGGCTGGGTCGCGAGGCCTGCGGCCTGAAAGTAGGTCGTCCAGTCGAGTCCCGGCGCGCGCGCGGCGAACTCCGACGGCTTCCACGGGTTGTCGGCCTTGTGCACGTCGACCGAGTCGGTCCGGCTGACGTGGACGTCGGCGATCTTCTTCTCGAGGTCGTAGATCCGCGCGGCGCGGCCCTCGGCGTCGGACACCTTCGCGAGCGTCAGGACCGCCGCGACGTGGGCGCGGTACCTGGACTGGAGGTCCTTCGACTTGTCGTCGGTGTTGCGGTAGTAGTCCCGGTCGGGCATGCCGAGTCCGCCCTGAAAGAGGTACGCGGCGTAGCGCTCGGGCTGCGAGAACTCGGGCGCCGCCCACAGCCCGAAGAGCCGGTCCGTGTGGAAACGCGTGGCGTTCAAGGCGTCCACGTCGGCGCGCAGCTGACCGCCGAGAAAGCGCGCGAGCGCTTTCCGGTCGTTGATCTTGTCGATCCGGCCGAGCTCGAGCTTGACGGGCTCGAGGCCGCGCCGCTCGATCGACGCCTCGTCCATGTAGGCCTCGTAGTAGACCCCGGCGAGCGCCGTCGACGCGCTCGCCCCCGGCGTCTTCGCCGCCGCCTGGATCAGGTCACGCACACGGCGGTTGACCTCCTCGTCGATCACGGTGAAGGCGCCATACGCGGACCGGTCCGGCGGGATCTCGGTCTTCTTCAGCCAGCCGCCATTGGCGTAGGCGAAAAAGTCGTTGCCCGGCAGGACCGCCCGGTCCATGCCGGCGACGTCCACGCGGTAGACGGGTTTCGAGGGGATCGCGACGACGAGCGCCGCAGCGCCGCCGACGGCGAACACCGCGAGAAGAAGCCGGGCGGAGTGGTTCAAGCTGCCTCCTGTTCGGGGGCAAGCCTACCCCGCCCGGCGCTCCCGTCCGATCGGAAATCGGCCGCTCGCCTCCGTTGCGCCTCTCGGCCTCGGACTCCGGCCACCCTTCGGGCGGCGGCGGCAGGAATCTCGCCTTCTCCGTCGGGTGTCCTTCCATCCCCTGCATGGCGGATCTCTTCGGTGCCTTCGGTTCGGTCCCGTGCGGCCCGGGGCGGGCGCTCGGGCGACGCCTCGGGGGGCGCGTGAAGCGAAGCCTTCCCCGGAGGCTCCGCCCTGACCGCCGACTTTCTCGGGGCATTCCGCTCGGCCTTCACCGGGGCATCGGACGCCGGCCGCTTCTTCGGCGAGCTCATCCGGGGGCTCTCGGATTTCGGCGCCACGAACGGCGACGCGGGATGTCTTCGCGTCAGCCGCCGAGGCCTGTCTGCGACGCCGCGACACTCCAGAGACGCGCGGCGGTCGCGTCGTCCCTCGCCGCTGCCGACGGCTCGGCCTCGCGGAAGCGCTTGAAGTAGCGCCCCGTCACGCCCTCGAGCGCCGGATCGGACGCGAGACGGGCCACGGGGGCGGCGCCGCGCGCCACCGAACCGCCCCCGATCATCCAGAGCGCCGCGTGGACGAGGGCCCGCGCCGGCTGCGGCACCTCGCGCCAGATTCCCGTCGCGATCGCGCCCGGATGAAGCGCGTTCGAGGCGACACCCGGCTCGCGCCGCGCCAGCTCTCGCATGATGTGAATCTGGGCGAGCTTCGTGTTCGCGTAGGCGCGGAAGCCGCCGTAGCCTCGTTCGAGCTCGAGGTTGTCCCAGTCGATCGCCCCCGTGCGGTGCGCTTCGGAGCTGACGTGGACGATGCGCGGCCGGGTCCCCCGCCGGAGAACCGGCAGCAGCAGGCGCGTCAGCAGGTAGCCTCCGAGAAAGTTCGTCTGCCACGTCCGCTCGTGCCCATCCTCGGTGACGGTTCGGGTGGCCGCCGCCACGCCCGCGTTGTTGACCAGCACGTCGAGGGCTCCCCGGGCCGCGGCGTAGCGATCGGCGGCAGCCCGAACCGAGGCGAAGGACGCCAGGTCGAGCGGCAGCGCGTCGGCCGCGCCGCCCTCGGCTTCGATCCGCGCGGCGACGGCTCGCCCGCGCTCCGGGTCGCGCACGCCGAGGACGAGTCTCGCACCGAGCGCCGCGAGCCGGCGCGCCGTCTCGAGGCCGATGCCGCCGGTCGCGCCGGTGACCAGAACGGTCCGACCGGTCAGCGGACGCTCCGCGCTCATGGCCGAATCCTACCGATGAAGCGGCCCGTCTTCACGCCCGACGGGCGCGGCGCTCTGATAAGAAGGGGCTCGGCAAAGGAGGCGAGCCATGTCCGGAAAGGTCAAGCCGATCCCCGACGGGTACCACACCGTCACGCCCTACCTGATCGTCCGGGGAGCCGCCGCCGCGATCGCTTTCTACGAGAAGGCCTTCGACGCCGTGGAACTGGTGCGCATGCCCGGTCCCGACGGCCGCATCGGGCATGCCGAGATCCGCATCGGCAATTCGCCCGTGATGCTGGCCGACGAGAATCCGATGTCCCGGGGACCGGGCGCTTTCGGCGGCTCGCCCGTCTCGCTCCTGCTCTACGTCGAGGACGTCGACGCCACGGTCGCCCGCGCGGTCTCCGGCGGCGCGAAGATCGTGCGTCCCGTCGAGGTCCAGTTTTACGGCGACCGGATGGGAGGGATCGAGGACCCGTTCGGACACCAGTGGTACGTCGCCACCCACGTCGAGGACGTTTCGCCCGAGGAGATGCGGCGGCGCTCGGAGAAGCTCGCGGCCGCGAAATAGCGACCCGGGTCGACTGATCGGCAGGAGGTTTCATGCTGATCCGTCGTCGTCAGTTCGTCGCTCTCGCGGTCACCATGCTCCCGCTCGGCCTGAATCCATCCTGACCGGCCACCGCCGGGCGGGGCTCCACGGCCTGTCGGGACGGCCGCCGCGCCTCAACCGCCCGTCACCTCGGCATCGGCCTCGACCTCGACGAGATACTCGTCGCCGACGAGAGCGGCGCCGACCAGGGTGTTGGCCGGCTGGATGTGGCCGAAACGCTCGCCGTGGACGCGGGCGACCGCCGGCCAGTCCGCGATCCGGGCCACGAAAACGCGGGTGCGCACGACGTCCTCGAGCTTCGCCCCGAGCGACTGCAGCGCGCCCTCGATCTTGTCGATCGCGAAATGCGTCTGCGCGGCAGCGTCCGTGCCGCCGATGACGCGGTCGCGGTGCGTCGCCGTGGTCCCCGACACGCGGATCGAGCCCCCGCGCCGGACCGCCCGGGAATAGCCGGCGAGACTCTCCCAGGGCGTGCCGCTCAGGCAGAGGGTGCGGTCGTGCCGCCGGCGCTCGACCGCGTACGGCGGCGGAAACGACTCCACGTGGTGGCTCAGATCGCCGGACGCGGTCAGAAACGGCGGCTTGCGGTATTCGTCCCCGCAGTCGCCGTGTATCGGCCGGAGCGTCGTGCGGGCGGTCTCCAGCTCTTCGCGATCCCGGGCGGTCAACGTGAAGGAAAAGACGCGGAGGTTGTCCTCCACGTGCTCCCGCTCCCCGGGCCGCGCCCCGATGATGACGCCGGCGACGGCCGGCTGCTCGAGCACCCAGCGCGAGGCGACGTTGGCGATCGAGACGCCGTGCCGGCGCGCCACGGCGTCGGCGGCGCGCAGGACGCGCTGCAGCGCGTCCCACCCGCCGGCCGCGCGCAGGAAGCGGCCGTACTTCATCTGCGACCAGGTTCCGCCACGTTCCCAATCCGGCTCCGCCCGGCCGAGCCAGCGGTCGGAGAGCCAGCCTCCGGCGAGCGCCCCGTACGCCAGCAGCTTGACGCCGCGCGCCCGGCAGACGTCGGACATCGCCCCCGCCGCGCGCCCGTCGAGCAGCGAGAAGCAGGTCTGGTTCGAAACCACGGGGAGCCCCGTGGCGAGCGCCATGTTCAGGTGCGCCGAGTCCACGTTCGTCAGGCCGATGTGCGCGATCAGGCCCTCGGCCTGGAGCGTCTGCAGGTGCATCAGGCCGTCGAGCCAGCTCGGATCGGCGTAGCTCCACGCATGAAACTGGAGAAGGTCGATCCGGCGCACGCGAAGGCGCGCGAGCGCGCGCTCGACGGCGGCCCTCGCGTCGTCGATCGTCAGCGGGCCGGGCTTCGGCACCCACTTGGTGAAGAGCTGGACCGGCGCCGACCCGGCCGGTCCTTCCGCGAGATGGCTCGCCACGACCTCGGCCGAGCCGTAGTGATCGGCCATGTCGAAGGAAGTGAACCCGGCATCGACGTAGGGGCGCAGCGCGCGGGCGGCCGCCGCGGGATCGAGGAGGCGGCCGCCGCGCTCCATGTCGGCGACCTGCCACAGGCCGGTGAGCACCCGGGAGACGGACAGATCCGGGGCCAGGGCGATTCGTTCCACGGCGAGCGTCATCGCGTCCTCCCTATCCCGGCGGAAGCGCCGCGAACCGCGCGTCGAGGTCCACGCCCGCGCGGCGGAGCTTCCGCGTTTCGCGGGCATACACGATCGAGCCGGCGGTCATCACCAGAAGCCAGAGCGGCGTCGAGCGGAAGTACCAGGCCGCGACGGGCGCGGTGAGGTCCCGCCACGTGTGCACGCCGAGAAACAGCGCGAGCACGGCCACCGCGGCCGCCGCCAGCGGCACCTGGGCCGCGCGCGCCGGAAGCACGGTGACCGCGCGCGCGAGCGCGGGGTTGCGGACCGGCAGGGTCACGACGGAGACCGACACGAGGAGGAAGTTGACGAGCATCGACGTCACGAGGATGTCGACCCCGAGGAAGAAATCGCCCGCCACGTGGCTGCCGACGATCCCGAGCGTCGCCATGGCGGCGCTCGAGAGGATCGCGACGTGCGGCGTGCGGAAGCGCGGGTGAACCGCGGCGATCGAGCGCGGAAAGATCCCGTCCTCGGCCCACGCGAACATCAGGCGAGACACGCCGAGGAGCATCGCCGGGAGATCCTTGACCAGCGCGACGGCGGCGCCGGCGACGATCACGACCGTCCACGCCGGCGGCAGCAGCGTGCCGAGCAACCCCGGCGCCGTGACGTCGCGCTGCCGGGCCTCGCCGGCGATGAACTGCCAGGGCACGGCGTGGTACACCGCGCCCGTGAAGAGCATGTAGAAGATCCCGACCGACAGGACGGCGATGCCGATCGCGAGCGGCAGGTTGCGTTCCGGCCGTCTGGCCTCGCCGCCCGCCTGGGCGATCGAATCGAAGCCGATGAAGGACGCAAAGAGGAGCGCGGACGCGGGAAGCAAGACCGAGGGCGTCAGGGGCGGCGTCTCCGCGGCCGGAAGGGCCCGCCCGTCGCGCGCCGCCAGCGCGGCGGCGAAGGCCGCGTGGTCGAACGAGAAGCCCGCGACGATCACGACCCCGCCGAGGACGAAGGTCAGGAACATCAGCGGCACGATCAGGCGCTCGTAGGCCTTCACGCCCCGGACGTTGACGAGCACGGCCGTCCAGAGAAACGCGAGCGCGATCGCGAGGCGCGCCGGCCCGGTCTCCAGGGTCGCCGCCAGCCCCGGTGATCCCGCCGCGGCGGCGACGTCGCGCAGGAACGGAGCGATGAGATAGGAGACCACGCCGATCGCGACGCACAGCGAAAACCACTGCGAGAACGAGGCGACGAAGCCGAGGTACGGATCGAGCGCCCGGCTCGCGTACACGTAGCTGCCGCCGGCGCGCGGCATCGCCGACGCCAGTACCGCGTACGCCAGGCCCGCGAGCACGGCGGGCAGCGCCGCGAACAGGAAGGCGGGCAGCACATGCGGCCCGATTCCCGGGGCGTGGCGCTGGATCATGAACGGGATCACGTTGATTCCGGCGCCAATCATCGAGCACACACCGGTGGCCACCAGGCCGAGCAGCCCCATCTCGCGGGCCAGTCCGGATTTCGGGGACGCCGGGGTTCGAGCTCGAGTCTCCGCCATGTCGTGGCCCTTCTGTATCACGGCGTATGACCCTCACCCCAGACCCCTGTCGCCCGCCGGGGCGAGGGGCTTCGAGGACGAGCTTCGCGACTCAGTGACGCGCGCAGGACCCTCACCCCAAACCCCTCTCCCCTGCAGGGGCGAGGGGCTTTGAAGTGCGCGCGCTCTCGCGGGCGGCTTTTTCTTGTTTGGAGCGGGCAACCGGGATCGAACCGGCGACATCCAGCTTGGGAAGCTGGCGTTCTACCGCTGAACTATGCCCGCATCGGGGCGGATCTTAGCGAACGGACGGGGTCGCGACAAGCCGCGGCGCCGGGCGGAAGGCCTCGATCTCCGCGACGATGGCCTCGACCAGGGCTTCCGTCACGATCTTCCCTTCTCTTCCGTCGCGACGATCGCATCGCCGAAGACACCCGTGGCCGAGCAGACGTCGCCCTTCCTCGACCCGTCGCGGGTCAGGCGTCCCGCGCCGGGTGGTACTCCTTCACCGCCTTCGGCCGCTCTGCCCGGCCTGCTTCGAGGCGGCGGCTCATGCGACTTCGGGTTCGATCCCGGGCACCGCGTATCGCGGCAGGTCCAGGTCATCGCGCAGCGAGCGCGCCACCAGCCACTTCCCGACGAGAGGGACGGTCAATGCGCCGACGGCCGCGTTACGCATCCTGAGCGCGAGCGAAGTCCGCGGCGCGAAGAAGCTGCGAAGCCGCAGGGCCGCCTTCTGCTTGGCGATGACGAACGATCGCAGACGCGATTCGTAGTCCGCGAAGGCGCGCGTGAAATCGCCGCGGGATCGCCGGAGCTCTCCGGCCAGGACATAGGCCTCGGTCATCGCGACGCCCGCCCCCTCTCCCGCGAGAAGGGACGGGCAGGCGGCCGCATCACCGAGCAGCCCCACGCGCCCCGAGGACCAGCGTGGGAGATGGATCTGGCTGACGCTGTCGAAATAGAGCTCGTCGACTTTCTCCATTCCGTCCAGGATGTCCGGCACCTCCCAGCGCATCTCGCCGAACGCGCGCCTCAGAGCCTCCTTCTGCCTCTCCGGCGCGGGAATGCCACCGAGGAGCTCCGAGCGGCAGACGAGCAGGACGAGAGTCTCGCCGCCGCGCAGCGACACGCGCGCCACCTGGCGCCCGGGCACGGTATGGGAGACGTAGGTCAGCTCGTCCCGGCAGGGATAGCCCGGAATCCGAAAGGCGGCGACGGAGCATTCCAGGGACCGTTCGTACCGCCCTTCCGGTCCGAAGGCCAGCTCTCGCACCTTCGAATGCAGCCCGTCGGCGCCGATCACGAGATCGAAGCGCTCCTCCCCTCCGTCCGAGAGAGTGGCGACGATTCCGTCATCGTCCTGCTCGATTCCCGTGACCCCCACTCCGAAGCGGGCGGGAATCCCTCTGCAGGCGCCGAAGAGCGAGGCCGCCAGATCGGACCGGGCGAGGCTGATGAACCGCCCGTCGAGGACCTCGCGCATCGGACCCAGGTCGACCGCCACCTCCTCGCGTCCCCGTCCGTCGACCATCTTCAGGCGCTCCATCTCGTAGGAGCGGTCGCGCAGGGATGGGAGAAGGCCCATGCGTTCCGCGATCTCGTAGCCGAGGCCCCAGAAGTCGATCAGGTAGCCTCCACGGCGCAGCGCCGGTGCCTTCTCGAAGAGGACGGGCTCGTGGCCCCATTCCCGAAGCCAATACGCCAGCGTCGGTCCGGCCACTCCGATTCCGTTGATGGCGACCCTCATCGGCAACCGGCCCACTTCCCGGCGGCGGCCGGGGTCTCCGCGGGGCTCACGTCGGTTGGCTGAAAGGGCCCGATTCCGTGAACCTGACCCCGGGTCTCTCCCGTGAAACACGCGTCGCCGTGCAGGAGCGCCGGCATCGAAGCGAGGCCTCCCGGTGTGACCGTCGTGCCCTCCGATTCATCGAGCTCGCCTCCCGACGCCGACGTGGAAGGTTCCCCGGATGACCGTGACGCTCTCCGTCTGCGGCTGCGCGTGCGCCGGGATCCGGCAGCCATCTCCGGCCTCGCGGCGAACCGTGAACGTCGGCCCATTCGGATCGCCCTGGAGGACCCCCATCCGGGCGCCGGGCGGAAAGATCGGCGGCGCCGTCATCGCTTCACGTCAGCGATGTTGATCATGACCGGGTCCTCGACCCGTTTCCTCGCGGGGGTGGCCCGCATCGCCGCCCGGGCCCTGGCGAAGCCGGCCGCGGCAATCAACGCCACGGCGCCGGGAATCCAGATTCTGCGCATGGAATCCTCCCCTCGAATGGGCTGCGGGGGTCAGGTGAGATGAATGAGTGCTTTTGGATCGCTCCACTGTCCCCGCTCGTAGAGAAAGCGGACGGCCTTGTCGACGACGATCTGGCCGTCGTCGGGAGAGATTTCGATCTCGGCCCGCTCGAGGGGCCGCGGCGTCGGACCCTCGAAGTTGATTCCCGAGACGTAGTACCCGGATCCGTGACAGGGGCACTTGAATTTCTGCTGCGCCGGGAGCCAGTTCGGCGTGCACCCCAGATGCGTGCAGACCGCGACGAGCGCGTAGATCGAACCGCTGTCGCGGACGATCCAGACGCCGTATTTCTCCTTCCAGCGCTCATCCACGCCCGGACCGTAGCTCGACGGGCTGCCTGCTTTGAAGCGCGTGGGCGGCTCGAAGAGGACGTTCGGAAACAGGAAGCGCACGGCCGCCGTCAAGCCGGCCGCCGACGCCGCGACGAACCCGATCCAGGCCAGCGTCATCCATCTGAGGGTGGACCGCCGCGTGACCCCGTCCGCCTCGAGGTCGGGCAATCGATCGAAAGCAGCCTTAACCGCCGTGGACATCTGTTTCGCCATCCGGAGCCGCTCGATCTCGCTCCGCGGCACCGCCGCCCCGGAATACATATCGTAACACGATATGTTGGAAGCGACGGCCGCGGGCAGCCTCGGAGCGCTGACGGCGCCGACCGGAGCGCGGAGCACGAGCTCGCCGGCAGCGGACGACCGGGATCGAACCCGGCGACACCCGGCTCGCGAAGGTGGCCGTCTACGTCTACGGCTGAACGATGCCCGCTCGGGGCGGATCCTGGCGAACAGGCGGCGTCGCGACGAGCGCCGGCAGCGGGGCCTTCCGGAGCCCCTCGATCTCGGCGACGGTGCGATCGACCAGCGCCTCGGTCACGATCCTCCCCTTCTCCCGCGTCGCCAGCGTCGCGTCTCCGTACACGCCCGACGCCGAGTACGCCATGCCCTTCTTCGTCGGGTCCCGCGTCAGACCCTTGCCCGGGTGATAGTCCTTGACGGCCTTGCTCATGTCGACGTCGCCCGGACTCATGTAGAGCATCATCGAGGTCTCGATCTCGTCGGCGTGCGTTCCGCCCTCCTGCTGGGAGATTCGCTTCTCGACGTCCTCGGTGATCGTCAGCACGTCGGTGTAACGCATGAGGATCCCGTCGGCCGCCAGTGCCGATGCCGCCGGCTCGAGGGCGGCGAGCGTCGACACGCCCGTGTTCAGCACGTAGAACCGCTTCGGACCGAACCGCGCCAGACCGCGGCAGATCTCGACGAACTGGTCGCGTGAAGTCTCGAGCGACAGGCTCGTCGAGCCCGGGTATTCGGCGAAGGCCGGGTAGTAGCCGTAGTTCACGGTCGGCGCGACGACGACCGTGGACCGCTCGCGGACGCGCCGGGCCAGATACTCCGCCATCACGAAATCGTTCCTCAGCCTCAGATGCGGCCCGTGCTCCTTCGACTCCGCGCCGAGCGGGACGACGACGATCGTCTCGGGCGTCAGCACCTTCTCGGCTTCGACCCAGGTGAGGTCCTCGAGCAGGATCCCCGGCATCGGAGCCGCCCCACCGGACAGCGCCAGGACCAGAAGCGTGGCCGCCAACCCCGTCATCGCTTTCCCTCCTCGCCCGACGCCGCCCGGAGCAGCCGCAGCCTCGCGGCGAGCTTCGGAATGCGCCCCTTCGCGAACAGCCGTCCGTTGACGAAGAGCACCGGGATGGCATCCGACCAGCGCCGCGCCAGCTCGTCGTCCGAATCCACGTCGACGACCTCCCAGGCGTGCGCCTCGCCGTCGAGCAGCCGATCCACCTCCGCCCGCATCTCGTCGCAGAGATGGCAGCCCGGCCGCGACAGCAGCTGGAGCGCGATCATCGGACCGCGGTGACCGGCTCCTCGGGGTTGCGCGCCACGCGGTGCAGATAGTCGAACCCGGAAAGCACCGTCACCGTCGCGGTCGCGCCGAACGAGACGAGCACGAACTCGCGCGGCCAGCTCCAGATGTTCGCGCACAGCACGATCAGGACCGTGATGATCTGGGTCACGGTCGTCACCTTGCCGGCCCAGCTCGGGGGAAACCGCTTCTTGCCCGACGTCAGGATGAGGAGGAGCCCGACGAGCAGGAGCAGGAAGTCCCGCGAGAGCACCATCACCGCGAGCCAGACCGGCACTTTGACGCGCGCCGGGTAGGACGGGATCGCGAGGAAGAGGTACGACGTCATCAGCAGCAGCTTGTCGGCGATCGGGTCCAGATAGGCGCCGAGCGCCGACTTCATGTGGAGCCGGCGCGCGAGGAAGCCGTCGACCCCGTCCGACACGCCGGCCGCCACGAAGAGCGCGAGCGCAATCGCGAACCGGCCGTCGCCGATGCAGACCAGGAAGAACGGGAGAGCGGCCAGACGGACGAGGGTGATGAAGTTGGGCAGAGTCCAGGGACCCGTCAACGACGCCTCCACTCGTTTTCGCGCGCCCCGGGCGGCACCTCCGAGGGGACCCACACCATGGAACCCTTGATGCGGATGAGCTTGCGGTCCTCGAACTGCTTGAGCATCCGCGTGACGGTCTCGCGGGTCGCCCCGATGGAGTTGGCGATCTCCTGGTGCGTCGGTCGGTGCACGACGAAGTACCCGTCGACGGGAGGCTGCCCGGACTCGTCGGCCAGCCGCAGCAGGTAGCGGGCGAGCCGCCCGCCGACGTCCTGCAACGCCAGCGACTCGATGACCTCGTTGGCGCGGCGCAGGCGCGCGGAGAGGGCCTGGAGCACTTTCTTGGCGAGCGAGAAGTCGGCCGCGAGTGCCGCGAAAAAGTCCTCGCGCGCGAGCACGACCACCTCGGCCTCCGTCAGCGCGGTCACGGAGGCGCTGCGCGTCTCTCCTTCCAGCAGCGCCATCTCGCCGAAAAAGTCGCCGGCCTGAAGGTGCGTCAGCACGACCTCCCGACCGTCGGGCGAGTCGACGAAGACCTTCACCGATCCCCGGACGATCACGAAGAACTGATCGCCCGGGTCCGACTCGCGGAGGATCGTCTCCCCCGCCTCGTAGCGGCGCACCGTCGCCACCCGCGAGAGCGTCTGCAGCTGTCCGGGTTCCAGGTTCGCGAAGAGAGCGACGCGGCGAAAAACGGCTGGGTCGATCACGGTTGGTGCTCCTCTCCCGCCGGCAACGACGAACGCAGTCGATCGAGCCCTCGCATGAACTCGGGTCCGCTCACCGAGGGTCCCCCCGATTCTGACAGCAGGCCGCACCGCGCCGCCAGTCGGATCGCGTCGGCCCCGCCGCGCCAGGGTCCCGGGGATCCGGCGAGGCACGCGAGCCCCGCGCCGGGACCGGAGAGCAATCCGGCCAGCCGGAGCAGAAGCTGCGCGGCGGCCGCGCGCGACAGCGTCGCGTCCGGCCGGGCGCGGTGCGTGTCCGGGTCCACGTCGAGAAGCCCGAGCGAGACGGCGCGGATCATCGGGCGGCTGTCGCGGCGCTCGAGGACATCGGCGGCGACGGCGCTGCCCGACACGCGCGCCTCGCGCACCTCCGGAAACATCCACCACACGAGGTCGGCGGCGGCGCTTCGCGTCAGGCGCCGCGCCCGGGCGGCCTGACGCTCGGCGTCCGGCCAGTTCGAGATCCGAAAGGCCAGCCGCGCCTCGGCGGCCGCGTCGTCAAAGAGCGGGTTCTCGGCCGCGAGCGCCTCGAAGACCGACACCGCGAGCGCGTCGTCACCGACCTCCAGGGCGAGCCGGCCGGCAGCCTCCCGCGCCGCGACGTCGAGACCGCCGAGGGTCAGCGCCTCGCGGTCGTACTGCAGCGCCCGCTCCTTGTCGCCGGCGGCGCACTCGACCTCCGCCGCCCGCGCCAGGGCCGGGCCCGAACGCGGGTTCCACGCGATCGCCCGGGCAACCTTCGCCCGGGCCGCCTCGTAGCGCCCCTGCGCGGCGTCGCGGCCGGCGTCGGCCAGGAGCGCCTCCGTCGCGGCCGGCTGGAGCTTCTGCGCCCGGGCTGCGAGGCCGGGCCGCGACGCGCCGGCGTCGGCCGCCGCGCGGGCGTAGAGCGCGTAGGCCGTGACCGCCGACCCCGCCCGAGCCTCGGCCTCGCCGCACGCGACCAGAAGCGGAAGCGTCGAGCCGGGGTCGTCGAGCGCGCCGGCGCACTCCGGAAGCGCCGCGGCCGACTTTCCCGCGCGCACCAGCGCCTCGATCCCGCCGATCTTCGCGGCCCGGGCCGAGCCGTCGGTTCGGGACGCGCGCGCGAAATCCGCCGAGGCGCGCGCCGTGTCGCCGGCGAGCAGCGATTTCCACCCTTCCCCGATCGCGTCGTCGAACGGGCCGGGGAGGCCTTCGCGGGGATCGAGCGGAAAAGCGTCGCGCGACGCCGTGGACGACGAGCTCGCGCACCGGGACGCCGCCGCCGCGACGAGAAGCGCCGCGCCGAAGCGCCCGGCGCGGCGAACGAAATCGATCCGGGGCCGCCCGGGGCCCGGCCGGGTCATGCGCCGGGCGGCAGACTCTCCGGCCGGATCGACGCGATCGCGTGCTTGTAGATCATCTCTTCCCGGCCCTCGACCTCGAGCACGAGCGCGAACTTGTCGAAGCGGCGCAGCCGCCCCATCCGCTCCTCGCCCGAAGTCAGCCGGACCGTGACCGGAACGTTGTCCTTACGCAGGTTGTAGAAGAACGAATCCTGGACGTTGATCGGGGCCTTGTTCATCGCCTCTCCCCTTCCCCCGTCTCGCCCACGAGGGCGAGAATGACATCGAGGGCCTCCTCCGGCTCGACGCGGCGCGCGTCCCGCTCGCGCCCGAACCACGTTCGCTGGCGCTTGGCGAGCCCGCGCGTCGCCTTCACGATTCCCGCTTCCGCCTGTTCTCTCGAGGTGCGTCCGAGCACCCACTCGGCCACCTCGCGATACCCGATCGCCTGGAAGGAATTCGATTCGGCGGAGAGACCGCGGTCGAGAAGTCGCCGGACCTCTTCGCCCCACCCCGAGTCGAGCATGCGCCGGACTCGAGCTTCGATCCTAACACCAAGGGCGTGCGCGTCGGGGCTCAAGGACAGCTTCACCACGCGGAAGCGATCGGCCCAGCCGTCGGCCGGACGCAGCCGCGCCGAGGCGGGCGCGCCCGTCACGAGAAGGATCTCGAGCGCGCGCAGGACGTACCGGAGGTTTCCGGCGGGAATGCGCGCGGCCGCCGCGGGGTCGTTCAACGCGAGGACCCGATGGGCGCGCGCCGCGCCGCGGCTCGCGGCCCAATCGAAGAGGCCCTCGCGGAGGCGCTCGTCGCGGGCTTCCCCGGGGGGGAGGCCGTCGAGCAGAGCCGAGACGTAGAAGCCGCTGCCGCCGCACACGATCGGAAGTCGTCCGCGCGCGACGATGTCTTCGACGGCGGCGCGCGCCTCGGCGGCCCACCGCCCCGCCGAGAACGCCTCCTCGGGGTCGGCCACGTCGACCAGGTGGTACCGCACGGCGGCCCGCGCCTCGGGCGACGGCTTGTCGGTCCCGACGTCCATGCCGCGGTAGACGGCAAACGCATCGGCCGAAACGATCTCGCCGGAGAGACGGAGCGCCGCGGCGTGCGCGACCGCGCTCTTGCCGGACCCGGTCGGGCCGACGATCACGACGAGGGGCGGGCGCGGATCGTCCGTCATGGCCGCATGGCGCCGCGCCACGAGAGGCGCGTCGCGTCCGGGAGCAGGTCGACCCGCGCATCCGAGCGTTCATCGGTCCGCAGCGTCCGGACACAGAACCGCGCGAGGGTCGCGACGGTCTCCGGCGCCGGATGGCCGAAACGGTTGCGCCGGCCGCACGAGAGCAGCGCCACGCGCGGCCGCACCGCGCCCACGAAGGGGCCGCTCGTCGCGGTGCGGCTCCCGTGGTGGCCGACTTTGAGGACGTCCACGCGCGGCGCCCCGCCGGCGCCGACGAGCTCGGACTCCGCCGGTGCCCCCGCGTCCCCCGTCAGCAGCGCGCTCCGCCCGCCGCGCTCGAAGAGCGCCACGACCGACTGGTTGTTGACCCCGTCGGTCTTCCGCATCGGACCGCCGGACCGGAGCACCGACAGGCGTGCGCCCTCCCGCTCCCAGACGTCGAGCGCCTCGAGGCGCCGCACCCGGATGTCCCGCGCGGCGGCCTCCTTCTCCAGGCGCGCGTACAGGCCGTTCTCGTCCTCGCCGCTCGAGCGCCAGAGCTCGCCGACCGGAAGCTCCTCGAGGACGGCGACGAGCCCGAGGGCGTGATCGGGATGGGGGTGCGTCGCGAGCACCGCGTCGAGCCGCGTCACGCCGCGGTCCAGAAGCTTCGGCACCACGCGGGTGCGCCCGAAGTCGACGGCCATCGGATCGAACGTGCCTCCTCCGTCCACGAGGACCGCCCGGCGGTCCCACCGCAGGAGTATCGCGTCTCCCTGCCCCACGTCGAGCGCCTCGATCGAGAAGCCCTGACGCGGACCGGACGGCCCGCGCCGGAGGGCGAGGACGAGGAAAACGCCGCCGGCCGCCGCCGCCGCGGCAGCCCGCGCCCGTCTCGGGCCGAGACCCGCCAGCGCGAGGAGGGCGCCGACGGCGAGGACGGCGGCCAGGGGCGGGGTCGGCCTCAGGAACGCGCACCCGGCCGCACGCTCGGCGAGAAACTCGAGCGCGCGGCTCCCGCCGGCGAAGAGAGCCGGCAGCGGCCCCGGGGGGACCCCGGCCGCGAAGAGCAGGAGCAGGAGCGCGCCCCCGCCGATCAGGGCGCCGGCCAGCGGGATCGTGAACGGCGCCGTGAGCCATGCCCCTGCCGCGACGACGTTGAAACGCCAGAAGAGGACCGGCGCCGTCGCCGCCTCCGCCGCGAGCGCGACGGCGAGGCCGCCGAACAGCCACTCCGGCCGGGCGGGAAGCCGGGCTCGGATCGGTCTCGAAAAAAGCGCGATGCCGCCGACGGCGGCGAAGGTCAGGATCGTGCCGACCGAAAACACCTGCCCCGGCGAGGCGAGGAAGAGCCCCAGCGCCGACAGGCCGATCGCCTGGGCCGAGGTGATCGGCCTCTCGACGAGCCGCGTCGCGACGAAGACGCCGACGACGAGCCCGGCGCGGACCGCCGGCGGGTTGGCGCCGCCGACCAGCACGAAGAGAAAGACGGCCGCGAAGAGAGAGGCGTCGCGCGCCTTGCCCTCCACGCCGAACCGGCCGAGGACCGCGCCCGCGAGCCCGGCCGCCAGCACGACGTGGAGCCCCGAGACGACGAGCAGGTGGTAGAGGCCGCCCCGCCGATAGCGCGCGACCATCCCCCGGTCGAGCTCCGCCGTCCGCCCGAGCAGGAGCGCCGCGAGAGGGCCGCGCACGTCGCGGTCGAAGGCGGCGCCGCGCCCCTCGGGAATCGAGGCGAAGAGCCGTCGATTCGACCAGGTGAACCACGTCGCCACCGTCGACCCCTCGCGTTCGACCAGACGCGCGCTCTTGACCGAGAGGCGGTAGCGCGGCGCCGGCGCCGGAACCTCGCGCTCCGAGGCCGGCAGCTCTTCCTCCTCGAGGTGGCCGGTCAGCCGAACACGGTCGCCGCGGTCCGCCGCGGCCACGGCGGACCCTTCCCCCGACACGAAGACGGCGACCTCGGCCGGAAAGGCGAGCGCGCCGGCGGCCGTCTCGAGGCGCTCGGCGTCGAGCGTCGTGCGGGCCCGCGGCGGCTGCCCGCTCCAGAAGTCCGCGAGGACACCCTCGACGACGACCGCGTGGCGGACGCCTTCGTCGAGGGCCGCAAACTGCGCCCGGGCCCGCGAGGCCGGGAGCGCGATCCGCTGCCGGCCCGCGAGAAATCCCGCGGTCAGCCAGAAGGCCAGAAACGCCAGACGCGCGGAGCCGGACCTCGAGCGCCCGAGAGCGAGGGCGGCCGCCGAGACCGAGAGCAGCGCCCAGCCGGCCGCCGTCCCCGCGACCGACCACGCGCCGGCGAAGATCCCCGCGACGAGGAGAACCGCCGCCCGAGCCGCCGGCGCCTCGCCTTGCGCGAGGACCGGCCGGATCACGCCGCGCGCTCGAGCGCGACGATCGCCTCCACGCGGTGCGTGAAGGCGAAGAGATCGTAGAGGCGGGCGGCGCGGAGCACGAACCCCTCGCCCGTCAGGACGGCGAGGTCGCGCGCGAGGGTCGCCGGATCGCACGACACGTAGACGAAGCGCGTCTTCGCCCGGCGCGCGAGCTCCCGCGCGAGATCCTCCCCGAGGCCCGCGCGCGGCGGGTCGACGACGACGACGTCGAAGCGCCGGTCGTCCTCGTCGAGGAATCGCTCCACCGGCGCGCTCGCGATCTCCCACCGCTCGGCCTCCGGCCACTGCGCGCGCGTGCGCCGGGCGTCCGCGACGGACCCCGCGTCCGCCTCGACGGACTGGACCCGATGCCCGGCCGACAGGAGCGCCCCGGCAAAGAGACCCGTGCCGCCGAAGGCGTCGAGCGAAGAACCCGGCGGCACGCGCCGCGCCTCGGCGGCGACGTCCTCGCAGAGGCGGTCGAGGAGGAACCGGTTGCCCTGAAAGAACGTGTCGACCGAAACCGCGAAGGTCCGGCCGCCGGCCGGAAGCTCCAGGGTGCGCGCTCCGCGTTCGACCTGAAGCCGCCCCTCCGGCGTCCGGACCGTCACGCCGTCGAACGCCCTCCGGAGGCTCTCCCCGAGCCGCGCCGCCGCCGCGGGTGCACCCGCCGCCGTCGCGCGCACGAGACGCCGGCCCGCGTCCCGCGCCTCGAGCAGAGCCACCTCCGTGATCGACGCGCCCGAGGCGGCGGCCGCCTCCTCGAGGGCGGGCAGCAGCGCGCGCGTCGACGCCTCGATCGCCTCGCAGGACGCCGCCGACACGACGCGGTGGCTCCCGGGCGTGTGATATCCGACGCGGCCCCCGGCCGCGTGGAAGCGGACGCGCAGACGGTATGCCGGAGGGGACGCTTCGATCGGGAGCTCGCCGAAGAGATCCGGGTCCAGCCTGCCGATCCGGCGCATCGTCTCGAGAAAGAGCGCCCTCTTGGCGTCGCGCGCCGCCGCCGGCGCGACGTGCGCCCAGTCGCAGCCCGCGCACCCGGCGTGCGGACCATCCACCCGCGCGGGCGACGGCTCGAGCACGGCCTCGAGGCGCCCCCGCCAGAAGCGTTTCTTCACCTCATACTGTGTTGTCGCGACGAGCTCGCCCGGGAGCGCGCCCGCGACGAACCCGACGCCGTCGTCGTTCCGGACGATGCCCTCGCCCGTCGGCGCGAGCTTCTCGATTCGGACCTCGAGGAGCCGGCTCACAGCAGCGACAGGCGCGGCAGGTCGAGCCGCTCCCGCACGGCCCGGCGCGTCAGGGCGCGGGTCGTCTTCTCCGCGGTGGCCGCGTCCATGCGCTCGAGCGCGGCGCCGAGCTGCGCCTTCACCTCGCGGTCGACGGCCGCCCGCTCGTCCTCGGGCAGCGCCTCGTACAGCTCGCGGGCGAGCTTGCGGTCGAGCCGCGCGAGCGAGGCCTCCGCCTCTTCGGGGGTCTTGCCCGAGGTCGAGAGCCGCGACAGCGACGCGAGCGCCGCGTCGAGGACCCCCGCCAGATCCGGCCGGCGCGCGCGGCTGGCGTCGAGGCTCGCCGCGAGTGCCGCCAACGCGGCCCTCGGGTCGGGGTCGCCGCCGGCGCGGTCCGACCCGTCGCCCCGGCCCCGGGCCGCCTCCGCGCGCCGCTCCCAGGCCTCGAGCACGGCGTCGCGGCAGTAGGACAGCGAGTTCACGCGTCCGACCGCCCGGCGCTCCTCGCGGCGGGTGAACGCGTCGTCGATGCCCGCGGCGACGGCCTCGATCGGGATGCCGAGCGCCCGCCACTGCTTGAGCAGGGCGAAATCCGTCGGCGAGAGGAGAAACGGCGTGCCGCGCCGCCGGATGAAGGCGGCCTCGGCGGCCGCGTAGTAGGCCCTATCCTCCTCGGTTGCGCTCATCGATGAGCCGCAGGCCCTTCAGGGTCAGAAGCGGGTCGATCGCCCCGATCTTCTCCGAGCCGCCGCCGAAGAGCTCGGCCAGGCCTCCCGTCGCGATCACGCGCGGCCGGCCGCCGATCTCGTTCGCAATGCGCTCGATCATCCCCTCGACGAGAGCGAGGTAGCCGAAATAGAGGCCCGACTGCACCGAACCCGCCGTCGTCTTCCCCACGACGCGGTCCGGCCGGCGGATCTCGACGCGCCAGAGCCTCGCGGCCTTCTCGAAGAGCGCTTCGGCGGAGATCGCGATCCCCGGCACGATGACGCCCCCGGCGTACTCGCCGCGGGCCGTCACCACGTCGAAGGTCGTGGCCGTCCCGAAGTCGACGACGATGCACGGCCCGCCGACCGCCTCGAACGCCGCCACGGCGTTGACGATGCGATCCGCCCCGACTTCCTGGGGCACCTCGTACAGCACCGGCATGCCGGTCTTCACCCCCGGTTCGACGAAGAGCGGTTCGCGGCCGAAGAGCTGCCGGAGCGCCTGCCTCAGCGGGAACTTCAGCGACGGCACGACGCTCGCGACGATCACGCGCGTCGGCTCCGCGGCCGCCGGTCCGCCCGAGGCGAGCAGGCCGCGCACCGAGAGGGCGATCTCGTCGGAGGTCGCGTCCCGCCGCGTCGTCAGCCGCCAGTGACGCTCGAGCTCCGCCCCGTTCCAGAGGCCGAGAACGGTGTTCGAGTTGCCGACGTCGACGGCGAGCAGCGTCTCGCCGCCGGGCCGACTCACCACGCGGCGACCTCTCCGGTCGCGACGGTGGTCTCGCCCCGGCCCGTGTCGAGCCGCAGGAACCCGGACGCGTCGAGGCCGAGGTACGCGCCGGAAATCTCCTCGCCGTTGCGGTGAATCGTGAGCCGGTCGCCCGGCCGGTGCGCCGCGACCCGTTCCCACTCCCGAGCCTCTTCGCTCCAGCGCGGCGCGGAGAGCTCCCGGTCGAACCGGTCGAGGATCGCCTGGAGCAGCGCCGCGAGCGGCGTCGGTCTCCCCGTCTCCTCCTCGAGGGTCGTCGCCTCGGGGAGGCCGAGGGCCTCGCCCTTCCCGAGGACGTTGATGCCGACGCCGACGGCGATCGCCGTGTCGCCGCCCTGGGTGCGCGACTCGGCGATCACGCCGCCGAGTTTCCTGCGCCCGACGTACAGGTCGTTGGGCCACTTCAGGGCAATCGGGGCGCCGGTCTTCTCCGCGAGCACCGCCCGCGTCCACCGCGCCGCCGCGATCGGCACGAGCGAGAGCGGCTCGCCTTCGACCGCCGGCCGCAGGACCGTGAAGTAGAGCCCCCGGCCCGCCGGCGCTTCCCAGCGGCGCCCCTGCCTCCCGTAGGCTCCCGGCTGCGCCTCGGCGACGAGAACCGTCGTGCGGAGATCCAGTCCCTCTTCGAAGTAGACGTCGATGATCTCGCGCGCCAGCCCGTTCGACGACGGCACGGCGTGGAGACAGACGCAGTTCTCGAGCGTCTGCCAGCGCTCGGGCTCGAGCGACCCGCCGACGACGCCGATCACGAGCGCGACGCTCCCAGCGCGGCCCGCTTCTCCTCGAGCTCGCGCAGGCGGCGGCGCGTCTTTTCGACGACGGCGGCGGGAGCCTTCTCGAGATAGGCGCCGTTCTCGAGCTTGGCCTTCAACCCCGCGATCTCGGCCTCCGCGTCGGCCAGGTCCCTGGCGACGCGCGCGCCGCCGTCTCCCGCCGCGCCGGAGGGCAGCGCGAGGCCGAGCGTCACGCCCGCCACGACGTCCTGAAAGCGGCCGGCCGGCGGCGGCTCGAACGCGAGATCCGAGAGCCGCGCCAGGTGCGACAACAGCGGCGAAAGCGTCCGGAGCGCCGGAATCACGGCCTTCGCGGGGGACGCGGGTTCGAGCGAGAGCGCCACGGGCTCCGTCGGGGACACGCCGCGCTCGGTGCGGTAGGTGCGCACGCGCGTGACGATCGCGCGCAGGGCCTCGACCGCGGCCTCGGCCTCCGGGTCGCGGAGCTTTCCGGACGTGGTCGGATAGGGCTCGACCACGAGCGTTCCCGGCCGGTCCGTCAGCTTCTCCCAGATCTCCTCGGTCAGGAACGGCATGAACGGATGGAGCAGCGCGAGCGACTGGCCCAGGCACCGGCGCAGCACGCCCCGCGCCGTTTCGGCGGCGGCGTCGTCGGTCGAGCCGAGCACCGGCTTGACCATCTCGAGGTAGCCGTCGCAGAGCTCGTGCCACAGGAACCCGTAGATCGCGCCGGCGGCTTCGTCGAACCGGAACGCCTCGAGGTGGCGGTTCACGTCTCCCGCGACGGCGTCGAGGCGGGACAGGATCCAGCGGTCCGGCAGCGACAGGGAGCGGCCGCCGAGGTCTTCCGCGGCGGCGCGCCCCGACAGCTGCGCGAGCGTGAAACGCGCGGCGTTCCACAGCTTGGTCGCGAAGTTGCGCGAGCCGGCCATGCGTCCGCGCTCGACGGACACGGTCGGGCCCGACGACGCCGCCGACGCGAGCGTGAACCGCACCGCGTCCGCGCCGAACTCCTCGATCGCCTCGAGCGGGTCGATGACGTTGCCCTTCGTCTTCGACATCTTCTCGCCGCCGACGCGCACGAGCCCGTGGAGATGCACCGTGTGGAACGGCGCCTTCCCCGTGAAGCGCAGCCCCGCCATGATCATGCGGGCGACCCAGAAGAACAGGATGTCGTAGCCCGTCACGAGGACGTCCGTCGGGTAGTAGGCGGCGAGGTCGTCCGTCTTCTCCGGCCAGCCGAAGACGGAGAAGGGCCAGAGCTGCGACGAGAACCACGTGTCGAGCACGTCGGGGTCCTGGACGAGCGGCGACGCGCCGCAGGTCGCGCAGGTGCGGGGATCCTCGTCGGTCACGGTGAGGTGGCCGTTCGGGCAGGTGAAGGCGGGGATCCGGTGGCCCCACCAGAGCTGGCGCGAGATGCACCAGTCGCGGATGTTGCGCATCCACGAGAAGTAGGTCTTCGACCAGGATTCCGGCGCGAAGCGCACCGATCCGTCCTCCACCGCGCGGATGGCGGGCCCGGCGAGCGGCGCGACCTTCACGAACCACTGCTCCGACAGGTACGGCTCGATGACGTCGTCGGAACGCTGGCAGACGCCGAGCGCGATCTCGTGCGGTTCCGCGCCGACGAGGCGGCCCTCGCGCTCGAGCCGCTCGACGATGCGCCGGCGCGCCTCGAAGCGGTCGAGGCCCGCGTATTCTCCCGCCTCCGCGGTCATCTTTCCGTCGGGGCCGATCACGACGACCGAGGGCAGACCGTGGCGCTGCCCGACGGCGAAATCGTTCGCGTCGTGCGCCGGCGTCACCTTCACGACGCCGGTGCCGAACTCGCGGTCCACGAGGATCGCGTCCTCGACGACCGGGAGCTCCCGGCCGACGATCGGCAGCACCGCGCGACGGCCGCGCAGCGCGGCGTTGCGCGGATCCTCCGGGTGGATCGCCAGCGCCGTGTCGCCGAGCATCGTCTCGGGGCGGGTCGTCGCGACGACCGCGCCCTCGGGAACGCCGGGCACGTCGTACCGGATCCTGTACAGCGTTCCGGCCGTCGGGCGCTCGACGACCTCGAGGTCGGACACGGCCGTGCCGCAGCCCGGGCACCAGTTGACGACGTAGCGGCCCTTGTAGATCAGCCCGTCTTCGTAGAGGCGCACGAACGCGTGCCGGACCGCGCGCGAGAGGTCGGGATCCATCGTGAAGCGCAGCCGGCTCCAGTCGAGGGAGCAGCCGAGCTTGCGAAGCTGGGCGAGGATCGTGTCGCCCGACTCGCGGCGCCACGCCCACACGCGTTCGATGAACTTCTCGCGGCCGAGCTGGCGCCGGTCAAGGCCCTCCTTCGCGAGCTGCCGCTCGACCACCATCTGCGTGGCGATCCCGGCGTGGTCGGTCCCCGGAACCCAGAGCACGCGATGCCCTCGCATGCGCTTCCACCGCGCCAGGATGTCCTCGACCGTGCGTCCGTAGGCATGCCCGATGTGGAGCCGCCCGGTGACGTTCGGCGGCGGGATGACCATGACGTACCGCGGCGAGCCCGCAGGCCCGGCCGGCTGAAAGCGTCCGTCTTTCTCCCACCGCGCGTACCAGCGGTCCTCGAAGTGCGCCGGATCGAAGGTCTTCTCGAGGACCCTGGCAGGCGCCGGCTCGGAATCGACGGTTTTGGACATGAAAAAAGGGCTCTCGGAGCCCTTTCATATATCAGAAGGCGGCGGGGTTCTATTCCACGCCGGCCTCGAGCTCCTTGATGCGCTGCTTGATGACGACCTCGGCGACGTCGGGAATGACTTCCCAGGCGATCTCGCGGACGATCCGCTCGGACAGGCGCTCGACGACGCGGGCGGCCAGGCGGTCGATCTCGTCGTCGGTCAGGCCGCCCTCCGGGCGCGACACGGAGGACAGCATTTCCTTGAGCTGGCCGATCGACGTCGACTGCGCGAGCTCCTCGATGTCCGCGGGAACGGCCGCCGCGGGCTCGGCCGGCGCCGGCTCGGCCGGGGACGCCGCGGCCGCGATGCCGAGAGGCCCGCTCTCGCGGAACACGGCGATCTCCTCGGTCCGCTCCGTGATCTGGAGCTTGGGGTGCGTGGGATCGGTGTCTCGCTCGGCCGGCGCTTCGACCGCACGCGACAGCGCGGCATATTCGGCGGCGAGGGGGATCTGCTGCGTCGGCGCCTCGTCGGCGCGCATCGGCTCGGGCGAGGCGGCCGCGGTCGGCACCGGTCCCGTCGGGCGGCGGTTCTGCGAGTCGTCGGCACCGAAAGGAATCGGGGCAACGTCCGGTTCGGGCTCCCGCGGCACCCAGAAGGGCGCGGGCGCCGGGAGAACGGGCGGCGGCACTTCGGCCTCTTCGGTCATCCATTCCGCGTCCTTCGAACCGGGCGCGTGCGACTCTTCCCGCATCGGCTCGCCCGATCCCGCCGGCGCGGCCGAGCCGTCGTCGGCATACGTGAACTCGGGGTGGGCCTTCTCGAAGGCGGCGATCGCCGACTCGACGTCGGCCTGCCCGTACTCCTCTTCGAAGAGGTCCGCTCCCCCGGCGACCCGGGCGGGCACGCGGATCGAGCCGGTGAAGTCTTCCGGCTTGAATCCGGACTCGGTGACCGGGGTCTCCGGCGGCGGGGGCGGCGGCGCGACCAGGTTCGGCATGGTCGGGATGGCGACCGTGGCCGCGACCGGCGCCTCCGAGGCGGGCCGGGACAGGAGAACTTCCACCTGGCGGAGGAGCTGTTGCGAGTCGAACGGTTTCGAGACGATCGCGTCGCAGCCCAGACGCTCCGCGCGGTCGCGGTCGAACGGCTCGAACGTCCCGGACAGGAGCACCACCGGGATTCGAGCCGTCGAGGGATTGGCCTTGATCGCCTCGCAGACCTCGTAGCCGTTCTTTTCCGGCATCACGACGTCGGCGAGGATGAGGTCCGGATGCTCTCCGGAGGCGATCCGGTCGAGGGCCTTCTGTCCGTTGGAAACGCAGACCAGATCGTATTCGCTGTCCGAAAAGGTCAGCTCGACTACCTTCTGAATCGTGAGGCTGTCGTCTGCGAGAAGGATCTTCTTAGTCACAGGTAACCGTCGTTAGGTCAGAAGGTTACACGCCCGGGCCCAATCTGTCAACCGTTCGCGCCCCACACGGCCGCGAGATAGCGCCCGGGAGGCCGGTGTCCGAGCGTTCCGGCCATCCGCCGCGACGCCTCGACGACGCGCGCGAGCGTGACGCCGGTCTGGATCCCGAGGCCGTCGAGCAGATAGACGAGATCTTCGGTGGCGAGGTTGCCCGAGGCGCCCGGCGCGTACGGACACCCCCCGAGCCCGCCGGCCGAGGAGTCGTAGGTCGTGATCCCGCACTCGAGGCCCGCGAAGACGTTGGCGAGCGCGGTGCCCCGCGTGTCGTGGAAGTGAAGCGCGAGAACGCCGCGGGTCACGCCCGACTCGTAGAGGACCTCGACGACGTCGAAGACGTCGGCCGGGGTGGCCACGCCGATCGTGTCGCCGAGCGAGATCTCGTCGATCGAGAGGTCGAGGAGCTTGTGCACGACTTCCCGCACCGCTTCCGGTGCGACGTCGCCCTCGTACGGACAGCCGAACACCGTCGAGACGTACCCGCGCACGCGGACCCTCTCTTCCTTCGCGCGCGCGACGACCGGCCGGAAGCGCTCGATCGACTCGTCGACGCCGGCGTTGATGTTCCTGCGGTTGAAGGTCTCGGAGGCGGCGGTGAAGACCGCGATCTCGCGCACGCCGGCCGCGAGGGCGCGCTCGAGCCCCTTCAGGTTCGGGACGAGCGCCGGGTACCGGACACCGCTGACCGGATGGATGCGGCGATAGAGTTCCTCCGTGTCCGCGAGCTGAGGGATCGCCTTCGGGGACACGAAGGAACCGACCTCGATCGCCGGCAGCCCCGCCTCCGCGAGCGCATCCACGAATTCGGCGCGGGTCTGGAGCGGCACCGTTTCCGCTTCGTTCTGGAGCCCGTCGCGCGGTCCCACCTCGTACACCGTGACCCGCTCCGGCAGGTGCGGCCGGCGGATCGCATGTTCCTCCCAGGGCTCCATGGGGAGATGGTAAACCGATCTCAGCCGAGCTCGACGAGCTCGGCGCCGGCGTCGACGAGCGAGCCTTCGGCGACGAGGACGCGCCGGACGACCCCGTCGCGCGGGGCGCGGATCGCGTGCTCCATCTTCATCGCCTCGAGGGCGAGCAGCACCGTCCCGCGCCCGACCGCCTGCCCGGCGTCGACGAAGACCCGGCGCACGCGGCCCGGCATGGGAGCGATCAGGTCCGCCCCGTGCTCGGCGGCACCGGCTCGCGCGCGCGGCGCCCGGTCGAAGACGAAGATCCGGCCGTCGCACCAGACGAAGACGCGGTTGCCCTCGCGCGCGGCCCGGACGCGGTGGACGCGCCCGCCGATCGCGAGGCCCTCGATCCCGCCGCCCTCGGCCGACCGGCGGAAGGCGACGGCGCGGCCGTCGAGCACCGCCTCGCCCGCGTCCGAGAGGCGCACCTCGCGCGTGTCGTCGCCGAGCCGCAATCGGACGGACTTCATCGGCCGGGCCGCCACCCGGTGAGCGCTTCCCAGGGGTCCGCGGCCGCCGTGGCCGGCGCACCGGCCGGGGTGTCCTTCGCCGGCGGGAGCTCCGCCTCGGCGAAAGCGGCGGCGATCCAGGCCGCATCGGGAGCGCCGCCCGCGACGCCGGCCGGCGAGAGCTTCTCGACGAGGTCCGTCGCGTAACGCCCCGACTGGAACTCCGGCGCCTCGAGCACGCGCGCGAGCACGGACAGGTTCGTCTCCACGCCCAGCACGATCCACTCGGCGACGGCCCGTCGGGCGCGCCCGATCGCGGCCGGCCGGTTTTCGGCCCGGACGATCAGCTTGGCCAGCAGCGGGTCGTACTCGACGCCGACCACGCTCCCCTCTTCCACGCCCGTGTCGACGCGGATGCCCGGGCCTTCGGGCGCTCGCCACGCGACGATCCGGCCCGCCCGCGGGAGGAAGTCCACCGGATCCTCGGCGTAGAGACGCAGCTCGATCGCGTGGCCGCGAGGCGTGAGCCGCCCGTCGCGCCACGCCTCGGGAAGCGTGGCCCCCGCGGCGACCTCGAGCTGCGCCCTCACGAGATCGACGCCGAGCGTCTCCTCCGTGATCGCGTGTTCGACCTGGAGGCGCGTGTTCATTTCGAGGAAATGGAAATTCCCGTCGGGCGCCACGAGAAACTCGACGGTTCCGGCGCCGACGTAGCCGACGGCCCGCGCGGCGGCGACTGCCGCCCTCCCCATCGCCTCCCGTCGCTCGTCCGTCAGCGCCGCGCTCGGCGTCTCTTCGACGATCTTCTGGTGCCGCCGCTGCACGCTGCACTCGCGCTCGAAGAGGTGGACGACGCGGCCCGCCCCGTCGCCGAAAACCTGGAACTCGACGTGCCGGCAGCCGTCGAGCAACCGCTCGAAGTACACGGTCCCGTCGCCGAACGCCGCTTCGGCGAGACGGCGCGCCTCCTCGACCGCCGCCGCGAGGTGCTCGGGCCGGTCGACGCGCGCCATGCCCTTGCCGCCGCCGCCGGCGGAGGCCTTCACGAGGAGGGGGTATCCGACGCGCTCCGCTTCGGCCGCGAGCGCCCGCGCATCGCCGGAGAGCGCCGCCGAACCCGGGACGACGGGCACGCCGGCCTGCTGCATCCGGGCGCGCGCCCGGAGCTTGCCGCCCATCTCCTCCATGGCCGCGGGAGGGGGCCCGACCCACGTCAGGCCCTCGCCGGCGACGGCGCGCGCGAAGGCCGCGTTCTCCGACAGGAATCCGTAGCCGGGGTGGACGGCGTCGGCGCCGCTCTCGCGCGCGGCCGCGAGCAAGCGCGCCGACGACAGATAGGTCTCCGCCGGCGGCCCGTCGCCGAGCGATACGCTGCGGTCGGCCGCCCGCACGTGAAGGGCCCGGGCGTCTCCCGCCGCGTGCACGGCGACGGTCTCGAGGCCCATCTCGCGCGCCGTCCGGGCCACGCGCACGGCGATCTCACCGCGGTTGGCGATCAGGAGCCGGCGCATCGCTTCGGTGACGTCAGCCTTCGTCCCGTCACTTCTGCCGGCCCCGGGCTCCGCTCTCCCAGTCGGCCCAGATGCCGTACAGCTTCATCTGCTCTTCGAGCTTCCACCGGGGGTCGGCGAGGATCCGCGCGATCTCGGCGCGCGACTGGCGCGGTCCGAGGCGTTCCGGGGCGTTGGCGATGGCGCTGACGACGACCGCGGCGACCGCGGCGTTGTTGCGCGCGAGGTCGAGGTCCACCTTGTCGAAGGTGTCCGACTGCGCGTGGTAGTCGGCGAGATAGCGGCTCGTGTCCTGATTGGCGACGAGGTTGGGGACGCCTTCGAGCAGGAAGTCGAAGTTGTCGGTGCCGAGGATCGCCTCTTCGACGACCTCCGTCGCGCCGCGCGCGGCGACGGCCTTCATCGCCGCCTTGACGGGGGCCTCGAGGTCAGGCCGGCCGTTGACGTAGTAGCCCGTGATCCGGCCGTCGCCGATGTCGTGGATCACGGCGGCGACGTGGCGGTCGAGCTCGGCGCGGTGGGCGCGCGCGTAGCCGAAGGAGCCGAGCAGGCCGTTCTCCTCGCCCGTGAAGAGGACGAACCGGATCGTCCGCTTCGGGCGCGGGCCGGCCGCGATCGCCCGCGCCACGTCCACCACGAGCGCGCAGTTGACGCCGTTGTCGAGCGCCCCGGTGCCGAGGTCCCACGCGTCGAGGTGCGCGCCGAGCAGGACGATCTCGTCCGGCTTCTCCGATCCCCGGATCTCGGCGACGACGTTCCGGGCCTCGCCGGGGCCGCCGACCCTGTTGCGGATGTCGAGCGTGATGCGGGGCGCCGCGCCGGCCTCGAAGAGACGCGACAGCCGCAGCCCGTCCTCGCGGGCGAGCTGCGCCATCGGGATCGGCGCGATCGGGCCCCACGTGTTCGTGTGCCGGTACATGAGGTCGCGGGCCCGCGTGGACGTGAACAGGATCGCCGCGAGGCCGTGGTCCGCCGCCGCCTGCATCGTCTCGGGGCCGTTCGCGTACTCGGCGAAGAGGTCGTCGAAGGAAAGCATCGGCTTGCTCCGCACGAGGGCGATCGCCCCGCGGGCCGACTGCCCCAGCCGGTCGAAGTCGGCCCGCCGGCCGTCACCGACGTCGACCACCGCCGCCGTGATCGGGCCCGGCGTCGACGGCGCGAGCCCGAGCGAGACCGCGCGCAGCGGCACTTCCGAAGGCGAGACGAGCGCCGCCGAGATCGAGACCGCTTCCCACGTCGCGGGCACGGGGTACGCCTCGAGACGGACGTCGTCGACGCCGGCGCGCCGGAGCGCCGCCACGCCCCACTGGAGCGCTTTCTCGTAGCCCGGGCTGTTCGTGACGCGGCCGCCGATCTCGTCGGTCAAGACCCGGAGGTTCGGGCCGAGCTGCGACGAGGGTCCGGTCGTGCGCTCGATGAGGACGGCCGCGTCCTGGCCGAGGGCGGACGATGCGGCGATCGCGAGGGCTGCGAGAACGAAGCGGCGCATGCCGGCTCCTTTCAGTTGGCCTTCGGCTCGGAGGCCGCGGCAGGCGCCGGGGGCGCCGCGGGGGGCTTGCGCCGCGCGGCCTCGTCCTCGAACTGGTTGCCGCAGAAGTAGCACTTGACCGGCGCGCCGGGCAGCTCGGCGGGCCGCCACGCGAAGAACCCCTTGCCGCACTTCGGACACTCCATCCGCTTCTGTGTTCCCTTCACGCACGCTCCTTCGCCCAGGACGGCTTCCGTTTCTCGAGAAACGCCGTCAATCCTTCCCTGGCCTCGGCGGAGGCGCGCCGCTCGGCGATCGTCTCAACCGTCAGCGGCAGCGCTTCCTCCGGCGTCTGACCCGTCACCCGCTCGATGAGCCGCTTCGCGACCCCCACCGCCTCCGGGCCGGACGAGAGGAGCGACGCCACCTTCTTCTGACCCGCCTCTTCGAGCGCCGCGGCCGGCACGACGCGGTGCACGAGGCCGAGGCGGAAAGCCTCCGCGGCGTCGAAGCGGTCGCCCGTCAGGAACAGGTCCCGCGCCGCGCGCGGCCCGATCGCCCGGAGCACGTACGGCGAGATCACCGACGGCAGGATCCCGAGCTTGACCTCGGCGAGCGAGAAGACGGTGCCTTCGGCGGCGATGGCGATGTCCGCCGCGGCCACGAGGCCGACTCCCCCGCCGATGGCCGCGCCGTGCGCGAGCGCGACGACCGGCTTCGGGCACGCGTCGATCCCCCGGAGCATCCGCGCCATCCGTTCCGCGTCCGCCTCGTTCTCGGCCCGCGAGTAGCCGCCGGCCTGGCGCATCCAGTTCACGTCGGCGCCCGCGCAGAAGGTCGGCCCGTCCCCGGCGAGCACGACGACGCGGACCACCGGGTCCTCGCCCAGCTCGCGGAACGCCCGCGTCAGTTCCTCGATCAACCCGTCGTCGAAGGCGTTTCGGACCTCGGGCCGCGCCAGCGTGACCCGCGCGACCGGGCCCTGCGGCGCGACGTGGAGACTGCGATACCCGGCCGTCACGACGCGTCCGACAGGTTCCCGGAGAGGGCGAGCGGCACGGTCACGTCGCCGCCCTTCAGCCGGACCACGAGCCTGCCCTTCAGCCGGACCGCGACGTCGCCCCCCGAGACCAGCGCCCCGCCGGCGGCCGCCAGCAGATCGGCATGGTCGACGTCGATCGGCAGCGCCAGGACGTTCTTCTGTCTGGGGTGCAGGATCATCCCCTGCGTCTGGCCGCTGCCGACCTCGCGGCCGTTGGCGTACAGAACATATTCCGTCGAGGCGATCTTCAACGGGAACGCGAACGGATTGCGCACCGTCACCTGGGCGCGGGCCTCGCTCGAGAGCAGCGACATCTGCGTGAGCGTCACGTCATCGAGCGCCACGTAGCTCGCCATCGCGTCGCGGTCGCCCGCGAGCTCCACGTCCTTCCAGCTCCGCGTGCCCGTCCACTCGCGGCCGGAGGCGGCGCGCAGCCGATACGTGAAGCCGTCGGGCTGGAAGCGGTCGGCCCAGTCGGCGGGAACGTCGGTGTAGGCGACGACTGCCGGCAGGCGCCAGCGGTCGCCGTCGCGGACCACGGTTCCCGACAGCGGCAGCTCCGCCGCCGAGCCGTTGATCGCGATCGTGCCCTTGAACGGCCCCGGCTCGAGCTCCGCCGCGGGCCCCGAAAGGACGACTTTCAGCGCCGTCTCGTTCTCGACCGCGAGCGCGAAACCGAGCGGCGACGCCGGCGCCGCGCCGGCGAGGCGCCACAGGAGGCCGAGGATCGCGAGCGCGGCCACCGTCACATCCGGAACACGCCGAACTCCGTCTCCGGAATCGGCGCGTTGTAGGCGGCCGACAGCGCGAGCGCGAGCGCGGCGCGCGTCTCGGCCGGGTCGAGGACGCCGTCGTCCCAGAGCCGCGCGGTGGCGTAGTAGGGGTTGCCTTCGGCCTCGTATTTCTCCCGAGTGGGCCGCTCGAATTCGGCGACCTCGTCCCCGGTCATCGGCGCCTTGCCCGCGCGGACGAGCTGATCCTGCTTGACGGTCGACAGGACCGCCGCCGCCTGTGGCCCTCCCATGACGGAGATCCGCGCGTTCGGCCAGAGAAAGAGGAACCGCGGGCCGTACGCCCGGCCGCACATCCCGTAGTTGCCGGCCCCGAAGGATCCGCCGAGGATGACCGTGAATTTGGGCACGGCCGCGTTGGCGACCGCGTGCACCATCTTCGCGCCGTCCTTGGCGATGCCGCCCCGCTCGTACTCCTTGCCGACCATGAAGCCCGTGATGTTCTGGAGGAAGAGGAGCGGCACCTTGCGGCGCGCGCACATCTCGATGAAATGGGTCGCCTTCAGCGCCGATTCCGAGAACAGGATCCCGTTGTTGGCGACGATGCCGACGAGAAAGCCCGAGAGCCGCGCGAACCCGCAAACGAGGGTCGTCCCGTAGCGCGCCTTGAACTCCTGGAAGCGCGAGCCGTCGACGAGACGCGCGATCACCTCGCGCACGTCGTAGGGCTGCCGCAGGTCCGTCGGCAGAACGCCGTAGATCTCCTTCGGGTCGTAGGCCGGCTCCTCGGGCGCCTCGCGGTCGGCCGGCAGCGTCTTGACGCCGCCGAGCGCGCCCACGATCGAGCGCGCGATCTCGAGCGCGTGCGCGTCGTCCTCGGCGAGATGGTCGGCGACGCCGGAGATCCGCGTGTGCACGTCGCCGCCGCCGAGCTCCTCGGCCGTGACCTCCTCGCCCGTGGCGGCCTTGACGAGCGGCGGCCCCGCGAGAAAGATCGTGCCGGTCCCCTTCACGATGACGGCCTCGTCCGACATCGCCGGCACGTAGGCGCCGCCGGCCGTGCACGAGCCCATGACGACCGCGACCTGGGGAATGCGCCGGGCCGACATCCGGGCCTGGTTGTAGAAGATCCGGCCGAAGTGCTCGCGGTCGGGGAAGACGTCGGCCTGGAGCGGCAGGAACGCGCCGCCCGAGTCCACGAGGTAGATGCACGGCAGACGGTTCTCCTCGGCGATCTCCTGCGCTCGCAGGTGCTTCTTGACGGTGATCGGGAAATACGTGCCGCCCTTGACCGTCGCGTCGTTGGCGATGACCATGACCTCGCGCCCCATCACGCGGCCGACGCCCGTGACGAGGCCGGCGCCCGGCGCCTCGCCGTCGTAGAGGCCGTGCGCGGCCAGCGGCGAGAGCTCGAGAAACGGGGCGCCGGCGTCGAGCAGGGCGTCGACGCGATCCCGCACGAACATCTTCTTCTGCTCGGCGTGGCGGGCCCGCCCCGCCCCGCCCAGGCGCGCCTTCGCGAGCTCGCCCTTCAGGGCGCCGACGAGCTCTTCCATCGCGCGGGCGCGGCTCGAAAACTCGGCGGAACCGGTGTCGACTCGGGTGGGCAGTTGCTCCATACGGCCGGGCGTCAGGTCCGCGCGAGCTTCTCCGAAGCCGCCTCCCGGATGAAGTCCACGAGCGTCTGCGTGGGGGTGCCCGGCAGGAAGATCTCGCGGATGCCGAGCGCCTTCAGCGGCGCGAGGTCTTTCTCCGGGATGATGCCGCCGGCCACGACGAGGATGTCTTCCCCGCCGCGCTCCTTGAGCAGCTTCAGGATCTCCGGAAACAGGACGTTGTGGGCGCCCGACAGGATGGAGAGGCCGATGACGTCCACGTCCTCCTGGATCGCCGCGGCGACGACCTGCTCGGGCGTCTGGCGCAGCCCCGAGTAAATGACTTCCATGCCGGCGTCGCGCAGGGCCCGGGCGATGACCTTGGCGCCCCGGTCGTGGCCGTCGAGGCCCGGCTTGGCGATCAGGACGCGGATCGGTCGCGACATCGTCGCCTCGAAGTGTATCAGTCGATGATCGCGACCGGATCGCCGACTCGCAGGCGGTTGCCCGTCAGGGCGCGGGTCCGAACCCCGAGACGTCCCTGGCGCCCGCGGACGATGGCCGCGAGCAATCCCGGCGACCGCTCGGGGGTGTCGGCGTCGAGGGTCGCGACGACGCAATCCTCGCTCGGCTGCACGATCTCGACGAGCACGTCCCCGACCCAGAGCTGCCGCCCGATCCAGCGATCCTCCTCGAAGGCGCGCCGGTCCGGCAGCTCGAGGACGGCGTTCGCGCGAAGGCGACTCGGCTCGACCGGGCCGCCGTATTGCTGCTCGAGAAAGCGCAGCGTCGGGACCGAGATCAGGTGGAGCGGCGCGGGATCGCTCTGCGCCTCGGGCCGCGGGCGCAGCCGCACCTCGCGGCCGCACCGGCGCGACACGTCGTCGACCCACGCCGCGTCCGAGAGCGCGACCTCCTCGCCGTCGGGTTTACGGACCCGGATCCACGGTCCGAAGTCGTCGCCCCGCACGTCCGGATCGAGGTACCGCGCCCGATAACGCAACAGGAACGGGTTCGCCGGGGCGCTCAGGATCGCCGCGGCCGACTGGTCGTAGAGGTCGAAGACGCGGTCGCCGGCCAGCCCGGAGCCCTGGACGCGCGCCTCGTCCGGCGTTTCGCCGGCCAGGCCGCGCACCGGGAAGCGCCGGAGTCCGACGAGATGTCCGACGACCTCCGCGAGTTCCATGTCTTTCGTTTGTTCGAGGAAACGCGATGCTAGTCCACCGCGCTCTTTTCGACAACCCGCGGCACCCGGCCGGCGGCGGCCGGTGCCCCCGGGAGGCTCATCGCCGCTCGAGCCGGAGCCGGGGCCCCATCGCGTCCCAGGCCCGGCGCCGGTGCGAGACGCGGTCCTTTTCCTCGGGCTTCATCTCGGCGAAGGTCAGGTCGCTGCCGTCCGGGATGAAGATGGCGTCCCAGCCGAATCCCCACGCCCCGCGCGGTCCCGGGGCAATGCGGCCATGCGACTCCCCGCGCGCCGCGACGACGTCGCCCCCGTCGCAGTACGCGATCGCGCAGACCGCGGTCGCCGACCGGTCGGGAAACGGGTCGAGCATCCGGGCGAGGCCCGCGACGCCGGCGCTCTTCTCGAGCCACTTGACCAGGGCCCCGGGAAAGCCGCCCCAGGCCCGCACCGCGAGGCCGCTGTCTTCGACCAGCACCGGGCGCCCGATGCGCTCGAAGGCGGCGCGCGCCTTGGCCTCGACGATCTCCGACGGGTCGAGCGCCTGCGGCTCGGGCAGGTCGAGGTCCAGGCGCTCGATCGGGAAGCCGAGACGGGCGGCTTCCTGAGCCTTTTCCGCCCGGCTCGTGACGAACACCAGAGGCAGCGCTTCCACGCGGGGATTCTGCCACGCGGCGCGGCCGACCCGGAGACGCGCGGCCCTTAGAATGACTCGCGATGGCGCCCGCGACACGCCCTTGCCCGCGTTGCGGCGGCCCCGTCTCCGCGCCGGCGCGCTTCTGTCCCGCCTGCGGCCTCGCGGCGGCGCGACTCTCCCCCGGCGAAATCCTCGACGGCAAGTACGAGATCCTCGACAAGCTCGCCGAGGGCGGCATGGGCGAGGTCTACCGCGCGCGCCACCTCCACCTCGACGAGATCCGCATCATCAAGGTCACCAAGCCCGACGCGTCCGGCGACGGCTCGGCGGCGCGCCGTTTCCAGGAAGAAGCCCGGCTCGCCACCCTCGTGCGGCACCCGAACGTCGCGGCGCTCTACGACTTCTCACGGCAGCCCGACGGCTCCTACTACATGGTCTGGGAGTTCATCGACGGCGTCACCCTCGAGGCGTTCCTCCGGAGCCGCGGGCGACTCGAGCCCGGGCAGGCCCTCGACGTCGCGCGCCAGGTCCTCGCCGGCCTCTCGGAGATCCACGCGCAGGGAATCGTCCACCGCGATCTCTCTCCCGACAACATCATGATCCGCCAGACGCCGGCCGGCCTCCGCGCGAAGATCATCGACCTCGGAATCGCCAAGCGCGTCGCGGCCGAGTCGCTGGCGATGACGGGGACGGGCTTCTTCCTCGGCAAGCTCAAGTACTGCTCGCCGGAGCAGGCGGGAGCGCTCCCGCCCGGCCAGCCGATCGACGCTCGAAGCGACCTCTACTCCTTCGGTGCGGTGCTCTACGAGATGCTCTCGGGAAGGGCGCCGTTCGAGGCGTCGACGCCCGAGGGTTACCTCGGCAAGCACCTGAACACGCCGGCGCCGCCGCTCGACGTCTCGGCCCTTCCGGCCGACGTCGGCCCGCCGCTCGCGGCGGTCGTCGGGCGCACGCTCGAGAAGAAGCGCGACAAACGTTTTGCGAGCGCGCGCGAGCTCTCCGAGGCGCTCGGCGCGATCGGACGGACGGCGTCCGCCGCGCCCGAGCGCACGGCGGGGGCGACTCCCGCGGCGCGTCGGCGACGCGGATTCGACGCGGCGATCGCCGCCGCCGCGGTCCTCGCGATCGTCGCCGTGCTGCTCGCCCGCCGCTTCGCGGCGCCGCCGGCCGCGATGCCCCCGCCGCGCCCGCGGACCGTCCCGACGGCCCTGCCTTCGCCCGCGCCGACGGAAGCGCCGACCCCGGCCCCGCCGACCGCGACCCCGGCGCCCCTGGCACCGACCCCGGCGCCGGCAACGGAACCCGCCGCGCCCTCCCCGCCCGAAGAGCGCACCCTGGCTCCGGACGCGCTCGCGCGCCTCGTCGCTCAGTGGAAGACGCTCCCGACCGAGGCGCGGGCTCGGCGCGCGCTCGAGATCGCCCACCGCGCCAACCGCGTCAGCGAGGCGCATCCGGCCGACGCGGCGACCGCCGAGCTCGACCGGAGCCTCCCGCCGTACTTCAAGGCGCAGGCCCTTTCGGCACTCGACTCGGCCCAGCCGCTCGTCGCGGTCCTCTATTACCGCGCGTACCGGAACCTCGACTTCGCGCCGCGCGACCCCGAGCTCGAGCGGCGCTTCGCGAAGCTGCGCCAGGACGAGAAGATCCCGGCCCGCCGCACGCCCGCGGGGCCGGACGGACGCTGACCTACTTCCCGGCGAGGACCTTGTAGAGGGGCACCTGGGTCGAGAGACCCTTGAGCGAGAAGTAGCCGAGCTGCGCGCATTCGTAGCGGGCCTCGACCGCGGCGAACGTCTCCGGGCCGATCACGACGTCGCCCGCCTGCGCCACGAACTCTTCCAGGCGCGCGGCCACGTTGACCGCGTTGCCGAGGACCGTGTAGTCCACGCGGCGCTGCGACCCGATGTCGCCGACGATCGCTTCTCCGGTGTTGACGGCGATCCGCACCTCGATCGGCGCCTCGCCGCGGGCGGTTCGCTCGTGGTTCCACGCGGCGACTTCCGACCGGATCTTCAGCGCCGCCGCGACGGCCCGGTCGGCGTGGTCGGGCTGGTCGAACGGCGCGCCGAAGAAGGCCATGACGGCGTCGCCGATGAACTTGTCGATCGTGCCGCCGCAGGCGAAGACGGCGTCCGAGGACAGCGTGAAGAACTCCGTGAGCAGGCGGGCCAATCCTTCGGCCGGCATCTTCTCGGACCAGGTGGTGAACCCGACGAGGTCCGCGAAGAGGATCGTCACGACCTTGGTGCGGGCCGGCTTGATGTCGCCCGTGGCCGCGACGTCGGCGATGATCTCCTCGACGACCTGCGGCGAGTGGTACCGCTCGAGCCGGCCGCGAATCCGCTTCTCCTCGAGGACGTGCTCGTGGAGGCGGGCGCGCTCGATCGCGACCGCGGCGAAATTGGCGAGCGCGGTCAGCAGATCCAGGTCCTGGCCCGAGAACGTGCCGGCGTGGAGCGGCGAGTCGATGTAGATGACCCCGATGACCGCGTTGCTGCTCCAGAGCGGCGCGCACATGGCCGAGCGGATCTGCTGCATCCGGATCGACTCGCCCGCCTCGAACCGCTGGTCGGCCTGGGCGTCGGAGGTCAGGATCGCCACCTTCTGCCGCACCACCATCTCCACGATCGTGCGCGAGTACGGCGTGGCGCCGTCGGCGGTCGAGCGCTTTCCCGACTGGAACCGCGAGATCTTCAGCTGCAGCGCGCCTCCCTCCTCGAGGAGCAGGAACCCGCGGTCGGCCGGCAGGAACTCGAAGATCAGGTCCATGACCTTGTCGAGCACGGTCGCGAGGTCGTCGGCCGAGATGAGGGCCTTGGCCACCTGGACGAGGATCTCGAAAACCTTGTTCTTGTAGGCGAGGTCGAGCACGACGCGCTTTCGCTCGGCCGTGGACTCCGACACCGGCGCCGCCGTGTCACGCTCGAGGCCGAAGTCCTCGTTGAATTCGGCGATCGGCCGGATGCAGGTCGAGGTCGCGTCGAGCATGCGGCCGCCGTGGCGCGAGACCGTCGGGTCGTCGCGGAACCGCAGGACGAACGTCCCGATGACGGCCGCGTCCCCGTCCTTGACGGGCGACGACGGCACGGGCCGGTCGTTGACGCGCACGCCGTTGGTCGACTGGTTGTCGTGGATGACCCAGGCGCCGTTTTCCTTCTTCAGGTACGCGTGGCGGCGGGAGACCGAGAAGTCGTTCAAGACGATGTCGTTGTCGTTGGCCCGGCCGATCGACAGGACGTCCTTCAGGGCGGTGAAGACCTGCTGCCGCCCGTCGACTTCGTACAGGACCTGAAACATGGGGGTCCCGAGAATTATAGATCCCTAGTGCTCCTCCTCGGGATGGAGCAGGAAGCGGACGCGAACGGTCCGCCGCGAGGCGACGGGTCCGGTCGCCGCGCGCGCCGGGCGCCAGGTCCAATGGCGCACGGCCTCGGTCGCCGCTTCCGAGAGACCCATCGGCAGCCCGCGCACGACCTCGACGTCGGTCACCCTCCCCGCCGCGTCGATCGCCACCTCGAGCTCGACGGTCCCTTCGACGCCCGCGCGCCTGGCCGGGTCGGGGTACGCGGGCTCGACGCGGGTCACGGCGACCGGCGGCTCGAGGAGGCCGGGCGCCGGCTCGGCCGGTATCGCGGCCGCGGGAGGGGCCGGCAGGGCGGCGCCGCCTTCGGGCTCCTCGCCGGGCGCCTCGCCCTCCTCCGGCGGCGGCTCGGCGGCGAGATCGATCACCGTCAGGTCCTTGAGCGGCCGCACCTTCTCCGGCGTGATCACCGGCTGCCGGGGGTCCGGGGGCACGAGGTCGACGCGGGCCGAGTCGACGAACGCGACGCCCCACTTCTTGTCGGCGAAGGCGAAGTACGAGTGGTCGACCGAGTGGATCTCGATGACCGCGCCTTTCGGGAGCGTTCCGGCGCGCGCGGCCGCCGGGTCGGGCGCGAGGGCGATCTCGGCGTCCTCGGCGACGACGCCGTAGACGGGGGCGAGCGCGAGAAGCGTCTTCGCGCGCCGCTCCCGCGCCTCCCGGTCGGCATCCCGTTCGACGGCGTCGGCCGGCAGGAACCCGCTTCCCGCATCGGAAGTGACGTCGACCCACGGCGCCGTCTCCGCGCGGACGCGCACGCGCTGGCCCTGCGCGAGCGTCGCGACGACCGCGGCGCGCACCGACGGCTCCTTGCGCAGGCTCGCCTGCTCGGCGGTGACCGTGGCCGGCGTGTCCTCGCCGCCCGCGGCGCCGCCGTGCGCGCGCGGGTGCAGGAGCGCGTACACCGCGACGAGCGTCCCCGCGACGATCACTCCCGCCACGACGAACGGCCAGGCGCCGCCGAGCGGCGGACGCCGCGGCTCGCGAGGCAGGGCCGGCGGCGGCGGGGCGTCCGAGAGCGGAGACTCGGGAGACAGGAACGCGGGCGGCGGAAGTTCCGGAGGCTCGCCCTCGCTCATCGCGCCGCGCGGATGTAGGTCCCGGTCCGTCCCTCGAGCGCCTCGGCCAGCGACTCGGCGCGCGTCACGAGCACCTCGTGGCCTCCGGCCTCGACGAAGCGGATCGCGGCGTCGATCTTCGGGCCCATGCTTCCGGGCGGAAACTGGCCCTCGGCGAGCAACGCCTTTGCCGTCGCCACGTCGAGCTCCGACAACGCCTTCTGCGTCGGCTTGCCGAAGTCGCGGGACACGCGGTCGACCCCCGTCAGCACGATGAACAGGTTCGCCGACAGCGACGCGGCGAGCATCGACGCGGCGTAGTCCTTGTCGATGACGGCCTCGACGCCGCGCACGTGGCCGTCGTCGCTGACGACCACGGGGATCCCGCCGCCGCCCGCGGCGATGACGATGTGCCCGCGGTTGATGAGGGCGGCCGCGATCTCCACGCCCCGCACCTCGCGCGGCTTGGGCGAGGCGACGACCTTGCGCCAGCCGCGCCCGGCGTCCTCGACCATCGTCCAGCCGGCCGTGCGCTGCATCAGCTCGGCCTTCTCCCTGGTGAAGAACGGACCGATGGGCTTGGACGGCTTGAGGAACGCCGGATCCGCGGCGTCCACCTCGACCTGCGTCATGATCGTCACGACCTGTTTGCGGAAACCGGCCCGGGGCAGCTCGTTGTCGAAAGCGAGCTCGAGCAGAAACCCCATCGAGCCCTCGGTCTGGGCGACGCAGAAGTCGAGCGTCTGGGGCGGGATCTTGTCGGCGGCTTCCTCGGCCTGCATGAGGATGTTGCCGACCTGCGGTCCGTTGCCGTGCACGACGATGAGCTCGTACCCCTTGCCGATGATCGGCAGGAGCATTCGGACCGCCTCGCGGGCCCGCTCGAGCTGCTTCGCCGTCGAGCCGTCGTCCTCGGGGCGCAGCAGCGCGTTGCCGCCGAACGCCACGACCGCGAGCGGGCGGACGAAGGAGAAGAAAGGCGTGGGGTTCATGGAGCGGGAATCGAAAATCGGGAATCGGGAGCCGGATCCGCCGGCATCTCTCCCCTCGGTTCCCGATTTCCGCCTTCCAATTCCCGGTTCACGGTTTGACGTCCTCGCGCACGAGGGGCATGGTCATGCAGCGCGGCCCGCCGCGGGCGCGCGAAAGCTCGTGCGCCGCGAGGAGGATGACGTACTTCTTGCCCGGCTTCCAGAGCTCGAGCTCTTCCCGGCCGAGCAGCAGGTCCGCTTCGTCCACCACCGTGTAGCCCGAGCGCGCGAGCTCGGCCACGGTCGCCTCGTTGCGGTCGTAGATCAGCACGACCCCCGGCGCGAGCGCGAAGGCGTTGGCGCCGTCGGTCCACTGCTCGCGGCGCTCGGCGATCGCGTCCTGGCCGCCGCAGCGGATCGGCTTCAAGTCGAGCTTCTGGGCCTTCAGCGCCGAGAGCAGGTCCTTCTCGGTCGTCCACGTGATCTCCCGCTTGGTGAGGTCGCACTCGTAGACGTCGGCCTCTTCGGCCCCGTCGGGCAGGATCATCGGCCCGTACACGAGGCACTCGTCCTGCGAGATCATCGTGAAGACCGTGTCGAGGTGCATGAACGAGCGCTCCGGCGGAATCGCCACCACGAGGATGCGCTTGATCGGCGACTTCAGCTTCTTGAACGACTCCGCGAGGCGCTCGATCGTCGTCTTCTCGGTCCGCTCGCTGTAGCCGATCGCGAGCAGGTCGTCCCGCAGCACGAGCACGTCGCCGCCTTCGAGCGTCGGCCGCATGCGCGCGTAGGACGAGGGCTTCCCGTAGTCCGCCGAGAACTCCTGGAACCAGAACTTGCCGCCCTCGGGCGTCGCGAAGCGCGGATGGAGCGACAGGACGTAGCCCGAGAGCAGCGGCTCCCGCAGGCGGGCGGACGTCGCCATCGAACCGCGGATCGCGCGCTCGCCGACGACGACGAGCGGGTCGCGCTGGAAGAAGTAGTTCGGGATGGGCGGGAGCTCGAAGAGCTCGGCCGCCACGCTGGCGTTGCCCGGCGACTCCTTCTCGATCCCGACGACCAGCGCCGCGGCGAGCTGCTCGGCCGAGAGGTCGCGCAGGCGCGCCTCCATCTCCGGCGCCCACCCGAGCGTGCGCGACAGGTCGTCGATGATCGCGCCTCTTTGCTCGGGGATCTGCAGGACTTCCTCGAGGAGATCCTGGATCTCGAGCACCTCGTCGGCGACGTATCCGAGGACCTGCTGAAAGCGCCGGTGCTCCTCGCGGGCGCGGTTGCCGTAGAGGATGTCGTCGAAGAGGAGCTCCTCCATCATCGACGGCACCATGCGATCGATCTCCGGCCCCGGCAGGTGGACCAGGACCGATTTCAGCTTGCCGATCTCGGAAGTGACTCTGAGGGACATTGAGGGCTCGCGAAAGAAGGGCGGATACTACCCGATCGCAGGCGCATCGCGGAACGCGCCCGGCGCCGGATCGCTTCAAGTCATTGACCGGGCGAGCGCTGTTCCTCCCGAACGCCAGCGACGCCGGGTCCGCGCCAGAGCGTCAGGAAGGCGGAAGCGGCGTCGGCGTCGGCCGATCGGCCGTCTCGTCCTCGCTCCCGGCCTTGTCCGCGATCGAGTCCAGGCGCGCGGCGAAACGTTCGAAAGCCCGGGTGGTCTCTTCGTACTGGCGCGACGCATTCTCCAGGTGGCCTCCGAGCTTCTCGAGCGGACCCCCGACGCGATCGGTCAGGCGCGCGAGCTCGGCGAGGTTCTGATGGACCTCGCGGGCGTTCTCCTGCAGCGCGATGCCGCGCAGGCCCATCGCCACCGTCGAGAGGTACGCATAGAGCAGCCGCGGCGACACCGGCACCACGCGCTTCGAGGCCGCGTAGTCGGCGAGCGCGGACTCCTCGCCGTCGGCGGCGATCTCCGCGTACACGGCCTCGGCCGGGACGTACATCAGGGCGAAATCGCAGGTGCCGGCGGCCGGCCGGATGTACTTCTCGGCAATCGCGTCGACGTGCTTGCGGACGTCGCGGGCGAACTGCTGGCGGGCGCGGCGCTTCTCCGCCTCGTCCGAAAGCTCGTGGGAGCGCCGGTAGTTCTCCAGCGGAAACTTGCTGTCGATCGGAACGACCTTCTCCTGCACGAACACGACCGCGTCCACCACCACGCCCCCGCCGAGCGGGTGCTGCGTCGCGAAGCCCCCCGGCGGCAGCGCCTGGGCGAGCGCCTGCTCGAGGAACATCTCCCCGAGCGTGCCGCGCAGCTTCGGCGGCTTCAACAGGTCCTCCAGGCGCGTGACCTCCCCGGCGAGCCGCTCGATGCGCTGCGACGCCTCGTGCAGACGTCCGAGCTTTTCGCCGACCTCGCGCAGGAGCTGGCCGGACTGACCGAGGTGCTCGGCGATCGAACGCTGGCCCGTGTCCAGCCGCTTTTCGACGCCGCCGACGCGCGTCTCGACCGAGCCCCGCAGCTCTTCGAACCGGCGGTCGACCGACTGGGACGCTTCGCGCGCCCGCGCCGTCTCGGCGAGGAGCCGGTCGATCCGCGCCGCGGAGTCGCGGGAGCGGGCGAGCACCAGCGCGGCAGCCGCCGCGCCGCCGGCGAGGATCAACGCCGCCAGTCCGATCAGGATGGCCGATGAGGACATGGACACAGAATAGCGCCCGATCCGGACAAATGATGTCCGGGTTCGCTCCCTGCCTCCCGCCCTCCCTTCCTCCCTTCCTCCAGCCCCGCCCGTGCGACAATTGACCCATGCCTCTCGACGGTCCGCCCAAGCCGCTCAACCCGAAGAAGAAGCCCGACGAGTTCCGCGAAGTCGACTACCTGATGTGTTCTCAGTGCGGCACGCCGTGCTATGTCTTCGAGATGGACGGCAGCCGGATCACGGAAGCGACCTGCCTGGTCTGCGGCAACGACGAGGTGCGCCTGTTCAATCTCGGGGAGGAGTCCGGCCCGGACGATGAGTGAGTCCTACGTCAACCCCCTGACCGAGCGCTACGCCTCGGCGGAGATGTCCGCCCTCTTCTCCCCCGCCTTCAAGTTCACCACCTGGCGGCGGCTGTGGCTGTGGCTCGCGGAAGAGCAACGGCGGCTCGGCCTGCCGATCTCCGAGGAGGCGATCGGCCAGATGCGCGATCACCTCGCCGACGTCGACTTCGCCGCGGCGGCCGCGGAAGAGGCGAGGACCCGGCACGACGTCATGGCGCACGTCCGCGTGTTCGGCGCGACCGCTCCCGCGGCGAAGGGCATCATCCACTGGGGAGCGACTTCGGCCTACGTCACCGACAACACCGACCTGATCCAGATGCGCGACGGCCTCGGTCTGATCGAGCGCCGCCTCGTGTCGGTGCTCCGTCACCTGCGCGCGTTCGCCCTGACGCATCGGAGCCTGCCCGCCCTCGCCTACACGCACTTCCAGCCGGCCCAGCCGACGACCGTCGGCAAGCGCGCGACGCTCTGGGCCTCCGACCTGCTGATGGACCTCGAGCAGACGCGCGCGGCCCGCGACGACCTGCGTTTCCTCGGGGCGAAGGGCGCCACGGGCACCCAGGCCTCGTTCCTGCGCCTCTTCGACGGCGACTCGGCGAAAGTCGAGGAGCTCGACCGGGCGCTCGCCGCGCGTGCCGGGTTTGCGCGCCGCCAGCGCGTCTCGGGGCAGACCTACTCCCGCAAGCAGGACGACCGCGTCGTTCACGCGCTGTCCGGGCTCGCGCAGTCGGCGCACAAGATCGGCAGCGACCTGCGCCTGTTGCAGCACGAGGGCGAGCTCGAGGAGCCGTTCGAAAGCTCGCAGATCGGCTCCTCCGCGATGCCCTACAAGCGCAACCCGATGCGCGCCGAGCGCGTGTGCTCGCTCGCGCGGCACGTCATCGCCCTCTCGCTCGACACCGCGATGACCGCCGCGACCCAGTGGCTCGAGCGGACGCTCGACGACTCCGCGAACAAGCGGATCGCCGTTCCCGAAGCCTTCCTCGCGAGCGACGCCATTCTGATCCTGCTCGAAAACGTCCTCGGCGGCCTCGTCGTCCATCCGGAGGTGGCGCGGCGCCGTCTCGCGGCCGAGGCACCGTTTCTCGCGACCGAGAACCTGATGATGGAGGCGGTCCGCCGAGGCGGCGACCGCCAGGAGCTCCACGAGCGCCTGCGCGTCCACGCCCGGGCTTCCGCCGACGCGCGCGCCGCGACCGGTGAATCCGCGGACCTGCTCGACCGCCTCGCCGGCGATGCGGCCTTCGGTCTGACCCGTGCGGACCTGTCGGCCGCGGCCGCGCCCGAGCGACTCGTCGGGCGCTCGGCCGAGCAGGTCGACGCCTTCGTGCGGGAGGAGCTCGACCCCGCGCTCGCCGGTGCCGAGGCCGCCGCGAGCGCTTCCGTCCGCGTGTGACGGCGGCTCGCCGGCTCGCGGCCCGGGCCGTCCCCGTCGTTCTCGCCGCTCTGGCCGGCGCCTGCGCGTCGCACCGCCCGGCGCCGCCCGCGTCGCGCCCCGCCCCACCCGCCGCGCCCTCCGAAGCGTCGAAGGGCTGGTCCGAGGAAGGACTCGCGTCGTGGTACGGCGGCGACGACGGGTTCGAGGGCAAGCCGACCGCCTCCGGCGAGATCTACGACTCCTCGAAGCTGACGGCCGCCCACCGCGAACTCCCCCTCGGCACCGTGGTCGAGGTGAAGAGCCTCGACACCGGGCGTACCGTCCGCGTGCGCATCAACGACCGGGGCCCGTTCGTCCAGGGCCGCATCATCGACCTCTCGAAAGCGGCGGCGACCGCGATCGCGATGATCGGTCCGGGTGTCGCCCGCGTGCGCCTCCTCGTCGTCGAGCCGGGCCCCGAGCCGACGCCGCCGCCGCCCGGCGGACTCTGGGCGGTGCAGGTCGGCTCGTTCGCCGAGAAGCCGCGCGCCGACCGCCATGCCGATCGCGTCCGCGCCGCGGGATTCACCGTCTACTTCGAGGCGTACCAGGGCCTGACGCGCGTCAAGGTCGGCCCGGTCGGCTCGCGCGCCGACGCCGAGACCGCGCTCTCGAGCCTCGAGCAGGCGGGGTTCGAGGGCATCGTGGTCACGGCCAACAAATAGCTGTCGGCTAGAATCCCGCCTCCGATGTCCACCGCGCCCGCCCCGGCGATCGTCTGCCGCGGCCTGAAGAAGTACTACGCCGACGTGAAGGCCGTCGACGGCCTCGACCTCGAGGTGCGCGCGGGCGAGTGCTTCGGCCTGCTCGGGCCCAACGGCGCCGGCAAGACGACGACGATCGAGATCCTCGAAGGGCTGACGAAACCCGACGCGGGCGACGTCGTCGTTCTCGGGCGACGCTGGGGCAGCCAGGAGCGCGAGCTCCGGGAAAAGCTCGGCGTCTCGCTCCAGGAGAGCCGGCTGACCGAGAAGCTGACCGTCTACGAGACCCTGTCCCTCTTCCGGTCGTTTTACGTGCGCGGCCGCTCTCCCGAACAGCTCCTCGAAGACCTCTCGCTCGAGGAGAAGCGCGACGCCCGCGTCGGCAAGCTTTCGGGCGGCCAGCGCCAGCGCCTCGCCGTCGCGTGCGCGCTGGCCGGCGACCCCGAGCTGCTCTTCCTCGACGAGCCCACGACCGGCCTCGATCCGCAGAGCCGCCTTCAGCTCTGGGAGCGCATCGCCGCGTACAAGGCGGCCGGCCGGACGGTTCTGCTCACCACGCACTACATGGAGGAAGCCGAGCGCCTCTGCGACCGCGTGGCGGTCGTGGACCACGGCCGGATCATCGCGCAGGGCTCCCCCGCCGAGCTCATCGCCGGCCTCCGCGCGCCCCACATCATCGAGTTCGCGACCGAGCCGGCCGTCGACGACGCCCTGCTCGCCGCGATCCCCGGCATCGGCGACCGCCGCCAGCGCGACGGCCGGTGGCTGCTCGCCGCCGGCTCGCTCGCGCAGGCGGTCCCGGCGCTCCTCGAGGCGCTCGAAGGCGCCGAGGCCCGGCTCGTCTCCCTCTCGACGCATCGGGCCACGCTCGAGGACGTGTTCATTTCGCTGACCGGCCGGGAGCTGCGCGATGAGTGAGCGCCAGCATCCTCTGGCCGCGCTCACGAAGACGCGCCTGCTCGAGTTCGTCCGCGAGCCCGAGGCGCTCTTCTGGGTCTTCGCGTTCCCGATCCTCATGGCGCTCGTCCTCGGGTTCGCGTTCCGCGACCGGCCGCCCGACCCGGTTCCCGTCGGCCTCGTCGCCGGGCCCACCGCGGCGGACGTCTCGAAGGCGCTCGCGGCATCCGGCAAGGTCAAGCCGTCGGCGTACGCGACCGTCGCCGATGGCCTCGAGGCGCTCCGCACCGGGAAGATCGCCCTTCTCGTCGAGGAGTCGGGCGGGCTCGTCTACCACTTCGACCCGACGCGCCCCGACGCGCGCCTCGCCCGCCTCGAGGTGGACGACGCGGTGCAGCGCGCCCGGGGCCGCACCGACCCCGCGCCGGCGCGGGAGACGCTCGTCCACGAGAAGGGGTCGCGGTACATCGACTTCCTGCTGCCGGGGATCCTGGGCCTGAACCTGATGGGGACCGGGATCTGGGGGATCGGCTTTTCGATCGTCAACGCCCGCTTGAAGAAGACCCTCAAGCTGATGGTGGCGACCCCGATGCGCAAGTCCCACTACCTGCTCGCCCAGATCTTCTCGCGCTTCGTCTTCCTCGTCGTCGAAGTCGCGGTGATCCTCCTCTTCGGCGTCCTCGCCTTCCAGGTTCCGGTGCGCGGGTCCGTCCCGCTGCTCTGCTTCGTCACCATTCTCGGCGCTCTGTGCTTCGGCGGCATGGGCCTGCTGGTCGCTTCGCGCGCCCGCACGCTCGAGGCCGCCAACGGCCTCATGAACCTCGTCATGGTGCCGATGTGGCTCCTCTCGGGCGTCTTCTTCTCGTCCGCCCGCTTTCCGAATGCGGTCCAGCCGCTGATCCGGGCGCTCCCGCTGACGGCTCTGAACGACGCGCTCCGCGCCGTGATGCTCGAGGGCCGCGGCCTCCTCGCGATCGGCGCGGAACTCCTGGTCATCGTGATCTGGGGCGCGGCGTCGTTTGCGGTGGCGCTGAAGATTTTCCGCTGGCAGTAGCGCCGCCGCGCGGCGATACTCTCCCGACCGGTCAGGCCCCGACCCGCGGAGGAGCGCCATGGAAACGCTCGTCGTCAACCAGAGCGAAGTGCCGCGCCTGCTTCCGATGAAGGAATGCATCGAGGTGATGGCGCGGGCGTTCGCCGCACTCGCCCGCGGCGAGGCCACGATGCCCCAGCGCCAGATCGTGTGGCTCCCCGACCGATCGGGCGCTCTCGGCCTGATGCCCGCGCACCTGACGGCTCTCGGGTCGCTCGGGCTGAAAGCGGTGACGTTCTTCCCGCGCAACGAGGGAACCGACCTCGACTCGCACCAGGGCGCGGTGCTCCTCTTCGAGGCGGGCCGCGGCCGGCTTCTCGCGATCATCGACGCCACTTCGGTCACCGCCGTGCGCACCGCCGCGGTGACGGCGCTCGCGACGCGGCATCTCGCCCGCGAGGACGCGGGCGACCTCGCGCTGGTCGGCTCCGGCGTCCAGGCGCGGACCCACCTCGAGGCGATGCTCCTGGTCCGCAGGATCCGGCGCGTGCGCGTCGCGAGCAAGACCCCGGCCCGCGCGAAGGCGTTCGCCGAGCGGGAATCCAGCCGGCACGGGATCCCGATCGTTCCCTGCGAGACGGTCCGCGAGGCCGTCGAGGGCGCCGACCTCGTCTGCGCGGCGACGTCGTCGCGCGAGCCCGTCGTCTTCGGGGCCTGGCTCGCCCCCGGCGCCCACGTCAACGCCGTCGGCTCGAGCGTCGCGTCGGCCCGGGAGCTGGACGCCGACGCGGTCGCCCGCGCTCGGCTCTTCGTGGACCGGCGGGAGGCCGCGCTCGCCGAGGCCGGCGACTTCCTCCTCGCGCGCCAGGAAGGCGCGGTGGGCAACGGCCACATCGTCGCCGAGCTCGGCGAGGTCGTGCTCGGCTCGGCCCCCGGGCGCCGGAGCGCGGACGAGATCACGCTCTTCAAGTCGGTCGGTCTCGCGATCGAAGACGTCGCGGCGGCCCAGCACATCTACGGCAAGGCGCGCGGTTCCGGCTTCGGCAAGTTCCTCGAATTCGGCGGAGGGCGCCACGAAGCCGATTGAGCCTCTCGCGCCGCCCGCGCTCGAAGAGATTCGCGCGGCCGAGCGGCGCCTCCGCGGGTTCTGCCTCCGGACCCCTCTCCTGCGCCTCGAGTCGGATGGACCCTCCGAGATCTCCCTGAAACTCGAGAACCTGCAGCCGATCGGCTCGTTCAAGCTCCGCGGGGCGGGCAACGCCATCGCGGTCGCCTCGCCGGACTCGCTCGCGCGCGGCGTCTCGACCGCGTCGGCGGGCAACATGGCGCAGGGCGTCGCCTGGAACGCGCGGCGGCTCGGGATTCCGTGCACCGTCGTCGTGCCGGACCACGCGCCCCGCGCCAAGCTCGACGCGGTCGAGCGCCTGGGCGGGCGCTTCATCAAGCTGCCCGTCGACCGGTGGTGGCAGGTGCTCGTCGACCACGGCTACCCCGGTCTCGAAGGGCTGTTCGTCCATCCCGTGGCAGATCCGGCCGTCGTCGCCGGCAACGGCACGATCGGGCTCGAGATCGTCGAGGAGCTTCCGGACGTGGACGCGGTCCTGGTCCCGTGGGGCGGCGGCGGCCTCTCGTGCGGGATCGCCGCGGCCGTCCGCGCGCTGCGGCCGGCGGCGCGCGTCTTCGCCTGCGAGGTCGAAACCGCGGCGCCCCTGTCGGCCTCGCTCGCGGCGGGGCGTCCCGTCGGCGTCGACTTCGTGCCGAGCTTCGTCGACGGCATCGGCGCGCGGGGCCTGCTCCCCGAGATGTGGCCGATGGCGCAGGAGCTGCTCGCGGGATCGCTCGTGGTCTCGCTCGCCGAGACCGCCGCGGCGCTGCGGCGCCTGGCCTCGCGGGCCCGGGTCGTCGCCGAGGGCGCGGGCGCCGTCCCCGTCGCGGCCGCTCTCGCGCACGGCGAGCTCGGCCGCCGCGTCGTCTGCGTCGTGTCGGGAGGCAACATCGACGCGGACCGGCTGGCCGCGATCCTGGCCGAAGCGACGTAAGCGCTAGAAGCGCCAGCCGAGCAGGAAGACGGACGCGTTCAGCCCGAGGTTGGGATCGACGGTCCCGGCGTTGGAAATGTGATCCCAGCGCCACTCGATCGTCCAGGCCTGCCCGTTCGGCAGCGCGCCCCGCACCCCGACCGCGCCCTCGAGAAGGAAGTTGAAGCGGCGACTGATCTCGTCGAGGCCGGTCAGATCCGTCCAGCCGGCGCCCACGCCGCCCATCACGTAGGGCAGGATCCGCCCGTTCCCGATGGAGTACCGCAGGGCGACGGGCACGGCGCCGAGCATGTAGCCCGACGGCGTGAAGTAGCCCGCGAAGTGCCCTTCGACGACGTACTCGAGCCGCGCTCCGAGGCGGAAAGACACCCCGGGCTCGAAGAGAACGAGATGCTCGTCCGCGCGGCCGGCGTTGACCCGGATCGAGAACCCGTAGCCCGCGGCGAGGCTCCACTCCGGAGGGCGGCCCGCCGGAATCGGATCGGGATCCTCGGCCAGGCCGGACGCGGCGGCCGCGAACAGAAGCGCGGCGGCGAGGGCGGCTCTCATCCGCGCTTTCGCTCCTCGAGCTCCTCGAGGGTCTTCGGCCAGTCGCCGCGGAGCAGCGGCGAGAGCGCGCGGTCGGCGAGGAGCTTTCCGCCGGTCTGGCACGCCGGGCAGTAGTTCGCCTCGTTCTCGGCGTAGACGATCCTCTGCACCGGCGTGCCGCAGTCCGGGCACGGCTTCCCGTACCGGCCGTGAACCGCCATGCCCTCGCGGAACGCGGTGACTCTTTCCGGGAACGCCTTCGCCGCGTCGGCCGAGAGGCGTTCGGTCCACTCCGTCAGCACGGCCCGCGCCGCGGCGCCGAGACGCCCGACCTCTTCCTCCGTGAGGCGGCTCGTGAGCTTGCCGGGCGACAGCTTCGCCCGGTGCAGGATCTCGTCGGAGTAGGCGTTGCCGATCCCGGAAAACAGGCGGGGATCCGTCAGCGCGCGCTTCAACGTGTGGTTCTCGCGGCAAAGCGCCGAGCGCCAGGCGGCGCCGTCCGCGCGGAGAACCTCGAGGCCGCCCCGGTCGAACTCCGCCAGCGCCGCACGGCCGCGGACGACGTGCAGCGAGGCGCGTTTCTTCGTGCTCGCCTCCGACAGGACGAGCGCGCCGTCCGGAAAGTCGAACGCGGCCACGGCGCCGCGTCCGCCGACGCGCGCGCCGCGCTTCCGCCAATGGAGGCGCCCGGCGATCATGAGGTGGAGGACGAGAAACAGGTCGCCGTCGAGCGCGAGGACCAGGCGCTTGCCGATCCGCTCGACGCCGGCGACGGTCCGACCCGACGCCTCCGACGGCGGCGGGGCGATCGAGCGCAGCAGAAACGGGCTGCCGAGGCGAATCCCTTCGAGGCGCTTTCCGACCACGCGGGGCTCGAGCGCTCGCTGATACGCCACGATGTCCGGCAGCTCCGGCATGCCCTCGAGAGCGTAGCAAGATCGAGGCTCGGGCCGCGCCCTCCCGCGAGGTTAGACTCCGCCTCCGGCATGATCCTCGTCACCGGAGCCACCGGCCAGATCGGCAGCGCGCTCGTCCGCGAGCTCGGGGCGGCCCGGGTGAAATTCCGCGCGCTCGTCCGAAGCGCCGGCAAGGCCGAGACCGTCCGCGCCGCCGGCGGCGAGGCGGTCGTGGGCGACTTCGGCGACGCCGCCTCGCTCGCCACGGCCCTCTCGGGCGTGCGGGCGCTCTTCCTGCTCACGCCGGCCGCGCCCGACAAGGTCGCCGTCGAAACGCGCCTGGCCGCGGAGGCGGCGCGCGCCGGCGTGTCCTCGATCGTCAAGATCTCGGTCATGGGGGCCGAGGCGCGGGACTCCTTCGTCTTCGGGCGCCTTCACCGCGAGGTCGAGCGCTCGATCGAGCGCCTCGGCGTCGCGCACACCTTCCTGCGGCCGGCGTACTTCCTGCAGAACCACCTGATGTTCGCCGGGCCGATCCGCGCCCACGGCGCCTTCCACGCGCCGGCGGGCGCCGGGCGCCATGCCGACGTCGACGTGCGCGACGTCGCGGCCGTGGCGGCTCGCGTCCTGACCGAAGAAGGTCACGCCGGGCGTTCCTACGAGCTCACCGGCCCGGAAGCGCTGTCGCTCGCCGACGCCGCGCGGCGGATCGCGATGATCACCGGGCGCGACGTCCGCTTCGTCGACGTCTCCCCGGAAGAGGCCCGCCAAGGGCTGATCGCGGCCGGCCTTTCGGAGTGGATGGCCGACGCCCTGGTGGATCTCTACGCGTGGTACCAGCGCGGCGAGGGCACCTCGAACGGTTCGGCCGTGACGCTCGCCGTCGAGGAAGTGCTCGACCGGGCGCCGCGCTCGTTCGAGCAGTTCGTCCGGGAAAACGTCGCCGCCTTCGGCGGCTAAGCCAGCTCCGCCGGCGGCTTCGTCAGGAGCCGGCTCCGGCGCTCGTGCCGTTCGAGGGCGAGGCGGACGAGCTCGTCGAGCAGGCGCGGCAGCGGCAGGCCGCTCGCTTCCCAGAGCTTCGGGTACATCGAGATCGCGGTGAAGCCCGGCAGCGTGTTGATCTCGTTGACGAGGACGCGGCCGCTCCCCTTCTCGAGGAAGAAATCCACGCGCGCCATCCCCGACACGCCGCACAGGCGAAAGACGGCCACCGCGAGGCGCTGCGCCTCGGCGGCCACGCCGGGCGCAACGTCGGCCGGCACCAGGAGCTTCGCCTTGTCGTCGCGATACTTGTCGTCGTAGTCGTAGAACTCGTGGCCCGGCACGATCTCGCCGGGAACGGTCGAGCGCGGGTCGTCGTTGCCCAGCACCGCGCACTCGAGCTCGCGCGCCTCGATTCCCTCTTCGACGAGCGCGCGCTCGTCGTACCGGAGCGCGGCCTCGACGGCCGCCGCGAGATCCTCGCGCGTCTTGACCTTCGCCACGCCGACGGACGAACCGCCGTTGCACGGCTTGACGAACAGCGGCAGCGGGAGCGCGTCGGCCTTCGACACGTCGCGCGGCGAGGACACGACGGCCGCTCGGGGCGTCGGAATTCCCGCGTCGCGCAGCAGGGCCTTGAAGACCGCCTTGTCCATCCCGACGGCCGAGGCCGTGACGCCGGCGCCGACGTACGGCACGCCGAGCGTCTCGAGGAACCCCTGGAGCGCGCCGTCCTCGCCGGTGGTCCCGTGGATGATCGGGAAGACGACGTCGACGCGGCCCGGCGCGATCTCCGACGGCACGAGCGCCGTGCCGGCGGCGTCCGGAAGGCGGAAGCGCGCCGGCACGGTCCCCGCGGCGAGCAGCGCGCCGGATTCGGACGGCGGGAGGAAACGGCCGGCCTCGGTCACGCCGATCGGGACGACCTCGTAGCGCGACGGGTCGAGCGCCCCGGCGATCGTGCGCGCCGAGATCCGCGAGACCTCGCGCTCGACGGACCTGCCGCCGAAGAGGACCGCGACGCGGACCCGCGTCACCAGCTCACCACGCGCACTTCCTCGACGGCGGCGATCTTCCGCAGCCGGTCGAGGGCGGCCTCGGGCGGGGGCGAGTCCACCGCGATGACCGCGGCCGCGGCGTCGCCCGCGCCCCGGGCGAGCGAGAAGTTCGCGATGTTGACGCCCGCCTCGCCGAGAATCGTGCCGACGCTGCCGACGACGCCCGGCACGTCGCGGTTGCGCAGGAAGACGACGGTGCCTTCGGGATGAAACTCGAGCGGGAGGCCGTCCACCTGCACGACGCGTCCGTCACGGCCGGAGAAGAACGTCGCGTCGGCGCTGGAGGTCCGCCCCCCGCCGGAAAGCGACAGGCGCAGCGACCGGGCGTACGTGGCGGCCGCCTCGTGCCGCGTTTCCGACACGGCGAGGCCCCGGTCCTGCGCGAGGAAGAGGGCGTTGACGTAATTGACGGTCTCCGGCGTGTGCTTTTCGAGCGCGCCCTTGACCGACGCGACCGCGATCGGGCGCAGCAGATCCTCCGGCAGGCCCCAGGTCTCGACCGCGAGGCGCTGCAGGTGGCCGCCCGCGAGCGCCGACAGGAAGTGGGCCGCGCGCTCCGCCAGGCGCATCCAGCCGGCCGCGCTCTCGGCATCCTTGGGTCCGCGGAACGGGAGGTTCACCGCCGGCACGTAGGCCGCGCCGGCGAGCGCCGCGAGCAGCGCCTCGACCGTCTGGATCGACACGCGCTCCTGCGCCTCGACCGTCGAGGCGCCGAGGTGCGGCGTCGCGACGACGTTTGGCAGCCTCAGCAGCGGGTCGGCCGGGTCGGGCGGCTCGGGCTCGAAGACGTCGAGGGCCGCACCCGCCAGCCGTTTCCCGGTGAGCGCCGCGAGCAGCGCGGCGCGGTCGACGAGGCTGCCCCGCGCGACGTTGACGAGCACCGCGCCCGGCTTGATTCGCGCGAGCTCCTCGGCCCCGAGGAGGGCCTTGCCCTGGCCCGTCGCCGTCGAGTGGAGCGTGATGACGTCGGCCTGCGCGAGCAGCTCTCCCAGGGCGACGAGCGGCACGCCCATCTCGCGCGCCTTCTCGGCCGGCAGGTACGGATCGTGGCCGAGGACGCGGGCCTCGAACGCCCGGGCGCGCGCCGCGACGCGCGAGCCCACCTGGCCGAGGCCGACGATGCCGACGGTCTTCCCGGCGAGCTCCGTCCCGACGAACTTCGACTTCTCCCACTTCCCCGCGGCCATCGAGGCCGCCGCCTCGGGGATGCGGCGCAGAAGGGCCAGGAGCACGGCGAACGTGTGCTCGACGGCCGAGACGACGTTGCCCGTCGGCGAGTTCAGGACGAGGACGCCCCGCGCGGACGCCGCCGGCACGTCCACGTTGTCCACGCCGACGCCCGCGCGGCCCACCACCGTGAGCTTCGGCGCCGCCGCGAAGAGCGCCGCATCGACCTTCGTGGCGCTCCGCACGAGGAGCGCGTCCGCGTCCGCCAGCGCTTCGAGGAGCTCTTCGCGGCTCGCCCCCGCGAGGTCGACCACCTCGTGCCCGGCCTGGCGAAGCAGGTCGAGACCGGCCGGGGAAACTTTCTCCGCGACGACGACGCGGCTCACGCCGCCGCCTCGGCCGCGCTCTCGTCGAGGGCGGCCAGGAGCGCCTCGAGCGAGGCCAGGTCCACGTCTCCCATGTGACCGATGCGGAACGAGGAGGCCTTCCACTTCCCGTAGCCGCCGCCGATCGTGAAACCGCGCTCCTTGACCTTCGCGACGAGCGCCTCGGCCGAAACCCCCGGACGCGGCGCGAGGCACGAGACGGTCCAGGAGCGCGCGCCCTCGGGCGGCGCGTAGGTGTGTCCGCGCTCGGCGGCCCAGCGGGCGACACGCGAACGCAGGGCGTCGTGGCGGGCCCATCGGCCTTCGACCGTCTCGGTCAGGATGTGGTCGAGCTGCACGTCGAGCGCGAAGAGGTGCGGTGTGGAAGGCGTGTACGGCGTCTGATTCCTGGCGGCGAAGGCTTCCGCCTCCGAGAGCCGCAGGTAGTGAGCGCGCGACTTCTCTCTGGCCCGGGCCCGGAACCGGTCCGACGCGAAGGCGACGCCGAGGCCGGGCGGGAGCGCCAGGGCCTTCTGCGAACCGGACAGCGCGAAGTCGAGCCCCCAGGCGTCGCACTCGACCGGCGAGCCCGCGACCGAGGTCACGACGTCGGCGAGGACGAAAGCTTCCGAGCTCTCGCGGACCGCCCGGGCGATCGCGGCGAGGTCGTTGAGCGTTCCGGTCGAGGTCTCCGAGTGCACGACCGTCACGGCCCCGTAAGGGGTCTTCCCGAGCGCGCGGCGGACGTCGTCCGGGTCGACGGGCCTGCCCCACGGCGTCTCGAGCACGTCGGTCTCGAAGCCGAGGTCCCGCGCGCACTGCGCCCAGCGCTCCGAGAAGGCGCCCGAGACGAGCGAGAGGACGCGCCCGGGCGCGAGGTTCAGGAGCGCCGCCTCCCACAGGCCGGTCCCGGCCGACGTCGTGGTGAAGACGAATCCCTTCGTGCGGAAGACCCGGGCGAGCCGCGGCGGGATCCGCGCGTAGAGGTCGGAGAACGCCTTCCCGCGATGGCCGATGGCCTCGTGCGCCATCGCCTGCCGCACGGCGTCGCGAACCCAGACGGGACCGGGCAGAAAGAAGCGAACCTGTCCGGGCTTCCCCCCGGTGGGATCGAACGCCGCGCTCATGGGAGCGCGATTCTACTTGCGATCGGCGGCGCCCGTCAGCCACGCCGGCAGCTCGGCGATCGCGCCGAGAAACGCGTCGGGCGTGACCCCTTCGAGCTCTTCGCGCGTGCGCGAGCCGCCGGGAATGAGCACCACGCGGCAGCCCGCCGCGCGCGCGAACTCGAAGTCGACCTCCATGTCGCCGACGACGAGCGTCTCCTCCGGCGCCGCGCCGACTCGATCCATGAGCCGGACGAGCATCGTGGGGTCGGGCTTGGCGGGCGTCTCCGCGTCGGGTCCGCCGACGGCGCGGAAACGATCCACGACGCCCTTCGCCTCGAGGATCATCCGCGAGAACGCCGCGGGCTTGTTCGAGGCGACCGCCAGCGGATGGCCGCTCCGGTCGAGCGCCTCGACGGTCTCGCGCGCCCCGGGCACCAGGTGCGACTTCGGGACGGCGACCGCCGGATAGCGCTCCCGGAAGAGGCGCACGCCTTCCGCGGCGCGCTCGACACCGACCGCTTTCTCGAGCAGCCGCTCGAGGCCGTGGCCGACCATGCGCCGGACCTCGGCCGGCGACGGCGGCGGAGCGCCGAGGCGCTCCATCGCGTAGCCGAGCGCGTCGCCGATCGCCGCGTAGCCGTCGATGAGGGTGCCGTCGAGGTCGAAGACGACGAAGGGGCGGCGGCTCACGCCGTCTTCCGGCTGCCGTTGCCGGTTTCGCGGCTCTCCCGGTCGAGGCCGGCCGCTCGCAGCACGGTCGCCACGATCGCGTCCCAGTCGCCGAAGGACAGCGTCGGCACGGAGCCCTGGAACGGCCCGTCGGAGATCCGGGCGATCGGCTCGACGACCTCGGGCCGCGCGATGCCGGTGCGCAGCACCTCGATCTTCGGCATCGCGAGCGACTTGTAGCCTTCGATCAGGACGAGGTCGCACCCGCGGAACTCGCGACGGATGATCTCGACCAGCGCCTCTTCCTCGCCGAAGCGCCGCGCCGTCGTCCGCGCCGGCGTGACGAAAGCCGCCACGGCCGCGCCCGCGGCCGCGTGGCGCTGCGAGTCCTTGCCGGCCACGTCGTCCTCGACGTCGCGCGTCGTGTGCTTGAGCGTCCCGACGACGAGGCCCCGCGCTTTCAGCCGCGGCACGAGCTCCACGAGCACCGACGTCTTGCCGGAGTCGTGGCCGCCGACGAACGCGACGACCGCGGGCCGGCGGTCGGGATAGAGCAGGTGCGCCTCGCGCCGGGCGTGGAACTGCCGGGCGCCTTCGTAGTGCCGGGAGATCTCGCCGCGCAGGCTCTCCCCCGCGTCGACCGTCTCCCGGAACGTCGCCGAGCCCGTGAGCAGGTCGATCGCCGGGCGCTCGTCGAACTCGTACGGCTCGGTGCGCCAGCGAAAGTCGAGCGGCGCGAGCTTGCGCGCGGTTTCGACGATCCGGAGCCCCGTCTGGAACGAGCGGAACGCCGCGCGGTCCGTGACGTGCAGGCGCGCGCCGCCGCACGCCTTCCCGGCGTGCTTGTCGAACATCGGCCGGAACTGCGCCGGAAAGAACGTCACGCCGGGCAGGGCGAGCGCGTTCAGCGCGTCGGTGAACGCCGCGTCGTCGAGCCAGGGCGCGCCGAAGATCTCGAAAGGACGCGTCGTGCCCCGGCCCTCCGAGAGGTTCGTCCCTTCGAGCAGGCACATCCCGGGGTAGACGAGCGCGGTGTCGGTCGTCGGCATGTTGGGCGAGGGCGGCGTCCACGGCAGGCCCGCGTCGGCGTAGGTCATCTCGCGCGCCCAGCCGGCCGCCGGACTGACGACGAGGTCGAGGTCGAGCCGCCGCTCCGCCGCGAAGAGGCGCGCGAGCTCGCCCGCGGTCATGCCGTGGCGCACCGGGATCGGGTGCAGGCCGACGAACGTGAGGTAACCGGCCGAGGCCGGCGCGCCTTCGACCTCTCCGCCGATCGGGTTCGGCCGGTCGCACACGACGAAGCGCAGCCGCGACGCGGCGCACGCCTCCATCGCGAGCAGCATGGTCCAGATATAGGTGTAATAACGGCTCCCGACGTCGGCAACGTCGAAGACGATCGCCTCGAGGTCGGCGACGTGCTCGCGGCGCGGCTTCAGGCTCTCCGCGGTCGCGCCGTAGAGCGACACGACCGGCAGCCCCGACGGCGCGTGAATCGAGCCCTGGACCGCCTCCATGTACACCGCGCCGCCGGCCAGACCGTGCTCGGGACCGAAGAGGCGAACGAGCCGGACGTTCGGCGACGCGCGCAGCGCCTTCCAGGTCGGCACGCCGCGCGACGTCACGCCCGACGGGTTCGTGATCAGGCCGACGCGCTTTCCGGCCACCGGCCAGGGCTTCTCGAGGAGCACGTCGATTCCGAACCGGGCGGCGGTCATCGGGCGGGGATCTTAGCGCGAGGCGGCCGGGTGCTCGGGCCGCTCGCCGCGCAGGAGCGCCACGGCGTGCGGCAGCAGCGGCAGAATCGAGGCGAGACAGTCGGCCGCTCCCTTCGGCGAGCCGGGCAGCGCGACGACGAGCGTCCGGCGGGCGACGCCCACGACCTGGCGCGACAGATAGGCCGCCGGAAACGCGCGCCCCGTGTCCGCCCGCATCTTCTCGGCGAGCCCCGGGACCTCGTAGTCGATCACGGCGCGCACGCCCTCGGGCGTCCGGTCGCTCGGCGCCACGCCCGTGCCGCCCGTCAGGACGATCAGGTCGGCTTCGCCGCCGTCGACCCGCTCGCGCAGCGCCCCGGCGACCCGCTCCGCGCCGTCCGGGATCACCCCGCGCGAAACCACGCGGTGGGCGATGCCCGAGGCCGCCAGCGCTTGCTCGCAGGCCGGGCCGCCCCGGTCCTCCCGGGCGCCCGAGGCGACCCCGTCGGAAACCGTCAGGACCGCCACGCGCAGGCTCACGCGGCTAATATAGACCGCCCATGGCGATCCAGGACCGCCTCGGCCGCCCGCTCGGCAACCTCCGCGTCTCGGTGACGGACCGGTGCAACCTGCGGTGCGCGTACTGCATGCCCGAACGGGACTACGTGTGGCTCCCGCGCCGGGACATTCTCGACTTCGAGGAGGTCGGCCTCCTGGCCGACGTGTTCGGGAGCCTCGGCATCGATCGCATCCGGCTGACCGGCGGCGAACCGCTCGTGCGGCAGGACCTGCCGACGCTCGTCCGCACGCTGGCCGGCAAGCCGTGGCTGCGCGACCTCGCGATGACGACCAACGGCGTGCTCCTCGAGGACCACGCCGCCGGGCTCAAGGCGGCGGGCCTCCACCGCGTGACGGTCAGCCTCGACACGCTGCGCCCGGACCGTTTCCGGGAGCTCGCCCGCTTCGACGAGCTGCCGCGGGTCCTGCGCGGCATCGAGGCCGCGGCGGCCGCGGGCTTCGCGGCGTTGAAGCTCGACACGGTCGTCATCCGCGGCGTCAACGACGACGAGATCGTGGCGCTGCTCGAGCGGGCGAAAGGCTGGGGCGCCGAGGCGCGCTTCATCGAGTACATGGACGTCGGCGGCGCGACGCACTGGTCGCGCGAAAAGGTGCTTTCGCGCCAGGGCATCCTCCGCGCGATCTCCGACGCCTACGGCCCCGTCGAGCCGATCGACGAAAAAAGCTCGGCGCCGGCCGAGCGCTTCCGCCTCCCCGACGGCACCGCGTTCGGCGTCATCGCCTCGACCACCGCACCCTTCTGCCGCGCGTGCGACCGCAGCCGCCTGACGGCGGACGGCCTCTGGTACCTCTGCCTCTACGCCGCCCAGGGGCTCGACCTGCGAAAACCCTTGCGGGCGGGCGCCTCCGCCGAGCAGCTGCGCGCGTTGATCGCGGGCGCCTGGACCTTCCGCGCGGACCGCGGCGCCGAAGAAAGGCTCGGGCTGCGCGAGCGGTCCCCCCTGCTGCCGGCCGCCGACCTCCAGAAGGATCCTCACCTCGAGATGCACACGCGGGGCGGCTAGCGCCGCGCGCGTCCTAGGGGACTTCGATCCACCCTTCGGCCACGAGCACGCTCGTGCCGCCGATCTTCGCGCTGACGACCGCGCCGCCCCGCTTCTCGACGCGCGCCTCGAGCAGGCTCGGCCGGCCCATCTCGGCGCCCTGACTGATCCGCCAGCGGTAGTCCCCGTCGGGCCGCGCGTCGAAGGCGGCCATGGCCGCCGCGAGCGCCGCGTTCGCGCTCCCCGTGGCCGGGTCCTCGGGCACGCCGTCGAGCGGCGCGAACATCCGGGCGCGGACGTCGAACGCGTCGCCGCTGCGGACGTAGAGGTGAATGTCCGGCGTCACGCCCCGCGCGGCGATCGCGTCGAGCGCCGCGGGATTGCTCCGGGCCCGCGCGAGGGCGCCGGCGTCGGCGAGCTCCGCGAAGAGAAACGGAAGCCCGACCGAGAAGACGCGCGGCGCGTGGACCGCGGTCCGGATGTCCCCGACCGTCAGCGACACCGCCGCGGCCACCTCCGCCGCCGGGACCTCCGTGCCGAGCTGCAGCGCCTGCGGCGCCGAGAGCTCGCAGAAGATCGCGCCGCCTTCGCGGCGTTCGATCCGGATCGGAACGAGGCCGGCCTTTTCCTCGAACGCGATCGTCTGCGCCTCGAGCGGCCCGAGCTCGCCGGTGGCCGCGAGGGCGAACGCCGTCCCGACGTTGGGGTGCCCGGCGAACGGCACCTCGACCGACGGCGTGAAAATGCGCACGCGCCGCGTGTGCCCCGCCTCGGCGGGAAGGACGAACGCGGTCTCGGAGAAGTTGAACTCGCGGGCGACCTGCTGGAGGCGGCGGTCCGAGAGGCCGCGCGCGTCGGGCAGGACGGCGAGCGGGTTGCCGCCGAAGACCGTGTCGGTGAAGACGTCGCAGTGCAGGTAGCGGTAGCGCATCTCCGGGTCGAGCCGCGTCAGCCGCGGCGGTAGGGGCCCGAGCGGCCGCCCGTTTTCTCGAGCAGGACGATCTCGCGGATCACGGCGCCGCGGTCGAGGGCCTTGACCATGTCGTAGAGCGCCAGGCACGCGGCGGCGACGGCGGTCAGGGCCTCCATCTCGACGCCCGTTTTCCCCGTCGTCCGCGCCGTCGCGGTCACGACGGCCTCGCGCCGTCCGCGCGCCAGCGCCACGTCCACCTCGACCGACTCGAGCGCCAGCGGATGGCAGAGCGGGACGATCTCGGAGGTCCGCTTGGCGGCCTGGATCCCGGCCAGGCGCGCGACCGCGAGCGCGTCGCCCTTGGCGAGCCGCCCCGACGCGAGCGCGTCGAAGGCGACGGCGCCGAGGCCCACGGTGCCGCGGGCCACCGCCGACCGGCGCGTCGCCCCCTTGTCGCCGACGTCGACCATCCGCGCACGGCCGCGGGCGTCCACGTGGAGGACGCTCCGCCGCAGCGGCGCCGTCGCGCGCGGCCGGCGCGGCTTCTCGCGGCGAGGCCTGCCGGGCTCGCTCACGCGCGCTCCCGGAGCGCCGCGTATTCCTCGAGCGTGTTCAGGTTCGCGAAGGCGGTCCCGGACGGATCGACGGCGCGCCACGCCGGCTCCTCGAGAACTTCCGCGCCGACCTCCGCCGCGAGCTCGTGCAGGGCGAGCCGCCCTTCGTCGAGCCGGCGCCGCGCCGCCGGCAGGGCCGCCCGGCGCCAGACGCCGGCGAGCGGCTGGAGCCGGCCGTCGGCGCGAGGCAGCACCGCGGCCGCGGCGCTCGCGAGCGACCGCTCCGCGATCTGACGGATCACGGGCGCCGGCAGCGCGGGCAGGTCGACGCCGAGGACGAAGACGCGGTCCTCGACCTCTTCGAGCGCGCGGACGAGGCCGTGGAGCGCGCCGTGAGCGGCTTCGCGGTCGAGGAGAAGGCGCGCCGGGCCGAGCGGGAACGCCGGGACTTCCTTGACGACGGCGAGCACCTCCGCAAAGAGCGGCTCGAGCCGCGTCGTCTGGTGCTCGAGAAGGGTCCCGGCCCCGTAAGGAAGCGCCGCCTTCGCGCGGCCCATTCGTCGCGACGCGCCGCCCGCGAGAACGGCGGCGGGCATCGGCAGCCTCATCCCGCGGATGCTAGCAGGGACCGGGCCGGGTCAGACGAGCTTGAGCAGGTGCCCCATCTTGTTCTTCTTGGCCTCGAGGTACTTCCGCGACCGGTCCGTCGGCTTGACCTCGAGCGGCACGCGCTCGACGATCTCCAGGCCGTAGCCGTCGATGGCAACGTACTTCGACGGGTTGTTCGTCATCAGGCGCATCCGGCGCACGCCGAGGTCGCGCAGGATCTGGCACCCGACGCCGTAGTTGCGGATGTCCGGCGGGAAACCGAGCTTCTCGTTGGCCGAGACGGTGTCGTGGCCCTGGTCCTGCAGCTCGTAGGCCTTCAGCTTGTTCAGGAGGCCGATGCCGCGGCCCTCCTGGAGGAGGTAGAGGAAGACTCCGTGGCCGGCCTCGACGATCTTCTCCATCGCGAGCTCGAGCTGCTCGCCGCAGTCGCACCGCGCGGAACCGAACACGTCGCCGGTCAGGCACTGCGAGTGCACGCGGACGAGGACGGGCCGGTCCTCGCGGATCTCGCCGTGGACGAGAGCGAGGTGCTCTTCCTGGGTCACGGCGCTCCGGTACGCGAAGAGACGGAAATCGCCGAGGCGGGTCGGCAGGTGCGGCGACGCGATGCGCTCGACGAGGCGCTCGGTCTTCAGCCGGTAGCGGATGAGGTCGGCGACCGTCACCATGCGCAGGCCGTGCCGGCGGCAGAACTGCGCGAGGTCCGGAACGCGCGCCATGGTCCCGTCCTCGTTCATGATTTCGCAGAGGACGGCCGAGGGGTTCAGGCCGGCGATCCGCGCGAGGTCCACCGACGCCTCGGTCTGGCCCGCGCGCTTCAACACGCCGCCTCGCTGCGCCCGGAGCGGGAACATGTGCCCCGGTCGGTTCAGGTCCGACGGCCTGGTGCCGGGGTCGATCGCCGTCAGCACCGTCGCCGCGCGGTCGGCCGCGGAGATGCCCGTCGTCGTCCGGCCGCGCGCCTCGATCGACACCGTGAACGCCGTCCCGAAGTTGGACGTGTTCTCGGTGACCATCGGGGGCAGGTCGAGCGCGTCGCAGCGCTCTTCGGTGAGGGCCAGACAGATCAGGCCGCGGCCCTCGCGGGCCATGAAGTTGATCGCGTCGGGTGACGCCTTCTCGGCGGCCAGGACGAGGTCGCCTTCGTTTTCACGGTCCTCGTCGTCCACGACGACGACGAACTTGCCGTGGCGCAGGTCTTCGATCGCCTGCTCGATGGAGGAAAAGGGGGTGTCGGGCATGAGGAAACGATTGTCTCACGGGCAGGCGTCCCTCATCCCGACCCGCTCCCGCCCCGGGGGGCCGGGGTCCGGTACGCCGGGCGAGCCTCCCTCTCCCGTCGGTCGGGCCGCGGAGCGGCCCTCGGAGCCCGAGCTAGAAGACGGCCGGCTCCTCGTAGGTCGCGAAGACCTCCCGCATGACGTCCGAGATCTCTCCGACCGTGGCGTAGGTCCTGACCGCCTCGACGAGCGGCGGCATCACGTTCCTGCCGTCGGCGCAGGCCTGGCGGAGCGTCGCCAGCGCCGAGGAGACCGCCCGGCCGTCGCGGGTGCGCCGCAGCTCGGCGACTGCCCGCTTCTGCTCGTCCTCGACCGCGTCGTCGATGTAGAGCGTCTCGATCGGCTGCTCGACCTCGTCGACGAACTCGTTGACGCCGACGACGATCTTCTCGCCCGAATCGAGCGCCCGCTGGTAGGCATACGCCGCGTCCATGATTTCCCTCTGGGGGAAACCCGCTTCGATCGCCTCGACCATCCCGCCGAGCTCGTCGATGCGCCGGAAGTAGTCGAAGCAGCCGCGCTCCATCTTCGTCGTCAGGTCCTCGACGAAGTACGAGCCGCCGAGCGGGTCCACGGTGTTCGCCACGCCGGACTCGTGGGCGAGGATCTGCTGGGTCCGCAGCGCGATCTTGACGGCAAAGTCGGTCGGCAGCGCGAGCGTCTCGTCGAGCGAGTTGGTGTGGAGGGAGTTCGTCCCGCCGAGAACGCCGGCGAGCGCCTGGATCGCCGTGCGGACGACGTTGTTGTACGGCTGCTGCGCGGTCAGCGAGCAGCCCGCCGTTTGCGTGTGGAACCGGCACATCCACGAGCGCGGGTCCTTCGCGCCGAAGCGCTCGCGCATCGTCTTCGCCCACACGCGGCGCGCCGCCCGGAACTTCGCGATCTCCTCGAAGAAGTCGTTGTGCGAATTGAAGAAGAACGACAACCGCGGCGCGAACTCGTCGACCGGGAGCCCCGCGTCGACGCCGTACTTCACGTACTCCACGCCGTCGCGGAGCGTGAAGGCGAGCTCCTGGAGCGCCGTCGAGCCCGCCTCGCGGATGTGGTACCCGGAGATCGAGATCGTGTTCCAGCGCGGCACGTGTTTCGCGCAGAAGGAGAACTGGTCCGTGATCAGCCGCATCGAGGGCCGCGGCGGGAAGATGTACTCCTTCTGGGCGATGTACTCCTTCAGGATGTCGTTCTGGAGCGTCCCGCCGACCCGGTCCCACGAGGTCCCGTGCTTCTCGGCGACGGCGAGGTACATCGCGAGCGCGATCGGCGCCGTCGAGTTGATCGTCATCGACGTCGTGACGCGGCCGAGGTCGATCCCGTCGAAGAGGACCTCCATGTCCCGGAGCGAGTCGATCGCCACGCCGCACTTGCCGACCTCGCCGCGGGCCATCTCGTGGTCCGAGTCGTAGCCGTAGAGCGTCGGCAGATGGAAGGCGGTCGACAGCCCCGTCTGCCCGTGGTCGAGGAGGTAATGGAAACGCGCGTTGGTCTGCTTCGCCGTGCCGTAGCCGGCGAACTGGCGCATCGTCCAGAGCTTGCCGCGATAGCCGGTCGGATGAACGCCGCGGGTGAACGGGTACTCGCCCGGCCACCCGAGGTCGCGCTCCACGTCGAACCCGGGCTGCGAGTCCGGAGCCGCGAGCGGCTCGACCGGCGCGCCGGAGACCGTCGTCCAGTCGCTCTTCCAGGCGGGGGCTTTCGCCAACGACGCCTCGGCGGCCTTCTTCCAGCGCCGGCGGCCGGCGGCCACCGCCTCGGGGACCAGCGGATCCTTTTCGCTCATGCCGGAATGATACGTCGGCTGCGAAACGATAAGATCCGGCCGATGCGGAGGGAGGCTCGATGAACGGCAACCCCGAGATTCTCAAGGCGCTTCAGGAGGTTCTGTCCGCGGAGCTGACCGCGATCAACCAGTACTTCATCCACGCCCGGATGCTGCGCAACTGGCGCTACATGCGCCTGGCCGAGCACACCGAGAAGGAGTCGATCGGCGAGATGAAGCACGCCCAGGAAGCGATCGACCGGATCCTCTACTTCGACGGCGTGCCCAACATGCAGAAGTACATGAAGATCAACGTCGGGAAGAACGTCCCCGAGATGATGAAGGTCGACCTCGCCCTCGAGCACGACGCCGTCCAGCGCCTCAACGAGGGCATCGCGCTCGCGACCGCCAAGGGGGACAACGGCACGCGGGCGCTCTTCGAGAGGATCCTCGTCTCCGAGGAAGAGCACATCGACTGGATCGAGGCGCAGCTCCAGCAGATCAAGGACATCGGCGCCGAAAACTACCTCGCGCAGCAGATCACCGAGGGCTGAAGCCCCCTACCGCACGCGTTCCCGGACGACGCGGAACGTCCTGCCCCCGAGAGCGTCAGCCGGTCGCCCTCCAGGGTCGCCGGGCGAGGCCGGTCCGTTCCGAATCGCTCGAACCCGTCCTCTCCCTCCGTCCTGCGGCTCCCGTACGAGACCAGACGCCGCGTCCCGCGCGGCGGCGCCCCGAGGGGCGGCGCGGGGGCGGGAGACGCGACCGCGAACAGGCCGACGAGCGCGAGGACCACGGCCATGGGGCGCCTCCCGAGGCCGGGCGGCAAGCGCGCGCCACGAGGCGCGTCGTATAAACTTCCCGGCCGGAGTCCGCATGGCCGACCTCTCCCGCGAACAGAAACTCGACCTCTACCGCTTCATGCGGTTGAACCGCGTCGTCGAGGAGCGGCTCGTCAACCTGTATCGCCAGGGCAAGGTGGTCGGCGGCCTCTACCGGTCGCTCGGCCAGGAGGCGACGTCGGTCGGCACGGCGTACGCGCTCGCGAAGGGCGACATCGTCGGCCCCCTGATCCGCAACCTCGGCGTCGTCCTCGTCATGGGCTACTCCCCGCGCGACGTCATGACCCAGTACATGGCCCGCGCGACCTCGCCGTCCGGCGGCAAGGACTGCAATCTCCACTTCGGCCGCCCCGAGCGCGGCGTCATCTCGCCGATCTCGATGCTCGGCGCCCTGATCCCGGTCATGGCCGGGATCGCTCTCGCCGCCCGGATGCAGAACAAGAACCTCGTCGCGATGACGTGGATCGGCGACGGCGGGACGTCGACCGGCGCCTTCCACGAAGGGCTGAACTTCGCCGCGGTGCAGCAGCTCCCTCTCGTCGTCGTGGCCGAGAACAACGGCTGGGCCTACTCGACGCCCTTCCGCAAGCAGACGGCGGCGAAGTGCCTCGCCGACAAGGCGGCCGCCTACGGCGTCGCGGGAGACCAGGTCGACGGCAACGACGTCTTCGCGGTGTACGCCGCGGCGCGCCGCGCCGTGGACCGCGCGCGCTCGGGCGGCGGCCCGACGCTGCTCGAGTCGCTGACGTACCGCATGAAGGGCCACGCCGAGCACGACGCGCAGGCCTACGTGCCCAAAGACGAGCTCGAGGAGTGGAAGCGCCGGGATCCGCTGGAGCGCTGCGCCCGCACCCTGATCGAGTCCGCGGCCGCCACGGCCGAGCAGCTCGCCGCGATCGACCGCGCGGTCGGCGAGGAAGTCGACCGGGAGGTCGAGGCCGCCGAGAAGAGCCCGCTCCCCTCGCCGGAGGACGCCCTGAAGAACGTCTACGCATCCGTGATTCCCGAAGGCGAGCCCGCACCGGTGCGGAGGAACGCGTGAGCGCGAACGCCCCCCACCTCGGCGGCGAGGGCGTGACGCCGGCGGGACGGGGCCAGACGACCTACGTCGACGCCATCCGGGAGGGACTCCGCGAGGAGATGGCCCGCGACGAGCGCGTGTTCCTGATCGGCGAAGACATCGGCGTCTACGGCGGCGCCTTCAAGGTGACCGACGGCCTCATCGGCGAGTTCGGCGAGAGCCGCGTCATCGACACGCCCATCGCGGAGACGGCCATCGTGGGCGCGGCGGTCGGCGCCGCGATGATGGGGATGCGCCCGGTCGCCGAGATGCAGTTCATCGACTTCATCTCGTGCGCCTTCGACATGATCACCAACTTCGCCGCGAAGTCGCGCTACCGCACCGGCGTCGGCGTGCCGCTCGTCATCCGGGGGCCCTCCGGCGGCGGCGTCCACGGAGGCCCGTTCCACTCGCAGAACCCGGAGGCCTACTTCGCGCACACGCCGGGGTTGAAGGTCGTGCAGCCGGCGACCGCCTACGACGCCAAGGGGCTCATCAAGGCGGCAATCCGCGACGACGACCCCGTCCTCTTCTTCGAGCACAAGTTCCTCTACCGCCGCATCAAGGAGGAGCTGCCGGTCGAGGACTTCATCGTCCCGATCGGCAAGGCCGCCGTCCGGCGCGCCGGACGCGACCTGACGATCGTGACCTATGGCGCGATGGTCTGGACGGCCCTGGAGGCCGCGAAGACGCTGGAGGCCGAAGGCATCGACGCCGAGGTCGTGGACCTGCGCACGCTCTTCCCGATGGACGAGCAGACGGTCCTCGAGTCGGTCTCGAAGACGAACAAGGCGATCCTCCTCCACGAGGCGACGCGCACCGGCGGCATCGGCGCCGAGATCGCGGCGGTGCTCGCCGAGCGCTGCTTCGAGTACCTCGACGGCCCCCTCGTCCGCGTCACGTCCCCCGACACGCCCGTGCCCTACTCGCCGCCGCTCGAGGAAGCGTTCCTGCCGAACCCCGAGAAAGTGTGCAAGGCGGCCAGAGCCCTCGCCGCCTACTGACGCCCGGACCACGGGCGGCCAAGAGGGCCGCCCCTGCATTCCATGAGAGGAACCCCCGGCGCCGCAGGGGCGGGGCTCGTCCCCGCCCGCGCCGCGAGCACCCCGTCGGGGGTCTCCCGCCACGCTGCGATATAACGCCCGCATGCGATTCGAGGGCACCGTCTCGATCCAGGCTCCCCGTCAGAAGGTCTGGGACTTCCTGACCGACCCGCAGAAGGTGTCGGGCTGCGCGCCGGGGCTCGAGAAGCTCGAGATCGTCGAGCCCGGCAAGAAGTTCCGCGCGACCACTTCCGTCGGCTTCGGCTCGGTCAAGGTCCGTTTCGTCAACGACGTCGAGTGGCTCGAGATGGACGCGCCGAACCTCGCGCGCATGAAGGCGCACGGCACCGCGCCGGGCTCCGGCGTCGACGCGGAGAGCGCGATGCGCCTGACCGACGGCCAGGACGGCGGCACGGAGCTCGCCTGGTCGGCCGACGTCACGGTCGTCGGCACCATCGCCAGCCTCGCCGCGCGGCTGATGGGCGGCGTCACCAAGAAACTGACCGCCGCGTTCTTCGATTCGGTCAAGGAGGCGATCGAAGCGAGCGCGTGACGCGGTGATATAAGCTGCCGCGAGAAACGTTTCGCGGGAGGCTTTGATGCGTCATCCCGTTTCCATCACCGTCAACGACGTCAAACGCCGGAACGACGTCGAACCGCGGCTCCTCCTCGTCCACTATCTCCGCGAGACGCTGGGCCTGACGGGCACCAACGTCGGCTGCGACACGAGTCAATGCGGCTCGTGCACGGTGCTGATGGACGGCAAGGCCGTCAAGTCCTGCACGGTGCTCACGGTGCAGGCCAACGGCGCGAAGGTCACGACGATCGAGGGCCTCGCGAAAGACGGCGCTCTCCACCCGCTGCAGGAAGCCTTCCGCGAGAAGCACGGGCTGCAGTGCGGCTACTGCACGCCCGGCATGATCCTGACCGCGTCGAATCTGATCGCGCAGAACCCGAAGCCCTCCGACGCACAGATCCGCCACGGGCTCGAGGGCAACCTCTGCCGCTGCACGGGCTACCAGAACATCGTCGCGGCCGTCCGCGAGGGAGCCTCGCGCCTGGCGCGGGCGTAGGAGGAACCATGGCGAAGAACGCGTTCGGCAGCCCCGTCAAGCGCCGCGAGGACCCGCGCCTGATCACGGGCCAGGCGATGTACACGGACGACTTCACGCTGCCCGGCATGGCCCACATGGCCGTCGTGCGGTCGCCCTACGCCCACGCCCGCATCAAGGCGATCCGCACGAAGAAGGCCGCCGCGATGGAAGGCGTTCTCGGCGTCTTCACCGGGAAGGACATGAAGGACGCGGGCTTCGGCTCGATCCCGTGCGCGTGGGTCGTCCCGGGCTCGGACACGAAGACGCCCCCGTACCCGCCCATCGCGATCGACGTCGCCCGCTACGTCGGCAATGCCGTCGCCGTCGTCGTGGCCGAGGATCGCTACGTCGCCCGCGACGCGGCCGACGCCGTCGAGGTCGACTACGAGCCTCTGCCGTCCGTGACCGACGGCGAGAAGGCGACGGCCCAGGGACAGCCGCAGCTGCACGCGGACGTCCCGAACAACGTCTGCTTCCACTGGAAGGTGTCGGGCGGCGACGTCGACGCGGCGTTTCGACGCGCCGACGTCGTGGTGCGCGAGCGCATCATCAACCAGCGGCTGATCCCCAACGCCATGGAGCCGCGCGCGGCGCTGGCGCGCTACCTGTCGGGCTCGGGCGAGCTGACGTTGTGGGTGACGTCGCAGAACCCCCACATCGCGCGCTTCCTGCTCTCGCTCGACACGGGGATTCCGGAGAACAAGATCCGCGTCATCGCGCCCGAGGTCGGCGGCGGATTCGGCTCGAAGATCCCGCACTACCCCGAAGACGCGATGGTCGTCTTCGCCTCGAAGAAGCTCGGCTGTCCGGTGAAGTGGACGGAGACGCGCAGCGAGAACTACCGCGGCACGATCCACGGGCGCGACCACATCCAGGACGTCGAGATGGCCGCGAAGAAGGACGGCACGATCGTCGGCCTGCGCGCGAGGGTCTGGGCAAACCTCGGGGCGTATCTCTCGACCGCCTCGACGGGGATCCCCACCATCCTCCACGGCCTGATGCTCTCGGGCGCGTACGACATCAAGAACATCCACGAGGACGTCTTCGGCGTCTTCACGAACACGACGCCCACCGACGCGTACCGCGGCGCGGGCCGCCCCGAGGCGACGTTCATGGTCGAGCGGCTGGTCGACCTCGTGGCGCAGAAGCTCCACATGGACCCGGTCGAAATCCGGAAGAAGAACTTCATCCCGCCGTTCGACGACGGCTTCACGGTCGCGACCGGCCTGACGTACGACTCCGGCAACTACGCGGCCGCTCTCGAGATGAACCTGAAGATGCTCGACTACGCGGGCGTCCGGAAGAAGCAGGCGGAGTTGCGGCAGAAGGGGCAATTCCTCGGCGTCGGCTTCTCGACCTACGCCGAGATCTGCGGCCTCGGGCCCTCTCAGGTCGCCGGAGCCGTCGGATTCGGCGGCGGCCTCTGGGAGAGCGCCATCGTCCGCTTCCATCCCTCCGGCAAGGTGAACGTCTTCGTCGGCATCTCGCCCCACGGGCAGGGCGAAGAGACGACGTTCGCCCAGATCGTCTCGAGCGAGCTCGGGGTCCCGGTCGAGGACGTCGAGATTTTCCACGGCGACACCGGGCAGACGCCGATGGGCTGGGGCAGCTACGGCAGCCGTTCGACGCCGGTCGGCAGCGGCGCCCTCATGGGCGCGATCGTCAAGATCCGGGAAAAGTGCAAGGTCGTCGCGGCGCACCTCCTCGAAGCCGCGCCGCACGACATCGACTACGCCGACGGCAGGTTCTTCGTGCGCGGCGCGCCGTCGAAATCGAAGACGATCCAGGACATCGCGCTGATGGCCAACGTGGCCTGGAACTACCCGAAGGGGCTCGAGCCGGGCCTGGAAGCGTCGGCCTTCTTCGACCCGTCCAACTTCGTGTACCCGTTCGGCGCTCACGCCGCGGTCGTGCGCGTCGACGCCGAGACCGGAGAGGTCAAGCTCGAGCGCTACGTCGCGGTCGACGACTGCGGCCGCGTCATCAACCCGATGATCGTCGAGGGACAGATCCACGGCGGCATCGTGCAGGGCATCGGCCAGGCGCTCTGGGAAGGCGCGCAGTACGACGAAAGCGGACAGCTCCTGACGGGCTCGATGATGGACTACGCGCTCCCGAAGGCCGACGGCTTCCCCGACTTCGAGCTCGGCATGACCGAGACGCCGACGAAGGTCAACCCGCTCGGCGTGAAGGGCATCGGCGAGACCGGCACGATCGCCTCGACGCCGGCCGTCTACAACGCCGTGATGGACGCGCTGGCGCCCCTCGGCGTCCGGAAGATCGACATGCCCCTGACCCCGGAGCGCGTCTGGCGCGCGATCCGGGAGGCGCGGAGGTAAGCGTGTATCCCGAGAATTTCGAATACTTCCGCCCGAAGACCGTCGCCGAGGCGTCGGCGCTCCTGAAAAAGCACAAGGGCGCGCGCGTGCTCGCCGGCGGCCACAGCCTGATCCCGGCCATGAAGTTCCGCCTCGCCAGCCCCAGGGCGCTCGTCGACATCGGCGGGATCAAGGGCCTCGCCGGCGTGCAAATGCGCGGCAAGACGATCTGGATCGGCGCGACGACGACCCACGCGGACGTCGCCGGTTCCTCGGTGCTGCGCAGGGCCTGTCCGATGCTCGCCGAGACCGCGGCGCAGATCGGCGACCTCCAGGTGCGCAACCGCGGCACCCTCGGCGGCTCGATCGCCCACGCGGACCCGGCCGCCGACTACCCCACCGCGCTCGTGGCTCTCGGGGCGACCGTCGTCGCCCGCGGTCCGAAGGGCGAGCGGAAGATTCCGGTCGAGAAATTCTTCGTCGACCTCTTCACGACTTCCCTCAAGGCCGGCGAGATCGTGACCGCCGTGCTCGTCCCTCCGGCCGGCAAGGGCCAGGGCGCGTCGTACGTCAAGCATCCGCATCCGGCGTCGCGGTACGCGGTGGCCGGCGTCGCCGCTGCCGTCGAGATCAAGGACGGCAAGATCGCGCGGGCGAGCCTCGCCGTCGGCGGCGTGACGCCCAACCCCGTTCGGGCGGAAGCGGCCGAGCGGGCGCTCCTCGGCCGGAAGGCGGACGCCGCGACGATCGCCGCGGCCGCGGCCCTGGTTCCCGAAGCGATCCCGGACCCGATGGGCGACACGTACGCCTCCGGCGAATACCGCGTGCACCTGGCGTCGGTTCTCGCCGGGCGCGCGCTCGCCGCCGCCGCGGAGCGGGCCAGGGGGTAGCCGGCCCGCCGCGCCCCCGCGTCATAATCCCGCCCCATGCGGGACGTCCTCGCCGACATCGAAGGGTTTCTCGCCGACGGGCGGCAAGTGGCCCTCGCGACCGTCGTCGAGACGTGGGGGTCGGCGCCGCGGACGATCGGCGCGAAGATGGCGGTCGCCGACGACCGGCGCATCGCGGGCTCCGTCAGCGGCGGCTGCGTCGAGAACGCGGTCGTCGAGGCCTCCGACGACGTCCTTCGGAGCGGCAAGCCCAGGCTCCTGAAGTTCGGCGTCTCCGACGACGCGGCGTGGAGCGTTGGGCTCGCGTGCGGCGGCGCGATCGAGGTGTTCGTCGAGCCGCTCGATCCCGAACTCTTCGGACCCGTGCGCGACGCGCTCCGGCACGAGCAGCCGCTGGCCGTCGCGACGGCCATCCGGGGCGACGTCGGCCGCCGGGTCGCGGTCTTCGCCGACGGCCGCGCCATCGGCGCCGAAGACGCGCCGATGCGTGAAGCCGCCCGCTCGGCGCTCGCCGCGGGGCAGAGCGGCCGCGCGCCGCTCGACGGCGGCGAGCTCTTCGTCGACGTGCTGCTCCCCTCGCCCCGCCTGATCGTCGTCGGCGGCGTCCACATCGCGGTCGCCCTCGTGACGCTCGGGAAGGCGCTCGGCTTCCGCACCGTGCTCGTCGACCCGCGGGAGACGTTCGCGAACCCGAAGCGGTTTCCGCACGCCGACGAGATCGTGTCGGCGTGGCCCGATCAGGCGCTCGCGAAACTCGCCCTCAACGCCGGCACCGCGGTCGCGGTCCTCGCCCACGACCCGAAGCTCGACGACCCGGCCCTGATCGCCGCGCTGGCGAGCCCGGCGTTCTACGTCGGCGCGCTCGGCAGCACGCGCACCCAGGAGAAGCGGCGAAAGCGGCTGCTCGAGGCCGGCGTTTCCCCCGAGGCTCTCGCGCGGCTCCATGCGCCGATCGGCCTCGACCTCGGCGGCCGCGCGCCGGAGGAGATCGCGCTCTCGGTCATGGCGCAGATCGTCGCCGCCCGTCACGGCAAGGCTCCGACGGCCTAGTCCTCCACCGCCCTCGGCAAGAAGGGCGCGAGCGTTCGGAAGAAGAAGTCGCGCGCGCGGGGACGAGCCCCGCCCCTGCGGATTGCCGGGCGCCCGATCCTTCGAAGCGTCCCGTGCGGCCGTCTTCAGCGCGAGCCGAGGGCGATGAGCGCGCGGCGCAGCCGGGGGTTGGCCGCGAGCGCTCGCAGGTAGGTCGTCTCCGAGCGGGCGGCCTTCGCGCGGACGACCTGGAGGATTCCCGCCTTCTCGGCGCGGGTCCAGCGCGCCAGGTCCGGCACGAGGTCGAGGACGAGGGCGAAGTCGTCGAACGCCCGGCGCTCGAGCGCCGAGCCGCGCGCGAAGCCGAGCCCGAGCCGGGACGCGACGCGCCGCGCCGCGCGGGTCCGATGCGCCGCGGCGTCGCCGCCGGAGCGCTCCCGCATGCGGCGGTCGACGGCGAGGCCCAGGTTCCGGATGTGGAAGCGCTCCCATTCCCGCGACGCGGTCCCGGGCGCCTCGTAGAGGACATTGTGAGTGACGAGCCGCTCGAGCGTCCGGCGCGACGAGCGGTAGGCCGGGTCGGCCGCGAGGCGCCGCTCCTCCCGGGCGAGCAGCGCCGCGACGCCGGGGTTCGTCGGCCGGAAGCCGAGCTTCCGGTAGAACCAGAACGCTCCCGATTCGATCGCCTCCGCGTTTTCGTAACCGAGCTGGTAGGGGTCGATCGAGAACGAGGTCACGCCGAGCGCGTCCCGGTGGAGCTTGAGGACCTGCGCGTAGATCCAGGCCGACTCGCCTTCGCGGAACGTGTAGTACATGTTGAAGCCGATCTCGAGCCGTTCGAAGAAGGCCAGGCCCTCGATGTACCCGATCGGCACTCCGTTCTTCACGACGAACCCGCCGTAGGCGGCGCGCAGCGGCAGGCGCCGCTCCGGGCGCACGCCCACCAGGAAGAGCTCGACGCCGCGGCCCGGCCGCGCCGCGATCACCGAGCGCGGATCCGCGTGGGTGAACGTGTAGAACTCGCGGTAGCGCGCCGCCGTCGCGTCCCGGACCATGTCGCCGAGGCGCGCGCCTTCGCGGACGGACAAACGGCGCAGGGCCAGCCGCGGCCCCGACAGAACTCCGTCGAGGGAGACGTCGCGCCGGGACAGGAGCGGCGCGTCGTGGAAGAACGGCCGCGGACCGGGCCGGCGCATCCGCGTCCGCGACGCCCGGCTCGACCCGAGCTTCCACGCGATCGGCAGGCCGAGCGAGTCGAACCGCTCGGCGCGCCCCGGCGGCGATTCGGGAAGCCGCTCGTAGCGCGCGAGGAGCCACCCGAGGTCGTCGCGCCGCCGGCCCGCCGCGGCGCCGAGCCATTCGAGGTACGGCACGTTCGCGTCGGCGAGCGCCTCCTCTTCGAGGAGCGGCAGGAACGCCGGCCAGGTCGCCCGCATCCGGTCGCCCTCCTCGGCCGCCGCCCAGTCGGCGCGGACGCTGCCGGGATGGCGCGCGAGGAGCCAGCGCGCGAGGTCGAACGAGTAGTCGGTGCCGAGCGTCGTGCCCGCGACCCCGGCGGCCTCGGGAGCGTCGAAGCACGAGAGATCTTCGTCGTCCTCTTCGAGGCGCGCCACCCTCCGGTCGAAGCCGTCGAGCACCTTCTCGCAGAGCGCGAGAACGCGCGCGTCGTGGGGATAGGCGCGGAGGAAGAGCACCGCTTCGTGGAGCCGCAGGAGCCTCGGCGCATCGGGCAACGCGGTGCGATCGGCGGCGCGCAGCCAGCGCGCGGCTTCGCGAGCTCCCGGCCGGCGGCGGCGCGCCTGCTCGAGGCGGCGAAGCAGCGTGTCGATCCGGCCCGGCACGGCGCGCATGCTACTCGATGTAAGCTTCCGCGCTCGGAGGAATTGCATGTCGTCGCGACGCTTCCGGATCGCCCCCGGCGTCCTCGTTTCCTTCGCGCTCGCCGCGGCGGCCGCCGCCCAGTCGACGGCGCCCGTGCCCGCGGCGCCGGCCCCGACGCCCGCGGCGACCCCGAAGCCGGCGCCCTCACCCGAGGCGCTGAAGGAGGGCAAGGCGCTCTTCGCCCGGTTCGTCCAGAGCTACGGCGGCTCCGAGAACGTGCGCAAGGTTCACGACGTCTGGACGCGCGGCCTCGTCACCGCCAAGACCCCGCAGGGCGACATGTCGATGGACGTCCAGACCGCCATGGTGTTTCCCGACAAGATCTCGCAGCAGGTCGACGCGCCATTTGGCCGCATGGCGATGGTCGCGACGCCCACGGGCGCCTTCATCGTCGGCCCGAACGCGGTCCAGGACCTGCCCCCGGGAATGAAGGAAGAGCTCCTGCGCCAGGTGCGCCGCGTCCCGCTGCTGCTGGCGCAGAAGGCCGACGATCCCAGGCTCGTCGTCGCCGCCGCCGGAACCGAAAAGATCGGCGACCTGGAGACCAGGGTCCTCGACCTCACTTACGACGGCGCCTCGGTCCGCTGGTACCTCGATCCGGCGACATTCCACATCGTGCGGTCGGCGCACACCTCCTCGGGCCCGCAGGGCGATGCGCGGATCGTCTCGGACTACTCGGAGTACAAGACGGTCGACGGCTTCCCCGTCGCGTACCACCTCGAGGTCGCCACCAACGGCGAAAAGGACCAGGTCCTCGCGCTCGAGGAGTGCAAGTTCAATCCCGGCGTCGAGGCGAAGCTCTTCGAGAAGCCGGTCTTCCCCACCCCGGTGCCGACGGCGGCGCCGACACACGCCGCGCCGCCCGCCCCGACCGCGGCCCCCACCCCGAAGTAGCGACGGACGACTCGAGCGGGAGAGGGAGCCTCCGCGACTTCCCCTCCCTCCCCGGTCGGCCTGCGGAGCGGGCCGCTCAAAACGCCGGACAGGTATTGGGCGCCGGTTCGCCCTTGAAGCGGCTCTCCATCCACTGGATCGCCGCCGTCGCGGACGTGCGGCCGGCGCGCATGTGCCCCACGCCGGGAAACGGCTCGTACCGGACGGTGGCGCCGGCGCGGCAGAGTCCGGCGACGAAATCGGCGGTCACCGACGGGCGCACGATCGGATCGTCCGTGCCCTGGGCGACGTAGAGCGGCGCTCCCGCGGGGACCCGGCCCGGCCGGTTCTCCAGCAGGAGGCGGTCCCAGGGCGCGCTCGTGTAGATGCTCGGCGCCAGATAGTTCGACGGAATCGGCAGCGCGGCGAAGAAGAGGCGATAGGCTTCGCCGTCGGACTCGACGCAGTCGCCCGCGATCCGGTCCATCGTCGACAGGACCGACGCGTCGACGTACGGCGCCAGCGGCGCGCCGTAGACCCTCGACCACGACCAGAGACAGTACGACGCGATGATCTTGCCGGCGTGATCGTCGAGGTCGTCTTTCAGGAGCTGCAAGAGCTCGGTCGCGGGCGCGATCGCCGCGACCCCCATCAGCGTCAGATCCGGCGCGTAGGACTTCGCGATCTCGCCGGCGAAGAGCACCGCATGCCCGCCCTGCGAATGGCCCCAGGCCGCGAACCGGGTGCTCGCCCCGATCTTCGGGATCTGGTGCGCGGCTCGGACGGCGTCGAGCACGGCCCGTCCCTCGCTGATCCCGACGAGATACGGGTGCGGCCCGGGAGTCCCGAGCCCCGGATAGTCGGTCGCGACGACGACGTCGTCCAGCGTCATCAGCGCCGGCAGGTGCGGGATCGTGTCGAAGGGGTCTTTCAGGAGCGAGGGGGCGCAGCTCTCGGCCACCCCCGTCGTCGGGTGGGCCCAGGCGACCACGTTTCTTCCCGTCGCCGGCGGCGGGAGCTTCGGCGCGACGACCAGGCCGGAGACCTCGATCGGGTAGCCGTCGAGGCCCGTCGAGACGTAGAGGATCCGCCAGGCGTCGGCCCCGGGGATCTTCGTCGCGAGGGACTCGGACCGGATCAGGTGGCCGGGGCGCCGGTCCGCGACGGCCTCGGCGCGCGTCTCGGGCCGCCGCGTCGGCGCGATGTAGAAACCGTCGTGGCGCTGCCGCGGGGGGCTGCATCGCATCAGGACCAGCAACGGGGCGACGAGGGCCGTGGCCTTCAGCGAGCGGCTCACCGGGCCGCGAGTCTAACCCAGCAGCGCACGCAGGCGCGCGTGGCCTTCGCGGCTGACCGGAATCCGCGATCCGTCGGCGAGGATCGCGACGTGGCCCGCCTTGCCGAACGCCTCCAGGCGCGCGAGGGCGTCCAGCCGCACGAGGTGCGAGCGGTGGACCCGGACGAAGCGGCTCGGGTCGAGGGCCGCGGCGAGGCTGGCCAGGGTCTGCTGCTTGAGATACGTCCGCCCCTCGCTTTTCAACGCCACGTAGTCGTCCTGCGCCTCGACCGCGTCGAGCTTCTCGACGGGGATGATGTGGACCCGGCTCCCGTCCCTGACGACCACCCGCGACAGGGAGCCGCCCTCACGGCGCGCCTCGGCGTGGAGCTCGGCGGCGCGCACCGGCTGTCCGCGGCGGAGCCGTTCGAGCGCGCGCTCGACCGCGGCCGCCAGGCGCGACGCCTCGAACGGCTTCAGGACGTAGTCCACGGCGTGCACGTCGAACGCCTTCACGGCGTAGGAGTCGTAGGCCGTGACGAAGACGACGGCGATCGCCGGGTCGAGCAGCTCCAGAACTTCGAAACCGTCGAGCTTCGGCATCTCGATGTCCAGGAAGACGATCCGCGGCGACAGCTCCCCCGCCAGGCGCAGGGCCTCGAAGCCGTTGGCGCACTCGCCGACGACGCGCACGCCCGGGATCCCGGCCAGGTGCTGCCGCAGCAGCGCGCGCGCCGGCCCCTCGTCGTCGACGATCAGGACCGGCAGCGGCGCCGCGGCGGCCGCGGTCTCCGTCACGCCGGCATCTCCGCCGGCACGGAGATGACGACGAGGTAGCGGTCGGCCAGCCGCTTCGCCGCGAAGAGCGCCTCCTCTCCATAGCGCGCCGTCAGGCGCTGGCGCACGTTCGCGAGGCCGCGTCCGCCCCCGGGCCGCGACGGGCTTTCCGGGTCGTACGGATTCTCGACCAGAATGCGCAGGCGGCCGCCGCCGCAGGCGACGCCGACGCGGAGCGTCCCGCCCTCGACCCGCGTCGCGATCCCGTGCCGCACCGCGTTCTCGATGAGCGGCTGGAGCAGCAGCGGCGGCACGAGGCAGCGGTAGCCCCGGTCGTCGAGCTCCTCCTCGACCTCGAGGCGGGCGCCGAACCGCAGCTCTTCCACTGCCAGATACGCGCGTGACAGCTCGAGCTCCTCGCCCACGGAGATGCTCGCCTTTTCGCCGAGCGACAGGCTCCGCCGCAGGAAGTCGCCGAGCCGGACGCACATCTGCTGGGCGCGCGGCGGATCCGAGGCCGCGAGCGACGCGATCGAGTTCAGGCTGTTGAAGAGGAAGTGCGGCCGGATCTGCGCCTTCAGCGCGGCGAGCTCGGCCTCCCGCGCGAGGATCGCGAGCTCGGCTTCGCGCCGCTCGGCCTCGGCCGCCGCGTCGAGGGCGAGGAGCACGTAGCTGAGCGCGGCCGCGAGCAGATACAGCAGGACGCCGGCGGCGAACAGCGTCACCGCCTGCGCCGCGAAACGCCCCGGCAGGCCCGTCAACGCGGGGGCGAGCCCGAGCGCGCCGGCGAGCAGGACCCCGAGGCCGACCCAGGTCGCGGACACGAGCGCCGCCGCCGCCGCGTGGGTCAACACGAGGGGCAGCGCGCGCGACCGGATCAGGGGCACCTGGCGGCACGGGTACCACGCCGAGAGACCCATGAACGCGTAGGCGAAGGTCAGCGGCACCGCCAGGGCGACGGCCTCGCCGAGGAAGAGACCGCCGGGACGCGCGAGCAGGGCCGTCAGGATCGCCGCGAGCGGAGCGCACGCCGCGAGATACGGGAGAAGACGGCCGCGGTGGGCGAGGATCGGGTGCATCGAGCTAGTTCTTGATCTCGAGGCCGCCCATCATCACGACGCCGTTGACGATCAGCGTCTTGAGGCTGCCGTCCGCAGCCGGCACCGCGCGCGTCTTCACGTCCCCGCCGCCGAGCAGCGGCGTGACGTTGACGACGGCTCTCCAGTTTTCGGGCACGCGGAAGACCACGCCGCCCATCAGGACGAACAGGTCGACGGTGACCGAGTCGCCGGTCATCCCGGCTCCGCGCAGGTCGATGTCGAAACCTCCGGCGAGGACGGTGACCGTGCCGCCGCGGAAATCGCTCGACGTCACCAGGCGGTTGCCGCCGCCGCACAGGGCGAACTCGTTCAAGGCCGCCACGCTCGCCGTGCCGGCGCGGCCGATCGCCGGCGTCCCGCCGCCGTCGGGGCCCGCGCCGCCGGAGCCTCCGACGCCCGGCGCGCCGCCGCCGGGACGTCCCATGGCCTGCCACACGAGGTACGCGCCGAAGAGGACGAGCAGGAACGGCCAGACGCGGTGAAACGGAACCCAGAGGACGTCGAGGTTGCGCAGCAGGAACAGCGTTCCCACGAGCACCAGCACCAGCCCCCAGACGCGCTGACCCGGGCGGCCCGGCTGGAGCACGCGCGCGAGGCCCGGGACGATCAGCGCGAGCGGCCAGTAGTCCCACAGTCGGCCGGCGTAGATCAGGTGCAGGTTGTCGAGAATGAAGATGGCGCCGAGTGCGACGAGCGTGAGCCCGAAGAGGACCTTCTCGGTCATGCGGAAGCGCGGGGTGTCGTCCATGTCGAACCTCCGGGAGAAACCTACGCGCGAAGCCTCGCGGCGTCTCGCACGAATCGGCGAGCGGCCTCTCGGCGCCGGCGAACGGATGGTATTCTTCGGGGGTCGGTCGGGGTCCCCGCGGCGAAGAAACGTCGCGAAAGAGCAGCGAGCGTTCGTCCTCGCGCCCCGCGGCCGGCGGCGGACGGAAGGAGAGACGATGGCCACCGAAATCATCATGCCCCAGATGGGCGAGTCGATCGCCGAGGGAACGATCACCAAGTGGTTGAAGAAGGTCGGCGACGCCGTCAAGCGCGACGAGCCGATCTTCGAGATCTCGACCGACAAGGTCGATGCGGAGATCCCTTCCCCGGTCGCCGGCACGCTCCTCGAGATCAAGGTCCCGGAAGGGGCCACGGTGGCGATCAATACGGTCGTCGGCGTGATCGGCGAGGCCGCGGAGAAGCCCGCGGGACAGGCCGCGCAGCCGGCCGCCGCCGCTCCCGCGCCGGTCCCGGCTCCGGCCGCCGCCGCTCCCGCGCCGAAGCCGACTCCGGCCCCGGCGGCCGCGCCCGCCGCGCCACCTCCGCCCGCTCCCGCGCGAGCGGCCCAGGCACCCGCACCCCGGCCGGCCCCGACGCCCGCGCCGTCGGACGGCGGCCAGGTCGAATCGATCGAGGAGCGGATCCGGCGCCGGTCGTCCCCGCTCGTCCGAAAGATCGCGCAGGAGCACGCGATCGAGCTCGCCGAGGTCGACGGCACGGGGATCCACAACCGCGTCACGAAGAACGACATCCTGTCGTACCTCGAGAACCGCAAGGTGGCCGCCGTGCCTGCGCGCGCGACGTCGGCCGCCGCGGCCGCGGCGCCGGAGCTCCGCCGGGCCGAAGCCGCCGAGGCCGCCGCGCCGAGGCCGGCCATCCTCGCCGGCGAGCGCGATGAGATCGTCGCGATGACGAAGATCCGCAAGATCACGGCCGAGAACATGATCCTCTCCAAGAGGACCTCGGCCCACGTCACCACGGTCTTCCAGGTCGACTACACGAACATCAGCCGGATCCGGCAGAAACACAAGGACGCGTTCCTCGAGAAGAACGGCGTCAAGCTGACGTATCTCCCCTTCATCTTCCGCGCCGCGATCCAGGCGCTGCGCCAGTTCCCGCAGGTCAACGCGTCGATCGACGGCGACCACATCGTCTACCACAAGGACGTTCACCTCGGGATGGCCGTCGCCCTCGACTGGGGTCTCATCGTCCCGGTCATCAAGAATGCCGACGAGAAGTCGATCCTCGGCCTCGCCCGCGCCTCCCAGGATCTCGCCGAGCGCGCGCGCACCAAGCGGTTGAAGCCCGAGGAGATCCAGGGCGGGACCTTCACCGTCACGAACCCGGGCGTCTTCGGGTCGCTCTTCGGCACGCCGATCATCCCGCAGCCGCAGGTCGCAATCCTCGGCGTCGGCACGATCGAGAAACGCCCGGTCGTCGTCGAGGACGAGAATGGCCAGGACGCTCTCGGCATCCGAACCGTCGGATACCTCGCGCTCTCCTTCGACCATCGCCTGATCGACGGCGCCGACGCCGACAAGTTCATGGCGACCGTGAAGGAGACGCTCGAGTCCGGAGAGTTCGACCTCGGTTAGCGTCTCGGGCAACCCGGAGGCGGTCCCGCGACTCGGCCGGGCCGCGTCGGCGGCGCTCTTCCTTCTCGCGCTCGTCGTGCGCGCGGCCGCGGTGCTCGCGACCGGACCATCGACGACGCGCTTCGCGGATGCCGGCGCGTACCTGAACGGCGCGCGGGTGCTCGCCGAGACCGGCGCCTACCCGCGCGAGACCGAGCCGCATCTCTTCCGGCCGCCCGGCTTCCCCGTCTTCCTCGTCGCCGCCACCCTCGGGCATCCGGAGCGCATCGCGGCCGCGCGCCTCGCCAACGCCGCCCTCGGCGCCCTCGTCCCGGGGCTCCTCGCCGCGCTGTCGGCGCGGCTCTTCCGGCGCCGGGGCCTCGCGCTGGCGACGGGTGTGCTGGCCGCCCTGCACCCGAGCTTCGTCCTGGCCGCGTCGGACCTCCAGAGCGAGCCGCTCTTCCTGGTCTTCCTGCTCGCGGCCGCCTACCTCCTGCTCGCGGCCGCCGACCGCCCGTCGTCCAACCTCGCCGTGCTCGCCGGCGCCTGTCTCGCGCTCGCGACGCTGACGCGCTCGGTCGGCCTCGCGCTCGCGCCCTTTCTCCTCGCGCCGATCCTCGACCGACGCCACCCGCGCCGCGCGGATCTGCACGTCGCTTTCTCCGCTCTCCTCGGCTTCGGCGGGGCGCTTCTGCCCTGGACGCTCCGCAATGCCGCCGTCTTCCACGAGTTCCTCCTCGTCAACGACGGCGCCGGCGTCCTCTTCTGGGGCCGCAACTCGGACGCCGCGCTCCGGCTCGCCGACGCGCCCGACCGCGCCGCTCTCCGGCAGGCGGTCGACGCCCTCGAGCGCCGCCGGGCCGAGGTCATCGAGTCGCTCCCCGAGGACGTGCGCCGCTCGCCGGGCGCCCTCTCGCGGGCCATGACGCGCGCCGCGCTCGCCGAGCGGGCGGCGGACCGGGCCGGAACCCGGCGCCTCCTCGCGTGGAAGATCGGAGACTGGCTCCGCCCGTACCCCGATCCGCGCTTCTGGCCGCGCGCGTTCGTCCTCGCGGGCGGTCTCTACTATGCCGCTCTCTTCGCCCTCGCCGCCGTCGGCCTCGCGCGCGCCGAGCGGCGGAGTGCGGCCGCCTTCGCGGCGGCGTTCCTCGCCTGGACGATGCTCGTCCACGTCATCCTCGAGACGAACTGGCGCTACCGGGCGGCGCTGTGGGATCCGGTGCTCCTGCTCTACGCGGCCTTCGCGGCGTGGCTCCTCATCCACCCCGCCGCCGACGCCGCCGCTCGGGCGGCCGCGTGATCGCCGGGGCGCTCCGCCTCGCGCGCACCGCCGCCTACCGGGCCGCGAGCCCCGTCGCCGCCCTCTGGCGCCGCGCGGCGGGAAAGCCGGCGCTCCCGCCGCGGTGGCTGCGCCGCCACACGGGAGCCGTCGGACAGTTCGAGCCGGCCGCGCGCGACACCGCCGCGTTCCTCGACCGCCTCGGCCTCGTCGCGTCGGGCCATCGCGTGCTCGACGTCGGCTGCGGCGCCGGGGCCCTCGTGCCCGAGCTCGCGCGGCGCCTGGGCGGCGACGGCCGCTACGTCGGCTTCGACGTCCACGAGCCGTCGATCCGCTGGTGCCGCCGCTTCTACGGCGGCGACCCGCGCCTGCGATTCGAGCTCGCGCCCGTCGCCTCGGCCTACGGCACGCGCTCCGGGCCGCCGGCCTCGACGTACCGGTTTCCGGCCGAGGACGGCTCGTGCGATCTGGTCCTCGCCAAGTCCGTGTTCACGCACCTGTTGCCGGACGACGCCGCGCACTACCTCGCGGAGACGCGCCGCGTGCTGCGCCCCGGCCGCGCCGCCGTCGTGACGGCGTTCCTCTTCGACCCCGAGGCCGACGGCCCGGCGCGCGCGGCCTTCCCGTTCGCCGACGCGAGCGGATCCCTCCGCTGGCGCCTGCGGTCGCGTCCCACCGCGGCGGTGGCGTACGCGAAGCCGCGATTCGACGCGCTCCTCGAGCGCGCCGGCCTGCGCCTCCAGTGGCTGTCGCCCGGGTACTACCCCGGGCGCGCGCGGCTCGACGGGCAGGACACGCTGCTCCTCGGGCACTGAAACGCGGTCCGAGAAGGTAGACTCGCCCGGATGGACGCGCTGGCGCGCCGAACCGCGACACCGCCCCTCGCCGCCGAGTGGCTCGGGCGGATGCGCTACGACGAGGCGCTGGCGCTCCAGCGCGCGGCGGCGTCCGCGGTGGCGGCCGGAGGCCCCGATCGCCTCCTGCTCCTCGAACACGAACCGGTCTTCACGCTCGGCCGAAACGCCAGCGCCGCCGACGTCCTCTTCACGCCCGACCGCTGCCGGGAACTCGGGATCGAGATCCGCGAGACGGACCGCGGCGGCAAGGTGACCTACCACGGGCCCGGACAGCTGGTCGGCTATCCGATCGTGAACCTCTCCCCCGACCGGCGCGACGTCAAGCGCTACGTCACCGACCTCGAGGAGGTGCTCCTGCGCACGCTCGCGGAGCTCGGCATCCGGGGCGAACGGTCGGGCCTCAAGGAGCGCGTCACGTCCGTCTGGGTCGGCAACGACAAAATCGCCGCGATCGGGGTCCACCTGTCGCGCTGGATCACGACGCACGGGTTCGCCCTCAACGTGACCGAGGAGCCGCTGCCGTTTTTCGCCGGCATCGTGCCGTGCGGCATCACCGACGGCGGCGTCACCGCGATCGAGCGGCTCACGGGCCGGCGCTTGTCGGCGCGCGCCCTCGCCGAGCCCGTGGCCCGCCACTTCGGCGCGGTCTTCGGCCGCGAGATAATCGCCGCGTGAAAGCCGAGCTGCCCGCCCTCGCCCCGGCCCGGGCCTCCCGCCTCGAACGGCCGGAGTGGCTCAAGGTCCGTCTGAACACGACCGGCGAGTACGAAGACGTCCGGCGCCTGCTGCGCCGCCTCTCTCTGGTAACCGTCTGCGAGGAGGCGCGCTGCCCCAACATCCACGAGTGCTGGGCACGCGAGCGCACGGCGACCTTCATGCTCATGGGCGACGTCTGCACGCGGCACTGCGGCTTCTGCGCCGTCGGCAAGGGCCGCCCGGGGGCGCTCGACCCCGACGAGCCCGAGCGCGTGGCCGAGGCGGCCGCCGAGCTCGGCCTCTCGCACGCGGTCGTGACCTCGGTCAACCGCGACGACCTCGAGGACGGCGGCGCGGCGCACTTCGCCGCGACGATCCGCGCGATCCGCCGCCGCAACGCGGGCTGCACCGTCGAGGTGCTGATTCCCGACTTTCGGGGCGATGCCGCCGCGCTCGACGTCGTGCTCGACGCGGCGCCCGAGATCCTCAACCACAACATGGAGACGGTCGAGCGTCTCTATCGCCGGGTGCGCCCGGACGCCGGCTACGCGCAGTCGCTCGAGCTCATCGCCCGCGCGGCCCGCCGCCGCGACCGCCGTGGCCTCTCGCTCAAGACGAAGTCCGGCCTGATGGTCGGCCTCGGCGAAACGGAAGAAGAAGTCGGTGCGCTGCTTTCCGACCTGCGCGCCGCTGATTGCGACATCGCGACGATCGGTCAGTACCTCCAGCCGCACGCGCGGCGGCTGCCGATCGAGCGCTACTACACGCCGGAAGAGTTCGACCGGCTCCGACGCCGCGGCGAAGCGCTCGGCTTCCTCCGCGTCGAATCGGGACCGCTCGTCCGCTCCTCCTACCACGCGCGGCGCGCCCTCGAAGGGCCGGCCGCCTGAGGCAACGATGCGCCTGAACCGGAACCCGGCAACGGGAATCGCCCTCGGCCTGTTCCTCGCGGCGGCTGCCGCGGTTGCCCAGACGCGCGGCGCGGTCCAGACCAAGCAGGTCAATCCCGTCTACCCGGACAACCTCCTGAAGACCCAGAGGCAGGGCAACGTCCTGCTGATCGGCCGCATCGACGCCTCGGGGCACCTGCAGGACCTCCGCGTGCTCTCGACGCAGCATCGCGACTTCTCCGCGGCCGCCCTCGCCGCCGTGAAGCAGTGGCAGTTCCGCCCCGCCCTCAAGGACGGCAAGCCCGTCGAAGTGTTCGCCAACATCGTCGTCCGCTTCCGGCTCCAGGGCGACAAGCGCGGCGCGATCGCGGAGCCGATCCTGGGCGACCTCGCGGTCAAGCCCGCGGACGCCTCCGGCAAGGCGACCGCTCCCGAAGGCTTCCCCATCCGGAAAGGCAAGGACGCGGCGCTGCGCGCCGAGGTTCTCCTCGACGTCCCGCCCTCCCCGACGGAGAAAACGCTCGCCGTGCGCGTCGAGGCGATGTCGCCGTCGGGCAAGCGCATTCCGATCTTCCAGCCGCCGATCGTCGTCCCCGCCAAGGCGACCGAGGTGCGTTTCGCGACCGTGGCCCCGATCGGCGACGCCTGGGAAGAGGGCGCGTGGCTCCTCCGGTTCACGGTCAACGACCAGAACGCCGGCGGCGGCCAGTTCTGGCTCGCACGCGACCCGGCCCACTTCCACTTCTACGTCCCGAAGACGTGACCGGACGAGCCCTTCGTTTCCTGTCGGCCGCGGTGCTCGCCGCGGCGCTGGCCTGCTCGAGCGCGCCGACGGCCTCGACCCACGCGGCGCCCACGCCCTGCGCCGGGCTCGTGCCGCCGAAGCTCGTCGCGCCTGGTCCGGTCAACCTGCCGCCCACCTACGTGTCGGCGCGCCTGACGGCCGACGTCTACGAGGAGATCGTCGTCGGCCGCGACGGCGAGGTCCGCCAGAAGCGGCTCGTCGCGAGCGCCATCCCCCCGCTCGTCCCGTTTGCCGACGCGTCCCTCGACAAGACGCGCTTCATCGCGGGCGCGATCGAGGGCAACCCCGTCGCCGTCCGCGGGACGATCGTCGTCCCCATCGGCGGAATCCGCCGGCCCGTCAAGGATCCCCCCGACCAGCTCCGCGTGTTCGTGCCGGGCGGAGTCTCGCGGGAGGCGCTGTGGCAGCTCGCCGGAAGCGTGGATCGCGTCACGCTCGTCGCCCGCCTCGGCGCCGCGATCCCGACGGGGGCCGCGATCGTGGCGGCTGCGCCGTCGGGGGTCGAGAAGACGCTGCTGGCGATCCCGGCCGCGCCGCCGCCGATCGAGGTGCGGGAAACGGTCAGGACGGCGCGCTTCTTCAGCGACCCCGGCGACTACCGCGTCGAGCTGCGCGCGGCAGGAAAGGTGCTGGCGTCGACGACGCTGACGATCGCGCCCGGCTTCGAAACGGCGATCGTCAACGCCTGCGAGCCGCTCGAGGGCCCGGAAAAAACAGGGCCGGGGCGTTGACCCCGGCCCGCGCACGATACCTTCGCCTCCCGGCGATGTTCCTAGTGTAGCGCGTTCTCCTCCCGAAAGTCGCGGATGTCCCGGAAGGGGGTCTCGCGGTCGCGAAAGTCGGGGCGGTAGTACTTGCCGGCCGTCTCGAGCTCCTGCTGGTAGCCCCGGCAGAGCCCGTTGGACTCGAGGGCCGCCAGGGCCTGCTCCCACTCCGCCGGCGTGATCGACCGCGCGAGGGCCGCGTACTTGTCGTTCGAGAGGGCGCGGTGGATCGGGTAGTACTGGGCCATGAGGGAAATAGCCACGTTCGGGGACAGGGTCTCGGCGATCCACGACAGCGACTCCGCGACGCCGGCGGCGCCGTTGGGCAGGACGAGCACCCGCACGAGCAGGCCGCCGCGGAGCAGGCCGCCGTCGTCGAGGTCGAGCCGCGAGCCCTTCTGCCGGAACATCTCGACGAGAGCCGCCCGGGCGCGCGCCGGGTAGTCGGGCACCTTCGAGTAGAGCGACCCGGCCCCCGTGTCCGCGTACTTGAAGTCGGGCAGGTAGACGTCGACGATCCCCTCGAGGAGCCGCAGCACCTCGACCGAGTCGTAGGCATTGGTGTTGTAGACGACGGGCAGCCGGAGCCCGCGCCGCGCGGCCAGGAGCACCGCCTTCGCCATCTGCGGCGCGAAGTGCGTGGGCGAGACGAAGCCGATGTTGTGGCAGCCGCGCGCCTGGAGCTCGAGCGCCATTTCGGCCAGCCGCTCGACCGGGATCTCGTTCGACTTCTGCGTCGGGTAGTCCTGGCTGATCTGGTAGTTCTGGCAGTAGACGCAGCGCAGGTTGCAGTTGCCGAAGAAGATGTTGCCCGCGCCGCGCGTTCCCGACAGGCACGGCTCCTCGCCGAAGTGCGCCGTGTGCGCCGAGACGATCGGGTTTTCCCCGGACGCGCACGAGGCGAGCACGCCGGCGAGCCGGTCGTTGCCGCAGTCGCGCGGGCACACCGTGCAGGCGCGCAGCAGGGCGTAGAGCTTCTCGACGCGCTCCTCGAGCTCTCCCGTCTCGAGAAGGCGCAGGTACCCCGGCTCGGACATGGCGCAAAAGCTTAGCATTGGGCATGGCCGAGTCCCGGGCGACGCGCTGGAGGCGCCGGGCGCTCAATTTCTTCCCCGCCTGGCGCGGCACGGGCGGGCGCGTCACGTACATCGCGGCGGACTGGCGCGAGATTCGCGTGCGACTCCCCCTGAACTGGCGGACGCGGAACTACGTCGGGACGATCTTCGGCGGGAGCCTCTACGGCGCCGCCGACCCCTGGTACATGATCATGCTGATCAAGGGGCTCGGCCCCGGCTACACGGTCTGGGACAAGGCGGCGACGATCCGCTTCAAGAGGCCGGGCCGCGCGACGCTCCACGCGCGCTTCCTCCTCACCGACGCGGAGCTCGCGGCGATTCGCGAAGCTCTCGAGACGTCCGACCGGGTCGAGCGCGTCTACGTCGTCGAGCTCGCCGACGCCGCGGGCGTCGTCCACGCCGTCGTCGAGAAAACGCTTCACATCCGCCGGAACGCCTGACTCAGGAAAACGCCGCCGGCAGCCGGCAGTCGCGCGGCTTCTTGTCGTCCCTCAGGCCGAGATAGACCGGCTGCCGCAGGCGCGCGTCCGCGGTCCATTCCTGAAAGGCGACCTGCGCCACCAGCGTCGGCGCGACCCAGACGGCGTCTCTCTCCCGGGGCGGGTTCGCGAAGGCGGGCCGGACGCGGACGAGGGGCCGCAGGCGCCTGGCGAGCGCCGCGAGCCCCGCCGCGTCGAAGCCCGTTCCCACCTTGCCGACGAAAACCAGGTCCTGGCCGCGATACGCGCCGAGGAGCAGGGCGCCGAGGTGGCGGCGCGAGCCCTTCGGCGGCGTGTATCCGGCGACGACGAGCTCCTCTTCCTGGTGCACCTTGACCTTCAGCCACGCGCGCGAGCGGCGCTCTTCGTAGCGGGAGGACTCGTCCTTGGCGACGAGGCCCTCGAAGCCGCGGCGTTTGGCGGCGCGATAGGCGGCGAGCCCGTTCGAGGGCAGGCGCCGCGAGAGAAACAGCCGTGCCGACCGGGGTGCGAGCGCCGCGGCCGCTTGCTGCCGCCGCGCCGTCAGCGGCTCCCGGCGCAGGTCCCGGCCGTTGCGGTAGAGACAGTCGAAGACCGCGAGCGACGGATCGCCGCCGCGCTGCAGGAGCTGGAAGCGCGAGACGCCGGACCGGTCGAAGGCCACGGCCTCTCCGTCGAGCAGGAGCGAGCGGTCGCGCAGCCGGCCGATCGCCTCGGCGATGCCGCGAAACGTCCCCGTGCGGTCCCTGCCGTTGCGCGAGAAGAGTCGGACCCGGGCGCCCTCCTTGGCCGCGAGGATGCGATAGCCGTCGTACTTCTCCTCGTAGACCCAGCCCGGACGGTCGAAGGGCTCGCCGACGAGTGTCGCGAGCATGGGCCGCGGCCGAAACGGGATGCGGTCGCTCACCAGGCCGCGCGCCGACGCCGCTCCCCGCCGGAAACCGGGGCGCGTCGTCTACAATGGGACGACCGCATGCGGGACATTCTGGCATGGGCCTTCTGGACCGAGCTCACGGCCCTCGCCGTCCTCCCGCTGCTTCGGGCGTTCTTCGGCAACCGGCGCGACGCGGCGCTCCTGTCGCGCCCGCTGGGGCTGGCGCTCGTCGCCTACGCCGCCTGGGCGCTCTCGCTGACGACCCCGCTCGGCTTCCGGCGCGTCACGCTGCTCGCCGCCCTGGCCGGCGTCGGCGCGGTCTCCTGGGTCCTGCGCCGCCGGGCGCCCGAAGACTCCGCCGCGCGCGCCCCGTGGTGGGGCGACGAGGAAAAGCTCGCGGCGATCCTCTTCTGGTCGGCCTCGGGCGTGTTTCTCCTGATCCGCGCCGCCGGCCCCGCGATCCTCGGCGCCGAGAAATTCATGGACCTCGCGTTCCTGAACTCGCTCGCGCGCTTCCCGGGCATGCCGCCGGCCGACCCCTGGATGGCCGGCAAGACGATCAACTACTACTACTGGGGCTACCTGCTCGCCGCCGCGCAGGCGAAGCTGTCCGGCGTCGCCCCGCTGGTCGCATACAACCTCTCGATCGCGACCTTCGCGGGCTCGTCTTTCGTCGCGGCCGCGTGCCTGGGCCTGCGGCTTTCGAAGGGCCGGCTTTCCGTCGGACTCGGCGCCGGAGCGGGCGCCGTCTTCGCGGGAAATCTGACCGGCGCCCTCGACGCCTGGAGCGCGCCGTTTGCGCCCGACTTCGACTACTGGCATGCCTCGCGCGTCATCGGCCCCGAGAATTTCAAGACGATCAACGAGTTCCCGTTCTTCACGTTCTTCCACGCGGACCTTCACCCGCACCTGCTCGCCTTCCCGTACTTCATCGCGGCGTTCGTCGTCGCGGACCGGTGGATCGAGGCGGGCCCGGACCGGCGCTGGCGCGCGTGGCCCGAGCTCCTCCTCGTGGCGTTCGTCGCCGGCACGGCGCGCGCGGCGAACTTCTGGAACCTGCCCGCCCTCGCGATCCTGCTCTTCGTGGCGGGCGTCCTCCGAACGACCAACGGCCAACGCTGGCCGTCGCTGCCGCAGTGGTTCCGCGGCGGGATCGAGGGCGCCATGGCCGCCGCGGTCTCACTCCTGCTGTTCCTGCCCTACACGCGGTCCTTCGCGCTCACCAACAACGGCCTCGGGCGCGCGACCATGTTCTCGGGCGTGCTCGAGTTCCTCGGCGTCTGGGGAATCCTCTTCGCGGTCTGCCTGATGGGCCTCTGGCCCCGCGCCGCCGACGACTCGGAGGGCGCGCGTCGGCGACGGGACCTCGCGCTCGCGGTCGCGGCCGGCGCCGCGTGTCTGGCCGGCCTCGCCTCGGGCATCCCGGCGATGGCGATCGTCGTCTTCCTCGGGCTGCTCGCCTGCCGCTTCGGCTACCGTTGCCTGCGCGCCGGCGACGACGCGGCGGGCGTCTTCACCGCGTTCCTGCTGCTTCTCGGGCTCGGGATGATCGGCGGCTGCGAGCTCGTCTACTTCAAGGACACGTACGGCCAGGACCTGCAGCGCATGAACACGCTGTTCAAGTTCTACCACCAGGCGTGGCCGCTGATCGCGGTCGGGGGCGCGGTCGCCGCGGGACGAGCGTGGGAGGCCGGCGCGAGACGGAGCCGCCTCTTCCGCGCCGCGCTCGCGGCCTGCGTTCTTCTCGCGGCGCTCTGGCCGATCAACGTCGCCGTCTCGCGCTTCCGCCAGAAGGACGGGCCGCTCTCGCTCGATGCGCACCGCGCGCTCCAGAGCCGTGGCCGCGGCGACGCGGCCGCCGTCGACTGGCTCCTGAAGAACGCCCCGATCGGCTCGGTGGTCCTCGAGGCCTCGGGCGACCCCTACTCGGAGTTCGCCCGCATCGCCTCCCACACCGGGATCCCGACCGTGATGGGTTGGGCCAACCACGAAGGGCTCTGGCGCTCGAACTCCCCCGAGGTCGAAGACCGCAAGGCCCGGGTCAAGCTCTTCTACACGACGTCCGATCCGCGCGTCGCGTGGGACACGATCCAGAAGTACGGCGTCACGCACGTCGTGCTCGGCGACACGGAGCGCCGCGCCTACGGCAGCAACCCGGCGACCGCGAGCTTCCCGTTTCTCGATCCGGTCTTCGCTTCGGACGGCACCGCGCTCTTCACGGTCGCCCGGCCGAAATGAAGATCCTGATGGCGATCGACTACTACCGCCCGCACGTCTCGGGTCTCACGATCTACGTCGAACAGCTCGCGGAAGGACTGGCGCGCCGGGGACACGCGGTGCGCGTGCTCGCCCACCGGCATCGGCCGGACCTGCCCCTCGAATCCGAGGAGAACGGCGTCCACGTCGTCCGCGCCCCGGTCGCGGCGCGCGTGGGCAAAGCGCTCGTCTCGCCGGCGATCCTCGCCCGCGCGCTGCGCGAGATCCCGAGGACGGAGGTGCTCCACCTCCACGCGCCGCTGGTGAACGCGGTGCCGCTCGCGTTTCTCGGCTCGACCCTTCGCGTGCCGATCCTCGTGACGTTTCACTGCGACCTGCAGCCGCCGCCCCTCTTCGGCCAGCGCTTCGTCGAAGTGCTGGCGCGGGCGTCGCAGCACTTCGCCCTGGAGCGGGCGAGCCGGGTCATCACCTACACCGAGGACTACGCCCGCAACACGCGCCCGCTGCGCGACCGCCTCGAGAAAGTCGGATGGATCCTGCCGCCGGTCGCCGACCCGCCCGTCACGGGCCGGCCCGCCGGGGAGGTCCGCGCGCGCCTGGGCGTCCGCGGCGAGCCCGTCATTCTGTTTCTCGGCCGCTTCGCCGAGGAAAAAGGCCTGCCCGTTCTGGTGCGGGCGTTCGCCGAGATCCGGCGCCGCTTTCCCGAGGCCGTGCTGCTCCTCGCCGGCGCGAAGGAGGTGCCGGGCGAGGCCGTCCTCGAGAAGATCGCGCCCCTGCTCGCCGACCCGGCCTCGGGCGTCGTGGCGCCGGGCATCGTGCCGCCGGAAGAGATCGCCGATCTCTTCACGATCGCCGACGTCCTCGTCCTGCCGTCGATCAACGCGACGGAGTCGTTCGGGCTCGTCCAGGTCGAGGCGATGCTGCGCGGCGTGCCGTCGGTCGCGTCGAACCTGCCCGGCGTGCGCCAGCCGGTCCGGCTGACCGGGATGGGCGAGATCGCGCCGATCGGCGACGCCACGGGCCTCGCGCGGCAGATCCTCAAGGTGCTCGAGGCGCCCGCGAGCCACCGCCGTCCGCGCGAGGAGATCCGCGCTCTCTTCGACCCCGAGCGGACGCTGCGCGCGTACGAGGCAGAGTACGAGGCGGCGCTGGGAGGGAGCCGGTGAAGGAACCCGCCCCGGTCGAACCGATCCTGCGCGCTCACCTGCGGGAGATGCCTCTGCACCGCGTCCTCATGCGGACGATCGAGGCGCAGATCCTGTCGGCCGTCGACTACCCGCGGCCCATCCTCGACGTGGGGTGCGGCGACGGCCACTTCGGGTCGGTCCTCTTTCCCGGAGGCGCCGACGTCGGCCTCGATCCCTTTCTCGCCGACATCGCCGAAGCGCGCGACCGGCGCGTCTATCGCCTCGTCACCGCGGCCGACTCCGGGGCGATGCCCTACCCCGACGGCGCGTTCGGCTCGGTCGTGTCCAACTGCGTCTTCGAGCACATCCCGCGGATCGAGAAGACGATCGGCGAGATCGGGCGCGTCCTGCGGCCCGGAGGCGTCTTCGCGACGACGCTCGTCGGGCAGAACTTCACCGAGTTTCTGACCGACGCCCGGACGTGGCGCCGCCTCGGGCTCTCCGGGGCGCACCGCGCCTACGTCGACTGGTTCAACCGGAAATCGGTCCACTTTCACTTCGACCCGCCGGAGGTCTGGCGCGCGCGCTTCGAGGCGGCAGGGCTCGAGGTCGTGCGCTGGCGTTACTACATGTCGCCGGGCGCCATGCACGCGTTTCACCGCTACCACTACACGAGCCTTCCCCACCTCGTCGCCCGCAAGCTGACGGGCCGGTGGGTGCCCCTGCCCTCGCTCATGGACAACGCGTTCTGGGTGCGGCAGCTGCGCCGCTGGGTCGAGGAGCCGGAGCCCGAGGCGGGCGCCTGCATCGCCTTCGTCTGTAGGAGAAAGCCGGAATCTCCTGTAAAATGATCGGCTTAGATTAGTTTTTCGGTGACGAAATCATGCGATTCCTGATCACCGGCGGGGCCGGCTTCATCGGCTCGAACGCCGCCCGGCGCCTGTCCGCCGAGAAGCACGACGTGGTCGTCCTCGACAATTTCTCGCGCGCGGCGTCCACCTTCAACCGCGCCTGGCTCGAGAAGGTCGACGCGAAGATCCGCTTCGTTCAGGCGGACGTGCGCGACGCCGAGGCCCTGTCCCGTGTGCTCGCCGAGCCCTTCGACGCGGTGCTGCACCTGGCCGGCCAGGTCGCGGTGACGACGTCGATTCTCGACCCGGTCACCGACTGGGAGATCAACGCGCTCGGGACCTTCCGCCTCCTCGAGGAACTCCGACGGCGCCACGCCGGCGCGCCGGACAAGGCGCCCCTGCTCCTCTACGCGTCGACCAACAAGGTCTACGGCCACCTGACGATGGGCGAAGTCGTGCGCGACGGCCGCTGGGACTTCCGCGACCTGCCGCAGGGCGTCTCCGAGACGGAGCCGCTCTCCTTCGAGTCGCCCTACGGCTGCTCGAAGGGCGCCGCCGACCAGTACGTGATCGACTACCACCGCAGCTTCGGCCTGCCGACGGTGGCGCTGCGCCAGTCCTGCATCTACGGTCCCCGCCAGTTCGGCGAGGAGGACCAGGGCTGGGTCGCCTGGTTCGCACTCGCCACCGTCTTCGGGCTCCCGATCACGTTCTACGGCGACGGGCTCCAGGTGCGCGACCTGCTCTGGGTCGATGACCTCGTCGCCCTCTACCTCGCCGCCGCGTCCGCGCCGGGCAAGGTCGCCGGCCGCGCGTACAACGTCGGCGGCGGGCCGGCGTTTCGTCTCTCGTTGAAGGAGCTGATGGTCCTGCTCGAGCAGAAGCTCGGCCGGAAGATCCCGGTCGCGTCGGCGCCGACGCGCCTCGGCGACCAGCCCGTCTTCTACTGCAACGTCGACCGCGCCTCCCGCGAGCTCGACTGGCGTCCGCGCGTCGCACCCGCCGAAGGCGTGGATCGCCTGCTGTCCTGGATCGGCGAGAGCCGGGAGGAGATCGGCCGCTTCCTCGCTCGCAAGGGCCTGAAGATCTCGGCGGGCTAGCCCTCCCGTGGCGAACCGCATGCCTCGCGATCGCGCCCGCGCGATCCTCCTCTTCCTGCTCGCCGCGGGGGCGCTGCTGCGCTTCCAGGGCCTCAACTGGGACGACGGACACCACCTCCACCCGGACGAGCGGTTCATCTCGATGGTCGAGGAAAAACTGGCGTTCCCGAAGACGCCGGCCGAATACTTCGACGCGAAGCGGTCGCCGCTCGACCCGTACAACCGCGGCGAGGGGTCCTTCGTCTACGGCACGCTGCCGATGGTCGCGGCCAAGGCGATCGCGCCGCTGTTCGGACGACGCGGCTACGACGGCACGTACCTCATCGGCCGGGCGCTCTCGGGCCTCTTCGACCTCGTCACCGTCTGGCTCGTGTACCGGCTGACGCGACGCTTCGCGCATCGGCGGGCCTCCCTCGTCGCGGCGGCGCTGTCGGCCTTCTGCGTCCTCGGCATCCAGCTGTCGCACTTCTGGGCGGTCGACACGTTCCTCGCGACCTTCACGGCAGCCGCTCTTCTCGGCACGGTCCGCATCGCCCAGGGCAGGGCCGGCTGGCAAGGCTGGGCGGCGACGGGGGTCGCGATCGGACTGGCCGCCGCCTGCAAGATCACGGCGCTCGCGCTGCTGCTGCCGCTGGGCGTGGCGGCGCTCGCCGCGATCTTCCTCCAGCGGGACCGCGTCGGCGCGGCCTTTCTCGCGGCGGTCCCGCGCGCCCTGCTCGCGGTCGCCGCCGCCGCCGTCACCGTCCGCGTCTTCCTGCCGCACATGTTCCTCGGACCGAGCCCGCTGTCGTTTCGCCTCGACCCGCGCTGGCTCGACGACTTGAAGCGCCTGCAGATCCTGTCGAGCTCGGTCGCGGGCTTTCCGCCGGCTCTCCAGTGGGCCGGCCGCACGATCCTCTTTCCACTCGAGAACTTCGTGCTCTGGGGAGCCGGCGTCTTCTTCGGCGTGGCGGCGCTGCTGGCCCTCGTGTGGGCCTCGGCCGAGGTCGTTCGCCGCCGGGCCTTCGCCCTGGCGCCGCTCTGCGCGTACGTCCTCTTCCTGATCGGGTACCACGGCCTCACGCTCGTCAAGTCGATCCGCTACCTCTACCCCGCTTATCCGGCGCTCGCGGCCCTGACCGGCGTCTGGTTTTCGCACCTGCTCGAGACGTCGCGGTTCCCGCGCCTGGCGCGCGCCGCGGCCGTCGCCGTCGTCGCCGGCACGGCTCTCTGGGCGGTCGCGTTCACGGCGATCTACCGACGGCCGCAGTCCCGCGTCGAGGCGACGCGGTGGATCTACGCGCACGTTCCGCCCCACAAGAAGATCGTCAACGAGTCGTGGGACGACGGCCTGCCGCTGCCGGTGCCCGGCTACGACCCCGGCGTGTACGGCGGGATCCCGCAGCTGCCGCTCTTCGACCCCGACTCGCGGGAGAAGGCGGAGATTCTCGTCAAGAGCCTGAACGAGGCCGACTGGGTGGCCGTCACGTCCAACCGCGTCTACGCCAACGTCACTCGCGTCCCGGACGTCTTCCCGATGTCGATCGCCTACTACCGCAGCCTCTTCGACGGCAGCCTCGGCTTCGACCGCGCGGCCGACGTCACGTCGTACCCGTCGCTCGGCCCGCTCCGAATCCCGGACGACCGCGCCGAGGAGCAGTTCACGGTCTACGACCACCCGCGCGTGCTGCTCTTCCGCAAGACGCCGCGCTACTCCGCCGAGAACACGCGCCGGATTCTCCTCGCCGCGATCCCGCAGACGCCGCCCACGATGAACGACTGGGAACGCTGGCCGCGGCGCCTCCGCCGGGTCACCGCTCCCGTGCGCCCCGACCGGCGGCCGATCTCGGAGACCGGACCGTCGGTCGAGCCGGGGGCGTCCCCGGGCGGCTCGGTCGCGGCCGCGCTGCTCTGGTACGGCGCGCTCGCTCTCGTCGGCGCCGTCGCCTTTCCGCTCGTCTGGGCGCTCTTTCCTCGACTCTCCGACCGCGGCTTCGGCTTCGCCCGGCTGCTGGGGCTCGTCTTCTCGACCTACGCCCTGACGATCGCGCTCACCTTCCGCGTCCTCGTCAACGGCCGGCGCGCCGCGGCGCTCTGTCTCGCGGCGCTCGCGCTCGCGTCGCTCTGGGTCCTGTGGCGCGAACGCCACGACCTCTTCCGGTTCTTCCGCGAGAACCGCCGCCCGCTTCTCCAGAGCGAGCTCGTCTTCGCGCTCGGTTTCCTGCTCTTCCTCGGGATCCGGGCGCTCAACCCCGAGATCTACTGGGGCGAGAAGCCGATGGACTTCTCGATCCTGAACATCCTCGTGCGGACGCGGGCGCTGCCGGCCTCGGACCCGTGGTTCTCCGGCGCGCCGCTCGGCTACTACACGTTCGGGCAGGAGATGGTCGTCTTCCTGACGCTCCTGACGAACCTGTCGACGCGCTTCACCTTCAACCTCGCCTTCGGCCTGCTCGGCGGGACGATCCTGCAGGGCGCGTTCTCCCTGGGACGGAGCTGGGGCGGGCGGATCCGGGCCGGCGCGGCCGCCGCCGGGCTGACCCTTCTCTTCGGCAACCTGTCGGGCCTGCGCGAGTGGCTCGTCCACAAGCGGGCCCTCGACTGGGACTACTTCTGGGCGACCTCCCGCGTCATCCGGGACACGATCAACGAGTACCCGTTCTGGAGCCTGACTTTCGCCGACCTGCACGCGCACGTGCTCGCGATCCCGGTGTTCCTCGCCTTCGCGGCCGGCGCCCTGCACCTGGTGCGCCTGAACTCGTCGCCGGCGGCGGGGCGGCGAGCGCGCGTGACCGGAGCGGCCTTCCTCGGTTTCCTCGGCGCGGCGCAGGCGCTGACGAACGCCTGGGACGTCCCGCTGCTTTCGGGGATTCTCGTGGTGACGGCGCTCGCCGTCGCGTTCGCCGGGGGAGTGGCGCCGCTGCGCCAGGCCGGGCGCGGCTTCGCCTCGCTCGCGATCGCGGCCGGCGGCGGGTTCCTGCTGGCCCGGCCGCTCTGGGTGCGCGCGGGCGGGGCTCCGGGGATCGGCAAGAACCTCGAGGCCGCCGCCTCCGGGGTCGACCAGCTCACGGTTTTCGGCTTCTTCTTTTATCTGGCGCTGGCGTGGTGGCTCGCGGCCTCCGCCGAGCGATTCGGCGGACGAGACGGCGGGCGCCTGGCCCGCTGGCTCGCCGTCGGGGTCGCGGGCGCCGGCCTGTCCGCGCTGGCCTGGTTCCGGCCGAACGCGTTTCTCGCGTGCGGCGTCCTGCTCTTCGCCGCGGCCTTCTTCGTCCTGCCGGAAACGGCGGAAGACCGCCTCGCCCTCGGCTTTCTGGCTTCGGCGTTCTTCCTCGTCCTCTTCTGCCAGCGCCTCTACATCTACGACCGGATGAACACGTTCTTCAAGCTGTACCTCGAGGCGTGGCTCCTGTTCGCCCTCGGCACGGCCGTTCTCGTCTTCCGCCGCGGCCGGCGCGGGGTCATCGACCGCTGGGTCTGGCCCGCGCGCGCCGGAGCCGCCCTCCTCGCCGCGGCCGCGCTCTTCACGACCGCGACGGCCGGCCGCGCCGCCGTCAGCCGCCATTTCGCGCCGTACGAGGGACCCTCGCTCGACGGCCTGCGCTATCTGGAGACGCTTCACCCCGGCGAATACCGCGCCGTCGTCTGGCTCCGCCGGACGATCGAGGGAACGCCCGTCCTCCTCGAGGCGCAGGGCCCCTCGTACCAGGACTTCGGGCGCATCTCGATGCTGACGGGGCTGCCCACCGTGCTCGGGTGGGACTACCACGTCAAGCAGCGCGGCAACGCCGAGACCGAGATCGAGGCGCGGCGCGAGGCGGTTCGCTCCATCTACATGAGCCCCGAGGCGGGCCGGATCGAGTCGTACCTCCGGCGCTACCGCGTCGGCTACGTCTACGTCGGGTGGCTCGAACGGAAGACCTATCCCGCCGCGGGCCTCCAGAAGTTCCGCGCCGACAAGGAGCGCTTCGAGCTCGTCTACGAGAACCCGGAGACGCAGATCTATCGCGTCGCCGGCGGACCCGCCCAGGACGTCTTGATCCCGGCGCGCGAGGCGCTGCCCGCGCCGGCCTCGCCGGCCGCGGCGGCGCCGGAGGACGAGCCCGAAGAGAAACCGTCGATCGCGACGTAGGCGGACGGGGGCGAGGCCCCCTTCTCGAGGCTCCGAGAGCCCCGCGGCGCCGCGGTCGACGGCCAGGGCCGCGTGTGGATCGCCGACTTCGGCCACTCGCGCCTGCGCGTTTTCGACGCGAGCGGCGGATTCCTCGGCGGCTGGGGAGGACGCGGCGGCGGCGAGTACGGCTTCAAGGAGCTCTGCGGCGTCGCGATCCAGGGCGACGCGCTCTACGTCGCCGACACGTGGAACGGCCGGGTGCAGGCGTTCACCACCGCCGGCGTCCTCCGCGCGTCGGCCGGCGAGCTCTACGGCCCGCGCGGCATCACGGTGGCGCCCGACGGCCGCGTCTGGGTCACCGACGTCGGCAACCATCGCGTGGCCTCCTTCGACGCGCTCCTGCAGGACCGCCGCAACGTCGGCCACAAGGGCACCGAGCTCGGCGAGTTCACGAACCCGACCGGCATCGCCGCGGCGCCGTCGGGCGAGATCTACGTGGCGGACACCGGCAACAAGCGCATCCAGGTCCTCGCCCCGGACGGGACTCCGCGCGGCGCGTTCCCCTTCCCCGGCTGGGGCGAGAACGTCGAACCGCACCTCGTCGTGGACTCGGACGGCACGCTCTGGGCCACGGATCCGGGAACGAACTCGGTCGTCTCCCTCGACGCGTCCGGCAGGTTTCTCCGGCGCCTCGCCGCCGACGACGCCGGGCAGAATTTCTCCAACCCGACGGGTATCGCGATCGACCGGAAAACCCGTATCCTCTACGTCGTCAATTCCGGCAATGCGTCGGTCTCTCGGGTCTCGCTGACCGACAGGAGGACTCCTTGAGCGATCTCGCCCCGGCGACTCAATACCCCGCCGGGCGCTCCGCCCGGGTGCTCTTCTTCTTCGCCGTCCTGGCGCTCGCCGCCGTCCTCTCGCGGTTCTGGGCCCTCGGCGACCGGCCGCTCCACCACGACGAGTCGATCCACGCGTACCAGTCCTACTCGCTCTCGAAAGGCGGCGACTGGCGCTACGACCCCGCCTATCACGGGCCGTTCCTCTATTACGTGAACGCCCTCGTCTACAAGATCTTCGGCGCCACCGACTTCACGGCGCGCCTGATGCCCGCGGTGTTCGGCCTGCTGCTGATCGGCTTTGCGAAGCCGCTGTCGCGCTGGATCGGGAGGCCCGCCGCCTGGATCTACGCCGTCCTCGTGCTGACGTCTCCCCACTTCTGGTACTTCTCGCGCTTCATCCGCGAGGACCTCTACTCGCTCGTCTTCACGCTCGGCACGATCGTCGCGTTCCAGCGGTTTCTCGAGACCGACCGCTCCCAATGGCTCCTGCTCTCCGCCGCGTCCTTCGCGCTGGCCGGCGTCACCAAGGAGAACGCCTACATGACGGGCGTCCTCTTCGTGGCGTACGGCATCTGGTGCGCGATCCGAGGCGCCGGCGAGCCGTCGGGGCCGGCCCCCGCGGCGGCCGTCGGCGACGCGGTGCGCTGGACGTTCGGGCGCCTCGCGCCGATCCTCTCGGCGGGGATCCTCTTCCTCGTCATCTGGGCGGGCATGTACAGCGCCTTCGGCAAGTACCCGGGCGACTGGCTCGCCATCCCGAAAGCCATCACTTACTGGATCGGTCAGCACTCGATCGCGCGCATCCCGGGTCCCTGGTACTACTACTTCCCGCAGCTTCTCTTCTACGACACGGCCATCGTCTTCGCGGCGTTCTTCGCCTTCTCGCGCCGCGACTGGAAGAACGACCCGTTCCTGCGCTGCCTGCTCCGCGCCGCCGCCCCGATCCTTCTCTACCTCGTCGTCCGGCGGTTCGTGCCGATCTTCGCGCCGCGGCCGCTCGTCTGGATCGGCGCGATTCTCGCCGCCGCGGTCGTCCTGACGCTGCGGAGCCGGGCGGCGGAACGGGGCCTGCCGCCTTTCGTCCAGTTCGTCGCGTTCTGGGCGGCGGGATCGCTCGCGATCTACGCGTGGGCCCGGGAGAAAGTGCCCTGGCTGACCGTTCATCCCCTGCTGCCGCTGACGATCCTCGCCGCCCTCGGCGTCGTTCGCCTCTGGGAAGGACGCGCGCGCCTCGGCGCCAAGCTCGCGCTCGCCGTCACCGCGGTGCTGCTCGGCGTCAACACGACCGGCGGGTACCTCGCCTGCTTCCGCTACGGCGCGCACGACGTCGAGCGCCAGCCCAAGCACGCCGAGATGCTCGCCTACGTGCAGACGACGCGGGACCTGGTCCGCTCGCTGGCCCCGGTCGAGATCGCGAAGTCGCGCGTGCCGGCCGGACAGCCGACCGTCACGGTCGCGGGCGAAGCGGTCTGGCCGCTGACCTGGTACCTGCGGGACGCCAACGTCACCTGGGCCTCGCGCATCGAACAGGCGTCGACGCCGGTGATCATCGCCGACTGGGACCCCGAGGGCGCCCTCGAGAAGCAGCTCGCCTCGAAGTACGACGCCCGGCGCGTGCCGATCCGCGCGTGGTGGTTCCCCGACCCGACAAAGGACGGCGGCGTCTCCCATCCGACGCCTCGCGACCTGCTGCGCCTCTGGCTCTTCCACGAGATCTGGAGCCCGATCGGCTCGCAGGACGCGACCGTCTTCGTCCGCCGGGACCTCGCCGGGAGCGGCCCGCTCGAGCCGCTGCAGCTTTCCGTGCAGGACACGTCCTCGCGAGACTACACGGGCGACGTGATGGACCTGCCCGCGCCGCGGGTCATCGGCGTGGCGGGCAACGGCCCCGGGCAGTTCGCCGAGCCGCGCGGCCTCGCCGTCGACGGCAGCGGCAATCTCTACGTCGCCGACAGCAAGAACAGCCGCATCGAGGTCTTCGACGCGAACGGGAACTTCCTCCGCGCCTTCGGCATGCGCGGCCCGGGCGAAGGTCAGTTGAACGAGCCCTGCGGCGTGGCGGTTTCGGCCGCCGGCGAGGTGTTCGTGGCGGACACCTGGAACCACCGCGTCGCGCGCTTCGGCAGCAACGGCGAGTGGCGCGGCGTGTGGATCGATCCGGAGCACGGCTTCTTCGGGCCGCGCGGCCTCGTCCTCTCGGGCGGGTCGCTCTACGTCAGCGACACCGGCAACAAGCGCGTCGTCCGTTTCGACGCCGGAAGCGGCGCCGTCACCGGCCGCTGGGGCAGCGCCGGCTCGGGACCCGGCCAGTTCGTCGAGCCCGTCGGCCTCGCGGCGGATCCCTCGGGACGCATCTACGTCGCCGACACCGGCAACCACCGCGTCCAGGTGTTCGAGGCCGACGGCCGGTTCCTCCGCCAGTTCCCGATCTTCGGCTGGAAGGACTTCTACACCGAGCCGTACCTCGTCATCGGCCCGTCCGACAGCGTGCTGCTGACCGATTCGTGGAAGGGCCGCATCGCCCGCTACGACTCTTCCGGCGGCCTGACGCGCTCCTACAAGGCCGACGGCCTGAAGCGGCCGACGGGCATCACGCTCGACGCGTACGGCCACGTGCTCGTCAGCGACCGCGACACAAACCGAATCGACGTCTGGCCGCTCGACGCGTTCCGCTAGAGCGCCATGAGGACGAGCGCCAGCCCTTCCGCTCCGGACGCCCGGCCGCCGCGCCGCTGGGCGCTCCTCGCGGCGACCGCGCTGCTGGCCGCGCTCGGCCCCGCCCTCGTGGTCGAGCAGCGGTGGATCCGGTGGCGGATTCCGTACAACCGGTACCTGACCGACTTCAAGGACCGCTTCCCGCTGCTCGCCGACGTCAACCTCCCCGACTACGCGCTCGTCTTCGCCGCGGCGTTCGCGCTCCTCCTCGTGCTCGCGGGATTCCGTTCGGCCGCGGGGCTTGCGGGCTGGCGCAGCCGCATGGCGTTTGCGCGCCGGCCGCGCCGGGCGACCGCGCCGCCGCGCCAGCGCGCTCTGGCGACCACGGCTGCCGCGGCCGGCGCTGCCGCCGCCGTTTTCCTGTTCGTGCGGCAGGCGGCAACGGGCACGATCCCCGGCCCGAGCCTCGTTTTCGCGCTCGCCGCCCTCGGGTTCGGCATGCTCCTGCGCGAGGTTTCCGTCGCCGCGCTTCGGCGCCTGTGGCGGCGAAAGCGCGCGGTCGTCCTCTCCATCGTCGCCGCCCACGTCACCCTGATCCTCGCCTTCGCGAGCGTCCACACGTACCACCGCTTCGAGCTGCCGCTGATTGCCCTGGCCGTGCTCGCCTGCGCCAACGTCGCGGCCCGGTGGAAGAAGACCGGGCCCATTCCGCTGCTCGTCCTCGCCGCCGTCGCCGTCTACCTGTGGCGCGTGGATGCCTGGTGGTTCGCCCTCGTGGGCGACGAGTACCGCAATTTCGACATCGCGCAGCTCATCCTGAAGCAGCACGACCGCGCCTACGTCCTGGCGCACCTCTTCCAGCTCGAGGGCGGCCTCGAGGGCCTCGATCCGTACGCGTGCTCGCTCGTGCAGGCGGCCTCGATGCGGCTGCTCGGGGTCAACAGCTTCGGCTGGCGGTTCAGCAGCCTCTACTGCGCCGCGCTCGCCCTGCCGTTCTTCTACCGATTCCTGCGGACGTTTCTCTCGCGGCGGGCGGCCCTGGCGACGACGGTCGTGATGGCGGCGTCCCACTACATCATCGCGTTCGGCAAGATCGGCTACGACAAGTTCCAGGCGTATCTGGCCATGGGCATGCTGCTCGCGGCATCGGCCTGCGCCGTGCGGACGCGGCGCCTGATCGCCTTCGTCGGCCTCGGCTTCTCGGCGGCGCTCTGCTTCTACGTCTACCCGGCGGCGCTCTACATCCTGCCCCTGCCCGCGTTCCTGCTGCTCTTCTACGTTCCGCCGACGAGCCGCGCGACGCTGGCGCGCTGGGGGATGGCGGGCCTCGTGACCGCGCTGACGATCTTCCCGCTCCCCTTCCAGCCCACGTACTTCGAAGGAAAGCGGCCGGGCACCGTCTACTACAACCCCGAGCTCATCGCCTCCCGGGAACGGCTCATCCACCACTTCTGGGCGAACGGCGTTTACGCGCTCTACTCCCCGGTCCTCCTCGGCTCCGAAGATCACTTCGTGACGAGCTCCTACGTCGACCCGCTGACGGGAACGCTCTTTCTGGTCGGCATCGCGTCCGCGCTGTGGCTCTTCCGGCGCGACCGCTTCGTCGCCTTCCTCGTGATCAGCCTCGGCTTCCTGCTCCTGCTCGGCGGGACGACGCACGACCGCGAGTACCCGCCCACGACGCGATTCTTCCTGCTCCTGCCTCTGTTCTGCGTGCTCGCGACCGCCGGACTCTGGCGGCTCTTCGGCCTCGCCGGCGACGCCGCCGTCTCGAGCCGCACGGCGCGGACCGTCCTCGCCGCCGTGCTGCTCGGCGTCGTGACGCTCAACGTCGTCCAGGCGCACGTCGTGTCGGTCCGGCGCAGCGACGGGTACCAGGTCCTCGATCCTCTCGTCGTGCGCCTCGGCACGCGCATCGAGAAGCTGCCTCCCGGTCAGCGGCCGCGACTGGTCATGCTGTCTCAGGCCGGCACGGACGGTGTCGGCGTCGGCGTCATGCTCGACGTCTACGACCTGCACGAGTCGGCGAAGCGGTTCACGACGATCGGGCTCGGGGACGACATCTCGGGGACGCTGGATCCCGCCGTCGTCGCGGACAGGAACGCCGCGATCTTCGTGAACCCGCAGGTGCCCCCGCCGGGCCGCGAGCGCCTCGAGCGCGAGCTCGACGCGGCCGGACGGGTGCCCTGCGTGATGCGCACGACGACGGGCCAGGAGCGCTTCAAGGTCTGGGCCTGGCCCGACACGCCGCCGCTCTGCGTCGACTGAGCGCCGGCCGTCCGGCGCGCTCCGGCAGGCCTAGAGGAACTTCACCGTGCGGACGTGGATGTGCCCGTCGCCGCCCGCCGGGTTCCCGATGTCGACGCGCAGGGTCTGCACGGGGCCGGAGAGCCCCGGAAACTCGAGCTTCACGGTCGGGTCGGCGGGCTGCCCGCGGTAAACCTCCGAAAACGTCTTCTCCCCGCCGGCCGCGAGCGTCGCGACGCACCGCAGGCTGACGTCCATCGTGGCGGTCGTCACCTCGATGCCCTTGAGGGTCCGCGGCTTCGAGAACGTGAAGACGTACACGGCCGGATTGGCCTTCGTCGTCCGGGCCAGCGTGTCGGGCTTGTCGTCGAAGAGGTCGTTGACCCGGCCGATGTCGAGGGCCGAGTGCTCGACGGTGACGCTCTGTCCGTCGATGTCCAGGACGTCGCGCACCATCGGCGCGGGGTTCTCGCCGCCGGGCATCGTGGGAACGGGAACGGGCGCCGCGGCGGGAGCGGCGGCCGCCCCCGGGCCGGCGGACTCGCTCTTGCGGCATCCGGGAATGCCGAGCGCCAGAACCACCACCATCAGGAGCCCACGCGCGTGCGGACGGGTGCGGGTGCTCATCCTCAACTCCTCCGTACCGTCATTTCGGTCCCGCTATTCTAGCCGACCCCTCCGCGCCCCGACCTCGCCCGGCGCGGGCTCAGCGCACGACGTAGACGCCGAAGGTCCGATCGGGGTTGGACTGCGGAAAGATCCGCGCGACGCCGTCCGGGTAGAGCCGCCGCAGGGCCTCCTGCCGTTCGACGTCGTTGGAGCGGTAGACGAAGGCCAGGGGCCTCGCCGTCAACCCGCCCGGCGTCTCGTGGGGCGCGACGTTGTGGGCCGTCCACCACTCCGGCTCTCCCAGCTGAAAGGCGACGTTGCGGGCGTCGACCCAGAACCGCGTCGACAGCAGGTACTGCTGCGACAGCGGAATGCCCTCGTCCCGATACCGGCTCATGACGGCCGCGATCTCGGTCGCGTGTTCGATGAGGGCGTCGTACGAGATCGCGAGACGGCGGAAGTACGCCTCGGCGTTTTCGCGCGCCGAGACGGCCGCTCCGGCGAGCAGCACGGTGAACCCGGCCGCGCGCAGCGTCGGCCCTTCCCGGCGCAGCCCGGATGCCAGAAAGGCCGCGGGGAAGCCCACGAGGAGAAACACGGCGGGAATCGCGGCCGAGGCGCGATTGACGCTCGGGTTCTCCTCCGGATACGCCATCACCAGCGTCGAAGGCAGGGTCAGGACGAACGGCAGCAGGAGCAGGAACGTCCACCGCCACTCTCCGGCGAGCGCACAGCGCAGCGCGAGCACCAGGCCGGCCAGGAGCAGGGCTCCGGACACGACGTCGAGCAGCGGGTCGTAGCGCTGGAGCAGCGTCCACGTGGAGGAGCCCTGCCAGTGAAACCCCGCCGCCATGTTCCCGAGGTTGCGAGCGAAGATCGCGAGGGGCCGCCCTTCGATCGGCCGCTCGACGCCGGTCGCGCGCGTCAACACCCGCGACCAGAAGAAGTCCCGGTTGCCTCCGAGGAGCGCGAACTTCAGGACCGGGAGGAAGACGACGACCGACGTCGCCACCGCGAGAGCGGCGTCGCCGACGGCCTGCCACCGGTGGCCCCGGCGCCGCCGGTCGAGGAGAGCCGCGACTGCCGCGATCGGGATCAGGAGAGGGACGACGCGAAACGTCGCGTACGTCGCCAGGCCCGCCCCGACCGCGAGACCCGCCCAGAGCGCCGACGCCCGGTCGCCGCGGCGCAGCCAGCGCAGGATCGCCCAGATCGCGAAGGCGGTCGTCGGAATCGCGAAGACGTACTCCTGCCCCTCCCGGGCGAGCGCGACGGGCCACTTGCCCCACGCCGCGAAGGCCGCCGCCGCCAGGCCGAGGCCGGGACCGGCGAGCTCCGCGCCGCAGAGATAGAGGGCGGGAATCAGCAGGAGCCCGAAGGCCGCCGTCGCCGCCTTCACCGGGAGAAACCGCAGCGGCAGGCCGGTGACCTTCAGAAACGCCGCGGTCCAGTAGAAGTGGAACGGCGGGATGCCCAGGTTCTTCAGGAAGTAGATGCGGGTCGAGCCGTGAAGCAACTCGTCCAGGTCCTGCATCTCCTCGGCGTGATCGCTGACGGGGTTGGGGGGCACGCGGGCGAGGTCGTGAAACAGGAACCAGGCCGCGATCGCGAGGATCGCGGCGAGCGCCAGACCGACGGGCCAGGACACCGCGCGCTTCGACGCGCACGAGCCCGTCCGCGAACCCCGCCGCGGCCACCAGGCCGCGAACCAGCAGGCGACCGCCGTCAGCCAGGCCGCGACGCCGTCGGCCCGGAAGTCTTCCGGCGGCATTCGCCACCAGCACGCCGCGCCGGCCGCCAGCGCGATCGCGAGCGCCGGCCACCGCGGGCTTCCCGCGCGCGGATCGAGCCCGCCCAGGGCGTCGGCCTCGGGCGGGTCGATCCAGGCGGCGACGATCCACGCGAGGAGCCCCGCCGCGAGCGCCGCGATCGCCGCCGGCTCGAGACTCTGCGACGCCAGGAAGCGCCCCGCCAGCACCAGCGCGCCCGACCCGGCCAGGGCGAGCCACGGCGCGGCGCGGCGAATACCGGGAGCCGCCTCGGTCAGGGAGCGCCCGGCCGGCTCCGCGGTCGATTCCTTTCCCCCGGAGTCATCGGAGGCCGACCGGCCCGCCGCTCAGTAGCCGCTCCAGGGCAGAACCAGCGCCCTGGCGAGGAAGATCGCCATCGGCGCCGGGGATCGCGATCGCGGCCGACGCTCTCAACGTCTTCTTCATGGCCCGTCCTCTTTCTCGCGGATCCGCCCGTCGTCAGGTTCGAAAGACCTTTTCCTCCGTCCCGTCCAGCCAGCGGTCCACGAGCTCGACGCCCTGCATCAGCGAATGGTCCTGGTTGCCGATCTCGTACTTCCACGAGCCGAACCGGCCGCGCGAGAAGATGCCGCGCGGCTCGAGGTACGCGTGAATCGCTTCGAGAGCCGGGTTCCGGTCGACCGACGGGATCGGGTACGAGTGGCCCGCGTGGATCAGGAAGATCGTCTCGATCAGCGGGAGGTCGGAAGGCTGCAGGATTCCCTCGGCGACGAGCCCGTCCACCACGGCCTTGCCGAAATCGCCCTCGGGCAGCGGCTTGAACTTCGAGTACGACGTCTCGGTCAGCACCGAGAAGTACTTCGACGTGTCGCCGCCCGGGACGATTTCGGGCGAGTAGTTGGAGAGGTACGTCATCCGGTAGAACGGCGTCTTCGGGTTCGGGAAGTAGATCCAGTTCTTGTCCGACGGCGACGGGCGCTTGAGGCCGACGCCGACCGAGAAGAGGCGGTTGAACAGCAGTTTCTGCGAGGCGGCTCGCACCTTCTCGGGCGCGTGCTTCAAGCGGGAGACGAATGCCTCGAGCGGCAGCGTCGTCAACAGGCGGTCGTACCGGCGGGTGGTCCCATCCGAGAACTCGATCTCGCGCTTCTCCTCGTCCACCCCGATGGCCCGCTTGTGGAACCGCACGCGGTCGCCGAGGAACGGCAGCACGCCCTTCCAGAGGCCGAGCGTCCCGCCGTGCAGCGGATAACCGAACTTGGCGTTGGGACCCCAGTCGGTCGCCTTCGGCACCACGGTCGTCTCGATGGCCTTGCGCCAGTCGACGACCGAAACGCGCTCGGCGATCCAGTAGTAGCCCATCTCGGACAGCGGCGTCGCCCACACCTTGAAGTTGTACGGGTTCATGAAATGCTTCGCGACGCCGGAGCCGAACTTCGCGAGGACCCACTCCTCGAAGTTCTTGAATGCCCGGTCCTTGTCGATCGTCTGCGACTCGACCAGGCCGATCAGGCACTCGAGCATCGCCTTCTCGGGCAACGACGAGAGATGGTTCTGGAACGGGTACCGGACGTACTTGTCCTCGAACTTGATCCAGCTCTCGCGGTCGATCCAGCGGATTCCGTCGTTGCCGAGGACCTTGCCGAGGAAGTCGTTGAAGTACTTGTAGCCCGAGAAGATGATGTGGCCCGAGACGTCCCACGTCCAGCCCTTCGGATCCGTGAAGCTCGTCGCGAGCCCGCCGACCTGGCCGGAGCGCTCGAAGATCTCGAAGTCGTCCTCGCCGCGCTCGCGCAGACGGTAGGCGGCGCCGAGCCCCGTGGGCCCCGCGCCGAGGATGACCGTGCCGCCGCTCATGAAGCGGGCCGTCCCTTGGCGACGAGCCGGCGCAGCCGCTCGGCCTGGTGCATCTCGGCCCGCAGGTCGAAAAGGTAGCGGATGACGCGGAAGATCGTCCCGAGCATCTTGAAGGGCCGGTGAATCGACTGCCCCGCTTCGCGCGGGAAGTGCCGGACGATGACCTCCGTCACTTTCCAGCCGGCGATGCGGCAGCGCGCGTAGATCTCGTCGCCGACGAAGTTGATGCGGTGCTTGATCTCGATGCGCCGCGCCACGTCCTTCCGGAACGCCCGGCAACCCGCGTTGATGTCGTGGAGCGGCGAGCCGAGGATCCAGTGCGACAGGACCCGCAGGCCCCGCGACAGGATCAGCCGGCCGACCGGGTCGTGGCGGACCTTCTTCCAGCAGAAGACGACGTCCGCGCCCTGGGCGATCGCGTCGAGGAAGAGCGGCGCGTCGGCCATCGTGTGCTGCCCGTCGCCGTCCACGACCATCACGACCTCGCCCGGGACGTTGCGCAGGGCCGTCTCGGTCGCCACGGCGTAGCCCTTGTTGCCGTCGTGGTGGACGACGGAGACGCGCGGGTCTTTCCGCGCGAGCTCCTCGGCGATCTCGCCCGTCCGGTCGCGGCTGCCGTCGTTGACCACGACGACGTGCCACGTCAGGTTCGGGATCGCCGACAGCGACGAGACCGCCTCGGCGACGGTCTTCGCGATCAGCTCTTCTTCGTTGTAGGCCAGGAAGCCCACGCCGAGGCGGACGTTCCGCTCGGGCGGCGGCGGCTCCTGTCTTCCTCCGACTTCTCGGTCAGCGGCCATAGATGATCCATCCTGCGGTTACCACCCAGCCCATCACGATGACGAGGAGCCACGGGTCGTCCACGAGGAGTGCCTGGGTGGGATTGCCTCCTCCCCCGCGGCGGTACACCAGATGCACGTACCGGGCGAGCCCGAAGACGACGAAGGGAATGGTCGCCGCGAGCGTTCGGCCGCCGTAGTGCGCGGCGGTCGACGGAAACACGCTGTACGCGCTGTAGGCCGACGCGGTCGCGAGCCCGGTCACGATGAAGAGGTGATCGAGCCCCTCGGCGCGGTAGGCGGCCAGCGCCGGCCGGTGCTCGGCCGAGGAGCGCGTGCCGGCGTTGTGATACTCCCACTGCCGCTTGCCCGCGACGAGAAACAGCGCGAGCAGGTAGGCGCACATCAGGAGGAACTGCGACGGCCAGACGGCGGCCAGCGCGGCGCCCGCGAGCGCGCGCAAGGGCATGCCCGCCGCCACGATGAGCGCCTCCAGGAAGGGGACGCGCTTCAACACCAGGGAGTACGCGATCATCAGGATCGCGTAGGCGGTGCACCACTGGCCGAATTCGAGACGGAGAAAGCACGCCGCGCCGAGGCCGCCGAACACGAGGAGGACGGCGAACGCCGCTGCCGTCGAGACGCTCAGACGCCCCGAGGCGAGCGGCCTGTGACGCTTTTCCGGATGGGCCCGGTCGCGCTCCCGGTCCATGATGTCGTTGACGAGGTAGATGCCGCTCGCGATCGCGCTGAAAGCCGCCACACCCGCGGCCGCGAGAAACCAGCCGTCCGCCGACTGGAGGGCCCGGCCGAAGAGAAAGGGCAGCGGCAGGACGAGGTTCTTGATCCACTGCTTGGGCCGCATCGCGACCAGGAGCGCGCCGAGGGCGGTCAAAGACCCTTCCGCGCTCGACGCTTCCGCCGGCGCGCCTTCCCCGGACGACGTCGCTGCCATTTTCCTCATTTTAAACGATCTAGCGGCGAATGTCTCGCGCCCGGGCGTACGATGCGGGCGGCAAATCGCGAGGTGCCGCCATGGACCACCGCTACGTCGAACGCGTCGTCGACCTGACCGACCCCGGGGCCAATCGCCTTCACGGCTTGACGGTCGAAGAGGCGCGCTCGCGCGTGGCCGCGGCCGATCCCGCGGGCGTGCTCTCGATCGACGGGTCCTTCGCCCTCGTCGCGCGCGACGGGCGGCGCGTGCGCCTGGCGCGCTCGCTCGACAGGCCCATGCGCTACTTCCTCGCCAAGCAGCAGGACGGTCCATCCCTCGTCGTCGCCGACCGCATCGACGCGATTCACGCGTTCCTGCGCGGCGAGGGTCTGGCCGCGCAGTTTCATCCGAGTTACACGCGCATGGTGCCGGCCCACCACGTCGTCGAGATCGAGCTCGTCGGCTGTCCCGACCCGTCGCCGACCTACGCGCGCTTCTTCACGCCGTCCCGCGCGACGCTGCCGCCGGACGCCGCCGCGATCGGACCCGTCTACGTCGCCGCGCTGGCCGACGAGATCGCCCGGTGGCTCGCCGCCCTGCCCGAGCGCGAGCCCGTGGGCGTCTGCTTCTCCGGCGGCGTCGACAGCGGCGCCGTCTTTCTGCTCGCCTATCACGCCATGGGCCGGCTCGGCCTCGACCTCGGGCGGTTGAAGGCGTTCACCCTCTCGGCCGGCGGCGGCGAGGACCTCGGCCAGGCGCGCGCCTTTCTCGAGGCGCTCGGCCTCGGCCTGTTCCTCGAGCCGGTCGAGGTCGACCCCGACGCCCTCGACCCCTTCGAGACCGTCCGCCTCATCGAAGACTACAAGCCGCTCGACGTCGCCTCGGCGACGATGGCGCTCGCGCTCTGCCGCGGCATTCGCGCGCGCTACCCGGACTGGCGATTCCTCCTCGACGGCGACGGCGGCGACGAGAACCTGAAGGACTACCCGATCGAGGAGAACGAGGAGCTGACGATCCGGAGCGTCGTGAACAACCCGCTCCTCTACCAGGAGGGATGGGGCGTCGGCCGGCTCAAGCATTCGCTGACTTACACGGGCGGGCAGAGCCGCTCCTGCAGCCGGACGTATGCGCCGCTGCGGGCGTGCGGGTTCGACGGGCTCAGCCCGTTCACGCGGCCGCGCGTCATCGCCGTCGCCGAGGCCATTCCCTTCGCGGCGATGACGGACGGAGACACCGGCCGGCTGTACGCTCTGAAGGGCGACGTCGTCGCGCGCGGGGTCGAAGCCGTGACCGGGCTTCGCATGCCCGTGTTTCCCAAGCGCCGGTTCCAGCACGGCGCCATCGCCCCCGAGGAATCCCGGCGGCGGATTCCACCGGACGAGTCGGCCTACCGCGCGCACTTCCTCTCGCTCTACGCGTGAGCGCGGCACCACCCCTCGCCTACCCGACCGACGCCGCCGCGCGCGACCGCTGGATCGTCTCGAAGCGCCCGCCGCGCCGCGCCCTCGACCCGCGGCGCGCGGCCGCGGCCTTCCTGGAGGAGGAACCCGACGCCTCGGGCGAGCTCGTCCCGGTCGCCGCGATCTTCCTGACCAACCGCGAGTGCCCCTGGCGCTGCCTCATGTGCGACCTCTGGAAGAACACGCTTTCCGAGCCGGTCGCGCCGGGCGCGATCCCGGCGCAGATTCAGGAGGCGCTGCGCGGCCTCGGCCCCGCCCGCCGGGTCAAGCTCTACAACGCGGGCAGCTTCTTCGACCCGCGGGCGATTCCGCCGGCGGACTTCGACGCGATCGCCGCGCTCGTGCGCCCCTTCGAGCGCGTCGTCGTCGAGGCTCACCCGGCGCTCGTGGGCGATTCGTGCCGGCGCTTTCGCGATCTCGCCGGCGGCGCGCTCGAAGTCGCGATGGGCCTCGAGACGGTCCACGAGCCCACGCTCGAGCGGCTGAACAAGCGCATGACCCTCGACGACTTCGCGGCGGCCGCGGACTTCCTCGCTCGGGAAGGCGTCGCCCTCCGCGCCTTCGTGCTCGCCGGGCTCCCGTTCCTCGACGAGGCGGAGGGCCTCGCCTGGGCCCGGCGCTCGATCGCCTTCGCCTTCGACCGCGGCGCGGCCGTTGTCTCCGTGATTCCGACCCGCGGCGGCAACGGCGCCCTCGACGCGCTCTCGGCCGCCGGCCTGTTCGCCGACCCGCGCCTTTCGGTGCTGGAGGACACGGTCGATTTCGGCCTGGACCTCCGCCGCGGCCGCGTCTTTGCCGATCTCTGGGACCTCGACCGGTTCCGACGCTGCGGCGCCTGCTTCGACGCCCGGGCAGCGCGGCTCGCCGAGACGAACCGGCGCCAGCAGGTCCTGCCGCGCATCCGCTGCGGCGCCTGCGGAGGCCGCGGGTGAAGACGACGCACGACGTCGCGGTCGTCGGCTCCGGCTTCGCGGGCTCGCTCCTCGCGCTCGTGGCGCGGCGCCTCGGCCGCTCCGTCGTCCTCCTCGAGCGCGGGACGCACCCGCGCTTCGCGATCGGCGAGTCGTCGTCGCCGCTCGCCAACCTGCTGCTCGAGGAGCTCGCGCGCCGCCACGATCTGCCGCGCCTCCTGCCGCTGACGGCGTGGGGACCCTGGCAGCGGACCTATCCCGCGGTCGCCGCCGGTTTGAAGCGCGGGTTCACGTTCTACGCGCACGAGCGCGGGAAGCCGTTCGCGGCCGATCCCGATCGCCGCGACCAGCTCCTCGTCGCCGCGAGCCCGAATGACGAGGTCGCCGACACGCACTGGTATCGGCCCGATTTCGACGCCTTCCTCGTCCGCGAAGCCGAACGGAACGGCGCCGAGTACCGGGACCGCACCGAGGCGCGCGTCGCCGCGCGCGACGCCGCCGGCCTGACGCTCGAGGTCACGCGCGCCGGCCGGACCGAGCGGATCCGGCCTCGCCTCGTCGTCGACGCCTCCGGCCCGGGCGCCTTCCTCCACCGCGCGCTCGACCTTCCCGCGGCCTCGTTCGCCGACCTGCCCGCGACGTCGGGTCTCTACGCCCACTTCGAGAACGTCCAGCGCCTCGACGCCCTCGGTGTCGGCGCGTCGGAGGAGGCGCCGCCCTATCCCGTGGACGACGCCGCCGTCCACCACGTCTTCGACGGCGGCTGGATCTGGAGCCTGCGCTTCAACAACGGCCTGACCAGCGCCGGGGTCGCGGCGACTCCCGCCCTCGTCCGCGAGATCGGCCTCGAGGACGGGGCGCCGGCGTGGACGCGCCTGCTCGACCGCCTGCCGACCGTGCGCGCGGCCTTCGCCGGGGCCCGGGCGACGACGCCGTACTTCCGCCGGCCGCTGCCGTTTCGCACGGCGGCCGCTGCGGGACCGGGCTGGGCGATGCTGCCCTCGGCGGCGGCCTTCGTCGATCCGCTGCTGTCGACGGGCTTCCCGCTCGCGCTCCTCGGCATCGAACGGCTCGCCGCGGCGCTTGGCGAGGGGTGGGAGGACGAATCCTTCCAGAGGCGCCTCGAGGAGCACGGCGCGCGGACGCTCTTCGAGGCGGACACCGCGGCGCTTCTCGTCGCGGCGCTTTACGCCGCCTTCGGCGACTTCGAGGTCTTCGCCACGCTGACGAAGCTCTACTTCGCCGCCGCGAGCTACGCGGAAGCGGCGCGCCGCCTCGGCCGGCCCGCGCTCGCGGGGTCGTTTCTCGCGGGCGACCATCCCGTCTTCGGCCCGAACCTGCGCGCGTGCTGCCGCCTGGCGCTCGCCCGCGATCCCGGTCGCCGCGCGGAGACTCTCGAGTCCGTCCGCCGGACGATCGAGCCGCTCGACGTCATCGGCCTGTCCGACGCCTCCCGGCGAAACTGGTACCCGGTGCGCGCCGAAGACCTCGTCGCGGCGCGGGGCAAGCTCGGGGCGAGCCGCGACGAGATCGAGCGTGTGCTCGCCGCGATGGACGGCGCGCCGTCAGCGCGTCGCTTGCGCGCGCCCTTCCATCCCGCCGCCGAAGTTGAACGCGATCCGCAGAAACGCGTGGAAGGACACCGGGCGATCTGAGTACACCGGGTCCAGCCGCGCCGTGAACCAGTAGAGCGTGAGGTCTGCGCCCACGCCCGTCTGCAGAAACGGCACCGCGGGAAAGTCGCGCGCGTAGCCGACCGTGGCGGCGTCGACGCGGGTCCGGTCGGGCGGGACGCCGGGCGGCGGCTGCCGCTTGGAGGCCAGGACGTAGAGGTCGCGGTCGACGGCCTCGAGCCGGCCGTAAAGCGTGTTCCACCGCGCGAAGACCCAGTTGCCTTCGAGGAGCGTGCCCCAGAAGCGGAAGCCCTCTTCCTCGTTCAGCCCGGTGATGAGCGAGACCGCGAGCGACCCGTCGGCCGTCGCCTTCGCGTAGGCGAGCATGCCGGTCAGCCGCGTGACGTTGCCCGGCTCGGCCGGCTCCGGGTTGGTCAGGTGGCCGCCGGAGACCTGCACGGTCCATCCCGGAAGCGGATTCACCGTCAGGCGGCCCGAAAAGGAGTCGATCGCCCCGGCCTGGATGTTCCAGCGGTTCTCGTCCGGCTCGGCGCCGTGAAAGGCCGAGCCCTCGAGGGTGAGGACGTTGGACTGAAGGCCGAGCGTCAGCACGTCGTAGGAGATGTGCGTCGAGTCCTGGTTGTGGTGGGACAGGGGCGCCGTCGGGTTCTCCAGCGCGGACAGGCGGTGGACGTACGCGGGCGGACCGAGCGCCGGCTCGCCGACGGCCGCCGCGTAGAAGGAAAGGTTCCAGTCCGCCGAGAGCCTCCTGTCCCACTGCCCCGCGATCTGCGCGAAAAAATCGTGCGGGTGCTGCAGGTCGACCAGGAGGACGCCCTGGTTGGTCTCGCCGGTCTGGAAGAGCTCCGGGCTTCCCGGCGACGGAATCGTCGCCGGTTCGAGCGACACCGTCCCGAGGAGCGTCAGCTTGCCGCCGAGGAAGGACCGCATGGCCATCCCCATGAAATGGTTCTGGGACTCGACCACGCGGCCGCCCGACGGGCCGCCCTGCTCGTCGTAGTTCACGAAGAGCCAGCCGTGGACCATCGTCATCCAGTGGTCCATCGCCGGCATGTCCTTCATCGCGGCCATCGGATCGACAGCCGCCGGATCCTCCGGCGCCTGCCCGCGGGCAAGCCCCGACGCGGCGGCGAACAGAAGCAGAGCTCGACACGACCGGAATCCCATCCCTTCCTCCCTCGGAGCCGGGCGTTCTGCCCGGCGCGCGCCCCACGAGGTCGCGCTTCCGATCAGAGGCGCCGCGGCGAGGGCGCGGGAGGACCACCGGGCCGGGCGGCCTCCGCCGCCCGACCCGTCGCCAGGGTCCGAGTCATCGGGACGCCAGCGTCGCTGCGGACGAGCGCCACGATCGCGAGCGCAACCCGGGGCGCGGGCGAGGCGGCGGCGTCCGCGACCGGCACGGCGCGCGAGACGAGGCCGTCGCAGCCGCAGCATCCCGGGGCACCGAGGGAAGTCTCCGCCGGCGCGCCCGCCGGCGGCGCGCAGCACGGAGCGGAGAACCCCGCCGCCGGCCCGGCGAGCAGCGCGAGCGCGAGCAGCGCCGCCAGAGCGTTGCGCCGGGGCGCGCGGGAATTCATCGGTGGTTTCCTGAAACCGGAGCGCTCCCGCCCGCATTCCCCGCCACGGTCTAACCCTGCCGCGTCAGGAGCCGATACGCCTTCAGATGGCGCAGCGCCTCGGCCGCGCGCCCGAGCTTCTCGGCCAGGCCTGCCGCGTTGAAGTGCGCGTCGGCGTTCCCCGGGTCCAGACGCGTCGCCGTCTGGTAGGCGAGCAGCGCCTCGGGCAGCCGCCCGAGGTCTTCGAGCGCGACGCCCTGGTTGAACGCCGCCGTCGCGTCGTGCGGGCGCGTCCGCAGCGCGGCGGCGTAGTGCGGCTCGGCGGCTGCCGCGTCGCCCGTCTCGTGGAGCAGGCGCCCGAGGTTGACGTGAGCGTCGGCGTGGTCCGGGTCAATCGCGAGGGCGCGCGCGTAGGCTTCGCGCGCCTCTCCCGGCGACCCCGGCTCGAGCTCACAGCCCCATTCGAACCAGTCGTCGGCGGAAAATTCCGGTCCTTCCTGCTGCGCCGCGCGGAAGGCGCGCCGCACGATGGGCGCCGTCTTGCGCGCGAGATCCGCGACGCCGAAGTCGAAGAGGACCTGGCCCGACTCGGGCTGCCAGCGCCGCGCGCCTTCCTCGACGACGATCCGGCTCCCCTCGACGGCGATGCGGACGGCCGTCAGCGGCCGGCCGTCCGGCATCTGCCCGCGCAGGCGCGAGAGCGCTCGGCGGATGCGGCGGGACGGCACGCCGGCGCCGGAGAGGCCGCTCGCCGTGCGCAGGAAGACGAGATCCTGGAAGGAGAACCGCAGCTGCCGGCGAGGCCCGCGCTCGGGCGACAGGAATCCCGCCCGCACGTAGCCGCGCACCTCCGCCTCGGACATGGCGAGAAGCCGGGCGACTTCCCGGGTCGAGTACCCCTTCAATCCGTGTCGAGGATAACCGAGGAAGGGCTACGCCTTGCGGCCGGCCTCCGTCCGCATCTGCGCCACCCGCGCCGGCGAGCGCCTGGCCGGCTTGCGCGCGGGCTCCTCCGACGACGCCGACGCCTTCGCGGCGGCGGGGGCCGGGGCCGCGGCCTCGGGCTTCTTGGCGAGGCTCGCCTTCAGGGCTTCCATCAGGTCGATGATCTGGCCGCCGCCGCTCTCCGGCGGGGCGATCGAGATGTCCTGGCCCTCGACTTTCTTCTGGATCAGGCCGAGCACGCGCTTCTTGACGTCGTCTTCGTAGGTTTCCGGCTTGAACGCGTTGGCGGCGCGCTGGTCGACGAGGAGCTTGGCCAGGTCGAGCTCCTTCTCGCTGACGTCGGCAGGCTCGACCGGGACCTCCGAGAAGGGCCGGACCTCGTCGGCGTAGTAGAGCTGCTGCATCGCCATCCCGCCGTCGACGGGGCGAAGCATCACCAGGTACATCTTGCCGCGCGCGGCGTAGCGCGCGAGCGCCACGCGTTTGGTCTCCTCCATCACCTTCGAGAGGAGCGCGTACGCCTTCGCGCCGCCCTTGTCCGGGCCGACGTAGTAGGTCCGGTCGAAGTAGACCGGGTCGACCTTGCTGATCGGGACGAACTCGACGACCTCGATCGACTGGGTCGACTGCTCCTCGAGCGCCTTGAGCTCTTCGGGCGTGAACGTGACGTAACGGTCCTTCGAGAACTCGTAACCCTTGACCATCTGGTCACGGGACACGATCTCGCCGTCCCTGGTGCAGGTGTACTGCTGCTTCAGACGCGCCCCGTCCTTGGCGTGCAGCATGTTGAAGGACACCGCCGCGG
>DATJPZ010000066.1:0-6250 GCA_035506175.1 Thermoanaerobaculia bacterium | reverse complement strand
CGCGGTCGTCTTCGTCGTACAGGACAACGGCTACGGCATCTCGGTGCCGAAGTGCGACCAGACCGCCAACACCTTCGCGTCCGACAATTTCAGCGGCTACAAGAACCTCCGGATCATCCACGCCGACGGGCTCGACGTGTTCGATTCGTTCCGCGCGATGCGCGAAGCCGTCGCCTACGTCCGCTCGGGCGCGGGCGCGGCGATCGTGCACGCCCGCTGCGTGCGGATCCACTCGCATTCGAACTCCGACCGCCAGGAGCTCTACCGCACGCCGGAGGAGCTCGCCGCGGCTCGCGCCGCCGACCCGCTTCCCCGGTTCCGCAAACTGCTGCTCGACACCGGGCTCGTCTCCGAAGAGGAGATCCAGGCGATCGAGGCCCGCAACGAGAAGACCTACGAGGAAGCGAGCGACCGCGCGCGCCAGGCGCCGGACCCGGATCCCGCGACGATCTTCGAGCACGTGACGCCGGAGCCCTGGCGCTCCGAGCGCTGGACCGCCGGGCTCCCGGACGGCTCGGGCGACGAGATGAGCGTCGTCAACGCGATCAACGTCACGCTCAAGGAAGAGTTCCGGCGCAACCCCGACACCTTCCTCTGGGGCCAGGACGTGGCGTATCGCGACAAGGGCGGCGTCTTCAACGTGACGAAGGGCATGCAGCCGGAGTTCGGGGTGGCGCGCATCTTCAACGCGCCGATCGCCGAGGACTTCATCATGGGGACGGCCGACGGCTTCTGCCGCCTGTCGGACCGTATCCGCGTCGTCGTCGAAGGCGCCGAGTTTGCCGACTATTTCTGGCCGGCCGCCGAGCAGATGGTCGAGATGTCCCACGAGTACTGGCGCACCAACGGCCAGTACGTCCCGAACGTCACCGTCCGCCTGGCCTCCGGCGGCTACATCGGCGGCGGCCTCTACCACTCGCAGAACATCGAGGGTTGGCTGACGACGCTGCCGGGCCTCCGCGTCGTCGTGCCGGCCTTCGCCGACGACGCGGCGGGCCTGCTGCGCACGGCCATCCGCTCGCGCGGCATCACGATGTACCTGGAGCCGAAGTTTCTCTACAACGCGCCGATGGCCCGCGCGAAGGTCCCGTCCGACTTCGCGGTGCCGTTCGGCAAGGCGCGTCTGCGCCGCGAAGGCACCGACCTCACGATTCTCGCCTACGGCACCCCCGTCCACTTCGCGCTCGAGGCGGCGAAAGCGCTCGAGGCGCAGGGCCGCTCGGTCGAGGTTCTGGACCTGCGCTCCCTCCTCCCCCTCGACCACGATGCGATCCTGGCGTCGGTCCGGAAGACCTCGCGGGTGCTCGTCGCGCACGAGGACAAGGTCCACGGCGGATTCGGCGGCGAGATCGCGGCCTTCATCCAGCAGGAAGCCTTCGCCTCCCTCGACGCGCCGATCGGCCGCGTCGGGTCGGAGTTCACGCCGGTGGGATTCAGCCGCATCCTCGAGCGAGCCATCCTGCCCAACTCCGACAAGGTCCTGGCGGCGGCGCTGAAGGTGCTGGAGTACTGAGGCCTTCGGACGTCGGCTCCTTCCTGGCTCCTGGCTCCTGCGTATGATCCCCGTCATGGGCGATCCGGGCGATTTGGGCCATCGTCCGACTCATGAGTGACGCCGCTCGCCTCGACCCCCGGCTCCCGGTCCGTGACCTCCTCGCCCGATATCCGCATCTGAGATCGGCCCTCGCCGCGCACGGCCTCGACACGTGCTGCGGCGGCGCCCACCCGCTGGAGGACGCCTGCAGGGCCAGGGGCGCCGACCTCGCCGAGGTTCTCGCCGACCTCTCGTCGGCGCACGCCGCCGCGGAGTCCCACAGCATCGTCCCGCCGACGATGTCGATCCGCGAGCTCACGCGCCGATTCCCGGCCACGCGGCCCGTCCTCGAGCGCTACGGCCTGGCCGACTGCGGCGGCGCCGAGGGCCCCGACGAGCCGCTCGCGTGGTTCGCGACCGTGCACCGCCTGGCGCTCGACGACTTTCTGCGCGACATCCGCGCGGCCGCGCTGCAGGATGCCGGGGACGCGCCGCCCGCCGCGCCGAAGGCGCCGAGCCTGTTCTCGCCCCACTTCCTGATCGGATCGCTCTTCCTGACCCTGACGCTCGGCGCGACGACCGGCATGGTCAACCTCGTGCGCATCGCGGCCGGCGGCGAGGTGCCCCTCGACCACCGCCAGATCCACGGGCACACGCAGGTCTTCGGCTTCGCGGCGCTCTTCCTGATGGGCATCGCGTACCACGCGCTGCCGCGGATCCTCGGGATCGGGGGCCTCCGGCCGGGCCGCCCGGCGCGGTGGAGCTTCTGGTTGATGTTCAGCGGCGTGATCCTTCGCAACGTCGGGCAGCCCCTCGGCCTCCATCCAATCGGGCGCCTGCTCTCCCTCGCGTCGGGCGTCTTCGAGCTGGTCTCGGGGTTGCTCTTCGCGGCGTTCGTCTTCGCCGTTCTCCGCGCCGCGCCCGACCAGAAGGCCGGCCGCCGCGACCCGATGCTCCTCTTCGTCGGCGCGGGCACGGCGTGCTTCGTCGCCGCCGTCGTCCTCGCCGCCGCACAGGGCGTGTGGCTCGGCGGCCACCTCGACACGACGCTGCCCGCGGCCCTGAACGAGCCGGTCTACTTCGCCGCGCTCTACGGCTTCCTGCTCGCGTGGATCTATGGCTTCGGACACCGCGTCGTCGCGCTGTTCCTCGGCGTGGGCGCCCCGGCTGTCGGAACGACGGAGGCCGCGTTCGCGACGCAGCTCGCCGGCATCCTGCTCGGGCTCGCCTCCTGGCTTCCGGGCCTCTCGGACGCGGCCGCGCTCGGCCTGCGCGACTCGGGGCTCGCGCTCGTCGCCCTCTCGGCGCTCGTCTACCTGGGCGGCAACGGCTTCCTCTGGCGGCGCTCGACCCTGCCCATGCTCCGCACGCCCGGGGCGCCGACCGTCGCGATCCGACTCGCCTTCGGATGGCTCGCCCTCTGGGGGATCCTGGAGCTCGCCGCCGTGATCCTGTCCCGCACGACCCGACTTCCGGCCCAGAACCTCTGGTGGGCCGACGCCGCCCGGCACGGCTTCACGATCGGATTTCTGACGCTCCTGATCGTCGGCATGAGCTTCCGGATCCTGCCGGTCTTTTCCGGCAAGTCCCTCTGGTCGCCGCGTCTTGCCTACGTGACGTACGGACTGCTGACCCTCGGCGCGGCGATGCGCCTCCTGCAGTATCCCGCCGCGTTCCAACCGGTCTACTACCGGGTCGGCTCTTTCATGGGGATCCCGGTCGTCCTCGCGCTCGTTTTCTACCTGTACAACCTGATGCGCACGATGCGCGGGAGCGCCGCGCCCCCGCGTTCCGCCCCGGCTTCCGCGCGCCCGGCCTTCGTCGCAACCCTGCCGGTGCGATAATCCCCGCGTGCCCGGGCGGCCGCCCGTCCCGTTCGACGCCATCCCGATCCTTGCGCCGCTGACGGCGGAGGATCGGGCCGCGCTCTCGCGCCTGTGCGAGCTGCGCGCCTACGAGAAGGGCGAGACGATCTTCGAGGAGGGCGACCCGGCCGTTTTCATCCACTTTCTCTTTCTCGGCCGCGTGAAGATCGTCAAGGCGGCCCCCGACCGGGACCTGATCCTGGAGATTCTCGGCCCGGGCGAGCCTGTCGGCGCCGTCGCCGTCTTCGAGGAGCGCCCCTTTCCCGCCACCGCGATCGCCCTCGAGCCCTCCGGCACCGTGTCGATCCCGGCGCGGGAGTTCTTCCACCTCGTCGAGAAGCGCCCCGAGATCACGCGCCGCCTCCTCGCCGGGTTGACCCTGCGCCTGATGGCGCTGAACCGCCGCCTCGCCGACATGACCGGCTCGGTCGAATACCGCGCGTCGCGCCTCTTCGCGACCCTCGCGGAGCGGCTCGGCCAGAAGCGGCCCGGGGGAACGTTCGTGCCCCTGCACCTGTCGCGGCAGGAAATCGCGGACCTCGCCGGCACGACGATCGAGACCGCGATCCGGGTGATGAGCCGCTGGCAGAAGGACGGGCTCGTCGAGACCGAGCGGGACGGATTCCTGATCCGGGACCTCGCGGCGCTTCGCGACACGCCGCCGTCGTCCTGAGGCTCGGCCTCTAGCCGCGGGGCCGCGTCTTCCAGGCGACGTAGGGGCGCGCGAGCTGCTTCAAGGCGGCGAGCTTCCAGGCGTACAGGCGAAACCCGGCGCCGGGCGGGGCCAGGTCGGCGGCCTCCTCCGGCTGCACGACGAGCGACACCTCGATCGGCAGGATGCCCACCGGAAGGCCCGCGCGCCGGCACGCCTCGTAGAGGTGCGCGAAGACGGTCTTCATGGCCTCGGGATCCGGCGGCGGCTCGCGTTCCAGCTCGCTGCCCGCGGTCGGCCGGAAGATGCAGACGGTCGGAAAGGCGCCCGCCTCCACGATCCGGTCGATGCCGCGCATCGTCGCCTCGATCGGCTCGAGGCCCGCGATGATCTCGCCCGACACGCGCCCCCGGCCGAGCTTCCGGGCCGTGTAGGCCATGGCCTCGAAGAAGCCCTCCTGGCCGAGCGTCGCTTCCTTTCCGGGACAGAGGCGCGCGAAGTACGCCGGATCCTCGAACTCGTAGCAGAAGGAGAAGTGATCGGCGCCCGCGTCGATCAGCGCGTCGTACTCGGAAAACTTTCGACTCGGCACGGGCATCGCCTGCACGCCGATGAACCCGCCGACCGAGCGCCGCAAGGCGCGCACGAACGGCTCGCACTGACGCAAGCCGTGAATCGGCTCGAGGCGGTCGACGTCCTCGAAGTGATAGCCGGTGTTCAGGTGGGTGAAGATCGAGCCCGACTCGTCGCGGGCCGCGCGCGCCACCTCGACCACGTCCTCGACCTTCTTGCGGGCCTGCTCCGCAACGCCCACGTTCTTCCCCGTCGTGCAGAACTTGCACGCGAGCGACGGCGACGTCGCCCAGTAGAGGCAGGAGTTCGAGACGTAGACGCCGAGGTAGGTTCCCTGGAGCACGCCGATGCGGCTCATCGGGATCCCCGACGAGGTCGTTCGCGAATACCAGGCCGGCTCTTCCGGAAGCCTCACCGGATACGCGTCGCCGAAGCGGTCGTCGTGGACGGCGTAGCCCGTCTCCTGCCTCGCCAGCCGGAAGGGTGAAGCGGCCGCGAAGCTCTCGACGACCGGGACGTTGACCCAGATCGGCTTCCGGGGAGCCGGCAGCACGAGCTCGAGCCCGGAACCCAGGCCCGCGCGCGTGCGGAGAACCGGACGGCCGTCCTCGTCGAGCGTGCAACTGGAATCCAGCCGCATTCCGCGACAGAACAACTCGATCTCGAGCTCGACGGGCGACAGCATCCACCGCCAGCGTATGCGCCCCGGCCGCCGCCCGGAATGATCCAAATCATCCACGCTCCGCCTCCGCCCGTGCGGCTCGATTGATGCATTTGGATCAAGCCACGCCGCCCGCGCGGAGTCAGGCTGGACGCGTCGAAAGAACCGGATGGCGCGAACCGCGCGCGCGATGCGGTCGAAACGGACGCGGGCAACGAGGCGAGAGGAGAACGATGAGCGCCGAGATCAAGCCCCTGACCCCTGCCCTTTCCAACGCCGGAACGTTCCTGTCCCGTGGCGACGTGGCGCGGCTCTTCGGCGTCTCGGTGTCGACGGTGACGCGTTGGGCCCGAACGGGGCTGATCCAGGCCGTGCGGACGCCGGGCGGCCACTACCGGTATCGCGCCGACGAGACGATGCGGGCGGTTTCGGGGTCGCGCGAGACGCGCATCCGGCCGGACTGACGGCCTAGCCGCGCTCTTCGCGGCGCGCCGCGCCGAGCACCTGCGCGACGAGCAGCAGCAGCCCGACGTCGCGGGCGATCGCCCACTTCATGTCGTTCAAGCGCTGGTCGGTCGTCTTTTCGACTTTCGAGGTGCCGAAGCAGCCGCAGTCGACCGGGCGTCCGCGCGCGAGGTTGATCGAGATCGCGATCACGAAGACGATAAGCAGGAGGCCCAGGATGCGCGCCGACGACCGCCGCGCGAGCCCGAAGAAGAGCGCGAGCCCGCACACGACCTCGATCCATGGCAGGACGATCGCCATGGCGTTGACGGCCACGCCCGGAACGAGCTGGTAGTTGTGGATCTCGTGGGCGAAGCCGGGCGGGTCGGCGATCTTGCCGAAGCCGGCCACCACGAAGACCGCCGCCAGGACGAACTGAACGCGCGTCGTCAGCCAGGGCGAGGCGAGACGGCCCGTCACGGCGCGTCCCCCTTCGCGACGGGGAGCCCGCGCTTCTGCCA
>DATJPZ010000065.1:0-5860 GCA_035506175.1 Thermoanaerobaculia bacterium | reverse complement strand
TCGATCCAGCCGATGATCCCGGCCTCGCTCGACCGGATCGTCAAGGGCTGCCTCGCGAAGGAGCCCGAGCACCGCTGGTCGACCGCGCACGACGTGATGCTCCAGCTGCAGTGGATCGCGGAAGGCGGCTCGCAGGCGGGCGTGCCGGCGCCGGTGGTCGCGCGGCGCAAGAGCCGCGAAAGGCTCGCGTGGGGACTGCTCGCCGCCGCGCTGGCGGCCGCCGCCGCGCTCGCCTTCGGTTACGTCCGCCGCGCGCCGAAGCCCGAGCCGCTCGTGCGCTTCGACATCGTGCCGTCGCCCGAGATCGCGACGATGGACGTGCCGCGCATCTCGCCCGACGGCAGGCTCCTCGCCTTCGACGCGACCGACATGGAGGGCAAGGCGCGCATCTGGGTCCGGCCGCTCTCGTCTCTCGTGGCGCAGCCGCTCATGGGCACGGAGGGCGGCGTGCGGCCGTTCTGGTCGCCGGACAGCCGGTACGTCGGCTTCATCGCCGACGGCGTGCTGAAGAAGGTGGACGTCACCGGAGGCCCGCCGACGAAGATCTGCGATGCGCCGGGCGGCTCGGATGGCACGTGGAGCGCCGAGGGCGTCATTCTCTTCGACGGGACCGGCACGGATCCCATCTATCGCGTGTCCGCGGCCGGGGGCACGAAGACGGTCGCGGTCGTGCAGGATCCCGCGAAGAAGGAGACCACCGTGGGGTGGCCGCAGTTCCTGCCCGACGGGAAGCACTACATCTATCTTCTGACCGGCGAGAAGCCGGAGGACAGCGCGTACTGGATCGCGTCGATCGACTCGGCGGAGAAGCAGAAGCTCGCGCCGGCGCAGACGCTCGTCGAGTACGCGCCGCCCGGATATCTCCTCTTCGTGCGCGACCGGACGCTCGTCGCGCAGCCCTTCGACGCCGCGGCGCGGAAGATCACGGGCGAGGCGGTGCCCCTGGCCGAGAAGATCGGCACCGACAACGTCGGCCTCGCGCGCTTCTCGGTCTCGAACAACGGCGTGCTCGCGTATCGCACCGGCGAGACCGGGGGGCGGCTCGTCTGGCGGGACCGCGCGGGCAAGGAGACCGACCTGATAGCGGAGCCGGGCGACTATGGGAACCCGACCTTGTCGCCGTCCGGAGACCGCCTGGCATACGGCCTCACCGATTCGCGCAGCGTCAAGAGCGACATCTGGATCCGCGACCTCGCGCGCGGCGTCAACTCCCGCTTCACGCTCGGCGCCGGCAACAACTACCGGTCGGTCTGGTCGCCGGACGGCGGGACGATCGTGTTCAGCTCCGACCGCGAGGGGGCGATCGACCTCTACGAGAAGTCGACGCGGGGGGCGGGAGAGGAGAAGTTGCTCCTCCACAGCGATGAGGCGAAGTCGGCGGCGAGCTGGTCGAGCGACGGGAAGTACATTGCGTTCGCGAGCCGGAGCCCCAAGACGCAGTGGGATCTGTGGGCTCTGCCGACGTTCGGCGAGAAGAAGCCGATCCCGATCGCGGTGAGTCCCTTCACGGAGATGACGCCGATGTTCTCCCCGGACGGAAAGTACGTCGCGTACGTCTCGAACGAGTCCGGCCGCGAGGAGATCTACGTCCAGACGTTTCCGGAGCCGAGCGGCAAGTGGCAGGTGTCGAACGGCGGCGGGAGCGACCCGAGCTGGCGGGGCGACGGCAGGGAGCTCTACTACCGCTCGCCCGATCAGAAGCTGATGGCGGTCGAGATCCGCGGCGGCGCCGAGTTCCAGGCAGGCGTGCCGCAGACGCTCTTTCCGATCCGGATCCGGCCGGGCGCGCCGCGCAACAAGTACGCGACCTCTCCCGACGGGCAGCGCTTCGTCTTCGCGTCGCCGCTCGGCCGCGACGCGATGTCCCCGACGACGATCGTGCTCAACTGGCCGGCGGGGATGGGGAAGTAGATGACCACCATTTCGATTTTCGCCCCCCTCACCCCAGCCCTCTCCCCCCTCCGGGGGGCGAGGGGGTTTTTTGCGGGGCGGCTCGGGCAGCTTCGTCTTAATCCCCGCATTTTCTTGATCCCCTCTCCCCCCAGCGGGGGGAGAGGGCGAGGGAGAGGGGGGGAGTGACGCGATGACCTTATCCGCCGGCACCCGGCTCGGTCCCTACGAGATCCTCTCCGCCATCGGCGCGGGCGGGATGGGCGAGGTCTACAAGGCGCGCGACACGCGGCTCGACCGCGAGGTCGCCGTCAAGGTCCTGCCCGAGCACCTCGCGGCGAGCGAGGAGATCCGCCAGCGCTTCGAGCGCGAGGCGAAGACGATCTCGCAGTTCTCCCATCCCCACATCTGCGCCCTCTACGACGTGGGCCGCGAGGGCGACGTCGAGTACCTCGTCATGGAGTTTCTCGAGGGCGAGTCGCTGGCGGACCGGCTGGGGAAGGGCGCGCTGCCGACCGAGCAGATCCTGCGCTACGGCATCGAGATCGCGGACGCGCTCGACAAGGCGCACCGCCAGGGCATCGTCCACCGCGACCTGAAGCCCGGCAACATCATGATCACCAAGTCGGGCGTGAAGCTGCTCGACTTCGGCCTCGCCAAGCCGCTCGCGACCGCGGGCGCGCGCCCGGTCTCGGGCGCGTCCGTGATGGCGACCGAGGCGCAGGTCAGCCAGCCGCTGACCGAGCGCGGCACGATCCTCGGCACGTTCCAGTACATGGCGCCCGAGCAGCTCGAGGGCGGCGAGGCGGACTCGCGCTCGGACATCTTCGCGTTCGGCGCGGTGCTCTACGAGATGGCGACCGGCCGCAAGGCGTTCACCGGCAAGAGCCAGGCCTCGCTGATCGGCTCGATCCTGCGCGACGATCCCGCGCCCGTCTCCGAGGTGGCGCCGATGGTGCCGCCCGCCTTCAACCGCGTCATCAAGACGTGCCTCGCGAAGGACCCGGAGCACCGGTTCCAGACGGCGCACGACATCAAGCTGCAGCTGGAGTGGATCCAGGAGGGCGGGTCGCAGGCGGGGCTGCCGGCGCCGGTCGTCGCGCGCCGCAAGAACCGCGAGAAGCTCGCGTGGGCGGTGGCGGCCGTCGCCGTCGTCGCCGCCGCCGCCGCGACGTTCGGCTGGGCGCGGCGCGCGCCGAAGCCGCCTCGGCTGATCCGTTTCGAGATCGCGACGCCGCCGGAAGTCGTCGCGCTCGACACGCCGCGGATCTCGCCGGACGGACGCGTCGTGGCCTTCAACGCCGCGGACACGACCGGCAAGGCCGAGATCTGGCTCCGTCCGCTGGACGCCCTCCAGGGGCACCCCCTTCCGGGAACCGAGGGTGCGGGTCGGCCGTTCTGGTCGCCGGACTCGAAGTTCATCGGCTTCTTCGCCGACGGCAAGCTGAAGAAGGTCGACATCGCGGGCGGGCCCCCCCAGAAGATCTGCGACGCTCCGAGCGGATCCGACGGCAGCTGGAACCCGGAGGGCGTGATCCTCTACGACGGCCGGGCCGCGGACCCGATCATGCGCGTCCCCGCCGCGGGGGGCACCCCCGTGCCCGAGGTGCTCAAGGACCCGAAGGTCTCCGCCCAGATCGGCTGGCCGGAGTTTCTGCCGGACGGCAAGCACTACTTCTACATGTCGCTCGCCCCGAAGTCCGAGGACAGCACCTATCGCATCGGCGTGCTCGGCTCGAAGGAGTCAAAACCGTTCGCGTCGGCGCAGACGCTCATCACGTACGCCCCGCAGGGATACCTCCTGTTCGTGCGCGACCGCACCCTCGTCGCGCAGCGTTTCGACGCGAGCAGCCTGAAGACGCTGGGCGAGCCCGTGCCGCTCGCCGAGAAGATCGGCATCGACTCGGTCGGCCTCGCGCGGTTCTCGGTCTCGCGGGAAGGCACGCTCGTGTACCGGACCGGCGAGGCCGGGGCGCGCCTCCAGTGGGTCGACCGCAACGGCAAGGAGCTCGAGGTCGTCGGCGACCAGGGCGAGGTGCGCACTCCGGCGATCTCGCTCCAGGGCGACCGCCTCGCGTTCACCGTCGACGACCCGCGTTCGGGCACGTCCGACATCTGGGTGCGCGACCTCGCCCGCGGGACCAATTCGAGGCTGACGTTCGGCCCGCCGGACCATGTTGCGCCCGCCTGGTCGCCGGACGGCAAGTGGATCGCCTACCGGGTGAGCACCAACGGCCCTTCGAGCCTGGCCGTCAAGGCCGCCGACGGGACGGGCGAAGAAAAAATCCTCCTGAAGGGCGAGACGGTCACCGTTCCGACGGACTGGTCGCGGGACGGGCGTTATGTCGCCTATACGCAGGCCAACAAGGAAGGGAACCTGGATCTGTGGGCGCTGCCGGTCTCGGGGGAGGGCAAACCGATCCTCGTCCTTCAGACGCCGTTCAACGAGTCGAACGGCATGTTCTCGCCGGACGGCCGCTTCATGCTCTACCAGTCCAACGAGTCGGGGCGCATAGAGATCTACGTGCGCAGCTTCCCGGGTCCGGGCGGAAAGTGGCAGATCTCGACCGCTGGAGGCGCGGATCCGCACTGGAGCGCCGACGGCAAGGAGATCACGTACCGAACGCTCGATCAGAAGGTGACGTCGGTCGAGGTGAAGACGAACGGCGATGCGTTCGAGGCGGGGGTTCCCCGAACGCTCTTTCTCGGCCGCTTCCAGCCCGGCACGGTCCGCAACCGGTACGCCCCGGCGCCCGACGGGCAGAAGTTCCTCGTGGTCTCGCCCCTCGGCCGCGACGCCATGGCGCCGACGACCGTGGTGCTGAACTGGTGGATGGCGTTGGAGAAGAAGTGACGATGAATTTCTTGCTGTGGCATCCCCCCCTCACCCTCGCCGGCCGCTCGCCTCGCGAGACGCGGCCTTCGGCCGCGGCCGGCCCTCTTTGCGGCGAGGGGAGACCCCTCGCGCTCCCCCGCTCCCCCCTCCGTGGCGGATTTTTGCGGGGCCGCTCGAACAGCCACCTCTTAATCCCCTCTCCCCCCAACGGGGGGAGAGGGCGAGGGTGAGGGGGGAGGAGACCCGATGACCCTGTCCGCCGGCACCAGGCTCGGTCCCTACGAGATCGTCGCCCCGATCGGCGCGGGCGGCATGGGCGAGGTGTATCGGGCCAGGGACACGCGGCTCGCGCGCGACGTCGCCGTCAAGGTGCTGCCCGCCGCGCTCTCCGCCTCCGCGGAGCTCCGCCAGCGGCTCGACCGCGAGGCGAAGACGATCTCGCAGCTCTCCCACGCCCACATCTGCACGCTCTACGACGTCGGGCATCAGGACGGGACCGACTACCTCGTCATGGAGTACCTCGAGGGCGAGACGCTCGCGGACCGCCTCGGCAAGGGCGCGATTCCGACCGACCAGGCCCTTCGCATCGGGATCGAGATCCTCGGCGCGCTCGACGCCGCGCACCGGCAGGGGATCGTCCACCGCGACCTGAAGCCCGGCAACGTCATGCTGACGAAGTCGGGCGTGAAGCTCCTCGACTTCGGGCTCGCGAAGCTCGCGGCCACTCCGCCCGAGACGGCGGTCTCGCAGGCGACGAGCCTGCCGACGGCGCTCCAGCAGAGCCAGCCGCTGACGACGCGCGGCACGATCCTCGGCACGTTCCAGTACATGGCGCCCGAGCAGCTCGAGGGCCGCGACGCGGACGGACGCTCGGACATCTTCGCGTTCGGCTGCGTCCTCTACGAGATGCTGACGGGCAGGAAGGCGTTCACGGGCGCGAGCCAGGCGTCGCTCATCGGCTCGATCATGAACTCGGATCCCGCGCCGATCTCCTCGATCCAGCCGATGATCCCGGCCTCGCTCGACCGGATCGTCAAGGGCTGCCTCGCGAAGGAGCCCGAGCACCGCTGGTCGACCGCGCACGACGTGATGCTCCAGCTGCAGTGGATCGCGGAAGGCGGCTCGCAGGCGGGC
>DATJPZ010000064.1:0-32154 GCA_035506175.1 Thermoanaerobaculia bacterium | reverse complement strand
ACCCGCTCGGGAACGTCTTTCTCTCCACCCTGGTCGCCGCGATTCCCATTCTCACGCTGCTCTACTTCATCGCGCTCCATCCCCACCGCGACGAGGAAGGCGTCCGGCATCTCGGCATCGCGGCGCCGTACGCCGCGTTCTACGCCGTGATCGCGGCGCTGCTCGTCTCGTGCCTCGCCTTCGGGATGCCGGTGTCCTCGGCGATCTCGGCGTTCGCCCTCGGGTCGATGTCCGGGTTCCTCGGGATCATCTGGATCGTGCTCGCCGCGATGTTCCTCTACACGATGACGGTGATCACCGGAAGGTTCGAGATCGTCAAGGAATCCATCATCCACATCTCCTTCGACCGGCGCCTCCAGGTGCTGCTGATCGCGTTCTCGTTCGGCGCGATCATCGAGGGGACGTCGGGCTTCGGCACGCCGGTCGCCATCGCCGGCGCGATCATGGTGGGACTCGGGTACTCGCCGTTCCAGTCGGCCGTCCTGAACCTTCTCGCCAACACCGCGCCCGTGGCGTGGGGCGCGATCGGCACGCCGATCGTGACGCTGGCGGCCGTGAGCGGCCTCGACCAGAGGACCCTGTCGACGATGGCGGGGCACCAGCTGCCGTGGGTCTCCGTGCTCGTCCCGTTCTGGCTCATCGCCACCTTCGTCTTCATGGAAGGCGGAAAGTGGAAGGACGTGTGGGACGTGTGGCCGGGCGCGCTCTGCTCGGGTCTGTCGTTCGCGGCGATGCAGTACTACGCCTCGGGGACCGCCGCCCTCCACCTCGTCACCGACGTCGTCGCGGGCGTCTTCTCCGTGGTCTGCACGGCGCTCTTCCTGCGCTTCGTGTGGCACCCGAAGACCCGATTCCTGCTGCGCTCGGAGCGGGGAGGCGCCGGCGCCACGATGCCGTTGAACCGCGCGGAGTGGAAGTACAAGTACACGGCCGGTCAGACCGCCGGCGCCTGGACTCCGTGGGGCATCCTGATCCTGTGCTGCGCGCTCTGGGGAATGCCGGCGTTCAAGACCACCCTGAACAACGTGTTCCAGAACGTCAAGATCAACACGACGCTGCTCGGCTCGCCCTTCACCGGGACGCTGTCGCTGCCCTCGTGGGAAATGCCGGCGCTTCACAACAAGGTTCAGCGCACGCCGCCGGTCGTCAAGCCCGACGCCAAGCCCGAGGGGGCGAAGTTCACGATCAACTGGCTCTCGGCCGCGGGGACCGGCGTTTTCGTCGCGGCCCTTCTCACGGGCCTCTTCCTGAAGCTCTCGGGCGCCCAGTGGCGGGAGGCTCTCTCGCGGACGGCCCGGCGCATGAAGATCCCGGTCCTGGTGATCGGCCAGGTTCTCGGGCTGGGGTTCCTGACGCGCTACTCCGGCACCGACGCGGTCCTCGGCCTCGCCTTCACGAGCGCGGGCGCCGCGTATCCGTTCTTCGCCGCTTACCTCGGCTGGCTGGGCGTGTTCCTGACCGGCTCGGACACGGCCTCGAACGCCCTCTTTGGCAGCCTCCAGCGGATCACGGCGCAGCAGCTGAACTTGAACGAGGTGCTCATCGTCGCCACGAACTCGACCGGAGGCGTCATGGGCAAGATGATCGACGCGCAGTCGATCATGGTCGCCTGCGCCGCCTGCTACGAATCGCCGCGCGAGCGGCGGCACGCTCTGGGCCCCATTTTCCGGCGCGTCTGGTGGCACTCGGTGGTGGGCGCGGGGATCATCGGGTTGATCGCCCTCCTCCAGGCGTACGTGTTCCCCGGCGCGATTCCCGCGCTTCCCGTCAAGTGAGAGGACGCGCGTGACGGCCGCGGGGTTCGAGGTCCTGGCGCCGCCGCCCGAAGGGACGGGGGAAATCCTCTCGGACGAGGCGGCGGCGTTCCTGGCGAGCCTGCACCGGCAGTTCGAGCCGACCCGCCGGAAGCTCCTCGCGCGGCGCGCGGCCCGGCAGAAGGAGTTCGACGCCGGGGCGCTGCCGGACTTCCTCGCCGAGACGGCGGGCGTGCGCTCGGGGACCTGGAAGGTCGCCCCGACGCCGCCGGACCTCGAGAAGCGCTGGGTCGAGATCACGGGCCCCGTCGAGCGCAAGATGATGATCAACGCGCTCAATTCCGGGGCCAACGTCTTCATGGCCGACTTCGAGGATTCGCTGTCGCCGACGTGGGGCAACGTCGTGCAGGGGCAGGCGAACCTGGTGGAGGCGGTCCGGCGGCGCCTTTCCTTCCGGAGCCCGGAAGGGAAGGACTACCGGTTGAACGCCGAGATCGCGACCCTGCTCGTGCGGCCGCGCGGGTGGCACTTGAACGAGCGGCACGTGGCCGTCGACGGCGCGCCGATGTCGGCCTCGCTCTTCGACTTCGGCCTGTACGTCTTCCACAACGCGCGCGAGCGGCTGTCGCGCGGCACGGCGCCGTACTTCTACCTGCCGAAGATGGAGAGCCACCGCGAGGCGCGCCTCTGGAACGACGCGTTCGTCTTCGCCCAGGAAGCCCTCGGGATTCCGCGCGGAAGCTTCCGGGCCACGATGCTGATCGAGACGTTCCCGGCCGCCTTCGAGATGGAGGAGATGCTCTACGAGCTCCGCGAGCACGCGAGCGGCCTGAACGCGGGGCGCTGGGACTATCTCTTCTCGACGATCAAGACGCTGCGCCGCCGCCGTGACCTCGTGTTCCCGGACCGCCAGCAGCTCACGATGACCGTGCCGTTCATGCGGGCATACACGGAGCTCCTCGTCAAGACCTGCCACCGGCGCGGCGCGCACGCGATGGGCGGCATGGCGCCGTTCATCCCGAGCCGCAAGGATCCGACGATCAACGACGCGGCCCTGGCGAAGGTGCGCGACGACAAGCTGCGCGAGTCGAGGGACGGGTTCGACGGCACGTGGGTCGCCCATCCCGACCTCGTCCCGGTGGCGATGGAAGTCTTCGAGAAGGCGCTCGCGCCGCGGCCGAACCAGAAGGACCGGCTGCGCGAAGACGTCGCCGTCACCGCCGCACAGCTGGCCGACACGCGCGTGCCGGGCGGCTCGGTCACCGAGGCCGGCTTCCGCAACAACGTCAACGTCGCGCTCCAGTACCTGAACTCCTGGCTCCTCGGCAACGGCGCCGCCGCGATCTTCAACCTGATGGAGGACGTCGCGACGGCCGAGATCGCCCGCTCCCAGCTCTGGCAGTGGTCGCACAACGGCGCGACCCTGGCGGACGGGCGCGCGGCCGACCGCGCGCTCTACGAGGCGGTCAAGGCCGAGGAGCTCGCCCGTCTCGGCGGCGCGGGCGCGGGCCGGCTGCGCGACGCGGCGGCGATTCTCGACGGGCTCGTCGAGAAGGAAGACTTCACGGAGTTCCTGACCCTGCCGGCGTACGGCTACCTGGACTAGGAGGCGCGCGTGACTACCGCCGCGGCGGCTTCGGCCGGCGCCCTCGCCGCGAAGCTCGCGGCGATCGTCGGCGACGCGCACGTGGTCGTGGACGAGGCCGAGCTCTCGACCTACGAGTGTGACGGCCTGACCGGTTACCGCGTCCGGCCGGCGATCGTCGTGCTGCCCGCCTCGACGTCGGAGGTCTCCGGCGTGCTCCGGGAAGCCCACGCGGCGGGCGTGCCCGTCGTGGCGCGGGGCGCCGGGACCGGCCTCTCGGGCGGCGCGCTGCCGGTCGCGGGCGGCCTCGTCGTCGCGCTGTCGCGCATGAAGCGGATCCTCGAGATCGACTACGACAACGGTTTCATGCGGGTCGAGCCCGGCGTCATCAACCTCGACGTCTCGAAGGCAATCGGCGCGCGGGGCTACTACTACGCCCCCGACCCGTCGTCCCAGAGCATCTGCACGATCGGCGGGAACGTCGCCGAGAACTCGGGGGGCGCGCACTGCCTGAAGTACGGCTTCACGGTCCACCACGTCCGCGGCGCGCGCGTCGTGCTGGCGGACGGCACGGTCGTGGACCTCGGCGGGCCGGTCCTCGACGCGCCGGGCTACGACCTGCTCGGCGTCGTCGTCGGCAGCGAAGGGCTGCTCGGTGTCGTGACCGAGGTCGTCCTCCGGATCCTGCGAAAGCCCCAGGCGACGCGGACGTTCTTCGCCACGTTTCCGTCGACCGACGAGGCGGGGGCGGCGGTGTCGGCCATCATCGCCTCCGGCATCGTCCCGGCGGCGATCGAGATGATGGATCGCCTCGCGATCGTCGCGGCGAAGGCGGCCACCGGGCTCGACTGGCCGGACGTCGGCGCCGCTCTGCTGATGGACGCGGACGGGCCGGCGGCCGAGGTCGACCACACGTCGGAGAACGCGATCGAGCTCGCCCGCCGCGCCGGGGCGATCGAGGTGCGGCGGCCGCGCGACGAGGCCGAGCGCGCGCTCATGTGGAAGGGCCGCAAGAGCGCGTTCGCGGCCGTCGGCCGCATCAGCCCGAACTATTTCGTCCAGGACGGCGTGATCCCGCGCTCCGAGATCGCCCGGGTGCTCCGCGAGATCGACGACCTCGCCGCGGCCGTGGGCCTGCGCGTGGCCAACGTCTTCCACGCCGGCGACGGCAACCTCCATCCGCTCGTGCTCTACGACGAGAGCCTTCCCGGGCAGGAGGCGGCGGCCGAAGAGCTCGGCGGCGCGATCCTGAAGCTCTGCGTGCGGTACGGCGGCTCGATCACGGGCGAGCACGGCGTGGGCCACGACAAGGCCGCGTACATGCCCGTGATGTTCGCGGCCGAAGACCTCGACACGATGGGCCTCGTGCGCTGCGCCTTCGACCCGGACGGCCGGTTGAACCCCGGCAAGGTCTTTCCGACGCCCCGACTCTGCGGCGACCGGCCCGGCCCGCATCGGCCGCATCCCGAGGAAGCCTCGGGGAAGATCTGGCGCGAATGACCCTCCCGGCGAGCCGTCCCGCCGCGGCGGAGGATGCGGTCCTCGGCGTCCGGCCCGGCGCCGTGTGCGAGCCGGGCACGGTGACGGAGGCCGCGGCGGTGGTCGGCGAGTCGTCCCGAGGCGGCCGGAGCGTCGTCTTTGCGGGCGGGGGCACGGACCTCGATCTCGGGGCACGGCCGGAGAGCGTCGACGTCCTGGTCCGCACCCGGCGTCTGAACCGGATCGTCGAGCACGCGCCGTCGGACCAGATCGTGATCGCGGAGGCGGGCGTGACCCTGGACGCGCTCGCGCGCCTTCTCGCCCCGGCGGGCCAGCGCCTCGCCCTCGATCCGCCCTTGCCGGAACGGGCCACGGTCGGCGGCGTCGTCGCGGCGAACGCCTTCGGACCGCGGCGGGCGCGGTACGGTTCCGTGCGGGATCTCCTCATCGGGATCTCGATCGTGCGCGCCGACGGCGTTCTCGCCCGAGGCGGCGGCAAGGTCGTCAAGAACGTGGCCGGCTTCGACCTGCCGAAGCTGATGGTCGGCTCGCTCGGCACGCTCGGCCTGATCGCGACGGCGACGTTTCGGTTGCATCCGTTGGGCGAGAGGGCGGCGACGCTCTTCTCGTCCGGCCTGAAGGCCCGCGACGTCGCCGCACTCGGCGGCAGGCTCCGCGAGGCGCAGCTCGAGCCCGACTCGGTCGTCGCCTTCCGGACGGGCACGGACCGGTTCGATCTCGCGGTGCGCTTCGAGGGCTTCGCGCGGGGCGTCGAGGAGCAGTGCGAGCGTTTCGCGACGCTCGTCGCGCGCGACGTCGGTGCCGCCTGCGACCGGCTCGACCAACGGGCCGCGGGGGAGCTGTGGGGCCGCCACGACGCGGCGCGGCGCGCGGGCGCTTTTCGCGCGAAGGTGGCGGCGCTTCCGGCGTCGCTCGAAGCGGTCGAGGCCGGGGTGCTCGCCCCGCTGGCCGGCGCCCTCGGCTCGCCCGCCTGCCTGTGCTATCCGACTCTCGGCTTCGCGTTCGTCGGCGGCGAGCCGGCGGACGCGTCCGGGGTCGCGGCGGCGGTCGCCGCGGCCCGTTCCGGTCTCGCCGCGGCGGGCGGCTCGCTCGTGATCGCGGCCGCCCCGGAACCCGTCCGCGCCGCGGCGGACGTCTGGGGGCCGCCCCCGGCCGCGGTCGCGTTGATGCGCGGCGTGAAGGCCCGCCTCGATCCGCAGAGGCGGCTCGCGCCGGGACGCTTCGTGGGAGGGATCTGATGGCTTCCGCCGTGCCGACGCCCCATGCGGGCCGGCGGTCGCTCTACGACGACTGCGTCCACTGCGGCTTCTGCCTGCCCGCTTGTCCGACCTGGCACTCCTGGTCCGAGGAGATGGACTCGCCCCGCGGGCGCATCGACCTGATGCGCGGCCTCGCGGAGGGCACGCTCGCGTGGAGCGACACGGTCGCGCGGCACTTCGACCGCTGCCTCGGATGCCTCGGCTGCGTGACGGCGTGCCCTTCGGGCGTCCGGTACGACGTTCTGATCGAGCAGACGCGCGCGCGGCGCGAGCACGAGCGCCCGCGGGGCGGCCTCGACCGGATCTTTCGGGAGATGCTCTTCGCGATCCTCCCGTACCCGGCGCGCCTCCGGGCGCTGTCGGGGCTCGCGGCCGTCTACCAGAAGTCGGGGCTCGCGCGCCTGGTGCGCGGAAGCGGGCTCGCCCGCCTCCTGCCCGGCCGCCTCGCCACACTCGAAGCGCTGATGCCCGAGCCGGCCGACGCCGAGGCGGACGCGCTGCCGCCGCGCCTGGCTCCGGCGGGGGCGCCGCGGGCCCGTGTCGCGCTCGTCACGGGCTGCATCCAGAGCGTCTTCTTCCCGGGAATCAACGCGGCCACCGCGAGGGTCCTCGCGGCGGAAGGATGCGAGGTCGTCGTGCCGCCGGAGCAGGGCTGCTGCGGCGCGCTCTCGATTCACGCCGGCCGCGAGGAGGAGTCGCTCGACTTCGCCCGAGCGCTGATCGCCGCCTTCGAGTGCGGCGCCTGGGACGCCATCCTCGTCAACGCCGCGGGCTGCGGCTCGCACCTGAAGGATTACGGGAGGCTCTTCGCGAACGATCCGGCCTGGGGGCCGCGGGCCGCCGCATTCCGGGCGCGCGTGCGGGACGTCAACGAGTTCCTGGCGGCCCTTCCGCCGGCGGCCGTGCGGCATCCGCTGCGAGTCCGCGTCGCGTACCACGACGCCTGCCACCTCGCCCACGGACAGGGCATTCGCCAGCAGCCGCGGGATCTGCTCGCGGCCATTCCGGGCCTCACGGTCGTCGAGATCGCCGACGGGGATCAGTGCTGCGGCAGCGCCGGGATCTACAACCTCGTCGAACCCGAGAGCGCGGGCGAGATCGGCGAGCGCAAGGTCGAGAACGTCCTGGCCGCGGGCGCCGACGCCCTCGCGTCCGCCAACCCCGGGTGCCTGCTCCAGATCGCGAAGCACCTGCGCGGGCGCGGCGCTTCTCTCCCGTCGTACCACCCGATCGAGATCCTCGACGCGTCGATCGGGAACCGGCCGCTCGGCCGATAGAGCCTACGGCGCGGCGTCGGGCGGGTGCGGCCGCTCGATCGCCAGTCCGGGAAACTGCTCGCGAAAGGCCAGAGCGTCGTAGCAGTTGGCGCAGATCGGCTCGTGCGAGGCGAGCGTCGCGTCGAGCCCGAGCGGCGTGACCGTGGAAAGGGCGAGCGTCCGGCCGGCGGCATCGCGCAACGCCGGCGGGCGGGTCCCGATGCCGAACGGATGGACGGCCAGTCCGCAGGCGGCGCAGGCGCGGTCGCCGTACCAGTCGGCCACCATCGTCCGGACGAGACAGCCATCGGGCGATTCCTCGATCTCGGTCAGGCAGGCCTGGTCGCATCCCTGCATCGCGGGCCAGCGGGAGCAGGACGCCAGCCGCCGCTCGCCCTCGCCGAAGACGTGGGCCAGGCCGCTCTTCCAGGCGTCGACCGAGACCTCGGCGCGGCAGCCGTTGTCGGGGCAGGTGATGACGCGCGGGCCGCGCTCGCGCAGCATCCGTCGAACCGTGATCCAGAGAAGGGGCAACAGGGAGAGGAGGAAGACGACCCCGAAGACGAGAGCGAGCGTCTCGAACATGACGGCACCCCCGAGCCCGATGGTTGAGCCCTCGGCGCGGCGTGTCGAGATCACTCTGCATCAGCCGCGGGCGGCGCCGCGGGGCGGCCGTGTCAGCGGGCCGGGCGTTCGGGAAGCGCGGCCTCGGTCTCGAGCGCGTCGAGCGCGGCGAGGAGCCGGGACGGGTTGACCGGCTTGGCGAAGTGCTCGGCGAAGCCGAGCGCGCGGCTGCGCTCGACGTCCCGTTCCATCCCGTAGCCGGAGAGGACGACGGCGCGCAGCGCCGGGTGGAGAGGGCGGAGCGCCGCGAGGAGATCGAGGCCGCTGCCGTCCGGGAGCCCGACGTCCGTGATGAGGATGTCGGCGGGTCTCTCCCGGAAGGCGCCGATGGCCGCCGCCACGCTGTCGGCGCCGCGCACGTCGAAACCGGCCTCGTCGAGGAGCTGGCGAAACGCCGAGCCGGTGTCGGCGTCGTCCTCGACGACGAGCACGCGGACTCGCCGCCGGTTCGCCAGGCGCGCCTCGTCCGGCGGCGGCTTCGTCGGTCCGGCGGGCCGCTCGGCGGTCGTCGCGATTTCGACGGTGAAGGAGGCCCCGCGCCCCTCGCCCTCGCTCGCGGCGGCGAGCGTGCCGCCGTGAAGCTCCACCAGGTTTCGCGCGATCGCGAGGCCCAGGCCGAGGCCGCCGGCGCGGCGGGCTGCGGTCACGTCGCCCTGGTCGAAGGCGTCGAAGATCCTCGGCAGCAGCTCGGGACGGATCCCGCGTCCGGTATCCGTCACGGCGACGCGGAGCCGCCCCGGCTGCGGGTTGCTCGAGCGCAGCGTGACGCGGCCGCCACTCGGCGTGAACTTCGCCGCGTTGCGGAGGAGGTTCAGGAAGACCTGCTGGAGGCGCGCGCCGTCGCCGTCCGCCCAGTGCTCTTCGGCGACGAGGGCGGTCGTGACGTGCACGCCTCGGGTGAAGAAGTCGCTCCGCGAGCTCTGGAGGACGCTCGTGAGCAGCTCGTGGACGTCGAGGGGCGTCCGGTCGAGCTCGATCTTTCCCTTGGCGATGCGCGTCAGGTCGAGCAGGTCGTCGATGAGCCGGGCTTCGAGCTCGACGTTGCGCCGGATCATCGAGAGCGATTCCGCCATGCCGGGGAGGAGGTCGGGGCGCCGCTCGAGGCGGTGCACGGACGCCATGATCGGCGTGAGCGGATTGCGGAGCTCGTGCGAGAGCGTGGCGAGGAAGCGGTCCTTGGCCGCGTTGGCCTCCTCGGCCCGGCGGCGCGCCTCTTCCAGCTCGCGGGCGTGGCGGCGCCTTTCGGTGACGTCGCGGACGAGCCGCGAGACGCCGATGAGCGCGCCGTCCTCGTCGCGGATGGCCGAGAGCGTGACGACCACGTCGAGCCAGCGGCCGTCTTTCGTGCGGCGCCGGCCCTCGAAGTCGCCCGCCCGGCGGCCGGCGGCGAGCTCGGCGGTCAGGGCCGGGGCGGGGTCGACCGCGCGGGGCTCGGCGAGCTCGAAGAACTTGCGGCCGACCATCTCCGCGGCCGTGTAACCGAAGATCGCCTCGGCGCCGTCGTTCCAGTCGGTGATCACGTTGTCGGGCGTTTCGGCGATGTGCGCGAAGCTCGCCGAGGCGATGATGGAAGCCAGGCGCTCCGTCGACCGCTCGGCCTGGCGCAGCTCGCCGATGTCGCGGAAGACGAGCACGACGCCTTCGAGTCCGCCGCGCGCGTCGCGGATCGGCGCGGCGCTGTCGGCGATGGGGGTCTCCGAGCCGTCGCGCGCGACGAGAGCCGCGTGGTTGCCGAGCCCCACGACCGCGCCGTCGCGCAGGACCCGGCGGACCGGGCTCTCCACCACGGCGCCGGTTCTCTCGTTCCTGATCCGGAGAACTTCCTCGACCGGCCGGCCCGCGGCCTCGGCGTGGGGATACCCCGTGAGCCGCTCGGCCACCGGGTTCAGGAACGTCACCCGCCCGTCGGCATCCGTGGCGAGGACGGCGTCGCCGATGCTCTGGAGCGTGGTCCGGAGGCGATCCTCGCTCTCCTGCGCGAGCGCCTGGGCTCGTTCGCGGCCGAGCACGTCCCGCCGGACGAGGAGGACGAACGCCACGAGCACCAGCACGAGCCCGGCGGTGCCCGCGACGATCGCGAGGCGCGCTTCGCGCGCCGCGGATTCGGCGTCGTGGGCGCGCTCGGCGAGCAGCCGCGCTTCTTCCGTCCGCATCGCCTCGACGACGTCGCGGATCCGGCGCATCGTCCGATTGCCGAGGCCCGCCTCGACCGTGCGGAGCGCCGTCTCCCGGTCTCCGGCCGCGTAGAGGCGGATCGTCGCGTCGAGCTCGGCGAGCTTGGCGCGGCTCAAGTCCTGCAGTTCGACGAACCGCTTCTGCTGATCCGCGCTCTCGAGGGTCATCCGGTGCAGGTCGTCGAGGTGGCCCGCGACGGTGCCGGCCGCGTCCCGATAGGGCTGGAGATAGGTCGCGTCGCCGGTGAGCAGGTACCCGCGCTGTCCGGATTCGGCATCCTTCAGCGCCGAGAGCGCCACCTCCAGCCGGCCCATGACCCGGCGGGACTGTTCGACGCGCCGGGTTTCGGCGACGAGCGCGAGCGTGTCGCGGTAGACGAGGCCGCCGAACGCCGCCACGGCCGCGATGACGAGGATCGCTCCCGCGACCAGGACTCTCGACGAAGGCGGCCGACCGGCGCCGGAGCTCAAGACGCGATTCTCCTTCAGCGGCGCGGCGGCGGCAAACGCCCGGCGTCTCGCGCGCCGGCGGCGGCGAGCCCGGCGGCGCGGCCGGTGGTCCAGGCCCACTGGAAGTTGTGGCCGCCGATCGGCCCGAACGCATCGAGGATCTCGCCGCAGAGGTAGAGGCCCGGGGCGCGGCGGCTCTCGAGCGTCGACGGGTCGACCTCCTCCAGGCTGACGCCGCCGCCGGTGACTTCGGCCTTCGCATAACCCTCGTGGCCGGAGCACGGGAGCTCGCAACGGACGAGCGCTTCGACGAGGCGCAGGCGCTCCGGGCGCCGCAGCTGCGAGAGCGGCCGGCCCGATTCGACGCCGGCCGCGGCGGCGAGAGTGACGGCGAGTCTCTCCGGCAGGCGCCCGCGGAGCGCGGCGGCGAGGGTCCGCGCGCCGTCGGGGCGGAGCGCTTCCGTCCAGCTCGATTCACCCGCGCCGGTCCAGCGCACGGCCAGGCGGACCGCGTGACCGGCGTCGAGCGCGCGGACCGCCACGTGCGAGACGTCGAGCACGGACGGACCGCTGTAGCCGCGATGGGTGAAGAGGAAGCCGCCCGTCGACCGGGAACGCCGGCCGTCACCCTCGGCCGTCACGAACACGGGAAGGGACACGCCGGCGAGGTTCGCGTACGGGCCGCCCGCCGGCGCCGTGAGCGGCGTGAGCGCGGGATAGGTCGGATGGATCGTGTGGCCGAGCGCGCGCAGGACCTCGAGAAGACGGCCGTCGCTGCCCGATTTCGGCACCGAGAGGCCGCCGGCCGCGACGACGACCGCGTCCGCCTCGAGCGGGGGCGCCTTGTCCCGCAGGATGCGCCAGCGGGCGCCCGCCGGCTCGAGGCCCGTCACCAGGGTGTCGGGAACGAAGGCGGCGCCGCGGCGCCGGGCCAGCGCGAGCAGGGCGTCGCGCACGTCGCGGGCGCGGTTGGACGCGGGAAAGAGCTTGCCCGTCTCGCTCTCCTGCGCCAGGGGAACGCCGAGCGTGTCCTCGAAGAACCGCACCTGTTCGCGCAGCGGCCAGGCACGGAGGATCCGGACGAGCGTGCGCGGCGACGAGTCCGTCACGAAGCGCTCCGGCGCGGGACGCGACGGGAGGACGTTGCAGCGGCCGCCGCCGCTGATGAGGATCTTTCGCCCGCCGTCGGGCGTGCGCTCGAGCAGATGGGTCTCCGCGTCCTCGGAGGCGGCAAAAATCGCCGCCATCGTGCCGGCGGCTCCCGCTCCAACGATCGCGACGGTTCGGCGGCGTGTCACGAGGCCGCGATCTTGTCTCGCGGCGGGTGATTTGCGTGAATCGGACCGAGGCGATATGGTCCGCCCTCCTGTCGGAACCTCGGGCGAGCGACGATAGTGAGGGAGCGCTTGACTTGCGCCCTATTTGCGCCTAGAGTACCCATCAAGGCCGATGGGCCGGTTCCGGCGAGGCCTCCGGACGGCCGCGGTGGTTCCCTCGGCCTTATTTAATATTGAGATATTTATAAATTTCCTAATTTTATTAGGCTGGATATGAATCTTACGAAACGACAAAAGGAAATCATCGACTTCATCAGGTCGTACCGGGCCGAGCACGGGATCTCTCCGACGCAGCGGGAGATTCGAGAGACCTTCAAGCTCTCGTCGTTCGGGACGGTTCAGAAGCACCTGAAGCGGCTCGAAGAGAAGGGGGCGCTGGCGCGCGAGTGGAACCGCAGCCGCGGCATCGCCCCGCGGGAGGAGGCCGCTTCGGGGCGCGGGGTGCCGCTGCTGGGGCTCGTCGCTGCCGGACGGCCCATCGAGCCGTTCCCTCAGGAGGAGTCGATCGAGGTTCCCACGTCGCTTCTGGGAAAGGGCGAGCACTTCGTGTTGCGCGTCCGCGGCGAGTCGATGATCGAGGACGGGATCCTCGACGGCGACTTCGTCGTCGTGGTCCGGCGGGAGAAGGCCGAGAGCGGGCAGACGGTCGTGGCGCTCGTCCGCGGCGAGGCGACCCTGAAGCGCTACTACGCCGAAGGCCAGCGCGTCCGGCTGCAGCCGGCCAACGCCGCGATGAAGCCCCTGACCTTCGACGCGCGCGACGTCACGATCCAGGGCGTCGTTACCGGGCTGATCCGCGACTACGCCCACGCGCCGCGCTGAGTCGGGCGGTCGGGCTGGGGTAGAATTCGCGCTCGGCTCCGGCGACGTACCCAAGTGGTTAAGGGAGAGGTCTGCAAAACCTTTATTCGGCGGTTCGAATCCGCCCGTCGCCTCCATTCCCTGAACGGAAAAAGTAGTCAGCCGGAAGCCGAAGGAAAGACCTTGAGCCGTCTCGCCAACAACCCTTTCGCCTCGGCTCTCGCCTTACGGCTTTCGGCTCACGGCCGCAGGCAGCGCGCCGGAGTGGCGGAATTGGTAGACGCACGGGACTTAAAATCCCGAGGGCCGCAAGGCCCGTGCCGGTTCGACTCCGGCCTCCGGCACCACTGAGGACGTCGTGAGTCTCGTTCCGACGGAGGCGCCGACCGCCTTTCAGCAGCCCCTTGGGTACACGTTCCGGGACCCCGACCTGCTCGAGCGGGCGCTGACGCACAAGTCGTTCTCGAACGAGAACCGCGAGGTTCGCTCGCCCAACAACGAGAGGCTGGAGTTTCTCGGGGACGCGGTCCTCGGGTTCGTCGTCGGCGAGATGATCTATCGCTCCTTCCCCAACCTCCAGGAGGGCGCCCTCTCCAAGATCAAGGCCCACCTGGTCTCGGCCAACATGCTCGCGGCCAAGGCGCGCGCCCTCGGGATCGGACGCTACCTGAGAATGGGCGCGGGCGAGGCGAGGTCGGGGGGTGCCGAGAAGCCGTCGCTGCTGGCCGACGCGTTCGAGGCGGTCGTCGCGGCGATCTATCTCGACGGGGGCCTCGCCGCGACCGAAGCCCTGTTGCGGCGCATTTTCGGGCCGGAGATCTCCGGGATCGACATCGGCGACCTGTCGTTCCACGACTACAAGACGACCCTCCAGGAAACGGCCCAGAGCCTCGGTCTGCCCCTGCCGGAGTACCGCGTGATCGAGGAATCGGGGCCCGACCACGAGAAGGCGTTCGTCGTCGAGCTCGCGTGGGACGGCGAGGCCTTTTCGCGCGGCACGGGCCCGTCCAAGCGCGAGGCCCAGCGCAAGGCGGCCAAGGAAGCGCTGAAGAAGTTGGGACGCCTGCCGGCGTGACCGTCGCCTCTTACCCCCTCGCCCCCGAAGGAGAGCGTCGGGGTGAGGGGGAGGAAACTATGGCGCCCGTTCCAGCCGCTTGAGGAACTCGTCGGGGCCCTCGAAGCCGACCAGGCGCAGGTCCTTGCGCTCGTTGCCGCTGGCGTCGAGAAAGATGACGGTGGGCACGCCGAGGATCGAGAACTTGTCCGCCAGCGCCACCGTTTCGGGCGCTGCCGCCTTCGTCATGTCGGCCTTGAAGAGCCCGCGGCGGGCGAGCGCTTCGCGCACCCGGGGATCCGTGAAGGTCTTCTTGTCGAGCTCGATGCAGGGGAGGCACCACGAGGCCGAGAAGTCGACGACGGCGGGACGCGCCGCGGCCGCCACGCGGGAAGGTTCGTAGGCCGCCCAGGCCGGGCCCGCGGCTTCGGCGCGGCCGATGGGCGCGAAGAACGCGCCGACCGCGAGAAAGAGCACCGCGACGGCCGCGCGCACGCCGGGCTTCAGCGTCCCGTGCACCACGAGCATCGCGGCGGCGCCGACGGCGAGCACGGCGGGCAGCAGCCAGGCGCCGGCCGGGCCGGGGACGGCGGTCCTGACGAAGTAGGCCGCCATCGCCAGGAGGATCCAGCCGAAGACCTTCTTGACGCCGTCCATCCACGCGCCGGCGCGCGGCAGCGTCGCGATGCGGCCGGAAAACGCGGCGAGGAAGAGGAACGGAAGACCAAGGCCGAGCGACAGGACGAAGAAGAACAGGAAGCCGAGCGCCGCATCCTGGGTCGCGGCGACGAAGGCCAGCAGGCCGAGGACGACGGGGCCGACGCAGGGCGCCGCGACGACGCCGACGAGGAGGCCCATCGCGTACGCCCCGGCCATGCCGCGCCGGGCGCCGGCCTTCTGCATGAGCGCGGTCGGCATCCGGATGTCGTAGAGGCCGAACATCGAGAGCGCGAGACCGACCAGGACGAGCGCCACGACGCCGAGCACCCAGGGCGACTGCAGCGCCACGCCGAAGAGCCGTCCCGAGAGCGCCGCCGCGACGCCGAGCGAGGAGTACGTCGTCGCCATGCCGAGCACGTAGCAGGACGCCAGCAGGAACGTGCGGCGGCTCTGGCCGTGGGCCTGTCCGCCGAAGAAACTGACCGTCAGCGGGATGACGGGGTAGACGCACGGCGTCAGGTTCAGCGCCAGACCCCAGCCGAAGAGGAGCAGCAGGACGCCGGCCATGCCGCGGCGCTTCAGGAGGTCGCCGAAGTCCTCGGAGGCGCCGGCCGCGGCCGTCGAGCCGTGGAGGCGGCGCGCTTCGGACAGCGGCACCGCGCCGCTCGTCGCCGAGGTCACGGATGCGGCCGCCGCCGGAGCGGCGGAGGGCTCGGCGCGAAACGGCACCGAGGTCGGCGCGAGGCACTGCGCGTCGTTGCAGGACTGGTACTCGAGCGTGCCCGAGAGCGCGGGCGCGCCGCCGGCGCCGTCCCACTCGACGGGCACCTCGATCGTGAACTCCTCCGCGTACACCGAGAGCGGGGTGTCGGAAAACGAGAATTTCTGGAGCTTGCCTTCGGGGTAGCGAGGCGCGCCCGGCCGGACGCCGCCGGCCGCGGCGACCTTGATCTCCGTCGGAATCAGGTAGTCCTCGGACGGCTTGTGGCTGTTGACGTGCCAGCCCGCGGCGAGCCTCGCCCGGACGACCAGCGTGCCGTGGCCCGGAGCCGAGGCCGTCGTCGCCGCCTGCAGCGTCACGAGGGTCGCCGGATCCGGCGCGGCGCCGGCGGCGAGAAGCGAAGCCGCCGCCGCGGCGAGCGCGACCGCGGCGAGGGCGGCGCGCCTCACGACTTGGGCTGCGCCGCCTGGAGGCGCGCGATGAAGCCGTTCACCTTGGCGAGGTAGGGAGACTTCGGGTGGTCTTTGGCGAACTTCTTGTACAGCCCGAGGGCTTCGCCCGGCTTCTGCTCCGCCAGCGCGATCTCGGCGAGCGCGAGCTCGGCACGTTCCTTCTGGTCCGGGCTCTTCGTGGTCGCGACGACCTTTTCGGCCGCGCGCCGCGCCCCGGGGAAGTTGCCGAGCTGGCGGTCCGCGGCCGAGAGCCCCATCAGAGCACTCTCGCGGATCTCGGGCGTCGCGTCGGGTGCGGCCGCCGCGCGCGCGAGCCGGCTCGCGGCGCCCTCGAAATCGAAGCGGGCGTAGAGCGCCTTGCCGGTCGAGAAAGCCTCCGCGGCCGAGAGTCGGGGGACATCCTGCGCGTCGACGACCTTGGCGAATTTCCGATAGCCGTCGACGTCCTTGTGGACGTGGGCGTAGAAGTCGCCCGCGTCCTGGAAACCCTCCATCTTGAAGACGAGGCGGCCGTCGGGGTTCGTGATCAGGACGCTCGGCTCCTGCGAAATGGTGTAGATCTCGGCGAGCTTCGTCCCGTCCGCCGAGCTCAGCGCGACCTGGACGGGCACCATCCCCGTCAGCAGCGCTTCGAACTCGAAAGCGGGATAGAGGAGTCCCTGCATGCGCCGGCAGTCGCCGCACTCCTTGCTCGCGAACTCGTAGTAGACGAGCTTGTGGTCGGCCTTCGCGATGGCGCGGGCTTCCGTCACGTTCGCGGCCCAGACGGCATTGCCCGGGCTCCTGACCGCGCGGTTGACGCTGGCCGGCGGCGTCGTCGCGGCCGGCGTCGGCTGCTCGGCGCCGCTCGCTCCGCCGAGGGCGGCGCCGGCGAGGACGAGGAGGGCAGTGCGGATCGAAGCTCTGGTTGTCGGCATTCGGCGGAAAAACCCCGTCGGCCCCTCGAGAATTCCCCGGACCGCCGCGAAGAGCCTATGATTCGGCGCACGATGATCCTTCGAACGCGGCGGCGCGGCAAGAGCCGAAAAGCCCCGAACCCCGGGCTTTGGACGTGTCTCGCGCTCCTAGGCGCCACGGCGGCCGCCTCGGCGCAGACGGACCGGGACTGGCCCCAGTGGGGGAGGACCTCCCGGCACGACGGCGGTTCGGCCGTGCTCGCCCAGCGGCTCGACGTGATCCTCGCCGACGTCGTCTACGACCCCTTCGTCGAGGCGATGAAGGCGGACGCGGGTGGCGACCTTCTGGCCCATTACGCCACGCCCCTTCTCGACGAGACGGGCATCTACATGACCTTCAAGTCCGGCGCTTACACGGGCTTCGGCAACTGGGGCACGATGACCTGGAGCGTGCACAGGCTCGCGTGGATCGGCGGAACGCTGCAGACCGTCTGGAGCTTCGACAGCGACTGGCAGCCCACGCCGATCGAGATCTCCGGGTGGGAGCCCGTCTTTCAGGCCGCGCTTTCCGGCGATTCGATCTACGTTCCCGGCCTCGGCGGGACCGTTCACCGCGTGTCGAAGGACACGGGCGCCGAAATCGAACGCCTGAACCCGTTCCCGAATCTCGACCCGCGGCGCTACGTCGCCGGCGGCCTCGCCGTGGCGCCGGACGGCAGCGTCGTCTACGACGCCGTCGCGTACGATGCCGCCGACCCGACGCAGGCGATCCTCGGCGCCTGGCTCGTCCGCGTCTCCGCCGGGGGGCACACGGCCCTGGCCGACTTTCAGACGCTGATTCCGGGGGCGCCCGGCGCGGGCGATGCGTGTCAGCAGTCGTTCGCGTCGAACCAGCGGCCCTGGCCTCCGTCGAACGCGGCGACGCCGCCGACGACGCCCTGCGGCGCCCAGCGCCCGGGCACCAACGTCGTCCCCGCGATCGCGCCGGACGGAACGATCTACACGGTCAGCCGCGCGCACGGCGCCGATCGGTACGGCTATCTCGTGGCGGTCCATGCCGACCTGACGCCGGCGTGGGCGGCGTCGCTCCGCGGGATCCTGAACGACGGGTGCGGCGTGCTGCTGCCGGACGACAATTCCAACCTCGGCTGCCGGGCAGGCGCGAACCCGGGCGTCGACCCGGCGACCAACGACCGGCCGGCGGGGCGGGTCAACGACGCCGGGACGTCTTCGCCGGTCGTGCTGCCCGACGGCGCGATCGTGCTCGGCGCGTACACGTCCTACAACTATTACCGGGGGCACCTGTTCAAGTTCAGCGCCGGCGGCGCCGCGCTCGCGACCTACGACTTCGGCTGGGACATCACGCCGGCGGTCTACCCGCACGACGGCACCTACTCGCTGCTGTTGAAGGACAACCATTACACGAGCGCGGACGGCGACTCCTACTATTACGTCACGTCGCTCGACGCCGATCTCTCGCCGGAGTGGTCGTATCGCGCCACGAACACCGAGAGCTGTGTGCGGGACAGCCACGGGACGGTCACCTGCGTGAACGACCACCCGGACGGCTTCGAGTGGTGCATCAACCAGCCGGCGGTCGCCGCCGACGGCACCGTCTACCTGAACAGCGAGGACGGCACGCTCTACGGCTTCGACCGCGCCGGGAACGTCGTCGGGCAGATTTTTCTCGACACCTCCCTCGGCGCGGCATACACGCCCGTCGCGCTCGGGCCGGACGGCGTCGTCTACACGCAGAACAACGGTCATCTGTTCCTCGTCGGACAGGCGCGCGGCGGCGCGCGCGAGGCCCCGGCGCTCGTGACCGCCGCGCCCGCGGGTCCGCGCACGGTGGCGCCCCGCTGAGGCGCGGGGCGAATCCGCCCGCGTTGCTCCTCGGAGGCGATTCGGCTAGACTCCGCCCTCCGGTCCGGCGGCCCGTCCGGAGCCCAGGTAGCTCAGTCGGTAGAGCAAGGGACTGAAAATCCCTGTGTCGGCGGTTCAATTCCGTCCCTGGGCACCACTATTTCCTCCGACGACCTCCGTGAAGCCGGAACCGCGAGTCGAGGAACGAGGAGACGCGCGCCGATGATCCTCAAAGTGGCCAAGCTCGGAGTCAAGACGCTGCGGCTGACCTCCGACCCCGTGGACGCGAAGGCGATCGCCCGCGGCGACTACGAGCCGTTTCTCTCGGATCTCGAGGACACGATGCGCGAGTACGACGGCACGGGAATCGCCGCGCCCCAGGTCTTCACGCCGCTGCGCATCTTCCTCTACGAGGTCCATCCCGAGACCCGCAAGCGCAAGGAGCCCGAGATTCCGCTGACGGCCCTCTTCAACGCGACGTACGAGGGCGTCGGCGACGCGCTGGAGCAGGACTCGGAGGGCTGCCTCTCGGTGCCCTTCCTGCTCGGCCGTGTGGTCCCGCGATTCGAGACGATCCGCGTCCGTGCGCTGGACCGCTCCGGCAAGCCCGTCGAGTTCGAGACCTCCGGTTACCACGCGCGCGTTCTCCAGCACGAGATCGACCATCTGGACGGCTTCGTGTACCTCGACCGCATGAAGGACATGAAGTCGCTGTCCTACACGGTCAACTTCGGCTGACCGGTCTGGAGGGCGCTCGACGGAACCGGCGCCGATCCCATAGAATCCGGCCCGGCATGAATTCTCCCGCCTCGAAGAGCGCCCTGCCGGCGCACCCGGCCGCGAAGGCCGGCGGCGGCGCCGGCGAATTCCTGGTGACCCGCCTCGAGGAAATGGTCTCCTGGGCCCGCAAGAACTCGCTGTGGCCCTTTCCCTTCGCCACGGCCTGCTGCGGCATCGAGTTCATGGCCGTGGCCGCCGCCCACTACGACATCGCGCGGTTCGGCTCCGAGGTGATGCGATTCTCGCCGCGCCAGGCCGACCTGCTCATCGTCGCCGGGACGGTCACCGACAAGATGGCGCCGGTGCTGCGCAAGATCTACGACCAGATGCCCGAGCCCAAATGGGTCATCTCGATGGGGGTCTGCGCGTCCTCGGGCGGGTTCTACCGCGCTTACCACGTGACGCAGGGGATCGACGAGATCGTGCCGGTCGACGTCTACGTCCCGGGGTGCCCGCCGACGCCCGAGGAGCTCATCCACGCCATTCTCGAGCTCCAGAAGAAGATCGCCTCAGGCGAGAAATCGCGCGACGGGCGGTCGAAGAAGTTCGCCGCGGAGCAGACGTCGTGACGGTCGCGGCCGAGCCCGCGCTCTCGGCGCCGGCCGAGCGCCTGCGCGAACGGCTCGCGAGCGCGCCCGGGGGGCTGCGGGCGGAGGTCGCCGACCGCGACCTGCCGACGATCGAGGTCGCTCCCGAGGCCTGGCCCGCCCTGGCGCGCTACCTGCGCGACGACCCGGGCTGCCGCTACGACCTCTTCCTGGACCTCTGCGGCGTCGACAACCTGAAGCGTCCGGGGCAGAAGACGCGGTTCGAGGCCGTCGTCCATCTCCACTCGCTTTCGCGCAACGAGCACGTGCGTGTCCGCGTGCCGCTCCCGAATTCCGACAAGCCGTCCCTGCCGAGCGTTTCGGACGTGTACCCCGCGGCCAACTGGTTCGAGCGCGAGGCCTACGACCTGTACGGCTTCGACTTTCCGGGACACCCGAACCTCCACCGTCTCCTCTGTCACGACGCCTTCGTGGGACATCCGCTTCGCAAGGACTACGCCCCCGGGCAGCGGTGGTTCTTCGCGGAAGAGGACCTCCGGATGCCCGCGTGGTCGAAGGACACCGACGTGCGCGCGGGGCACTTCGAGACGCAGACCATCTCGATCGGGCCGTCGCACCCGGCCACGCACGGCATCATCCACCTGGTCGCGCGCCTCGACGGCGAGCGCATCGTCCGCGCCGAGACGATGATCGGCTATCTCCACCGGTGCTTCGAGAAAATGGCCGAGAAGCACCACTGGAACCAGATCATCCCGTACACGGACCGGCTCAACTACGTGTCGGCCATGATCAACGGGGTCGGCTACGTGCGGACGGTCGAGAAGATGCTCGGCGTCGAGGTTCCCGAACGCGGGCGCCTGGTCCGGACGATCCTCTCCGAGTTCACGCGGATCATGGACCACTGCGTGTGCATCGGCGCGAACCTGGTCGACATCGGAGCGCTGACGAGCTTCGTCTACCTCTACCAGAACCGCGAGAACGTCTACGACCTGCTCGAGGCCTGCTGCGGCGCGCGGCTGACGGTCTCCTACGTCCGCGTGGGCGGGCTCGCCGTCGACGTCCCGGACGATTTCGTGGCGCGGTGCCGCGGGCTCCTCGAGTCGATCCCGAAGCTGCTCGACGACGTCGAGAAGCTGGTCAACAACAACCGGGTCGTGCGCAGCCGGCTCTCCGGCACGGGCGTCGTGACGAAGGAGCAGGCCGTGGCGTGGGGGATGACGGGGCCCATGCTGCGCGCTTCGGGCGTGCCGTACGACGTGCGGCAGGCGCGGCCCTACGACTTCTACGACAGGTTCGACTGGGACGTGGCGATGGCGCGGGACGGGGACAACTTCGCGCGCTACCTGGTGCGCCTCGAGGAGATGCGCCAGTCCTTGAAGATCATCCGGCAGGCGCTCGAGATCCTGCCGGCGAAGGGCCCGGTCAACTCCGACGACTGGCGCGTGGTGCTTCCGCCGAAGGACGCCGTCTACCACGACATGGAGTCGCTCATCTACCACTTCAAGCTCGTCATGGAGGGCGTCCGCGCGCCGGCCGGCGAGCGGTACGAGTGGATCGAAGGCGCCAACGGCGAGCTCGGCTACTACGCGGTGTCGGACGGGCGCGGCGGCCCGTACCGCCTGAAGGTGCGCCCGCCGTGCTTCCCGAACATGGCGGCGTTCGAGCACATGGTGGTCGGCGGAACCGTCTCCGACGCGATCGCGACGCTCGGTACGCTGAACATCATCGCCGGGGAGCTCGACCGATGAGCGGCGTCGTCGACGTCAGCCGGCGGGTGCCGGATCGCCTGACGTTCCTGCAGCGGATCTACCTGCCGGAGATCTTCCGCGGGATGGCGGTGACGCTGCGGCACCTCGTCTTGAACCTCCTCGACCGGAGGCGGATGCCGACGATCCAGTACCCCGAGCAGAAGCGGAACTACTCGAAGCGGTTCCGCGGCAAGCACATCCTGAAGGCGCGCGAGGACGGCACGCTCAAGTGCGTGGCGTGCTACATGTGCCAGCAGGCCTGCCCGGCCGAGTGCATCACGATCGTCGCCGGCGAGCATCCGAAGATCGCCTACGAGAAGTACCCGGTCGTCTTCGACATCGACATGATGCGGTGCGTCTTCTGCGGCTTCTGCGTGGACGCGTGCCCGAAGGACGCGATCTGGATGACGCGCAACTACGAGATGGCGTTCTTCTCCCGCGAGGACGCGGTCTTTTCGATCGAGCGGCTGCGCGAGTCGAAAGAAGAAGTCGCGACGCACGGCTACGGCTATCGCCCGTACTATCCGGGCGACGGCACGACGCCGCCTTCGGACGCCTCGCTCCTGCCGGTCGTGTCCGGCAGCGGTGAGCGCGACACCCTGCGCCGCGAGGGCGTGGTCCTGCCGGAGCGCAGCGCCGGTGCCGGCCCGTTGAACGCGCCCTCGCAGGCCGCCAAGGCGTTCCCGGCCTAGCGCGGCGGTCGCGGTGTTCGGGCGCCGCGTCGAGAGCCTGACGGGCATTGCGGCCGAGGACTGGAAGCGCCTGAGGGCGGCGTTCCCGGAGCTTCCCGCGGCGGCCGGAACGCGGGCGGCGGCCCGGCGGCTCCTGTTGTCGAGGCTCGCGTCCCGCCGCCTGAGGACCGGGAACTGGAAGGCCCGGCTCGTGGGCGCGCCCCCTTCGCCGGAGCCGACCGTCTACGTGAGCGCGCACTGGGGTTCGCTGGCGGCGCTGCGGTACACGCTTCGGGCGCGTGGCATCGCGGTCGGGAACGCGCTCGGGCCGCACAACCTCGCGCGGGCCGAGGCCGAGCGTCAGGACCGGCTGTTCGACCGGCGCCACCCGCTCCCGTATCCGCACGTCTACGAGGCGGCCCGTGCCCATCGGCTCCGAGGCGCGCTCCGGAAGGGAAGCCTCATCCTGGCCGCCGATCTGCCGGCGGCGCTCCGGGTGCCGGCGCCGCTGCTCGGGGGCCGCGTCTTCCTCGACCCGCGGCCGTTTCGCCTGGCGCGGGCGGCGGGCGTGCCGTGCCGTCCGGCCTTTCTGACGCTGCCCCGGGGGCGGTGGACCCTGACGCTCGGCGACCCGCTGCCGCGCGACGCGGAGGCCGCGCTCGCGGCGTTCGCCCCGTGTTTCGCCGCGGCCGCGCGCCGTTCGCCGCTCGACCTGGACGGCGTCGTCTACCGGAGTTTTCTCGAGGCGCGTTAGCTCGTCGGCGGGTGCCCGTCGGTGCGGTGCACCGACTCGACGGTGACCTTGATCTCCTCGTCCGACAGGCCCTTGTCCTTGAGCTGACCGGCCAGCCGCGCCTCCGAGAGGCAGATCCCGCAGCCCGCGGCGTGCGTGTTCGTGAAGCAGGTCAAGAGCGTTTTGTGGTGGAACATCGGGCTCTCGGCGCATTCGCAGAAGCAGTGGAGCTTGTCGAGGGTCGCCGGGTACTTGCGCGCGATCTCGTAGCCCTCCTGGACGCCGGGCTCGGCGCCTCTGGCGAAGAGCGCCGGGTCGAGCGTGGCGTTGCGCTCCTTGCAGGTGGCGCAGGCGTTTTTCGGCGCGGCGGTGGGCCGGGGCGTCGGCTTCGGAGACGCGGCGACGAGCAGGAGGAATGCGGCGGCGCCGATCCCGATCACCTTCGTCGTGCCGAGCGAAGCGCGGGACCCCTTCGAAATCACAGTGCGGCGATGACGGTCACTTCAGCGCCGCCATGATCTCGTCGAGCGCCGACTTCGGCGGGCGCAGCTTCGCGTCGGCCATCTCCACGATGGGCGCGGCGCCGGCTCCCGAGAGCTCGAGGAAGTCCTTCTTGCGCGGCTCGACGTAGATCAGGCCGGTCAGGAACTCGGTCTTCTCCTGAGCCTCCTGGCACAGCGCCAGCGCCTGGAACTTGTTGGTCGGGTCGTAGTCCTCGCGCAGCTTGCGGAGCCGGATGTGCGACCCGTCGTGGAGGGCGACGTCCTGCGTCGTGCCCGGGTCGTATTCGACCGCGATCTCCTCGTAGTAGGGGATGAACCCGATCTCGTGGATCGGGATCTCGTGGTCCTTGGCCCACTTGTACGACTTGGTCGAGCTGTCGTGGTTGTTGAAGGTGACGCAGGGCGAGATGACGTCGACCAGGGCCGTCCCGCGGTGCGCCAGCGCGCCCTTCAGGAGGGCGACGAGCTGCTTCATGTCTCCCGAGAACGACCGCGCGACGTAGCCGCAGCCGAGCTCGATCGCCATCGCGCAGAGGTCGATCGCCGGCAGGTCGTTGACGGCACCGGTTTTCAGTCTGGATCCGGCATCGGCGGTCGCCGAGAACTGGCCCTTCGTCAGCCCGTACACGCCGTTGTTCTCGACGATGTAGACCATCGGGACGTTGCGCCGGAGCAGATGCACGAACTGGCCCGCGCCGATCGAAGCGGTGTCGCCGTCGCCCGAGACGCCGACGGCGACCAGCGAGGGGTTGACCATCATGGCGCCGGTCGCGACGGCCGGCATGCGGCCGTGAACGGCGTTGAAGCCGTGGCCCCGATCCGCGAAGTAGGCGGTCGTCTTGGACGAGCAGCCGATGCCGGACAACTTCGCGACCTTGTGCGGCGGAATCGACATCTCGTAGAGCGCCTGCGTGATCTGGCGCGTGATGACGTCGTGGCCGCAGCCGACGCACAGGGTGGACTTCGAGCCGCCGTACTCCTTGACGGTCAGGCCGACGCGATTCGAGGGCGGCGTCTTGGTTTCCGGGTTGGAGGACATCAGCGCTTCTCCCCGGCTTCGATGCCTTCGAGCACCGTTTCGGCGTCGAGGGGGAAGCCGTCGTAGTGGCGGATCGAGCGGAGCTTCAGCGCATCGGCGCCGAGCTCGAGGCGCAGCAGGTCGTACATCTGCCCGTCGCGGTTCTGGTCGATGACGTAGACGCGGTCGTGGGCGGCGACGAAGGCCGCCGTCTCGGGAGTGAAGGGAAGGGCTCGCAGGCGCAGGTAGCCGGTCGGCAGGCCCTTGCGGCCGAGGATCACGCGCGCCTCCTCGACGGCGAAGTCCGAAGAGCCGTACGCGATGATGCCGACCTTCGCGCCCTCGGCCTTCGACACGACGGGACGCGGCACGAACTTCTTCGCCGTCTCGAGCTTGCGCGCGAGCCGGTCCATGTTGTTCTTGTAGTCGTCCGGGCGCTCCGTGTACTGAGCCCGCTCGTTGTGGCCCGAGCCGCGCGTGAAATAGGTCGCCGCGGGGTTGTCGATGAAACCGGGCAGCGTCCGCCAGGGGATCCCGTCGCCGTCGACGTCGCGGTAGCGGGCGAACTCGCGGAACTTCGCCACGTGCGCGTCGAGCTCTTCCTTCGTCTTCAGGACCTTGCCGCGGTCGAGCGGCCTGTCGCGGAAGGGGAAGGGGTCGGCCATCCAGTTGTTCATCCCGAGGTCGAGGTCGGTCATCAGGAAGACCGGCGTCTGGAACCGCTCGGCCAGATCGAACGAGTCCATGGCCATCGTGTAGCACTCCTCGACCGAGCCCGGGATGAGGAGGATGTGCCTGGCGTCGCCGTGCGAGAGGTTGTAGGTCGACATGATGTCGCCCTGCATCGTCCGCGTCGGGAGGCCGGTCGACGGGCCGACGCGCTGGACGTCGACGATCACCGCCGGGACCTCGGCGTAGTAGCCGAGGCCGGTGAACTCCGACATCAGCGAGATGCCGGGGCCCGACGTGGTCGTCATGGCCCGCGCTCCCGCCCAGCCCGCGCCGAGCACCATGCCGAGCGCGGCGAGCTCGTCCTCGGCCTGGACGACCGAGAACGTCGACTTGCCCGTCTCGGGGTCGACGCGGTATTTGCCGGCGTAGTCGATGAGCGCCTCGGCCAGCGACGAGGACGGCGTGATCGGGTACCAGGCCAGGAACTGGACGCCCGCCATCATGCAGCCGATCGCCGAGGCCGCGTTGCCTTCGATGATGATCTTGCCGGCCGTCTTGTTCATGCGCTCGAGTCGGAAGGGGTCCCGCTTCGTCAGGTTCTTCTCCGCCCACTCGAGGCCGCCTCGGATCGCCTTCATGTTGATCTCGACGGCCGTGGCCTTGCTCTTGAACTGCTTGGCGACGGCCTTCTCGACTTCGGCCATGTCGACGCCGAGGAGCCAGGCGGCCACCCCGACGTAGATCATGTTGATCGCGAGGCGGCGGAGCTTTCCGTCGTGGACCAGCTCGAGGACGAGCTTCTGGAACGGGACCGGGTAGAAGACGACGTCCTGGCGGAGCGTGTCGAGCTTCAGGCTCTCCTCGTAGATCACGGCGGCGCCGGGGGCGACGGTCTTGACGTCCTCGTGCGCCGTCTCCGGGTTCATGCAGATCAGGACGCCGACGTCGCGCCGGCGGGCGATGAAGCCCTCCTTGGACGCCCGGATCGTGAACCAGGTCGGCAGGCCCTGGATGTTCGACGGGAAGAGGTTCTTGCCGGACACCGGAATGCCCATCTGGAAGATGGACCGCATGAGGATGTTGTTGGAGGATTGGGATCCGGAGCCGTTGGCCGTCGCCACGTGGATCGAAAAGTCGTTGATGACCGGCGCTCGGCCCGTGGTTTCGGGGCGCTTTTCGTCGAGAACGGCGGTGGACATGCGTCTCCTTTGGCGGTCAAACCCGCGGACCGAGGATGATACCAAAGGGATGAGGCGGCGCCGCGCGGTGCCGCCCTCGGTAGAATCCGCGCCCGGAGGAACACCCCTCATGCGCCTCTGCTCGATCGGACTCGCCGCGTTCTGCCTCGCCGCTCCGGGGGCCGCGCTCGCGGCGGCCGGGCGCCCGCTCCGGTTCGAGGAGCTCGCGAAGGTCCAGAGGGTCGGCGCTTTCTCGGTCTCGCCCGACGGGAAGCTCGCGGCCTATGCGGTCGCGACCCCGGACGTCGCGGCGAATACGTCGCGCGGGGCCATCTGGATCGTGCCCACGTCGGGCGGTGCCGCGCGGCGCGTCACCAGCGGCGAGAAACGCGACGACGACCCGAAGTTCTCGCCGGACGGACGGCGGCTCGCCTTTCTCTCGAACCGCGAGAAGGGGCCGCAGATCTGGGTGCTCGACCTCGCGGGCGGCGATCCGGTCCGCGCGACGTCGTTTCCGACGGGAGTCTCCGATTACACGTGGACGCCGGACGGAAAATGGTTCGTCATCGCCTCCGACGTCTTCCCGGACTGCTCGGATGTCGCGTGTCTCGACAAGACGCTCAAACAGCGCGAGAGCGCCAGGGTCAAGGGCCGGGTCGCCGAGCGCCTGCTCTTCCGGCACTGGGACTCGTGGAAGGACGGCACGCGGTCCCACCTCTGGAAGGTGCCCGCCGGCGAAGACGGCGGGGCGCCGGTCGACCTGACGCCCGGCGACCGCGATGCGCCGCCGTTTCACGTCGGCGGCGGCGTCGACTGGGACGTCTCGCCCGACGGCCGCGAGCTCGTCTACGCGTCCGACCCGGACAGGGACGAGGCGCTCTCGACGAACTCGGACCTCTGGGCGGTGCCGCTCGAGGGCGGCGCGGCGCCGCGCAATCTGACCGCGGCCAATCGGGCGTTCGACGGGTCGCCGCGCGTTTCCCCGGACGGCCGCTTCATCGCCTATCGCGCGCAGACGCGCGCCGGCTTCGAAGCCGACCGCTTCCGGCTGATGCTGCTCGAGCGCGCCACGGGTCGGACACGCGACCTGACCGAGGCCTTCGACTTCTGGGTCGACGATTTCCGCTGGGCACCCGATTCGAAATCGATCTTCTTCGCCTCGCAGGTCCGGGGGCGCGAGAACCTTTACCGGCTCGCCCTGGCGGGCGGGGCGCCGGTCGTGCTGTGGACCGGCGGGACGGTGGCGGGGCTCGCGGTGGCGGGAAACCGCGTCGTCTTTGGCGCCAGCACGCTGTCGCGTCCGGCCGAGCTGTGGAGCGTCGGCGTCGACGGATCGTCGCCCGCGGCGCTCACGCGCGTCAACGACGCGCTCGTCGGCGAACTGGCGCTCGGCGCGGTCTCCGAGCGCTTCACGGACTCTTCCGACCGGCGCCAGCTCCAGGCCTGGGTCGTCACGCCGCCGGGATTCGACCCGTCGAAGAAGTACCCCGCTGTTTTCTTCATCCACGGCGGACCGCAGGGGGCGTGGGTGGACGGCTGGTCGTTCCGCTGGAACCCGCAGGTCTGGGCGGCGTACGGTTACGTCGTCTACGCGGCCAATCCCCGCGGTTCGACCGGGTTCGGCCAGGACTTTCTCGACGCCATCAGCGGCGACTGGGGAGGGCAGGTCTACGACGACCTGATGCGCCAGGCCGACGACCTCGCGGCGCTGCCGTACGTCGACCGGACGAAGATCGCCGCGGCGGGGGCCTCCTACGGCGGCTACATGGTCAACTGGATCGCCGGGCACACCGATCGCTTCGCGGCGCTCGTCTCGCACGACGGCACGTTCGACCTCGCCTCGGCGAACCTGGAGACCGAGGAGCTCTGGTTCCCCAGGTGGGAGTTCAAGGGATGGCCCTGGAATTCCGATCTCTATCGGAAGTGGAACCCGATGGACTCGGCGGCGCACTTCAAGACGCCGATGCTCGTGATCACCAGCGAGAAGGACTACCGCGTCCCGTTCGGGCAGGGCCTGCAGCTCTTCACGGCGCTCCAGATCCAGGGAGTGCCCTCGAAGCTGCTGACCTTTCCGGACGAGGGACACTGGGTGCTGAAGCCGGGCAACTCCTGTCTCTGGCACAACACGGTCATGGACTGGCTCCACCGGTGGATCGGCGGCGCCGAGGCCGACCCGAAGGGTCTCGCGCTCGCCTACAGCGTCACGAAGTGACAGGTTTGAGCCCCCGCTCGCGCACGTGCTCCTCCTCGAGGAGCCGGTGGCGGGCCGCGACGACGCCCGAGCGCCCGAGGTAGCCGACCAGCCGCGTCGGGTCCTCGCGCGCGACGACCGGCAGTCGGCCGATGTCGTGCGAGAGCATGCGCTCGACCGCGTCGCGGACGAGCTCGTCCTCGAAGGCCACGATCGGGAACCGCGTGCCCGCGTCGAGGACGCCGGAAGCGCCCGAGGCGTCCCTGGCGAGGGCGCGCATGAGGTCGCTGCGGGTAACGATGCCGACGAGCCGGCCCGAGCCGTCCACGATCGGCGTCCCCTGGCGGCGCGACAGGACGTCCTCGGCGCTCGCGACCCGCCGCGCGAGCTCGCGCACGCTCATCGCCGTCGGGACGGTCGGCGCGTCGCGGTCCATCACCTCGCCGACCCGGTGGATGTCGAACGGGTCGACCGCGTACTCGCGGAAGACATGGTGCCCGCGGCGCGCGATCTTCTCGGTCAGGATCGAACGCCTGAGCAGGAGAACGGTCACGGCGTAGGCGGCCACGCAGGCCACCAGCAGGCACGGCAGCAGACCCCAGTCGCGCGTCAGCTCGCCCGCGAAGAAAATCGCGGTCAGCGGCGCGCGCATCGTGCCGCCCATCATGGCGGCCATCCCGATCGTCGCCCAGAGCCCGGCGTCGCCGTGCGACAGGACGGACGAAGCGAGGGAGCCGAGGGCGCCGCCCATCATGAGGAGCGGAGCGAGGACGCCGCCCGAGGTGCCGGATCCGAGGGCGACCGCCCAGACGACGCCCTTGTCGGCGGCGAGGCTCGCGGCGGCGGCGCCGGTGACTTCGCCGCGCAGCAGGGCGTGGATCGTGCCGTACCCCACGCCGAGGATCCGAGGGTCGAAGAGGCCGCCGATTCCGACGCACAGCCCGCCGAGCGCGGGCCACCACATCCAGTGGATCGGGAGCTTCTGAAAGAGATCCTCGCAGCCGTAGACCAGCGCGGTCAGCAGGCCCGACGCGAGGCCGGCCGCGACCCCGAGGCCGAGCGCCGCGAGCAGCTGGGGGCCGGTGAGGCCCGTGTGGAGGGTCACCGGAAAAACGGGGCCCGGGCCGATGAGGGGCACGCGTGCGACCGACGCCAGCGCGGCCGCCAGGGCGACGGGGATGAAGCTGCGCGGCTTCCACTCGAAGAGAAGCAGCTCGACCGCCAGCAGCGTGGCGGCGATGGGGGAGGCAAAGACGGCGGACATCCCGGCGGCCGCGCCGGCGACGAGCAGGGTCTTGCGCTCGGCCGACGAGAAGTCGAAGAGCTGGGCGAAGAGGGAGCCGACCGCGCCCCCCGTCATGATGATCGGCCCCTCGGCGCCGAACGGGCCGCCCGTGCCGATCGAAATCGCCGAGGACACCGGCTTCAGGAGCGCGACGCGCGGCTCGAGGCGGCTGCGGCCGATCAGGATCGCCTCGAGCGCCTCGGGAATCCCGTGGCCCCGGATCTTCGGCGAGCCCCACCGCGCCATCGCGCCGATGACGAGGCCGCCCGCGACCGGCACGAGGATGCTCCAGGCGCCGAGCTGATTCTGGCCGGGCGAAACGGGAGCCGCGGCGAGCCGCCCGAAGTAAGCGAGGTTCGTGATCGCGTCGATGAGCCAGAGGAGCCCCTTGGCCACGACCGCCGCGATCCCCCCGATCGGGATCGCCGCGGCCGACAGCACGAGCACGCGCGCGTCGGCGGAGTAGTCGCCGAGGTGGTGCTCGCGGGCGGGTTCACCCACGGCGGGGCCGGCGCGTCGACGTCGGAAAGCGCAGAGTCGGGTCGCGCGGAACGGCCTTTCGGAGGTCGGCGATGCCGCGGTAGTGCTCGCGGACGAGGTCGGCGAGGAGCCGCCGGCCCGACGCGGTCAGCGCCACGCGAACCCGCCGGCGGTCCTTCTCGTCGCGGCGCCGCCGGACGAGGCCGGCGCGCTCGCAGCGGTCGACCAGGCCCACGGCGCTCTGGTGCAGGACCTGGAGGCGGTCGGCGAGGTCGGAAACCGCGGGCGCGTCGTCGCCGAAACTGCGGACGAACAGCAGCAGCTGGTACTGGGCCGGCGAAACGCCGGCCCGGCGGGCCGCCTGCTCGGAGAAGCGCAGAAAGCGGCGCAAGGCCTGGCGGAAGCGTGCCAGACGCTGGTAGTCGGTTTCGCGAAGAGCGGCCGGCCGTCGAATCGTCATGCGCGGTCCGAGAATATCGCATTCCGATGTGTTCCCGGGCCAGTCGGAATATATCGCGTTACGATGAAGTTCGCCATCGCAGAGGAGGCTTCGGCGATGAAAACGATTCGATCCCTGGCCGGCGTGCTGGCTCTCGCCTCGGTGTGTCTCTGGGGACTGTCCTGCAAGAAGAACGCTCCCACCACGGCCGCCCAGGCCGCGCCCCCCGTCCGGGCGGCGACCCCCGAGAAGGCCGTCGTGCCGCCCCGCGCCCCGGACACGGCGCGTGACGCTCAGGCCGACGTCATGTCCCAGGACCTGGCGACGCTCAACCGGAAGGGCTACCTGCAGGACGCCTACTTCGACTTCGACCGGGCCGAGCTTCGCGACGACGCCCGGCAGGCGCTCGCCGCCGACGCGCAGTGGTTGAAGAAGTACCCGTCCGTCCGGATCCTTCTGGAAGGTCACTGCGACGACCGGGGCACCGAGGCCTACAACCTGGCGCTCGGCGAGCAGCGGGCCTCCGTCGCGCGCCAGTACCTGTCGGATCTCGGCGTGCCGGCGGATCGCGTCGCCGTCGTTTCCTACGGCAAGGAGCGCCCGTTCTGTGAAGCCGACACCGACGCCTGCTGGCAGGAAAATCGGCGCGACCACGTTCTCGTCACGGCCAAGTGAGCGCGACCCCGGGCCGCGCGGCCCCGCGCGTCCTGATGATCGGCTGGGAGTTCCCGCCGCGGTACTCGGGCGGGCTGGGGGTGGCCTGCGAAGGCCTCGTCCGCGGCCTGCTGACCCTCGGCGTCGAGCTGGTGCTGCTGCTGCCGCGGCGTCCCGGCGGCGCGCCCGGCCCGGGGATTGCGGCTTCGGCAGGGCGGCTCCGTTTGATCCCGATGCGGACGAGCCTCGAGCCTTACGGCCGGGGAGGGGGGCTCTACGGCGACGATCTCTGGGACGAGGTCAGCCGGCTCGCCGCGGTCGCGCGCGTCGTGGCCCGCGAGGAGCGCTGCGACGTGATCCACGTCCACGACTGGATGACCTACCCGGCCGGTCTCGCGGCGTCGGACGCATCCGGACGGCCGCTGCTCGCGCACGTCCACGCCACCGAGTTCTCGCGCAGCGGCGGCGGTCCCGGGAATCCCGTCATCCAGGACGTCGAGCGCCAGACCCTGCGCCGCGCCGCGCGCGTCCTGTGCGTGTCCCGGTTCACCGCCTCGGTCGTGCGCCGGCGCTACAACGTTTCGCCCGAAAAGATCCGGGTCGTCCACAACGCGATCGACGGCGCGGCCGTGGCCGCGGCGCGGCGGCCTTCCCCCGGCCATCCGGTGGTCTTGTTCGCCGGGCGGCTGACCCGCCAGAAGGGCCCCTCGCGATTCCTGGAGGCGGCGCGCCTGGTCCGCCAGGCGCGCCCCGAGGCCGTGTTCGTGATGGCGGGCGACGGGGACCGGCGGGCGTGGCTCGAGGAGCGCGCCGAGGAGCTCGGTCTCGCCGACGTCGTCGCTTTCCCCGGTTTTCTTCCCGCGTCCGC
>DATJPZ010000063.1:0-10980 GCA_035506175.1 Thermoanaerobaculia bacterium | reverse complement strand
AATGCGACCGTGACGCTGTGGGCCGCGAGTTCTGGAGCGCCTCGACAACTCGCACACGGTCGAACCGGCGGCGATGGCACCTTCTCACTGACCGAGACCGGCGCGGTGGGCAACGATGCCGTTGTCTATCTCGTTGCGATGGGCGGCGAGGCTACTGCGCGCAAGGGAGGCGGGAGCAACACGGCCGTCGTGCTCATGACGCTTCTGCAAGCGCCGCTGCCGAAGACCGTGACGGTTAACGAGCTCACGACGGTGGCCTCGGCATTCACCGCCGCCCGATTCATCAAGGGAGAGGCGATCTCCGGCAACCCGCTCGGACTGCGGATCGCCGCCGGCAACGTTCCGAACTTCGTGGACCTCGCGACGGGTGGGTGGGGCAAGGTGCTGATCGACCCGCTCAACAGCTCCATGACCACGACGATGGCAACCCTGGACACACTCGGGTCACTCATCAGCGCTTATGCGACCGTGGCCGATGACAACTGGCGGTCGCGCTTCCTCAAGGCCGCCACTCCGACCGGCAGTGCAACGCCCAGGAATACCCTCGAGGCGATGGCGGGCATCGCCCGCGAGCCGTGGGCAGATCCGAAAGACCTTTACGCGCTCTTCGATGAGGCCTATCCGCTTCCGGCCCCCGACGCCCGGCGCAAGGCGCCCTTCGCCCCGTATCTGGTCTACGTTCCGGACGATTTCGCCCTCTCCCTCTGCTTCTCGGGCGGCGGAGATTATGCCAACGGGCGATTCATGTTCGATGCGGAAGGCAACCTCTGGAGCGGCCAGAACTGGCTGCCCGGCTCGCAGTCCGGCGTCAACAAGAGCACCGGCGGCGGAGTCATCAAGTTCAGCCCCAACGGAATCGCGCTTTCGCCGCCGATCACCGGCTTCACCGGCATGGGCATCGACGGGGTCGGCTGGGGCACGGCCGTGACTGAAGACCGTGTCTGGATCAGCAGCTTCAACGGGAAGATCCTCGTGATGGATTTCAATGGCAAACCCGTCGCGAAGGAGAGCGACTTTCCGTTCAAGGAAAAGTTCCTCGGACTGATGGGCATTGGGGTCGCCACGAACGGCGACGTCTGGGTCGCCGATGGTTCGAACAACCAGCTACTGCTCTTTCCCGGCGGACGGATCAAGGACGGCCGCATCGTCAAGGTCGCGGGCCTGAAATCGCCCTTCGACATCGTCATCGATTCTCAGAGTCGCGTCTGGGTCGCCAACTCCTCGTCGGATACGGTCGTTCGGTTCCCGGCCAACGATCCCGGTAAGGCGGAGAGCTTCCGTGCGGGAATCGGCGTCCGCGCCCTCGCCCTGGACTCCAAGGAAAACGTCTGGGTGGCGAGCAACATGGACCTGAAAACCCCGCAGCCGGTGCTTCCCGACGGCATTTCAATCATGGAGCAGTTCAAGCTCATCACGGCGGCCATGTTCAAGTACGTGACCGGCCCGCCGGCACGGCCCACCGGGGCCGTCAACATGATCCGCCCTGATGGTTCCCAGCCTGCGCCAATGGGCTTCACTGGCCCGGCGATCAACATACCGTGGGGCTTGAATGTCGATGGCAATGACGACGTGTGGGTCGGCAACATGTGGGCTCGCTCCGTGACGCTACTGGCCGGGGACGGCACCAAGGGGCATCCCGCCGGCACGAAAACCGGCGACGTGATTCACATGTTCCAGAGTGGCAGCATCCAGATGATCACGGACGTGGCCATTGACCCGGCCGGAAACGTCTGGGCCGCCAACAACTGGAACAGTCTCGAAGCGGCCGCGGGCGAGAATCCGTCCCGACCGACCTCCACCTGGGGCGGCGGCTCGGGCTTTACCGTGATCTACGGCGTGGCGTCCCCCGTACGGCCGCCGCGCATCGGGAAGGTGCGGCCGTACTGATACCTCACCGCCGGGCGTAAGGATTGGCGCCGAGTACGCCTGTTTCAACACGGCTGTAACTCTCCAGGAGAACCTGACTCCCGGGGGGAGTGCAGTGTTCGATGCGGAAGCGCACGTCAACCGGTTCGCGGCCGAGGATCGGCCTTGGCGACCCTCTGGGCTCCTCGACCCGCATCTCAGGCGTCTCACGGAACAACTCGGACACAGGACTCGGACACGTGGTCCCAAGTGACTGACCTGTTGTGAACTTCTCGTAGGTTCGAGTCCTACACGGCTCACCACTCATCCGTCTCCCGATTTCCCCGTATCCGCGGCGCGACCCTGTCAGTACTGACAGTTGTTCGCGGCGCGGGCCGGTGGATACTTGCTCGAGCGAGTTTTCGTCAGGGAGGGAACGGGGCATGATCGCTCTCACGGTCGTCGTGTACGCGCTGGGAGTCCTCTCCTGCGTTCACGCGATCATGACCGCGCGCACCGAGCAGGGGGCCATCGCGTGGGCGGTCGCGCTGATCGCCTTCCCCTGGGTCGCCGTGCCGGCCTACTGGGTCCTGGGACGGAGCCGCTTCCATGGCTATGTGGTCGCCCGTCGAGGCAACATGGAAGAAGTCGCCGGCGTCACGAAGCAGGCGGCGGCGCAGGCTGCCCCGTTCGAGGTGCCGGAGGCGGAGATCCACCCCGCCGCCCGCGCCGCGCAGCATCTGGCCGGAATCCCGGCGCTCCGGGGCAACACGGTGGACCTGCTGGTCGACGGCGACGCCACGTTCCAGAGCATCTTCCAGGGCATCGATGCCGCGCGCGAGTACGTGCTGGTCGAGTTCTACATCGTCCACGACGACGCCATCGGCCGCGATCTGAAGGCCCATCTCGTCGAGAGGGCCCGGGCCGGAGTCCGCGTGCGCTTTCTGTACGACGAGATCGGCAGCCACGACCTCCCGCGCGCCTACCTCGACGAGCTCCGGGCGGCGGGGATCGAGGTTCACGAGTTCCATACTCAAAAGGGCCCGCGCAACCGCTTCCAGCTCAACTTTCGGAATCACCGCAAGATCGTGGTCGTCGACGGCCGGATCGCGTGGGTCGGCGGTCACAACGTCGGCGACGAGTACCTCTCCCGCAACCCGAAGATCGGGCCCTGGCGGGACACCCACGTCCGGATCGAGGGGCCGGCCGCGCTGGGCGCGCAGCTGGCGTTCGCGGACGACTGGCACTGGGCGGCCGGAGGCCGGCTCGACGTCCGCTGGGACCCGGTTCCGTCGAAGGGCGGCAACGTCCCCGTGCTGGTCGTGCCCTCGAGTCCGGCCGACACGCTCGAGACCGCGAACCTCATGTATATCCACGCCATCAACTCGGCGCGAGAACGGATCTGGATCGCGAGCCCCTACTTCGTCCCCGACAAGCCGGTGACCGACGCCCTGCAGCTGGCGGGGCTTCGGGGCGTCGACGTCCGCATTCTCATCCCGGACAAGCCCGACAATCCGCTCGTGGGCCTGGCGGCGTACTCGTATCTCGACGACGCGAGCCTGACCGGCGCGAAGTTCTACCGCTACGGGGCGGGCTTCCTCCACGAGAAGGTCATGCTCATCGACCACGGCTTCGCCTCCGTCGGCACCGCCAACTTCGACAACCGGTCCTTCCGGCTGAACTTCGAGATCACCGCGCTGATCTCGGACGCCGCTTTCGCGGCGGACGTCGAGCGCATGTTCGAGGCGGACTTCGCGCGGTCGAGGGTCATGGACCCGGGCGAGTACGACCGCAAGCCGTGGTGGTTCCGGTTCGGCGCGCGCCTCGCGCGGCTGACCGGGCCGATTCAGTAGCGAGGGACCGACGTCGATGCCCATGAGGATCTATTTCGCCGCGGCCCTGGTGGTCCTCACCGTGGTCATCCATGCCCTCGGTCTCGACGTGCTGCTCCGGGCCCTCTTCCGGTCGAAGGGCCTGGCGAAGACGGGCTTCCGGCCCGTCACGGGGATGGTGATCGGGCTCGCGTGCTGGCTGGTCCTGGTCCATACGCTGGAGATCGTCGTCTGGGGGCTGTTCTACTTCTGGCGGGGCTGCCTGCCCGATGTCGAGTCGGCGATCTACTTTTCCGGAGTCACGTACACGACTCTCGGCTACGGCGACGTCGTGTTGCCCCGGGAATGGCGGATGCTCGCGCCCGTCGAGGCCCTGACGGCCATTCTCATGTGCGGACTCTCGACCGGACTCTTCTTCGCCCTCGTGACCGTGTGGGTCCGGAACTGGATGCAGAAGAGAAACGCGTCGGACGTTTCGATTCCAACGAGCGATTAGAGCGCCGCCGCCGATCGTCTTCCTTTCCGCGTTCGCGCACGAAAATGATCCAGCCGCTTCTCACTCCCGCTCCGTCTCCGGCGATACGGTCTTCAGCGGAGTCGAGGTTGATCGAATCGCAAGGAGTTTCGTCATGATCAAGTACACGGTGCTCGCGAATCAGTACGACAGCGAAGCGGATGCCATCACCGACTTTACGGCGGTCCGGAAGCTCTACAACGATCTCAAGATCGTCGACACCTTCGACGCGGCGGTCATCTCCCGCACGCCGGATGGCAAGGTCAAGATCGTCAAGCGCGTCGAGGAGCCGACCCGTCAGGGCGCGTGGAGAGGACTGGCCGTCGGAGCGGTCATCGCCCTGTTTCCGGGAGTCGGCCTGGGCGCCATGGCGCTCGGCGCCGCGACCGGCGCGCTCGCCGGACACGTGGCCGGCGGAATGAGACGTGGCGACCTCAAGGACCTCGGCGAGCTGCTCGACAAGGGCACGAGCGGACTGCTGGTGGTCACCGCCACCGACGTCGAAGCGAGGGTGGAAGCCGCGATCAAGCTGGCCAGAAAGCGGGCCAAGGCCGAGTTGAAGGCCGACACCAAGATGCTCGAGAAGGAGCTCGAGGCCGTCACCGCGTAAACAGCGGCGGTTTCGTCTCCAGAGCCCGGGGCGGACGCATCGCGGGATGCGGGCCTCGGGCTCTTCTCTTTCTTACTGCTGGTGCGCGAGCGCCTCGGCGAAGACGTCGCTGCTCGTGACGGGCAGCGGCTCGGTCAGGATCTGCGAGCTCTTGAAGTCCGACTCGAAGAGGCGCTCGTTCAGGGTCGCGACGAAGGTGGGATCCGTCGTCGCGATGTCGGACTCGTCGTTCATGCGCAGCGACAGCTTGTTGAAGTTGCACGAGCCGAGCATCGCCCAGCCGTCCACGACCGCGGCCTTCGTGTGGAGCATGCCGGGGTACGCGTACACGCGGACGCCGTTGGCGAGCAGCCGGTTCGCCTTGACCTTGTTGTTGCTGTCGGCCGAGTTCATGTCGGACTGGGTCGGCATGACGACGCGCACGTCCACGCCGCGGCGGCGCGCCTCGATCAGCGCGCGGATGACGCTGTCGTCGTAGATGTACGGGTTCTCGATCCAGGCGTAGCGTTTCGCCCGCGAGAGCGCCTCGACGAGCGAGCGCAGCACGACGGGATTGCCCGTCTTCGTGAAGATCGGACGGAGCTCCACGTAGTCCTCGCGCGTCTCGGGTCCGACGAAGTCCCTGCCCTGCGCGAGGTACGTGGCCCCGTAGGCCAGGTCCCCCAGCGCCCCCGCGTGGCTCCAGGCGAGCTGGAAGTCGCGCTCGAACCAGCCGACGATCGGGCCCTCGAGCTCCACCATCACGTCGTGCCACTCGTGGCGGTACTCGCGTCCGACGTTCATCCCGCCGATGTAGGCGTACTTCCGGTCCACGATGTAGACCTTCGCGTGGTCGCCCATGGTCATTCCGTTGAGGAAGTTCCGCACGTGCACCTTCGAGCCCTCGCGCAGGTACGGCTGGATCTCGCGCGGCGGCTGGAATCCCGCGGGCATCGGGGAGGCGGGCAGAGTCAGGCTCGCGTCGAGCGAGGTGACGCGGTCGATGACGACGTCGGTCTCCTTGATCTCCAGGGAGCGGCGCTTGACCCGGTCGGCCATGTCGACGGCGGTGTCGTCGTTGTCCCAGATGCAGACCCGGAAGTGGATCGACTCCTTCGCCTCGTCGACGCGCCGGTCGAGGAGCGGAAAGAACTCGTCGCCGTTGACGAACAGGCGGATCGACCCCTTGTAGCGCTTCGGGCCCATGTGGGAGTCGAGCCAGGCCTCGAACGACGGGAGGTCCATGCCGGGACCGGGGCCCTCGGCGGCGACCGGAGGGAAGTGCGGCTCCGCCCAGTGCCGGGGGCGCAGCATGACGAGGAGCGTCTCGACCGCGAAGTTGACCGCCCGACCCGCGAAGGAGACGGGGTTCTTGACCGCCGACAGCAGCTGTCCCTCGACCAGGGCGGCCTCGAGCGTGCGCGCGCCCCCGTGGAGGGACATCTTCTCGCTCGCCACGTCGGCCTGGTTCGGCGCCTGCGTCACGACCACGAGCTTCTGGTCGAGATCGAGCAGGAAGAAGGTCGACGGCCTGTCCTCGCGCGCGCTCTCGATCAGCCACAGCCGGTGCGAACCGCCGCGTTCGCGGTCGTCCTCCTGCACGGCCTCGAAGAGGGCGGCTGCGAACTGGGTGGGGTTCAGGCGCCCGACCTCCTTCAGGCCCTTCGGCGCCTGCGCGAGGGGAGCGTAGCGGGCCTCCCCTCCCGCGTCCCGGAAGATCACGTATTCGGTCTCGAAGAAGGCGAGCCGCACGGACTCGCCCGTCGCCGGGGGAGCGAGGCGCTCCACCATGTGCTTCACGATGACGGCGGTCTGCGCGGCGGGGACGACCGTCGCCTCGCGCACGGAGGGCCGGAGCTTCTCGACCGACGAGGGCAGTTTCTCGACCACCTTCAACTCGGCGATCCGGAAACGGACGTCGGTGCGCGGCTCGAGGACGTTCTCCTTCCAGTGGGCGCTGAAGATCGTCCGGCCGGGACCGTCGCCGAAGACGAGCAGGATGTCGTCGTGGTGCACCCAGGCACGCAGAGCCGGATTCGGCGGCAGGGCGTGCAGGGCCGAGAAGGTCATCCCGCGGGAGACCGTGTGAGAGCAGCCCGTGACGAACGCGAGAAAGGGGAGAAGGAGCGCGAGAGCCAGCCGACGCGAACCGGTCATCTTCGGGAACGATCGCAACTTGCCTCCCCGGGCCGGTCATTCAATGGACGTGATAGGGTGCCCTAAAGTACTACGGGGATTCTGCGACGCCCAATCGGTCCACTTTGCGATGCGGACTGCGACACGCTTCCCCCAACTGACCCACTGCCCTCACTCGGGGACGAGGACTGCATGAGCTGGGTGACGTTCATCTGGGCGATGGTCGTATCGGCGTGCCTGACGCTCGCCGGCGTCCAGGGCCTCGTCTGGTTGCGGCGGCGGGATGCGATCGGCCATGCGCTTTTTGCGCTGCTGGCCGTGGGGACGGCGCTGATGGCCTGGACCGAGCTGTGGATGATGCACGCGGAGACGCCCGCCGGGTTCGGCCGGGCGATGCGCTGGCTCTTCGCCGCGGCCTGGCTCGTCACCGTCGCGCTCGTCGGATTCGTGTGGTTCTATCTGAGGGCCGGGCGACCGTGGCTCGCATGGACCGTCGTCGGCGCACGGACGTTGGCGGTGATCATCAATTTCGCCCTTCCGCCGAATCTCGGCTACCGGGTGATCACGGGCGTGAGACGGATCCCCTTTCTCGGCGAGCCGGTCTCGGTCGCCGTCGGCGTTCCCAGTCCGTGGATGCTGTTCGCCCAGTTCAGCCTGCTGCTGGTCGTCGCCTTCGCCGTGGATGCCGCGCACTCGGTGTGGCGGCGGGGAGACCATGGGCCTGCAGTCCTCGTCGGCGGGAGCGTCGTGCTCTTCGCGCTGACGGGAAGCGCCCAGCCCATTCTGTCGTTCTGGCACGTCCTCTCCATGCCGGAGACGCCGAGCGTGTTCTTCATGGCCATCGTCCTGGCCATGAGTTTCGAGCTGAGCCGCGACCTGTTCAAGGCCGCGGAAGTGGGCCGCCAGCTGCAGGTCAGCCAACGGTACCTGGTGGCGTCCCAGCGCGAGGCCCAGAAGCTTTCGGGCCGGCTCATCTCCGCCCAGGAGGACGAGCGCTCGCGGCTGGCCCGGGCGATGCACGATGGCCTGAGTCAGAGCATGGCGCTCCTGGCCGTCGAGCTGGAGATGCTCGGCCAGCAGCCGCCCGATCCGCGGCAGGTGACGGGACGCATGGAGGATTTCTCGGCCCAGGTGAAGGCGCTGTCGGCCGACGTGCACCGGCTGGCCCATGGTCTGCATCCGGCCAAGCTCGAGCAGCTGGGGCTCGCCACGGCGATGAGCGGGCATTGCCGCGACGTGGAGCGCGCTCACGCCATCGCGATCCAATGCGACTGCCGCGACGTGCCGCGATTTCTGCCATCGGACGTGGCCCTGTGCCTCTACCGCGTCACTCAGGAAGCGTTGCAGAACGTGGTGAAGCACAGCGGCGCGACGAGAGCGACCGTCGAGCTGTCGGGGGGCGATCGGGAACTGCGCCTGAGCATTTCTGATGACGGGAAGGGATTCGACCCCGAGGCGGCTCAGGCCGCCGAGGGTCTCGGCCTTCTCAGCATGCGAGAGCGGGTGCGACTGGTCCATGGACGGATTCAGTGGCGGTCGCAGCCGGGCGCCGGCACGCGTGTGGACGTGTGCATTCCCATGCCAGCGCCGGGGGAGAGCGGATGAGCGCCCGGCCGCGCGTGCTTCTGGCCGACGACCACGCCATGCTCCTGGAGGCGTTCACGCGGATGTTGTCCCCGTCCTGCGACGTCGTCGGCGCCGTCGCCGATGGCCGGGCACTCCTCGAAGCCGCCCCCCGGCTCGAGCCTGACGTGATCGTGCTCGACATCTCGATGCCGAAGCTCAACGGCATCGACGCGTGCCGGCTGCTCCAGCCGAAGATGCCCGATGTTCGCTGGGTGTTCCTCACCGTGAGCGAGGACCCGGACCTGGCGCGGGAGGTCTTCCGGCTGGGCGCGTCGGCGTTTCTTCTCAAGAGCTCGGCGGGCGCGGAGCTCTTCACGGCGATCCAGAGGGCGATGGCGGGGCAGCGCTACCTCACGCCCCTGATCACGAAGGAAGTGCCCGAGGCCGTATTCCTGGAGCAGCCGGCTCCGGCGCATCCCGACAAGCTCACCGACCGGGAGCGGGAAGTCCTGCAACTCCTGGCCGAGGGACGCACGATGAAGGAGGTCGCCGCCGTCCTCAAGGTGACGCCACGCACCGTGGCGTTCCACAAGTACGAGATCATGAAACGCCTCGGCATCAAGACCGGTGCCGAGCTCGTCCAGCACGCCGTCAAGCTCGGCCTCGTCGGGCGCTGAGCGTCCTGCTCGCTGACGGGTCAGTTGCACGGCGGGTGCGTCTACGGTGTGGCTGGGGGCTGGTCCAACGGCTTTGGAATTCGGGCAGGCGGGCTGAAGGAAGGGGGCCCGAAGGCCCCCAGAAACCACGTCCGGAGTGACGAGTGCTCGAACCTACACCGTGGCGTTGACCGCCTTCATCGCTGCCGCTCTCATCGCCGCGACCTTTTTCGCCGCCGCCTTCTTGGCCGCGACCTTTTTCGCCGCCGCCTTCTTCGCCGCAGCCTTCTTCAGCGCAATCCGCCTCGCCGCGATCAGCCGCATCCTCTTCGCCGCCGCAGCCTTCTTTCGCGCCATGCGCTTCGCTGCAATCAGCCGGGCTCGCCTGGCCGCCACCTTCTTTCGAGCGATCCGCTTTGCTGCGATCAGCCGGGCTCGCTTGGCCGCAGCGGCCCTCTTTCGCGCGATTCGCGTTGCCGCGATCATTCCGGCCCTCTTCGCGGCCTTCTTTCGAGCGATTCCCCTCGCTGCCATCAGGCGCGCCTTCCCAACCTTCTTCAGGATCATCCTCTCCGCTAGCATCACTGTTCACCTCCTTCCGAACCGTCGATACATCATTCCGAAGCTGAGTGTTTCAGTCGGCCAGGTGCGAAGTCACCTGTCAGTTCTGACAGTCTGTAAACACTGACAGTAGGCATCCATTCGCGCCGGTGGATACGGTGCGCGACGGAGGTAATCGTCATGTACGGATTCAAAGCGTTCGTTTTCAAGGGCAAGAGGACGGCCGGCAAGGCATTCGACACTCTCGAGGATCACACGCCCGTCTATCCGTGGATCGATGACGCGGCCGTGATCTCGCGGAGCAAGCTCGGCATCATCCGGATTCACAGCACGTGGGCGCAGGACGACAGCGCGGTCGGCGCCGGAACCGGTGTCGGCGCATTGACCGGTGGCCTGCTCGGGGCTCTGCTGGGCCCGGGCGGTGCGCTGGCCGGCGCGGCGATGGGTGGATCGATCGGAGCCCTTTTCGGCATCAGCGACGAGATCGCGTTCGACGATCCGAAGTTGGACGACTTCGCGAATTCGCTCGCCAAGGACACCTCGGCGTTGATCCTCGTGGCGGAGAAGCCCACTCTCCTCGACTTCACCTCGGCGGTAACGCCCTTCGGTGGAACGGTCATCGAGACCGATCTCAACGATGACGACATCAAGGCCCTGAGGAAGGCCCTCAACAAGAAGGCCGAAGCCCTCCGCGCCTGATTCGCAGGCGGAGCGGTCGGTTCGTGGCCGGCGCGGGATCATTCTCGCGCCGGCCTGATGTTTCTGGCCCTCGGGTCCTGGCGTCGACTCAGCCGCCGAGAGCGATGACGAGGCCGACGAGGGCGACGCCGACGGCGAGGATCGCGAAGCCGGAGCGCCAGGCTCCGAAGCCCGCGTAGTGGCCGAGGGCGGAGCCGTGCAAGAAGAGCATGGTCAGGCCGATGCCCTGGGACACCCGGAGGGCGAGAGAAACGTCGGAGAGGAAGGCGAACGGCAGCGCCAGCGGCAGCGTGCCGACCAACATGAGCGCGAAAACCCCGAGGGCGCCGGCAACGTCGCGCCGCGCGACCCGCGGGCGTCGACCGGCGGGGACCCCGTCGGCGATCGCGGCGCGGATCCCCTCGAGCACGCTCGGAGGCAGGAGATCGGAGAGTCCTCCCGGCAGATTCTCGGCCACGATCCGCCGCCCCGTCTCCGCGTCCTTCGTCCTTCGGACCGTGCGCTCCAGGCGATAGGCCCAACCCCTGTCAGCGACGGTGGTGATCACGTACATGACGGCGTCGACGATTCCCCACGCCAGGT
>DATJPZ010000062.1:0-2931 GCA_035506175.1 Thermoanaerobaculia bacterium | reverse complement strand
GATCGCGACGCGCACGACGGCCGGGCAGCTCCACGTGTTGCCGGACCGCCAGCGCAGGTTCGAGAGCTCGTTGTGGATCTGCATGTAGGCGGGCCAGATGTAGTCGTAGAACTGGATCTCGACGACGGGCTTCAAGCCCCGAACCGCCATGCCGATCGCCCGGCCGAGAATGTTGGCCTCGGCGAGCGGCGAGTTGAAGACGCGGTTGCCGCCGTAGGCGCGCTGCAGACCGGCCGTCACCTTGAAGACGCCGCCCTTGCCCTTGCACTCGTCGAGCACCGCTTCCCGCGTCGCGTCGGCGACGTCCTCGCCGAACATCACGATGCGCGGATCGCGCTTCATCTCGTCGCGCATGCACGCGTTCAGCAGGTCGACCATCGTCGTCGGCGTCGCGCCCTCGGCGAAAACGGGCGTCGTCGCGAAGGCGGCGCTCGTCGGGTCGACGTCGGGCGAGTAGACGAACTCGTACGCGGAATCGGGCTCCGGGAGCGCCGCGGCGAGCGCGCGGTCGGCCGCCTCGTTGATCTCGGTCTCGACCTCGGCGTGGAGCTTCTCGAGCTCCTCGTGCGACAGGATCCCCTGCTCGAGGAGGACGCGCGAGAGCCGCCGCACGGGGTCCTTCTCGAGCTCCTGCTCGCGCTCGGCTTTCGGCCGGTAGAGCGCCTCGTCGTCCGAGAGCGAGTGGCTGTAGGGGCGGATGACGCGGGCGTGCACCAGAGCCGGACCCATCCGTGAGCGGCAGTACTCCGCGGCGTACCGGAGCGCGTCGTAGGACTCGAGGAAGTCGGTCCCGTCGGCCTCCGTCACGAAGAGGTTCGGGAAGGAGCGGACGAGCTTCGAGATCGAGCCGCCCGGGGTGTTGACCTCGACGGGGACCGAGATCGCGTAGCCGTTGTCCTCGATGAGGAAGAGGACCGGCAGCTTCAGGTTCGACGCGGAGGACAGCGCCTCCCAGAACTCGCCTTCGGAGGTCTGCCCCTCGCCTCCCGAGACGTAGACGACCTCGTCTTTCTGGAAGCCGCCCTTGTCCGCCAGCTCGGGAATCCGGCTCATCCGCATGCCGGCCTCGGCGGCGCCGACGGCATGGAGGAACTGGGTGCCGGTGCAGGAGGACTTCGAGATGATGTTCCAGCGCCGGTGGCCCCAGTGCGCCGGCATCTGGCGCCCCGCGGAGGCCGGGTCGTCCTTCGCGCCGACCGACTGGAGGAACATTTCGTAGGGCGTCACGCCGAGCTGGAGGATCAGGGCGCGGTCCCGGTAGTAGCACTCGAACCAGTCGTAGCCCGGGCGCAGCACCATTCCCGCGGCCGTCGTCACCGCCTCGTGGCCTACGCTGTTGATTTGGAAGTAGATCTTGTTCTGCCGCTTGAGCTGGATCTCTTTGTCGTCGAACTTCCGCGACAGGTAGATGTTGCGATAGGCCGAGACGAGCGCTTTGCGGTCGAGCCCGTGCGTATTTTCGGTGCGGACTTCCGTCGCCATCGTGACCGCCGGAATATAGCAAATGGGTGGGAACCGAGCCGTGACGTGAAACCCCGTCGCCGCGCTTCGGATGCAGGGGCGGGGCTTGTCCCCGCCCACGGCGCTTCGGATCCAGGGCGGGGCTTGTCCCCGCCGACGGCGCGGGCGGCCACAAGGGCCGCCCCTACTAGAACAGGCGGATCAGGCCCCAGAGCTCCAGGGCGGCGAGCCCGAGGGTGATGACCAGGAACGCAATCGCCTTGAGATCCAGCCTCGAGTTTCGACGTGCCTCTTCCATAGCTCCGGCCTCTCGGGTAGCAGAACCCGTGCCACCCATGAGAGTTACGAGCTGAAGGGGGAAAACGTTTGCATCCTCCCTTGTTATGCTCCGTGACCCATGGCCGCGGGCGTCGAAACCCGAGCGTTTCCAGTGTTCCGGAACCACCCGGCGCCGCCGGACCTGTCCTCGATCGACCCGAGGCTGGATCTCGAGGCCGAGATCGTCCGGCTGAAGAGACAAAAAAACGCCGTTCTGCTCGCGCACTACTACCAAGAAGAGGCAATCCAGGACCTGGCCGACTTCGTCGGCGACTCTCTCGACCTCTCGCGGAAGGCCCAGGCGACCGACGCCGCGATCATCGCGTTCGCCGGCGTCCGGTTCATGGCGGAGACCGCCAAGATTTTGAATCCGAACCGGAAAGTCGTGCTGCCGGACTACGAGGCCGGCTGCTCGCTCGAGGACTCCTGCCCGCCCGAGGCGTTCCGGGCCTGGCGCGCCGAGCACCCCGGCGCCGTTTCGCTGACGTACATCAACTGTTCGGCTGCCGTTAAGGCGCTGTCCGACATCATCGTCACCTCGTCGAACGCCGAGAAGATCGTCCGCTCGATCCCGCCGGAGAAGGAGATCCTGTTCGCCCCCGACCGGCACCTCGGCGCCTTCCTCTCGAAGAAGCTCGGCCGGCCGATGACGCTGTGGCCGGGGACCTGCATCGTCCACGAGCAGTTCTCCGAGCGCGAAATCGTGCGCCTCAAGGCGCAGCACCCGGGCGCGCTCGTCGCCGCGCATCCCGAATGCCCGGAGGCGATCCTGCGCCACGCCGACCACGTCGGCTCGACGCGCTCGATCCTGAACTACGCGACGACGGCGCCCGGGAAGACCTTTCTCATCGCGACCGAGGAAGGGATCATTCACCAGATGCGGAGGCTCGCGCCCGACCGCGAGTACATCCCCGTCCCGCCCGACAACGGGTGCCAGTGCAACGAGTGCCCGTTCATGAAGCTCAACACGCTCGAGAAGCTCTACCTCTGCCTGCGCGACGAGCGGCCGGAGATCCTGCTGCCCGAGGATCTCCGCCGCGCCGCCGAGAAGCCCCTCCTGCGGATGCTCGAGCTGTCGTAGTTCCGGATCAGTCGCAGGGAATCGGAGCCGCCGACCCCACCTCGACCCTCCCGTGGATGACCTGGCTGTTC
>DATJPZ010000061.1:0-11467 GCA_035506175.1 Thermoanaerobaculia bacterium | reverse complement strand
CATCGCGAGATACGAAACGCCGTCCTGGGCGCCAATGTCGTAGACGGTGACGATGTTCGGGTGGCTCAGCGCCGACGCCGACCGCGCCTCCTTCTCGAAGCGCCGCAGGCGCTCCGGATCGGACGCGAGGGTTTCGGGGAGCACCTTGATCGCCACTTCGCGTGCGAGCCGCGTGTCCTTCACCCGGTACACCTCCCCCATCCCGCCTGCGCCGAGCGGCGAGAGGATCTCGTAGGGGCCGAGGCGAGTGCCGGGCGAGAGGCTCATCGAAGGTCCGCCCCGGATTCACGCCGCCCGCGACATCTCTGGTCGACGACCATGGGAGGCATCCTTCCAAAAACGTGGCGAAAGCTTACACGTCGCCGGGAACCGCCGCCTTCGCGAGATCCGTTAGAGCAGATACGGCTCGAACTCTCGCGACTGTCCGATCACCGCCCGACCGGCCCGAGGTACTTGTCCAGCCAGTCGAGGCACTCGCGGACGAGCTCCTTCGGGGAGAGGTCGGCATGGTCGCGGTCGGAGAGAACGAAGCGCTTGTCCTGCAAGGGCGTGCCCAGCGTTCGAAACATCGGCTTCTGGGAGGCTTCGAGCGGACAGTTGTCGTCCCAGCGGTAGCCGATCATCAGGACCGGGATCGTGACCAGGGGCGCGAAGTTGAATTCCGTCGCCTCGGGCGGGTCGAAGCGAATGGGGAACCCTCCCGCCACCAGAATCGCCGCCTTGAAACGATCGTTCACGGCGAGCATGACCGGTCCCGTGCTGGCTCCCCAGCTCAGGCCGAAGTAGGCGAGCTTCGCGCCGTCGACGTCCGACCGGGTCCGGAGGTAGTCGAGCGTCCGCCCGAGGTCCTTGGACCAGAGAAGCATGTGGTCCCGGAAGGTGGCCTGCTTGTAGGTGTCGGGCCGGTAGCCGTCGCGCCTTTCGTACGTGCTCTTGAAGACCGGAAACACGAACGCCCGGCCGCTCTTCAGCAAAAAGGCCAGGTGCCAGTCATCGACGTAGCCGTCCGCGTCGAGATGCTCGTCCCAAAACCCGTTCGCTCCCGGGAAGTAGACCACCGTCTGGAATGGCGGGGCCGTGTTCTTCGGCAGGAGGACATGCGCGACGACGCGGTCGCCTCCGTAGGCCGCGGCGAAAGACACGCGTTCGTGGATCCAGTCGTCGCGAACGACGCGCTCTTCGACGCGCGCATCGAGCGGAGCGTCGTCGTACGAATAGAGACCCTTGAAGAGCCGAACCGCGTCGAAGGGCGCCGGCTTCTCCTTCGAGTAGTCCCTGAACCGCACGTCGATCTTCGCGAACGCCGCCTCGGGCGGAGGCGAGAGGTACTTGACGCAGCGAAATCCGAAGTTCGCCCGCCGATCCCACGGCGACTGCGCATCCGCCATCTGGAAGAAGTACTCGGCCTCGCCGAAGCCGCCGCCCAGGATGAACCGCTTGCCCTCCCACTCCTCATTCGAGCACCACTCCTTGACGTTGCCCGCCATGTCCGTGGTCCCGAGCCCGCTCAGACCCCGAGGATCGCCGACCGGCCTGGTTCCCGGACTCCGGAAGTTGCTTCCCGGAAGGATGAGCCGCGCGAGACCGGTCTCGGCCGCGGCACTCCAGTGATACGCCGTCGGGAGACTCTTCCCGACGAACCGGGCGTACGCGGCGGCCTCGTACCAGCTCACGCCGGCGACGGGGTGCTTCTCCTTGGCGCGGGCGAAGGCCCCGGCCTCCCAGGTCGAGGGACCGGCGCGGCCCGTGCCGTCGCGGAATTCCTTCATCGCGTCCGCCCAGGCGACGGGGTGCCCCTCCTTGACGAACGGTTCCTTCCAGTAGTCCGGCTTCTCGTAGCCGCCCGCGTCCACGAACTTCTTGTAGTCCTCGTTCGTGACCTCGTTCTGGTCGATCAGGAAATCGGGAATCTTCACGATCGGCGCGCTGCGCACGGGGGCGGGAAGGCTCGTGTCGTCGCCCGGAACGAGCGTCATGCCCCCCGGGACCTCGGCCCGCGTCGGCAGCTTCACCGACATCGTTTCGGGAGGGCCGTCGAGAAACGAAAGGGGACCGTAGCCTTCCTTCGAGATCCGGAAGACGAAGATATCGTTCGGGAGTCGCTCCTTCTCGAGCGGCGTTCTCCCGACCAACTGCCAGGCGCTCGGGTCGCCATAGGGACGAACCGAGACCTCCGCTCCCGGCGGGTCGGTCGTGATCGAGATCTCTCCCGTCGCCTTCTGCCAGAGCCTCTCGAGCGCCGGGTCCAACGGCGCGATCGACCGCGCCTCCTTCAGCAGCGCCGCGGCTTTCACGTTCTCCCTCGCATCGACGAGCTTCTCGATCTGGGGCGTCGCGACGTCGTGCACCCAGCGTTCGCGCGACGAGCGGCGCCAGAGTAGAGCGCCGAGGACAACCGCGACCGCCGCCGCCGCTACCAGGCCGATGCGTGCGCCGCGGGAAATACCCCGATGCGGGGCCTGGACCAATGCCGCGACCTCCGCCCGAACGTCCCCGGCGCTGACCGGCCGCTTCGCCGGATCCTTGGCGAGGAGTCGGGAGATGAGCGCCTCGAGTCTCGGAGGCGCAGAGGCCGGAAGCCTCGGCGGCTCCGCATGCAGGATCGCATCCGCCACCGCCACGGCCGACTTGCCCTTGAACGGCGAGCCCCCGGAAGCCATCTCGTACAGGATGACGCCCAGTGAGAAGAGATCCGACCGCTGGTCCGCCGGCAGTCCCAGCAGCTGTTCCGGCGAGATGTAGCCGAGCGTGCCCATCACCGTGCCCGGCGTCGTGTGCTGCGTCGCCGTCGGCGCGGTCGTCTCATCGCCGGGCACGACCGCCGCGCCGCGCTTGGCGAGGCCGAAGTCCAGGATCTTGACGCGGCCGTCCTTCGTGACGAACAGGTTCTCGGGCTTCAGGTCCCGGTGGATGATCCCTTTCGAGTGCGCCGCCTCGAGCCCGGCGAGAATCTGTCCCGCCAGGCCGATCAGTTCTTCCGTCCCGAATGGGCCGGCCTTCAGCCGCTCGCGCAGAGTCTGACCTTCGAGCAACTCCGTCACGGCGTACGCGGTCTCGCCCTGCTTCCCGAAGTCGAAGATCGACAGGATGTTCGGGTGCGACAGCGCGGCCACCGCTCGCGCCTCCCGCTCGAAACGGTCAAGCGCCTCGGGATCCTCGGATAACGCCTCCGAGAGCACCTTGACCGCGACGTGGCGCTCGAGCTTCGGATCCCGCGCCCGGTACACCTCTCCCATTCCTCCTGCGCCGAGACGGTCGAGGATCTCGTAGGACCCCAGCCGCGAGCCCGCCCGAAGCGCCGCGGCGGCCTTCCCCGCCAGCACCGCCATCACCGACGGCGGCGTTTCGATCGTGCGGGACTCGAGCGGACCGCTCGACACCGCCTCGAAGGACGCGAGCAGCGACTCGACCTCCCGCCGCAGCTCCGCGTCTCCCTCGCAGGCGCCGTCGACGTACGCCCGGCGCGTTTCCGGAGACCGTCGGATCGCCGACGCGAACACCTCCTGCGCGCGCTGCCGGCGCTCCAGCGTCATCGGACTCTTCCGGGCCGAGTCGACTCCGGCCTCTCCGCGAGGCTTGCGCCGCTCATGAGTAGAACGCGGACCAACTCGCTCTGGCGATTCGTTCCGGTCTTCTCGAAGAGGTGACGCAGGTGCGTCTTTGCCGTGTTCAACGTGATCGACAGTCGGTCGGCCGCCGTGCGCAACGTCTCCCCCTCGAGCAATCTCGAGGCGAGCGCGGACTCTGCCGGAGTCAATCCGTAGAGGCGGCGCAGCACGGAGGGCCTCGTTTCCAGGCGCCGCTCCGGGTCCGCGACGAAGACGACGGCGGCTCCTTCTCGACAGCCGAAGATCGACTCTTGAGAGCGGAGCGGAGCGACCATCACGGTGTAGGGGCGGCGCATCGAGGGTCGCGAAACGTGCATGGTCCCGCCGGAACCGGCCGCCTCGCCCGCGCCGGTCGCCGCCGCGCCCGCAACGAGCGCCCGCAACGCCGCGGCCTCGCGAGACCGCGCGGCCGTCAGCTCCGGGTTCAGACTCAGCCCGTCGCGCGCAACGAAGATCGCCTCGGCCGCGCGATTCGTCAGGAGAACACGAGAGCGTCGGTCGACGACCACGAGGCCGACGTCGACCCGATCCAGGGCCTCGATGGCGAGTCGCCGGTCCGCGGCGAGGTCGGCGATCCGGCGGTGGAGTTCCAGGGCCCGGCGCAGATGGGGTGTGAGCTTTCTGAGCAGGGTGACGTCGTCATGGCCGAACGGACCCCGGCGCTTTGGCGCGATCAGGCTCAGGTGCGCCAGCGCGTTCGCGTCGCGGGAGACGAACGCGCCGACGAGGTAGCGCGAGCCCATCTTCCGCAGGAAATCGTTGTAGTACTCGGTCTGCAGGAAGACGGCGTCGGGAAGGAGCTCTTCGCTCGTGGCGATCGACCCGGCCCCGAACCGCCCGGGCGTGGCCGCGAGCATCCACGCGTTGCGTGCCGCGAAATAGCTCTCGTATGCGGGAATGAAGGCCGGGTCGAAGCCCACCGATCGGGCGACCGACGCGTGGCGCGTCCGAACGTCCTCGAACACCAGCGCATTCAAGGTGCTTCCGACCACGCCGCCGATGCGCTCGAGGAACGCGTCCCACAGGTTCGGGTCCTCCGCGGCCGCGTAAACGCAGTCGACCAGGTCGAGGAAGACCTTCTCGCTGTGCATGAGACTTTGCTGTCGGTTGGGCCGATCCTATCTCCGAATGACGGCCCCCGATCAGTCTCCTCCCCGTGCTGCCCGTCGTCCTCATCCGAACAGGTGATGCGGCCACCCGTGCGGACGAGCAGGATTCTTCATCCGGGGGCGGCGGTCGTGTCGGCCTTGTCCGGCGGGTCCGGCCTCTTCTATGATCCGGACCAACTCTGGCGCCTGCTCCTCGCTTCGACTGGAGGCGCCCATGTTCGACTCGAGCGGATGGCTTTCGGGCTCCGGCGCCGGAAGGGGCGGGTTCGCGCTCGGCTGGCTGCTGTCCCTTCTGTTGTCCGTTCCGGCGGCAGCACAGACGACGGGCACGATCGAGGGCACGGTCACCGGCCCGGACGGGGCCCCGCTGCCCGGCGCGACCGTGACTCTCGCCGGCGCTCACCTGCAGGGCACGCGGGCGGCGACGACCGGACGGGACGGCGGCTACCGATTCCCCGCGATCCCGCCCGGCGCCTACGTCGTGACCGCCCAGCTCGAGGGGTTCGGCTCCCGGCAACTCGCCGCGACGTTGACGCTCGACGCCACGTCGACGGTGAACCTTCAGCTCTCGGTCGCGGCGACGGCGGAAGTCACCGTCACCGGCGAGGCACCGCTGATCGACCAGACTTCCACCACGACCGGCACGAGCTACACCTCCCGGGTCATCTCGAATCTCCCCGTCGCCCGCAACTACGCCGACATCGTCAAGTCGAATCCCGGCGTCTCGACAGACCGCGGCGACACCGAGGGCCGCTCCCTCGCGCTCGCGATCTACGGGGCGACATCCGCCGAGAACCAGTGGATCATCGACGGCGTCAATACGACGAACGCGTTCAAGGGAGTCCAGGGAAAGGCCATCAACAACGAGTTCGTGCAGGAAGTCGAGGTCAAGACAGGCGCCTACCAGGCCGAGTATGGCCGGGCACTCGGCGGCATCATCAACGTGATCACCAAGTCGGGCGGCAACCAGTACCACGGCGACGGCTTCGCGTACTACGACTCGACCGCCACGGCCGCCGAGAAGCAGATCCGGCCCGGCGACGCGGGCTTCGAGGAAATGCGGGTCGTGGCCGGGAGCCGCTGGGACTACGGTCTCGACGTCGGCGGGTTCTTGTTGAAGGACCGGCTCTGGTTCTTCGGCGCCTACAACCGCGTTTCGATCTCGAGCGAGCTTTCCACCGTCGAGCCCACGGACCAGGTGCCCACGAGTGCCCGCTTCCCGCTCGACTCGGCGAACAATCTGTACTCGGGCAAGCTGACCTGGAACGTCGCGAGCTCGACGACGGTCGTCGGGTCCGTCTTCGCGGATCCCTCGACGAACGCGGGAGCCGCAGGAGCCGATCCGCGCCAGGGCCTCGGCGTCGGCCAGGTCACTCCGCCCGTCAGTCTCGACCCATCCACCTGGTACTCGAGCCGCTTCCAGGGCGGGACCGACTTCGGCCTGCGGGTGACGCAGCTCTTCGGATCACAGGCCCTGGCGACGATTCAGGGCGCGTATCACAAGGACAAGGACACCCTCGAAGCGCCGGGAAGCGTCCGGGTCCGCAACCTCGAATGCGAGGGCGGCACGCCGGACAATCCGTGCGCCTTTCCCCCCGTGGACGCGGCGGTGTCGGGCGGCTACGGTCTCGTCTACGGCCCCAACGACAACAACACATCGGAGCGCCAGCAGTATGCGGCCGTCCTGACCTTCTACGCCGGCAACCACGAGATCAAGTTCGGCGGCGACTACGAGAACGGCTCGAGCGAGATCCTCTCGTTCTTCAGCGGAGAACAGCTGGTCCGCATACAGAACGAATACGGCCAGCCCTACTACGCCCACCGCTTCTATGCCGTGAGCCTCGACGACCCGACGCCGGTCGTGAACTGGCCCTCGAGCGCGCGGGTCCTCGACTACGGCGCCTTCCTCCAGGACTCCTGGAAGGTCACGCCGGGCCTGACGCTCAACGTCGGCCTGCGCTGGGACGGAGAGACGACGAAGAACTACCTCGGCCGCACCGTACTGAACTTCGACAATGCGTGGCAGCCTCGCGTCGGCGTCACCTGGGACCCCTGGCAGGATGGCCGGACGAAGATCTTCGCGTTCGCCGGACGATTCTCCTATGCCCTGCCGACCGTCGCGGCGGCCCTCTCCTTCGGATCCTTCGCGCTCCTCCAGACCTACAACTTCGACCCCGTCTCGGTGATACAGAATCCCAACGTCATCAATCACTCCCAGTACGACGTTCTGGGAGGCGGAATCTACGGCGACCCCGTGGATCCGAACCTCCGAGGCTGGTACCAGGACGAAGCGACGCTCGGCATCGAGCGGCTGATCTCGCCCACGCTGACCGTCGGGCTCAAGGGCACCTATCGGACGCTGCGCAACGTCGTCGAGGACCGCTGCGACCTCGACTACAACGTGCCCGAGACGAACTACAACAGCTGCGGGCTCATGAATCCCGGCACGAGCGACCCCATCGCGAGCGGCCACATCCCGACCTGTAACGGCCTGGATCCCCCCGACTATCAGTGCGGCATCGACCCCGGACCCGCGGCGCCCGCGGTCAGCCGGATCTACCGGGGACTCGAGTTCTTCGTCCGGCAGAGCATCGGGAACACGATGTGGATCCAGGCGAGCTACATCTACTCGTCGCTGACGGGCAACTACGACGGGGGCGTCAACGAGGGCCAGTACGGCCAGTCCTGGCCGGGGATCAACCAGGACTTCGATTACCCGCAGATGTGGCACAACGCCAGTGGCCATCTCGGTCTCGACCGGACCAACCGCTTCCGTTTCGACGGTTTCTGGACGACGCCCTGGCAGCTCACGCTGGGTCTGCAGGCCTATGCCGAATCCGGGGTTCCGTTGAACCGTCTGGGATACCTGAATCAGTACTACGGCACCGTGATCTTCTTGGATCCGCGCGGCTCGGCCGGCCGGCTCCCGACGCTCTGGGGAGCGAACCTGCAGCTCGCCTACCCGATCGTCTTCGGCCCCGTCACGGTCACGCTCCAGGCGGCGCTCCTGAACGTCTTCAACAAGCAGATCGCGATTTCGAAGGACGAGAACTGGTCGATCGAACAGCCGCCCGGCTACCCGGCGACGATCTACGACCCCAACCAGCCGCAGTCGAACCCCTACTACGGCTCCGTCACCGGACGCTCCGACCCGAGGGTCTTTCGGACGGCGGTGAAGGTGTCGTTCTGAGCAGGTCGGCCGCGAGCGCCATCGGATTCCGTCGACGGGAAACAGGTCGGACAGACTGCGTCGCCGGCTGTGCGCGTAAGACTTGCCGTCCGGCAGCGTCTCTCTCGAGATGAGCTCCGTGGCCAGGTACGAAAATCCCTCGCCCGATACACCTCACCCATCCCGCCTGCGCCACGCTGCGAGCGGATCTCGTAGGGAACCGAGGCGGGACCTGGCGGACAACCCTACCTAGTTCACTCTCTCGACGACGTACAGGTCGTCGGCGATCTGCCGGTTGTAGAAGTAGGCATAGGACTGGCCGTCAGGGGTCACCGTGAGGTTCTCGACATGGGCGACGCCTGCAGGATTCGCGGGCATGAGCTTCTTCCATGGTTCTCTCTTGCCGCTTGTGAGATCGATGCGGTCGACCGGAGCGGGAACCTCTCCGGAGCGCCATACGTAGAGGAAACGACCGTCCGCGCTCCACTGGATGAGATCGTCGTTCGCCTCGAGAGGCGTCCCGGGCGCCCTCGCCGCGTCCTTGCCCGGAAACCGGGCAATCTTGAGCTCGCCGCCGTTCGTCACGTACGCGAACCGCTCGCCGTCCGGTGAGACGACGACGTCTCGGTCCGTGAGGCCTTCGGCCCGAACCACCTCGGGTTTGCCCCCGTCAGGCCCGACGACGAGGAGGACGGCCACTCCATTCCTGTCCGCCCGGACCAAGAATCCCTTGCCGTTGGGTAGGAGCGCCCCACCCGTCGGCTCGAAGCCCTCGACGGGAATTCTTCTGGCTGCCCCGGGGCCGGTCGGAATCATGACGAGCTGACGAGGCGGCCCCGGCACCATACTCAGGACCCACCGGCCATCGGACGACAGGCCCAGGGCCTGGCCGTCTCCGATGCGAACCGCCGGGCTCCCGTCGGTCTTGCGAAGGTAGATCCGCCCCTTCGCGCCGCCTCCCTCGGTCCCCTCGAAGAAAAGCAGGAGTTTGCCGTCGGCCGAAAGAAACGTCGGAAAGGAGAATCCGAGGCGCCCCAGCTCCCTCTCGCGGTTCTCGCCCGGGGCCAGACACACGATGCCTCCGCGCATCTCGCTGTGCTCGACGAGAAGGCGGCCGTCAGAGGCAATGTCATGAAGGCCAAGGTTGAGGGGGCCGGGAGCAGGAACCAGAGTGCGAAGACGCCCGGAGAGCGACACGGCGCGGAGCGCATAACTGCTGTCGGACCCTCCACCGGCGAAGAGGATCTCGTCTCCGGCAGGCGACCAGGCGAGACCGTCGGCGTGCCATCCATTCAGGACGATGTGGCGCTTTCCGAGTCGGTCGAAAGTGCTGATCGTTTCGCCTTCGCTGCAGGCAACCAGATCGCCCTTTGGCGATACACGGAGGGAAGATCCGAAGTCGTCGGCCTCCGCCAGGATCCTGCCGATCGGGTACTGGAGCTGATATTTCCCGCCCGGCATGAGGCGCAACACCGCGAGATCCTCTCCGTTCGGCGCCCAGTCGGCTCGGAACACGTCCTCGAGCAACTCCCGTGGCGTGCCCCCGCCGATGGGGACGCGCGCGAGCGTCCCCGTCCCCCATGGCTCGAGCACGTCCTTCTTGTGCAGCAGGACGGCGAGCTCGCCCTTCGAGGACACGCTCATCACGTCGGCCGCGGAGAGCCCGATCGGCCGGGGCTCCACGGAGTCCGTGCGCACCGCGAATATTTCGGCCGGCTCTCCGTCCCAGGCCGCCGCGTAGATCACGGTTCTTCCGTCAGGCGTGAAGCGCGCATTGAGCAGGCTGCCGCGGCCGAAGGTCAGCCGGCGGAAGGATGGTGGCTCGGTCCCCTTTCCTCGCGACACCAGCCAGCGATCGGCGAGGAACGTCGCGAGAATCAGTGCGACGGCGAGGGCCGGAAGGGCGAGACGCCAGCGCGGGCGTGGGCCCATGGCGGTCGCAGCCGCTCCGCTGAGGCTCGCCTCGGAGAGGTGATCGCGGAGCGCCGACAAGTCGCGCGCCAGGTCCTGCGTCGACGCATAGCGCCCCTGAGGTTCCTTCGTGAGACACCGCTCGACGATCCAGCGAAGCGGCGCCGGGGTCTGGGGGGTGCTGGCACCAATCGGCGCCGGCTCCTCGTTCAGGATCGCGCCCAGCGTATCGACGGCCGTCTTCCTCTGAAACGCCCGCTTCCCCGTCGCCATCTCGTACAGAATCGAGCCGAAGGAGAACTGGTCCGACCGGAAGTCCACCGCCTGACCGCTCGCCTGCTCCGGCGACATGTAGCCGACCGTCCCGACCACCACCCCCGGAGTCGTCCCGGTCATCGTCGGCAGCTGCGAACCCTCGTGGCTCCCCGAACCCGACATCGTCGAGGTCAGCTTCGCGAGGCCGAAATCCAGGATCTTCACCCGTCCGTCCTTCGTCACCATGACGTTCTCGGGCTTTAGATCCCGGTGGACGATGCCGGCCTCGTGCGCCTTGGCCAGGCCTTCGGCGATCTGCGGCGCGATCGCGAGGAGCTTCTTGATCGGCATCGCCCCGCCTGCGAGGAGGGTCCGCAGCGTCTCGCCTGAGACCAGCTCCATCGCGAGGTACGAGACGCCTTCCTGCGAACCGACGTCGTAGACCGTCACGATGTTGGGGTGGTTCAAGGCCGAGGCCGAGCGCGCTTCCTTCTCGAAGCGCTTCAACCTCTCCGCATCCGACGACAGCGCCGCCGGCAGAACCTTGATCGCGACCTCGCGCCCCAGGCGCGAGTCTCTCGCCCCGTACACCTCCCCCATCCCGCCTGCGCCCAGCGGCGACAGGATCTCGTAGGGGCCCAGGCGTGTGCCGGCGGCCAGGCTCAGCTACTCGACTCCTTCCACGACAAAGAGGTCGGATGTCAGCACGCGCTCATAGGAATACGCGTAGGAGAGTCCGTCGCGAGAGATATCGAAGGCACCGCCGACAACTGACGCTCCGGCAGGATCCGCAGGCATCAGTTTTTTCCAAGTTTCCCTGTGACCGGTCGCAAGCTCCAGTCGGTCGAATTCGGCAGGGATTCCTTGGCCCCCCACTTTCATGATGAAGAGAAACCGCCCATCAGCGCTCCATTGAGCTGGATACTCGTTCCACGCGAAAGGAGCACCCGGCACCGTGGTGACCTCACCCGAGGAGACAGGTCCGACACGGAGGCGTCGATCATTCCCGAGGTAGGCAAACCGATCGCCATCGGGGGAGGCGGCCCAGCCCTCTCCGACCGAGGGCGACGTGAGCCCGCCAACACCGCCGATGGCTCTGCCCTTGCCACCTTCCGGCCCCACCAGGAATAACTGGAAAGAAGACTGGCCGGTGAGTTTTCCGATCACGAGAAACCCTTTAGCGTTCGGAAGAAGGAGGGCCTGCTGCGGCTCGACACCTTCGATCGGAATCTTCTTCACCGGGCCGGGGCCGGTCGGAATCAGGACGAGCTCGCGCGGCGTGCCATTCGAGATTGCGAGCACCCACTGTCCATCGGAAGAGATCCCCATGCCATCAGCCTTGCCGAGACGAATCGGCGGTGTGCCATCGCTCCTCTGAAGAAGCAGCTCGCCTGGAACGGAGGAATCCCTGAAGA
>DATJPZ010000060.1:0-4388 GCA_035506175.1 Thermoanaerobaculia bacterium | reverse complement strand
ATCCCGGCGGACGCCTTGGCGGTCTCCGTGAACGCCACCGTGGTGGGTCCGACGGCGCAGGGGTTTGTGTCGCTCTGGCCGAGCGACAAGGCTTGGCCTGGAGTGTCGACCCTGAACTTCGCGGCCGGTATCCGCGCGCTCGCAAATGCCGCCGTCGTGCCCCTGTCATCATGCACGTCTCCGTGCGGCGATCTCGACTCGCTGTACCTCGGCACGGCCACCTCGTCCGACACCCTGGATCTCGTTCTGGACGTCAACGGCTACTACTCTCCCCTCGGCGTCGTCAACAGCGTCAACACCCTGACCGGCGACCTGACGCTCGCAGCCGGAACCAACGTGTCCGTCACGCCAACCGGCAACACCCTGACCATCGCAGCAACGGGGGGCCCGGGCGGGTCGCTCCCTGCGGGCGCGGCGAACCAGACGCTCTACAACAACGGCTCGGCCTGGACCGCATCGAGCGCCCTTCTCCACGATGGCACGAACGTGGGCCTCACGGGCGTTCTCAACATGCCCGATCCCATGCTCATCCAGGTCTTGAGCGGCGGTTACGCTCCCCTCCTTTTCGCGGGGTCGAGCAGCGCGAACACCTTCCTGGGCTTCGATGCGGGCCTCGGCAATACGACCGGAACATTCAATACGTTCCTCGGGAACGACGCAGGCGCCACCAGCGCCACAACCTGCTGCAGCGTCGCCATCGGAAATAGCGCCTTGACCAGCAAGACGGCCGGCGATTACGACGTGGCCGTCGGCAATGGTGCGATGGCAGTCGGAGCGGGCGTCCCATCTGGCGGGTACAACGTCGCGGTGGGCCGTAGAGCTTATGGAAATGGCCCTTCAGGCAGCTTCAACACGGCCGTGGGCGCCGCCGCGCTGATCAATTTGACGTCCGGCGACCACAACGCGGCGCTCGGCCACGTGGCTCTGTCGAACCTCACGTCGGGGTCCTACAACACGGCCCTCGGGGACGGTGCCGGAAATGGGCTGACGTCGGGCGACGGCAATCTCTATCTCGCCAGTGGGGGAGCGGCGACGGAATCGTTCGTGACGAGGATCGGAGGCACCCAGACGCAGCAGGCCTTCATCGCCGGCGTCCGGGGGGTGACGACGAGCGCTGCGGACGCGATCCCCGTTCTCATCGACTCCAACGGCCAGCTGGGGACGGTTTCGTCCTCGGCCTCCGTCAAGGACGACATCCGGGACATGGCCGGCGAGAGCGCCAAGCTTATGCAGCTGCGCCCGGTGACGTTCCGGTACAAGGCTCACGGGCCGGACGGCGCGAAGCAGTACGGCCTCATCGCCGAAGAAGTGAACGAGGTCCTGCCTGAGCTCGTGGCCCGCAACAAGGACGGCAAGATCGAGACCGTGATGTACCACGAGCTGCCCGCGATGCTCCTCAACGAGCTGCAAAAGGCGCTGAAGCGCATCGAATCCCTCGAGAGCGAGGTCGCCTCGCTGAAAAAGGACCGCATGGATTCGCGCTGAGGCAACTGGCTCGAGCGCCTACGCCGCCGACAGATTCTGTCGGGGCGTTCCGGGACGGACCGCAATTAGTGACGGCGGGTGGCCCTCGGGACACCCCGGCCGGCCCTAAAAGTGACCGGACTCACCCTCCGCGGGCCCCGGCAAGGAATGTGTATATCCCGTGGGGAGAGAACACTCCCAAGGGACCCGAAATGAAGGTTTTCCGTCGCGTACAGGCCCGAATTGTCTTCCTGGGCGTCCTCCTCGCGGCAGCGGGCGGGGCGCTCGCGGAGCGTCCGGTCGACGAGGGGCCCTTCCGGGCGCTGGACGGCCCCATCGTGGCCGGGGCAAGTTTCACGCTCGCGCCTGTCACCCTGGACGACGGGACGGACGTCGTCCTCGAGCTCGCGCGCGTCGAGCCGTTCACGAAGGACGCGCAGGTCGTCGTCCACGGGCCCGACGGCGACTCGCTTGCCCCTCTCCCGTCCGACGTCTGGTTCACGGGGCGCGTCGCGGGAGATCCAGAGTCGTTCGTGATGCTCGCGCGCGGCCGCGGGCTGCGCGGCCTCATCGTCACGGGCGATCGCGCGGCGGTCATCGGACCGAAGGGCGACGCGTACGCCGAGAAGCCTTCCCCGGCGTTCGTGCGCTCGCTCTCGCCCGAGGACGACGTGCCCGACTCGATGCGGAGCTTCGCCTGCGGCACCGAGTCCCTTCCGGTGCTCGGGCCGCAGCCCCGGGCGCTCGTGGCGGGCCGGCAGCCTCTCACCTCCGTCATGTATTACGCCGGCATCGCGATCGAGACCGACTACGAGATGTACGTGAAGAAGGGCTCGTCGGTCCCGGCGCTCACGCAGTACGTGGGCGATCTCTTCGCGGCCATCTCGGCGGTCTACCAGCGCGACCTCCTCGTGACGCTGCAGGTGAACTACCTCTCGGTCTGGACGACCGCCTCCGATCCGTGGGTGACGACGGATTCCGAGAGCGCTCTGTACGAGTTCGGAGGCTACTGGCACACGAACCACGCCGGCCTTTCGCGGACGACCGCCCACTTCCTGAGCGGCCGGAGCACCGGCGGCGGCATCGCGTGGATCGGGACGATCTGCGGCTCGGACTTTCCCGCCGGCACGGGCTACGGCGGCGGGTACGGGTTCACCGGAAGCCTCAGCGGCACGTCCCCGACGAACATCTCGACGACGTACTGGGACTTCATGGCCGTGGCGCACGAGATCGGGCACAACTTCGGCTCGCCCCACACGCACTGCTACAGCCCGCCCGTCGACCAGTGCTACGCGTCCGAGTCCGGCTGCTACTCGGGCCCGACGAGCGTCCCCGCCGTCAAGGGCACGATCATGAGCTACTGCCACCTCCTCTCGGGTGGGTACTCGAACATCAAGATGTTCTTCGGCGTCCCGGGCGAGCCCAGCCAGGCCGTCACGACGCTCATGCGCGGCACCTACATCGAGCACGCCTCGTGCCTCGGCACGGTCTCGGCCGGCATGCACGTGTCCGGAATCTCGCCGCCGGCCGGCTCGACCGGCGGCGGAACGCCCGTCACGATCACGGGCTCGGGGTTCTCTGGTTCCGTTTTCGTCAAGTTCCGGGGCGTTGCCGCGACGTCCGTCGTCGTCGTGAACGCGACGACGATCACGGCCGTGGCGCCCGCCGGTGCCGCGGGAACGGCGGACGTGTCGGTCGTCCAGGGTTCGCAGGGCTCGATGCTCGCGGCCGGCTACACGTACACGGCCACGCCGCCGCCGCCGACCGTCTCCGCGATCGCGCCGAACCACGGGTCCGCCGGGGGCGGCACGGCCGTGACGATCTCGGGCGCGAACTTCGTGAACGGGGCGACCGTCTCAATCGGCGGGGTCGCCGCGACGGGCGTCTCCTTCATGAACGCCTCGACCCTCACGGCGACGACCGGCGCCCACGCTTCCGGCGCGGTCAACGTCGTCGTCACGAACCCCGACGCGCAGACCGGCACGCTCACGAACGGATTCGTGTACGGGGCGATCGCGCCGTTCACGAAGTTCTACACGCTGACCCCCTGCCGCGTCCTCGACACGCGCAACGCAAACGGGCCTCTCGGAGGGCCGGCGCTCGCCGGAAGCGGCGCGCAGCGCACGTTCGTCGTGGCCGGGACGTGCGGGATTCCGTCGTCCGCGAAGTCCATCTCGGTGAACCTGACGGTCACGCAGGCCGCCGCCGCCGGCAGCCTGACCGTCTACCCGGGTGACGGCGCGCCCACCGGAACGACGTCCACGAGCTTCGCGTCCGGAGCGACCCGCGCGAACAACGCGATGCTCGCGCTCGCGACGAACGGCGCGGGCTCGATCGGCGTCGAGAACGATGCCGCCGGCACCGTGCACTTCATCCTGGACGTGAACGGCTATTTCCAGTGAGCGCGCGCGCGCGGGCCACCCTCAGCGTTCTCTTCCTCGCCGTTCCGGCTCCGGCATTCGCACAGGACCCGCCAGCCGGCGTCCTGACGCCTGCCGTGAAGCTTCAGCAGCCGGGAACGCCGGCCCCGATCATCCCGGAACTCCGTTCGCGCATTCCTCTCGTCGGTGAGCCGGCCAACGGCTTCCCGAACTGGCAGGAGCGGGTGATTCACGAGTGGATCAACCGGGCCCGTGTCGATCCGCAGGCCGACCTGGCCGGTTGCCCCAGCCCGAACTGCGAGGACAACACGGGCGGCTGCTACACGCCTCAGCCTCCCCTGATATGGGACGCGAACGCGGGCCGCTCCGCGCGCTACCACTCAGCGGAAATGGGCCTCCAGAGCTTCTTCGCCCATAACTCGAACTGCACCCTCGTCGGCAACCTCAACAGCCTCTACCCGGGAACCTGCGGCGGGTCTGCCTCATGCGCGTGCGTCGGCGGCCTGTCGATGTGCAACCCCTCGTGCACCGCGTGGAACGCCC
>DATJPZ010000059.1:0-9136 GCA_035506175.1 Thermoanaerobaculia bacterium | reverse complement strand
AGCACGCCTTCGAGGACCTCGGCGTGCGCGTCGGGGACCTCGCGCCGTCCTCGCTCGCCCTCTTCGAAGGCCTGGCGCCGGCCCTCTCGGCGGCGGCGGGCGGCGACTACGCGCTGCTCCACCGCTCCGGCGGCGCGCTCGCGTTCTTCATCGCGCGCGGCGCCGAGCCGATCTTCTTCCGCCAGCGCCCGCCGGGCTCCGAGGAAGACCAGGAGCAGGAGGCGCGGCTTTCGCTCTCCTACTACGCCGAGCGGCTCAAGGGGGCGGGGCTGCGCGCCGTCTACGTGCACGACGAAGCGCCCGAGGGCGATCTGGCGAGGGTGTCCGCCTTTCCCGTCAAGCCGGTGCCGGTGACGGGACGCCTCGTCGGCGGCGACGCGGACTTCGACGAACGGCTCAAGGCGCGGCCGGAGCTTCTGGCCGCGTACGCCGCCGGCCGGGGGCGCGCGTGAGCGCCAGCTGGAATTTCGCGAAGCGGCCGTTCCGCGACGACCGGCCGATTTACGCGGCGACCGCGCTTCTCTTCCTCGTCGGCGCCGTCCTGCTGCTGGTGAACGTGCGGCTCTACTCGAGCTACCGGCGCGGCGTCGCCGACGTCCGCGCCGAGATCGCGACCCTCGAGGGGCGCCAGCGCGCGGCCGAAGCGAAGGCGAGCGCCGCGAAGAACGCGCTGTCGTCCTACAAGGTGTCGGCGCTGGCCGACGAGAGCCGCGAGCTCGCGCGGGTCGTGGCGGAGCGGCGCTTCTCTTGGACGGGCCTCCTGGCGCGCCTCGAGCACACGCTGCCCTCCGAGGTCGGACTCCAGCGGCTGCAGCCGCAGTTCGACAAGGACGGCATCACGCTCGACCTGCAGCTGGTCGGACGCAACCGCGAGGCGGTCGTGCCGACGCTCGCGGCCCTGGCGAAGGATCCGGAATTCAGCGGCGTGCAGCTCCACATGGAGTCGCAGCCGGAGGGCAACACCGCCGAACCCTTCCAGTTCACCGTCACCAGCGGCTACCGGCCCGAGGCGAAGGTCGAGACCGCCGCGCACAGGAAGACCGGCGAGAAGGGCTCGGTCGCGGCGAAGCCGGCGCCCAGGCCGGCGGCTCCGAAGCCGGCCCCCGCGCCGAAGCCCGTGACGGCGCCGGGGTCCGCCGCGCCGAGATCCGGCGCGCCGAAATCCGCCGCGCCGAAGGCGCCCGCTCCGAAGCGTCCGGAGGTGCGGCGGTGAACCTCACGCTTCCCAACGTCAGGGAGCGCCGGCTGCTCCTGTTCGTCGTCGCGCTGCTCTTTGCCGGCGCCAATCTCGCGTTCTTCCTGACGTATCGGTCCAGCTTCGAGGACCGGCGCGCGGCGCTCGAACGGCGGCGCGAAGATCTCAAGCACGCGGTCGAAACGGCCGAGGCCGAGGCCGCCCGCGTCTCCGGGCAGAAGGAGCGTCTCGGCGGCGTCTCGGCCGCGATCGAGGAGTTCTACGGCCATCGGGTCGGCAGCGAGCGCGAAACGCTCGCGCCGGTGGTGGCGGAGCTCCACGACATTCTCAAGGAAAACGGCGTCAACACGACGCAGATCACCTACACGACGGCGGCGGACAAGAAGCTGCCGCTGTCCCAGATGCGCATCGTCTTCACGGTGCGGTGCGACTACGGGCGCTTCAAGCAGCTCCTGCACGCCTTCGAGACGAGCCGCCACTGGATCGCCGTGCGGGACATCGCCATCAACCGCGATCCCGAGCGGCCGGGCTCCGTCCAGGTCCAGATCGGGCTGCTCACGTATTTCACCGAGGGCGAGGCGCCGGCCGAGCCCGCGGAGAGCGCGGCCCGGATGGCGGCCCCGTCGCGGAGGGCGGGCTGATGGCCTCGCTCGCGTCGAAGCTCGGCTCGCGCCGCCAGGCGATCCTGCTCGCGTCGCTCGCCGTCGTGCTGCTGCTCGCCGTCGTGCGCTGGCGGCCCGGTTCGGACGCGCCGCCGCCGGCATCGGCCGCTCGCGGCAGCCGGGCGGCGGCCGGGGCCGTGCGGTCCGGCGGCGAGGGCGAGGACGGCGGGAGATCGCCCGTGCCGGCGCGGGGGCGGCGGGCTCCGGTCAAGGACGTGAACCCGGACGACGTGCCGGTGCTCGACGTCGCCGACTTCGCCCCGTCGTCGGCGAGGGCGAACGCCGAGCCCGGCCGCGATCTCTTCGAGCTGCGCGACCCGACGCACAAGCCGCTGCCGACGGCAACCCCGGCGCCGCCGGCGCCGGGCGACGTGCGCTTCGTCGGCCCGCTGCCGCCGCCTCCGCCGACGCCGACGCCGAAGCCGCCGGACATCGCCTTCAAGTTCATCGGCACGTTCGGGCCGAAGGACCATCCGATCGCGGTCGTCCAGCAGGGGGACCAGGTGTTGAACGTCCGCACCGGCGACAAGCTTTTCGGCAAGTTCATTCTGAAGAAGGTGGGCTACGAGTCCATCGACGTCGGTTTCGTGGGTTTCCCGGAGACCGAGACGCGCCGCCTGGGGATCACCCCGTGACGGCGCGCCGCTCCGCGAAGGGAAGGGGAAACGCTTGAAGAAGCTCTCGAGGATCGCGAGCCTCGCCGTTCTGCTCGCCGCCGCCGGCTGCGTCGGCACGCGGACGTTTCAGGAGGCGCGCGAGCAGGAACAGCTCGGCCACTACGACCTCGCGGTCATGCAGTACGCCAGGGCCCTCGAGCTCGACCCGACGAGCCCCCTGTACAAGGCGGCGCTCGCCCGGGCGCGGGTCAAGGCGTCGCAGTTCCACTTCGAGAAGGGAAAGATGTACCGCAACTCGGGCCGCTACGATCTCGCCGTCGTGGAGCTCGAGCAGTCGGTTCTCCTCGACCCGACCAACGACTACGCCGCCACCGAGCTCAAGCACGCCCGCGAAGACAAGGCGAAGCAGGACGAGGAGCGCAGCGCCGAGTCGAAGATGGAGAAGATCAAGAAGAAGGTCAAAGGCGCGCGCGCCGTGGCCGTCATTCTCGAGCCGTCTTCCGACAAGCCGATCAACCTGAACTTCCCGCAGCAGAAGCCGGTCAAGCAGATCTACCGCGCGCTGGCCGACGCCGCCGGCATCAACGTCATCTTCGACCCGCAGCTGAAGGACGACAACGTCTCGATCGTCCTGTCGAACATCGAGTTCCAGAAGGCCCTCGAGACGCTGCTCCGCCAGGAGAACCACTTCTACAAGATCATCGACGAGCGGACGATCCTGATCGCGGCCGACACGCCGCAGAACCGCAAGACCTACGAGGACCTCGTCATCCGGACGTTCTTCCTGTCGAACGCCGACGTGACCGAGGTCGCCAACGCCCTGCGCGCGCTCCTCCAGACGACGCGGATCTCGGTCAACAAGGCCGAGAACTCGGTGACCCTGCGCGACACCGCGGACAAGGTCGCCGTGGCCGAGCGCATCGTCGAGATGAACGACAAGCAGGTGGCCGAAGTCGTCGTGGACGTCGAGCTCCTGCAGGTCAACACCGACAAGCTGCTCGATCTCGGCCTGACGCTCAATCCGCGGAGCGTCTCCGCCACGATTCCCGCGCCCGGCGGGACGACCAACCTGGGCGCCGCGCTCGGCGCCGGCCAGTTCAGCTGGAGCCAGTTGAAGCAGATCAACGTCAACTCGTTCGGGTTCACGATCCCGTCGGCGCAGCTGACCTTCATCAAGGACAACACGGACGCGGAGCTGCTGGCCAAGCCGCAGCTCCGGATCGCCGAGGGGCAGAAGGCGCAGCTCCTGATCGGCGACAAGGTCCCGATCCCGGTGACGAGCTTCAACACGTCGAACATCAGCGGTTCGAACGTCGTTCCCGTGACCTCGTACCAGTACCAGGACGTCGGCATCAAGATCGAGGTCGAGCCCCGCGTCCACCACAACAAGGAAGTGACGCTGAAGCTCATGACCGAGGTCTCGAACATCAACGGCTACGTCGGCGCCGCCCCGAACCAGCAGCCCATCATCGGGACCCGGACGATCTCCTCGAACATCCGCCTCAAGGACGGCGAGACGAACTTCCTCGCGGGCCTCTACCGGACGGACAAGGCGGTCTCGAAAAACCTGATCCCGTTCATCAGCGACATCCCGGTGGTCGGGCTCCTGTTCACGCACACCAACGACGACAAGAAGGTCACCGACCTGGTGCTGACGCTCACGCCGCACATCATCCGGATTCCCGACGTGACCGAGGAAGACGTGACGCCGTACTTCGTCGGCACCGACGCGAACATCTCCTACCAGGGAGGCCCCCGCGTCGAGAACCCGACGCGCGACCAGGGGCCGTTTGGCGAGCAGCCCGCGGGCAAGCCGGCGCCGCCGGCGCCCCGCGCGGCACCGCCGGCGGGCAATCCCGGAATCAACCTCGCCCCGGGCGGCGGCCCGACCGACATCTTCCGGCAGCCGGCGCCGGCGGCCCCGCCGACGGGCTCGCCGCAGCAGCAGGTGCCGCCGCAGGGCGCGGTCCTGTCGACGCCGGACACGAGCACGCAGGTCGCGTCCCTCTCCTCCAAGTCGGCGAGCGTGTCGCCGGGTTCCGACGCGATCCTCGTCGATTTCGACCCCGCCTACGTCACGGTGCCGCCCGGCGGCCAGCAGACGATCCTCGTGCGCGTCACGAGCGCCGGCGGACTGCCGGCCGGTACGGTCGCGGTGCGGTTCGACCCCTCCGTCGTCGCGATGCTCGCCGTCAAGCCGATCCTCGGCAGCGACACGGGCATGGCCGAGGGCCACGTCGACGGCGGCCAGGCCGTGATCACGTTCCCGTCCGTCGAGTCGCTGTCGGGGACCCGGGCGCTCGCCGAGATCACCGTGCGCGGCATCGCGCCCGGGCGTTCGGCGCTCTCTCTGGAGACGACGGAGCTCGGCGGGGTTTCGGTGACGCCGTCGCAGGCCGTCGTGGACGTGAAATGACCGCGGCGGGAGAACGCCGCGGCGGCTTCCGGGCCGAGCATGGCGAGGGCCGGGAGCCGAAAGAAGTCGCGGCGAAAGAAGTCGCTGCGAGAGAGCCGCGCGCTTCCGGCTTCACCATGGTCGAGGTCGCGATCGTCGCGACGATGATCGCGATCCTCGCGGCCATGGCGGTCCCGGTGGCGCGGTATTCCCTGCGCCGCCAGAAGGAACTGGAGCTGCGGTATCAGCTCCGCGCGATGCGCGAGGCGATCGACCAGTACAAGAAGCTGTCGGACTCCGGCCTGATCCCGATGAAGATCGGCGGCGAGGGCTACCCGCCCGAGCTCGAGGACCTCGTCAAGGGCGTCACCCTGGTGGGGCAGCTCGACAAGAAGCAGAAGTTCCTGCGGCGCATCCCGGTCGACCCGATGACGAACAAGGCCGAGTGGGGCCTGCGGTCCTACCAGGACGAGTCGGACTCGTTTTCGTGGGGCGGCCAGAACGTCTACGACGTCTACTCCCTGTCCGAGGCGAAAGCCCTGGACGGGACGTATTACAAGGACTGGTGATGACGGGCCCTGAAGCAGGCGGCCGGAGGCGGGAGACAGGGGAGCGGGGATTCACCCTCCTCGAGCTCCTCGTCGTGATGACGATCATCGGCATCCTCGCGGCGATCGCCGTGCCGGCGCTCCGGGACTCGCCCAAGCGCGCCCGGGAGGCGACGCTGCGCGGCGACCTCTTCACGTTCCGCAGCGTCATCGACCAGTACAAGGGCGACAAGGGCAACTACCCGGTCGACCTCGAGGTCCTCGTCAAGGACGGCTACATCCGGAAGATCCCGATCGACCCGATGACGAAGGCGTCCGACTGGGTCCTGACGATGGAAGAGGCCGACCAGTCGGCTCCCCCCGACGATCCCAACGCGCCGCCCCAGCAGCCGGGGGTCATCGACGTCCACAGCGCCTCGAAGGAGAAGGCGCTCGACGGGTCGCTCTACAGCGACTGGTGATGCGCCGGAGCCTCGCCGCGAGGTCACGGGCGGGTTTCACGCTCGTCGGCGTCGTCGTCGCGATCGCGATCATCGTGATCCTGCTCGCCGCGGTGGGTCCGTCGGTGGCGAAGCTCATCGAGCGCGATCGGGAGACGGAGCTCATCTTCCGGGGCAAGCAGTACGGGCGAGCGATCCTCGCTTTCCAGAAGCGCTACGGGCGTCTCCCGAACCAGCTCGACGAGCTCGTCAAGCTGAAGCCGCGCACGATCCGCCAGCTCTGGAAGGATCCGATGTGCAACTGCGACAACTGGGAGACGATCATCGCCGGAACACCCGAGGCGGCGCCGATGGGCCAGGGGCCGCCGCCGCAGGGCGGCAGCGGACTCCAGACGCCCGGCGTGCCGCGGGTGACGCCCACGGCGAACGCGTTCGGATTCGGCAGCAGCGGCGGCCAGCCCACGCCCCCGCCGTTTCTGGGGAGCGGCGGGGCGCTGACGCCGACGCCGACCTCCATCTTCGGTTCGAACGGGAAGAAGACCGGTCCGATCGTCGGCGTGCGCACCAAGATCCGCCGCCTGGGCATCAAGCCGTGGCGCGGCCGCGACTACACCGACGAATGGCGCTTCATCGCGGGCGACGCCGACAACGACTCGAACGGTCCGATCATCGACCCGAACTCGATTTACCCGAACCGGACGCCGCAGCCCCCACAGGCGCCGCAGTGAGCGCCGGCGCGCCGATCCGCGAGGTCCTCGACGGCGGCACGACCGTCCTCGTGGACCGGATGGCCGACGTCCGGTCGGTCGCCCTCGGCATCTTCGTCCGCGCGGGCTCGAGCGGCGAGCCGCCGGCGCGGCGCGGCGTGTCGCACTTTCTCGAGCACCTGCTCTTCAAGCGCACGCGCCGCCGCTCGACCGTCGAGATCGCCCGCGAGATCGACCGGCTGGGCGGCGACGTGGACGCCTTCACCACCAAGGAGTACACGGGCTTCTACTGCCGCACGCTCGACACGCGTTTCGCGAAGGCGCTCGACCTGCTCGGCGACGTCGTCCTCGCGCCGGCGTTTCGCGCCGCCGACGTCGAGGTCGAGCGCGGCGTGATCCTCGAGGAGATCGGCGAGGCCAACGACAACCCGGAGGACCTCGCTCACGAGAACTTCGTCCAGGCTTTCTGGAAAGACCACCCGCTCGGGGCGCCGATCCTCGGCACCGCCGAGACCGTCCGCGCGATCCGCCAGGACGACCTCGAGGGCTACTACGCCTCGCGCTACCGGCCCGAGAACCTGATCGTCGCGGTGGCCGGGCGGGTGCATCCGGCCGACGCGATCGCCGCGGTCGAGCGGCTGGTGCGGCGCCGGCGCCCGCGCGGCGCTTCGCCCCGCCGGCGGGCGATCCGGGAGCGGGCGCCGCGGGCGCACGCGCAGGTCCTCGTCCGGCCGCGGCGCGGCCTCGAGCAGGCCCACGTCTGCCTGGGCGTGGCCGCGAGCACGCAGACGAGCGGACGGCGCTGGGCAGCGGCCTTGCTCGACGTCGTCCTCGGGGGAGGGATGTCGTCGCGCCTCTTCCAGGAGGTGCGGGAGCGCCGCGGCCTCGTCTACACGATCGCCTCGTCGCTGTCGGCGTATCGCCTCGGCGGTTACGAGGCCGTGTCGGCCGCGTGCGCGCCGAAAAACCTGCCGCGGGTGCTCGAGGTGACGCTCCGGGAGCTGGCGAAGCTCAAGCGCTCCGGCGTCCGCCCGCAGGAGCTCGCGCGCGCCAAGGAGAACCTGACCGGCAACCTCCTGCTTTCGCTCGAGTCGACCGTCTCGCGGATGTCCGCGGCGGCGCGGCAGGAGTTCTACTTCGGGCGCGTGGAAACGCCCGAGGAGGTCCTCGCGCGGATCGCGGCCGTCACGGTCGACGAGATCGGCGAAGAAGCGGCGCGGATTCTCGACGGGAGGTCGCTCGGCGTCTCGGTCGTCGGCAACGTCGGCCGTCTCGGCGTCGGCGCGCGCGATCTGTCGAGCGCCCTTTAGCGGCCCGCAGGGATCGCGGCCGCGACGACGACGGATTTGTGATTGCATTGCCGCCGATGGCCGAGGTGGTTCTTCCCGTCCAGGTGCTCCCTCACGGCGAGGGGCTCGATCTGCCGGCGTACGCGACGCCGGGCGCCGCCGGCTGCGACCTGCGAGCGGCCGTCGCCGATCCCGTCACGCTCGCGCCGGGCGCCCGCGCGCTCGTCCCGACGGGCATCGCGGTCGCGATTCCGGCCGGATACGAGGGCCAGGTCCGGATGCGGAGCGGGCTCGCGATCCGCCACGGGCTGACGCTCCTGAACGGGCCGGGCACGATCGACAGCGACTACCGCGGCGAGATCCGCGTCATCCTGGCCAACCTCGGCGACGAGCCGGTGACGCTCGCGCGCGGCGATCGCATCGCGCAGCTCGTCCTCGCGCCCGTCGCGCGCGCGCGGCTCGAGGCCGTGGACGCGCTGCCCGCGACCGAGCGCCACGACGGCGGCTTTGGCTCGACCGGACGCCGCTGATCGGATTTGTTAATCTAGGTTCGTGCGGGTCACGGTCCTCGCGTCGGGCTCGGGCGGCAACGCGTGCGTGGTCGAGGCAGGCGGGACCCGCGTGCTCGTGGACGCCGGTCTCTCGGCGCGCGAGATCGAGCGGCGGATGCAGGCGCGCGGCATCGCCGCCGACTCGATCGCGGCGCTCTTCCTGACCCATGAGCACAACGACCACTCGAGCGGCGCGCCGGTGTTCGTCCGGCGGTGGGACTGTCCGGTCTACGCGACGGGCGGCACCGCGGGGGCGATCGGCCTCGAGGGCGACCTCTTCACGCCGTACGTCCGGGTCTACCCGGCGCGCGACGGGCGCGTCGGGAACCTCGGCTTCCGCGCCTTCGCGACGCCGCACGACGCCGCCGAGTCCGTCGCCTACGCCTTCGAATCGGACGACGCGCGCCTCGTCATCGCGTCGGACCTCGGCCGCGCGGAGGAGCCGTTCGTGGACTTCCTGCGCCACGCCACGACGCTCATGGTCGAGATGAACCACGACGAGGACATGCTCCGCGACGGGCCATATACTTGGCCCTTGAAGAAGCGGATCTCGGGCGGACTGGGGCATTTGTCGAACGCCCAGTCGGCGGGCGCGATGTTCCGGGCCGTGGGCCCCAGGCTGCGGCGCGTCGTCGCGACGCACCTGTCGCGGACGAACAACACCCCGGAGATCGTGCGGGCCATGCTGACCCGGCTCGTCGAGCGCTCCGGGTGGAACGTGCCCTTCGCGAT
>DATJPZ010000058.1:0-27367 GCA_035506175.1 Thermoanaerobaculia bacterium | reverse complement strand
GGCCAGCAAAAGACCTACACGAAGCCCGCCGGCAGCGAGTGCGGCGGGTCGGACACAGCGGCATTTACGCCATGAGAAGGCTCCTGGGGCTCGCCACGCTTCTCTGGTTCGCCAGCGGTTTCGCGCGCGCGGGCGTCGGCGTGTGGACGCCGTCCGCGAACTCCTACGAGTCGCCCGTCGCCGTCGGTCCCGGCGGATCCATCTATCAGGGCTGCGGGGAACTCGCCTGCAGGAGCGTGAATCACGGAATCACGTGGCAGCAGCTCCCGCAGCCGGGACACGACTTCGGCTCCTATCCGCTTGCCAACGTGCTCGCGATAGACCCGGCGTCCGTGATCTACCTGGCCATCAACACGGGAGGCCTGGGAGAGGTCGTGTCCTTCGTCGAGGCCAGCCGGGATGGCGGCAACACGTGGACGGATCTCATGCCGGAGCTGTTCGGAACGAATTTGGTGCGATTGGCGGTCGATCCGTCGTCCTCGAGCACGCTGGTTCTTCTCGCCGGGCTCGAGAGCGGCGCCGACACGGTCCCGGCCAGTGGTCGCCTGAGCCGCAGCACCGACGGGGGAGCTCACTGGAACGAGATCGATCAGGCTCTCGTCGGGCCGATCGGGGCGGGCTCCGTCACGGCGTTTGCCATCGATCCGCAGTCGTCCGGCCACCTGGTCGCGGCGTCGGCGCTCGTCGATCCCATCTCGGGAGTTTCTTCGAGCCCCGCCTTCTACACGTCCGGCGATGGCGGGTCGACATGGACCCGCACGGCCGGGAACCCTTCCGGAGCGATCGCGACTCTGGCCGTCGACCCGTTCCGCCCGTCGGTCGTCTATGCCGGTGGCCACTCCGGAATCGTCCGCAGCACCGACGGAGGCGCGACGTTCATCGCCACGGGCGGCGTGCCGACGACTCAGATCGTGCCGGACCCCCTCCATCAGGGGCGGCTTTACGCGTCGACGGTCGGCAGCGGTGTGCTCACCAGCAGCGACGGCGGAACGACATGGACGCCGATGAACGCCGGACTCTCGAGCCTCACCGTGGACTCGATCGCCCTGGATGCCGCCAGCGGCTATCTCTACGCCGTGACGCCCGCGGGCACATTCGTTTACCAGCTTCCGAGCCCGGCCGCGCTCCAGTTGAACGCCGCGCATCCTTTCACCGTGACCCTCGCCGCGACCGACCAGCGCACCGGCCGAACCGGCGCAGGCGTCGCCACACAGGTCAACGACCTCTGGGGCTTTTTCTCGATCCCGGCGATCACCGGCAATCCGAACAACCCCGAAGTTTTCGTGAAGCTTCTCGACGGGACGATGTTGAACGGGAGCTACTGGTTCTTCTACGGCGGCCTGACGGACCTCGAGTACACGCTGACGGTCAAGGACGACACGACGGGCCAGCAGAAGACGTACACGAAACCCGCCGGCAGCGAATGCGGCGGGTCGGACACGGCGGCCTTTGCGCCATGAGACGGTTGATCCTGCTCACGGGCGTTCTCGCACTCCCGAGCGTCTCCGCTTTGGCCGCCCCGTCGGACCTTGCTGCGGTTCCCTGCCAGGGATGGGCGGCGGACATTCCGCGGGTGGGCCCCGGAATCGACGACCTGTCCTGTTACGCGTTCCAGGCCGTCGCCGGCGAGCTGATCGAGGCTTCTTGCTCGGCGGAGGGCGTGGCGCTCAACGGGGTTCCCTACCCGATGAGCTGTCGGGTCTGCTTCGGGCCGGCGGGCGCCAGCGCGTCGGAGGCGTATGGCGTCAGCTCGCTGCTGCAGAGCACGCAGTCGACCGGTGCCTACACCTTCGCGGTCGCCTACGACGGCCGGCAGAGCTTCTTCGCCGACGAGAAGTTCCAGTTTCAAGTCGTGTCGCGGCCCACGTGCGTCGCCGACGCGAACTCGCTCTGCCTCGGCGATTGGCGCTTCCGCGTGAGCGCGACCTACGTGGCCGCCGACGGCTCGCTCCGAAACGCGATGCCGGTGCCGCTGACGACCGACTCGGGCTACTTCTACTTTTTCGATGCGTCGAACGTCGAGCTCGTCCTCAAGGTCCTCGACGCCTGCGCGTCGGACGGTGAGTGGTGGGTCTTCGCGGCGGGGCTGACGGACGTGGGAGTCACGCTGACGGTCCTCGACACGACGACCCACGCGCAGAAGGTCTACACGAATCCGGCGGGCCAGGCCTTCGCGCCGATCCAGGACACCGCGGCGTTTCCCTGCCCCTAGGGCTGCGTCAGCAGGTAGACGGCGAAGCTCGCGAGCCAGTGCTCGCCGGCGTAGTCGCCGGAGGAGACGCGGGCGAGCCCGGCCGCTTCGTGCGCGGCCGCGGCCTTCAGCAGCACCGGGCGCCGCGCGTCCGACGGCGGCAAGCCCTGCGCGATGCCCTTCAACATCCACGCGCGCGAGAGGTTCAAGCCGTCCCAGTGGACGAGCTTGGGGTCCGTCGGGTCCGTCACCGTCACGGGCGTCAGCGGGAACGTCTTGTGCGCCGCGACCTGCGGCAGGAAGCGCTTGAGCCAGCGGCCGTACTCCCTGGGCGTCAGGACGCGGCGCATCAGGTCCGCTTCCGCGAGGCACGGGGACAGGAAGTCCTCGCCCGACGGCTCGTAGGCGAGCGGACACCCGCGGTCCTGGCCGTAGTAGAAGCTCGCCCGCGAGATCAGGATCTTCTCGAGGTCCGGGCGGCCGACGGCCCGCGCGTAGTCGAGCGCGAGCGCGAGCGCGAAGGCGGTGTTCGGGTGAACGCCGCTGCGAACCGGGAGCGTGAGCCTGGGCAGGTAGTCGTGGAGGTGCTGGACGACCGTGTCCTCGAGCGGCTTGACGTGCGCGCGCCACGCTTTCGACTCCGCGTCGTCGGCGGCCGCGAGGTCCGCGGCGAGGCGCAGGGTCCAGGCCCAGCCGTACGGGCGCTCGAAGGTCCGCGCGGCGGGCGAGTCCAGGTACTTCGTCTCGGCGGCGATGGCCTGGTCGGTGAAGTGCGCGTCGAGGCCCGCCCGGATCCGATCCGCGGAAGCGACCGAGGGCGCGGCGTGGAGAAGCCGCACGAGCATCCAGTGGCCGTGCACCGACGAGTGCCAGTCGTAGCAGCCGTAGAACGCGGGATGGAAAGCCCGCGGCGGCTGCACGTCCGAGGCGCCCTCGAGCACCTGCTCGGGCTTGTTCGGGTACTCGCGGTCGAGGCAGGCGAGGGCGAGCTTCGCGAAACGGTCGGCCGTCGCCGAGTCGACCTCGGCGCGCAGGCCGGCGGCGGCGAGCAGGGCGACAGCCGCGATTCCGGCGGCGCGCCTCACCACGACAGCTTTCTCCGGTCGGCGGGGACGCGCTCGATGGGCTCGAGCGTCTCGGCGAGACACCACGCGACGACCGCCGCGGCGGCGGCGGCGCGGTCGAGGTCCTTCGGCACGATCTTGTCGAAGGTGTCGTTGGCCGTGTGGTGGAAGTCGAAGTAGTCCGACGCGTCCTGCGCCAGGCCGACGAGCGGCACGCCGGCCGGCAGCAGGCACGAAATGTCGGCACCGCCTTCGCCGCCGACCGTCAGCGCGCCCGCGTCGAGAGGTCCGAGGAGCGCGGCGACCTGCTCGAAGAAGCCCGCGGCGGAGGAGCCGGCGCGCCACGAGAGGCCGAGCGGGCGACCCGTCCCCTGGTCCGCCTCGAGGGCGGCGACGTGGTGCGCGAGTTCGGCCTTGTGCGTCTCCGCGTACGTCCTGCCGCCGGCGAGCCCGTTCTCCTCGTTGGCATAGAGGACGACGCGGACGGTGCGCCGCGGCTTCTGCGGCAGCGCCGCAATCTGCCGGGCGGCCTCGATGACGATGCCGCAGCCGGCGCCGTCGTCGATCGCGCCGCGCCCGAGGTCCCACGAGTCGAGGTGCGCGCCGAGCAGGACGATCTCGCCCGGCTTCTCGCGCCCCGGCACGTCGGCGACGACGTTGGCCGACTCGCCGTACGGCAGCGCGCCGCAGGCGAGCAGGAAGCGCACGCGAACCGGTCCGCCCAGGGATGCGAGGTGCGCGAGCAGGTCCGCGTCGGGAATCGAGACGGCGGCGGCCGGAATCGCCGGGGCGTCGGCGGCGTAGTCGACGCCGCCCGTGTGCGGGAGGCGGTTCGTGTCGGTCCCGATCGAGCGCACGAGCACGCCGACGGCGCCGAACTTCGCGGCGCGCGAGGCGCCTTCGGAGCGGTAGACGACGCTCTTCGTGTACCCGGATCCGTCCCGCGTCCGCTCGGTCGGCACGTCGTAGAAGACGATCCGGCCGCGGGCGGCGCTCTTCTTCGCCTCGAGCTGGTCGAAAGACGTGATGCGGAGGACCTCGGCCTCGAGGCCGCCGGGCGAGGTCGGGACGCTGCCGCCGAGGGCCGCGAGGGCGAGCTTCTGCGAGACGGGGGCGGTGACCTCGCCGCTCTCCGCGGTGCGCACCCAGACGGGCACCGTGACCTTCTCCGCCCGCACGTTCGCGAACCCCAGCTGGCGGAGCATCGACAGCGTCACGGCGACGGCCGCGCGGTCTCCGGGAGAGCCGGCCAGCCGCGGCCCCGCCCTTTCGGTGATTTCGCGGACCCACTCCGGGGCACGGGATCCCGCGGCCACCCGGTCGCGGAGCGCCGCCGCCGCCGCCGCGCTCTCGGGCGGCAACGGCGCCGCGTCGGTCCCGGCCGCCGCGGCGGCCGCCGAGAGGACGATCAGGGCGAAGAGCCCGGTTCGCGGTGAAGACGTCAAGGGTTTTGCCTCGTGCCGGTTGGCGAATGCTATCAGGGCGAGCCTCTTCGGGACCCCGCGGATTCGCCATAGAATCCCGCTCCTCATGGCTACCCGAACGCCCGAATCCGACGTCGAAGAGCTCGCCTCCGAGTTCGGCGGCAACGCCAGTTACGTCGCCGAGCTCCTCGCGCGGTACCGCGCCAACCCGGCGGCGGTCGACGACGAGTGGCGGCGCTACTTCCGCGAGCGGTTTGGCGAGCCGGCCGCCCCGGCGCCGGCTCCCGCCGCGGCCGAACCCGTCCGAGCCGCCGCCGCGGCGCCCACCGCGCCGTTTCCACCGTCGGTGCCGCCGATCGACGGCGAGCGGGTGCCCCTTCGCGGCGGCGCCCTGCGCATCGCCGAGAACATGGAGGCGAGCCTCGGCGTCCCGACCGCGACGACGCAGCGCCAGGTTCCGGTCAAGCTCGTCGACGAGAATCGGCGGCTGATCAACGACTACCGCGCCTCGATCGAGCAGTCGAAGATCTCGTTCACGCACCTCGTCTCGTGGGCCGTCATCCGGGCCCTCGAGGCTTTTCCGGGGATGAACGACGCTTACGACGGCAGCGGCCCCGAGCCCGCGCGGGCGCGGCGCGAGGAGATCCGCTTCGGTCTGGCCGTCGACGTCGCCAGGGCCGACGGCTCGCGGACGCTCCTCGTCCCGAACGTCAAGGGCGTCGAGAAGATGAGCTTCGCCGAGTTCGCGGCCGCGGCCGACGACGTCGTCACGCGCGCGCGCACCGGCAAGATCAAGCTCTCGGATTTCGAGGGCACGACGCTCTCGCTGACGAACCCCGGCACGCTCGGCACGACGGCGTCGGTGCCGCGCCTGATGCCCGGCCAGGGCGCCATCATCGCGACCGGCGCGATCGAGTACCCGGCGGAATTCTCGGCGATGGCGCCGGCGACGCTCTCGCGCCTGGCGATCTCGAAGGTCGTGACGTTCACGTCGACCTACGACCACCGCATCATCCAGGGCGCGGAGTCGGGCGCGTTCCTCGCGCGCGTCGAAGAGCTGCTGCTCGGCCGGCACGGCTTCTACGAAGGCGTCTTCGGCGACCTCGGCATCCCGTTCCGGCCGTTCCGGTGGGAGGCCGACAGGAACCCCCCGCTCGCCTCCGATGGCCATCCCGACGAGATCGCCAAGCAGGCGCGCGTGCTCGAGCTGATCAACGCTTACCGCGTGCGCGGCCACCTGATTGCCGACATCGACCCGCTCCGCACGCGGACGATCGCGCACCACCCGGAGCTCGAGCTCGAGACCTACGGCCTGACGATCTGGGACCTCGACCGCGAGTTCTGGACCGGCGGGTTGAAGGGCGGCGACCGGCTGCCGCTGCGCGAGATCATCGCCGTGATGCGCCGCGTCTACTGCGGCAAGGTCGGCACCGAGTACCGCCACATCTCGAGCCCGACCGAGAAGTACTGGGTGCGCGAGCGCATCGCGGCGGCGACGGCGGGAGAGCCGCCGCTGCCGAAGGAGCTCCGCGTGGCGCTCCTGAAGAAGCTGATCGCGGCCGAGGAGTTCGAGCGCTTCCTCGGCACGAAGTTCCTCGGCCAGCGGCGCTACTCCGTCGAGGGCGTCGACACCGCGATCCCGCTGCTCGACCGGCTCGTCGAGGGCGCCGCGGCGCGCGGCGTGGACGAGGTCGTCATCGGCATGGCCCACCGGGGCCGGCTCAACATTCTGGCCAACGTCGTCGGCAACTCCGCCGAGCGCATCTTCTCGGGCTTCGAGGGCGTGGTCCACCCGGACTTCCCGGCCGACGAGGGCGACGTGAAATACCACCAGGGCGCGCGCACCGTGCGCCGCGCCGAGTCGGGCCGCGACGTGATCGTCCAGGTCGAGTCGAACCCGTCGCACCTCGAGGCGGTCGACCCCGTCGTCGAGGGCGTGGCGCGCGCCAAGCAGGAGCGCACGGCCGGCCACGGCCCGGCGGCGTGGAAGCGCGTCCTGCCGGTCCTGCTGCACGGCGACGCGGCGTTTGCGGGACAGGGCATGGTCGCCGAGGTCCTGAACCTCGCCCAGCTGCCGGGCTACCGCACGGGCGGCACGATCCACGTCGTCGTCAACAACCAGATCGGCTTCACGACGCCGCCCTCGAAGGGACGCTCGTCCGTCTACTCGACCGACGTCGCGAAGATCAACCAGGTGCCGATCTTCCACGTCAACGGCGACGACCCGGAGGCGGCCTACCGCATCCTCGAGATCGCGCTCGACTACCGCCAGGAGTTCCACAAGGACGTCGTCATCGACCTGATCGGCTTCCGCCGCCACGGCCACAACGAGGGCGACGAGCCGACCTACACGCAGCCCGTCATGTACCGCGCCATCGAGGCGCACCCGGGCGTGCGGACGCTCTACGCGCGTCGGCTCGTCCGCGACGGCGTGCTGACGGAGGAACAGGTCAAGGAGCTCGAGGCGCGACAGCTCGCCGAGTACGAGACGGCCCTCGCCGCGGCCAAGCAGGCCGCGCAGCGCTCGGGACCGCCCGCGCCGCCCGCGCCGAAGGGCGAGGGCGAGATCGTCGAGATCGAGACCGGCGTGCCGCGCGAGACGCTCGCGCGGATCGGCCGCGTCCTGACGACGGTGCCGCAGGGCTTCCACTTGAACCCGAAGATGGTCCAGCAGCTCGCGCGCCGCGCGAAGATGGCCGAGGGCTCCGTGCCGCTCGACTGGGGCACGGCCGAGGCGCTCGCGTTCGGCTCGCTGCTGCTCGAAGGCACGCCCATCCGCGTCAGCGGCCAGGACTCGAGCCGCGGCACGTTCTCGCACCGCCACGCGCTCCTCCATGACTCGCTGACCGGCGAAATCTGGGGACCGCTCGCCACGCTCGACCCGAAGCAGGCCCCGTTCGAGGTCTCGGACAGCCCGCTCTCGGAGTTCGCCGTGCTCGGCTTCGAGTACGGCTACAGCGTCGAGTGGCCGGAGGCGCTGGTCCTCTGGGAGGCCCAGTTCGGCGACTTCGCCAACGGCGCGCAGGTGATCATCGACCAGTTCATCGCGTCGGCCGAGGACAAGTGGCGGCAGACGACGCGCATGGGCATGCTCCTGCCGCACGGCTCCGAAGGCCAGGGTCCCGAGCACTCGAGCGCGCGCCTGGAGCGGTACCTCCAGCTCTGCGCCGACGGGAATCTCCAGATCGTCAACGCCACGACGCCGGCCCAGTACTTTCACTTCCTGCGGCGGCAGATGCGGCAGCCGGCCGCGCGGCCCTTCGTCGTGTTCTCGCCGAAGAGCCTGCTGCGCCTGCCGGCGGCGGCCTCGCCGCTCGAGGCGCTCACGGCGGGCGGCTTCCGCGTCGTCCTCGACGACCCCGAGGTCGCTGACCGCGGCGCGGTCGAGCGCCTGCTCTTCTGCTCGGGCAAGGTCTACTACGACCTGCGCGCCGAGCGCGAGAAGCGGGGCGACGCGCGCACGGCCATCGTCCGCCTCGAGCAGCTCTACCCGTTCCCGCAGGAGAGACTGAAGGCCGTCGCCGCGGCGTATCCGAACGCGCGGCGCGCGCTCTGGGTCCAGGAAGAACCGAAGAACATGGGCGCGTGGTCCTTCGTGCGCGAGCGCGCTGAGGGCTTCCTGCCCGCGGGCACGGCGCTCGGCTACGTCGGCCGTGCGGCCTCGCCGTCGCCGGCGACCGGCAACGCCGCGGTGCACAAGCGCGAACTCGAGGCGTTCCTCGCGGAGGCGTTCGCCGGGTGAGACGGCTCGCCGCGGCCCTCCTCGTCGCCGCGGCGACGGGAGCCTGGGCCTGCGCGCGCCCGGAAGCGCCCGAGGCCGGCGCGCAGGGCGTTCTCGAAGGCGACGCGCTCAAGCTCCTGACGCGCTACGACGCGGCGTGGGCGGCCAAGGACGTCGCGGCGGTCGACCGCATGGTCGCGCCCGACTACGTCTACTTCTCCTCGAAGGGCCGGGTCGAGGGGCGGGACCAGATGCGGGCGATGCTCGCGTCTCCGGGCTACCGAATCGACCGCTCGACGCGCGACGACGTGCACGCCTATCGCCTGGGCTCGACCGTCGTGATCGGCAGCCACTGGACCGGCGCCGGGACCTTCGAGGGCCAGCCCTTCACGGACGACCAGCGCTGCAGCGTCGTGATCGCGTTCGCGGGCGGCGCCGGGCGGGTGCTTTCCGAGCACTGCACGAACATTCCGCCGGGGGCCGGGCCCGTTCCCGCGAACGCTCCATAGCTTTCCACGCTCCCTTTCCCCGCGGCGCGGGGAGAGAGTGGGGTGAGGCGTCCGGCGGGAAGTCTTGGTGGACAGTGGACCGACGCCCCCTCACGCTCGCCCTCTCCACCCGTCGGGGCAGAGGGGACGCCTGGTCAAAGCGAGGCGGGCTTCTCGACCTCGATGCGGCACGGCCGCAGGGAGCCCCAGGTGAGGAGCGTCAGGACGAGCGCGGCGACCGCCGAGCCCGTGTTCCGCGCGCGGCACCCCGCGGCGGTGAACGCGGCGACGTACTCGCGCCCGTGCCGGATGTCGTCGATGACGACGCGGCCGCCCGGCTTGAGCACGCGCGCGATCTGCTCGATCGCCTGCGCGCGGTCGGGCGCGGCATAGAGGTTGTGGATCGCCGCGTTCGAGACGACGACGTCGAAGGAGCCGTCGGGGAACGGGAGCTTGCGCATGTCGGCTGTCTCGACCGCGACGCGGTCGGCGACGCCCTCGCGGCGCGCGTTCTCGAGCGTCGCCTCCGGGCGGTTGCCGGAGAGGTCTTCCGCCTGCCAGATGTCGACGCCGGTGGCCTTGCCGGTCGTCAGGCGCCTGGCCGCGCCGACGAGCATCAGGCCGCGGCCGCAGCCCACGTCGAGCACCTGCTCGCGGCCGGTCCACGGCACGAGGTCGAGCAGGGTTTCGCGCTCGCGGAGCTTGCCGACTTTGCTCGTCCAGATCATCCACACGCCCATGCCGAGACAGAGCGCGCCCGCGAGCAGCCCCATCTGGTCGAGCGGAAAGAGGAGCCGCGCGCTGCCGATCGGAACGACGACCTGCGCGGGCCACCAGCCGAGGACCTTGCTCAGCCACAGGACGATTCCTCCGGCGCCGCACAGGAAGAGGTTGCGCACGACGCCGGGGGCGTCGAGGCCGTAGTCGGGGGCGGGAGAGTGGCTCAACCTTTTTTCGGCTTCATCGCGTCGAAGCCCGCCTTGAGCATCTCGCGCGGCACCTTGCGGTAATCCGAGAACTCGCCGGCGCCGGCCAGCCACTCGCCGCCATCCATCGTGACGCAATCGCCGGTCTGGTACGGACAGAGGTCCGACAGGAGAAAGAGCGCCAGGTTCGCGATCTCCTGCCTGTCGCCGAAGCGGCCGAGGGGGATGCGGCCGAGGGCGTTCTTCTCGGCCTGCGGATTGGCCATGAGGCGCGAGAAGGCGCCCTCGGTCGGGATGGGGCCGGGCGCGATCGCGTTCAACCGGATGCCGGCGGCGCCCCACTCGACGGCGAGCGAGCGCGTCATGGCGAGCACCCCGGCCTTGGCGCAGGCGGACGGGAGCGCGAAGGCCGTGCCGGTCCAGGCGTAGGTCGTGACGATCGAGACGACCGCGCCCGGAGCCTTCCGCTCCAGCAGCTGCCGGCCGAAGGCGAGCGTGCAGTTGACGGATCCGTGCAGGACCGTCCGCACGACGGCGTCGAAGCCGTTCGGCGTCAGCTCCTCGGAGAAGGCGAGGAAGTTGCCGGCCGCGTTGTTGACGAGGCCGTCGAGCTTGCCGAATCGCCCCGCGGCCTCGGCGACCAGGCGTCCGGCCTGCTCGGGCTCGCGGACGTCGGCGGGAAAGAACGCGGCCTCGCCGCCCTCGCGCGCCGCCGAGGCGATCTCGTCCGCGGCGGTCTCGAGCTTCTCGCGCCGCCGGCCCGCGATCGCGACCTTCGCCCCGTGTGCGGCGAACGTCTTCGCCATCGCGAGGCCGAGGCCCGAGCCGCCGCCCGTCACGAGGATCGCGCGGCCGGAAAGAGTCCTGGGGTCGAACATATGCCCCCTTACCCGCGCCCTCTCCCCCTGCCGGGGGGAGAGGGGAATCTCGCGGGAGATCCGGGTCCGGGAGGGGTCCTCGCCGGGCGCGTCACTTCAGGTACCGGTCGAACCAGGCGACCGTCCGTTCCTGGATGTCGAGACGGTGGTCGGCGCGGCGGATGTCGTGACCCTCGCCGGTGTAGATGACGAGCTGGGTGGGCACGCCGAGCGACTTCAGCGCGTGCCAGAACTCGTAGCCCTGCGGCGTGGGCACCTCCGAGTCGCGGTCGCCGTGCAGGACGAGCGTCGGCGTCTTCGCGTTCTTGATGAACTCGATCGGCGACGATTTCGCGTAGACCTTGGGATCGTCGTAGACGGACGCGCCGAAGAACGGGAGCATCCACGTGTCGATCTTGTTCTGGCCGTAGTAGCTCTGCCAGCTCACGATGCCGGCGCCCGCGACGGCCGCCGCGAAGCGATGGGTCTGGGTCACCGCCCACATCGTCATGTAGCCGCCGTAGCTCCACCCCGTGATCCCGAGGCGCTTGCCGTCGATCGGCGCGACGGCGAGGGCGGCGTCCACGCCGAGCAGGATGTCCTGCAGGTCGCCGCCGCCGAAGTCCTTGACGTTGCCCTGGACGAACGCCTCGCCGAACCCGTAGCTGCCGCGCGGGTTGGGGAGGAAGACGAAGTAGCCCTGGGACGGCAGCGTCGCGGTCCAGCGGTCGGGCCAGCGCGGCTGGTGCGCACCCGAGGGGCCGCCGTGCACGATCGTGACCATCGGGTAGCGCTTCGCCGGATCGAAGCCGAGCGGGTAGAGCAGCCAGCCCTGCACGCTGTCGTGTCCGCTCTGCCAGCGCAGGCTCTTCGCCTCGCCCCAGAGCTTCCGGGCGCCGGCGTTGACCGCGGTGAGCGCGCGCCATTCGCCGAGCTTGCCGGCGCTCGCTTCGGGCGGCGTCTGAAACGAGCTGTGGATCAAGGCCGAGTTCTCGCCGCGCGGCGCGGGAGCGAAGTCGTCGATCGCCTCGGCGCCCGTCCAGAGCCGCTCGAACGCGGCCGTCCTCGGGTCGATCTTGCCGACGCCCTCGCCGCCGTCCACGTGGGCGGCGATCAGGATCTCGCCCGAGGGCTGCCAGAAGAGCGCCTTGGCGGACCAGCGGGTGTCTGGCGTCAGGTTGCGCGGCGCGCCGCCCGCGACGGGGACCGTCCAGACGTCGCCGCCGGTCGAGCCCTCGTCGCTCATGAGCCCGTGGATGACGGCGACCGATTTGCCGTCGGGGGAGAAGCGCGGGCACGCGATCTGGAGCGGCGGCTTCCACAGCGTCTTCACCGCACCGGTCGCCGCGTCGATCGCGTCGAGCTCGGCGATCCAGTAGTTGTTGGTTCCGGAGCCCTGCACGGCTTCGGCGGCGAAGGTCTTCCCGTCGGCAGACCAGTCGTAGTCGTAGACGTAGCGGTCGGCCGGCGAAACGAGGCGGACGTCGCCGGTCTTCACGTCGGCGACCGCGATGCGCTGCTCCTCGAAGGTTTCCTGCACGACGCCCGAGTCGGGCTCGTAGGCCGTCAGCGCGCCCGTCTCCTGCGACGAGCCCTCGACGAAGAGAAACGCGATCCGCCGGCCGTCGCGCGCCCACAGGAGGTGGTCGAGCTGGCCCTTGACGCGCGTCACCTGCCGCGGCGCGCCGCCGGCCGCGGGCGCGACCCAGATCTGCTGCTGGCCCGAGCGGGCCGCGTCGGACAGGAAGGCGATCGTCCTGCCGTCGGGCGAGAAGGCGGCGCCCCACTCGCGGTGCGGCCGGCCGTCGCTGGCGGCGGTCAGGCGCCGGGGTTTGCGGCTCTCGACGCCGCCGACCGAGATCGCGCCGAGCGCTTCGCGCCCGTCGGTATCGGGCGCCCTCTGCGACCAGGCGGCCCGCTCGCCGTCGGGCGAGATCGCGATGTCGTGGAAGTGGCGGACCGCGCTCGCGGCCTGCACGGCGGCCTTCACGGAGACGGCGGGCGAGGCGGAAGCGGCGGGTGAGGCGAGCAACGTCGTGGTGAGGGCCAAGATCAGCACGGTTCCTCCAGGACGAGGGCTCCCGGGGTCAGGCCCCTTCGGGGGTCGGACCCCGCGAACGTGGCACCCGACCTCGCCTAGGCGAGGTCCATCCAGATCGACTTGACCTGCGTGTACTCCTCGAGGGCGTAGTGGCCGCGCTCGCGGCCGAAGCCCGACTCCTTGTAGCCGCCGAACGGCAGGCCCGGATCGTAGAGGTTGTAGGCGTTGATCCAGACGGTGCCGGCTTTCAGCGCCTTCGCCGCGCGGATCGCCCTCTTGACGTCGCGCGTCCAGACGGCGGCGGCGAGGCCGTAGATCGTGGAGTTGGCGAGCGCGACGGCCTCGTCCTCGTTCTTGAAGGTGAGGGTCGCGAGCACGGGGCCGAAGATCTCCTCGCGCGCGATCGTCATCTCCGGCGTGACGCCGTCGAACACGGTCGCCTCGAAGAACGCGCCCTTGCCGTTGACCGAGGCGGGGTTGCCGCCCGCCACGAGCTTCGCGCCTTCCTTCCGGCCGCTCTCGACGTAGCGCGCGACGTTCTGGCGCTGCTTCTCCGACACGAGCGAGCCGAGGCGCGTCTTCGGGTCGAGGGGGTCGGCCGGCGTCATCTTCTTCGCGCGATCGACGACTTTCTCCATCAGCGCGTCGTGGACCGACTCTTCGACGAGCAGACGCGAGCCCGCCGAGCAGAGCTCGCCCTTGCCGTAGAAGATCGCGTTGATCGCGCCCTTCGACGCCGCGTCGAGGTCGGCGTCGGCGAAGACGACGTTGGGCGACTTGCCGCCGAGCTCCATGGACACGCGCTTGACCGTGCCGGCCGCGGCCCGCAGGATCGACTTGCCTGTCTCGGTCTCGCCGGTGAAGGAGATCTTGTCGATGCCCGGGTGCTGCGCCATCGCCTGGCCGATCGTCGCGCCCGGGCCCGGGACCACGTTGAACGCGCCGGGGGGCAGCCCCGCCTCGGCGAGGAGCTCGGCGAACATCAGCGCCGTCAGCGGCGTCGCGGACGCCGGCTTGAGGACGACCGCGTTGCCGAGCGCGAGCGCGGGCGCGATCTTCCACATCGCCTGCAGGAGCGGGAAGTTCCACGGCGTGATCGCCCCGACGACGCCGACGGGCTCGCGCAGGGTCAGCAGGAAGGCGTCCCGGCGGCCCGGAAACGTGTCGCCGTAGAGCTTGTCGGCGTACTCGCCGAAGTAGGACAGGCACTCGGCGGCCGCGGGCATGTCGATCTTCGCGGCCTCGAAGATGGGTTTGCCGTTGTCGAGCGTTTCGACCTTGCCGAATTCGTCGGCGCGCGAGAGCAGAAGATCCGCGGCCTTCATGAGGATCCGGCCGCGCTGCCGCGGCTTCATCGCGGCCCACGGGCCCGACTCGAACGCCGCGCGCGCCGCGGCGACGGCGCGGTCGAGGTCCTCGCGGCCGGCCTCCGCGACCTCGGCGATCGTCTCGCCGGTGGCCGGGTTGATCGTGGCGAAGCGCTGGCCCGACGCGGCGGGGAGGAACTCGCCGTTGACGAAGAGGTCTGTCTTCAGGAGCTACTTCCCCTTGAACTTGGGAACGCGCTTCTCCTGGTTCGCGGCGATGCCTTCCTTGGCGTCGTCGCTCTGGAAGAGAAGCTGCTGCAGCTCCCGCTCGACGGCGAGCGCGGACTCCGTCGGGAGGTCCCACCCGGACTGGACCGAGCGCTTGATCCGGCCGACGGCCTTGGACGCCTTGTGCGGCGGCACGAACTGGCGCGCGTAGTCCATGACCTGCTGCCACCAGTCTTCCGGCGTGGCGTCGATGACCTGGTTGACGAGGCCGAGCTCGAGCGCCTCTTCGAACGAGAACGTGTTGCCCGTGACCATCAGTTCGATCGCCTTCGACTTGCCGACCATCTTCGCCAGGCGCGTCGTGCCGCCGGTCCCGGGCAGGACGCCGAGCGTGACCTCGGGCAGGCCGATCTTGCCGGCGTCCTTGCGCGCGATGCGCAGGTCCGCCGCCATCGCGATCTCGAGGCCGCCGCCGACCGTGTGGCCGTTGAGCGCCGCGATGACGAGCTTCGGCGTGTGCTCGAGGCGCAGGAGCGTCTCGTTCGCGTGGAGGCAGAAGAAGTACTTGAAGCCGGGCGTGACGGCGTTCAACATGCCGATGTTCGCGCCGGCCGAGAAGAAGCGGTCGCCCTTGCCGCGCAGGACGATGACGTGGACGTCGTCGTCGAACCGGGCCGCGAGGATCGCCTCGTCGAGCTGCCGGTTCATCGCGTACGTGTAGGTGTTGGCCGGGGGATCGTCCATCTCGATGACGGCGATGCCGTCGGCGGCGCGGTAGTGGACGATCTCGGCGTCGTGAGCCGGGCTCGTCCAGTCCCGGGTCTTCGGGGTCGTCGGGGTGCTCATGGGGCCTCCTGAACGTCGTTTCGAGCGCGGGATCCTATCAGGAAAGGCCGTGGTTGTAGACTCGGGCCCATGGCCGGGATGAGCCGCCGGGGCTTCCTCCTCGCCGCGGCCGGAGCGGCTGCCGCGAGCGCCCTGCCGATCCCGCCGCCGCGCCGGCGCCTCCTGCAGATGAACGGCTATCCGATCGACGCGGAGACGCCCCTCGAGCTGCTGGGAGAAACGTACATCACGCCGAACGATCTCTTTTTCGTCCGGCACCACTGGAACCCGGTGTTTCCCGACGCGGCGACGTGGGCGCTCACGGTCGACGGGGAGGTCGAGCGGCCCCTGGCGCTGTCCCTCGGGGACTTGAAGGCGATGCCGCGCGCCTCGGCGACGTGCGTGCTGCAGTGCGCCGGCAACGGCCGGGCGCTGCACCGGCCGATCGTCCCGGGGGTCCAGTGGACCTACGGCGCCGCCGGCAACGCGCGGTGGACGGGCGTGCGCGTGCGCGACGTGCTCGAGAAGGCGGGGCTGAAGGCCGGTGCGAAGCACCTCCACACGTTCGGCACGGACAAGCCGCCGGAAAAGGTGCCGCCGTTTCATCGCAGCCTCGAGCTCGACAAGGTCCGCGAGGACGGGATCATCGCCTTCGAGATGAACGGCGCGCCGCTGCCCCTCCTCCACGGGGCGCCGGCGCGCCTGGTCGTTCCCGGCTGGGCCGGCGACCACTGGATGAAGTGGCTCGACCGGATCAGCCCGCAGCCGTCGGCGCAGACCGGCTTCTACATGGACACGGCGTACCGGTTCCCGAAGAACCCCGGCGAGCCGGGCGTGACGTTCAAACCGGACGAGATGAGTCCCGTCACGGAGCTCTTCGTCAAGTCGAACATCACCGAGGCCCCGCCGCGGGCGCGCGTCGGCAGGAAGGCGACGATCCGCGGCATCGCCTTCTCCGGCGCGCCCGACGTCGCCCGGGTCGACGTCAGCGACGACGGCGGGAAGACCTGGGCCGCGGCCACGCTCGGCAAGGACCACGATCCGTTCGCCTGGCGTCTCTGGTCGTTCGCCTATCTGCCGAAGGCGGCGGGGAAGACGACGCTCGTCGCGCGGGCCACCGACAGCCGCGGGAGCGTCCAGCCGAAGGACGCGGTCTGGAACCAGAGCGGGTACTTCTACAACGCGTGGCCCTCGGTCGAGATCGAGGTGTCGGCGTGAGGCTTTCGCGGAGCCTCGCGGCCGCCTTCGGCGCCGTGATCGGCGGCGCGCTGCTGCTCGGCCAGGCCGCTCCCGAGGCGGCGCGCGAGACCCCGCCGCCGCCGCTCGGCACCGAGCTCGGCGAGCTTCCGGCGGGCGCGATGAAGCCGCTCGCGGACCAGGCCTGCCTGCACTGCCACTCCGCGGACATGATTCGCCAGCAGCGGCTGACCGAAAAGCAGTGGACCGCCGAGGTCGCCAAGATGGTCGGCTGGGGGGCCGTCGTCCCGGAGGACCAGCGCGCGGCGCTCGTCGCCTATCTCCTCGAGCACTTCGGTCCGGACAACGACCGGTTCCGTCCGGTCGCCGCGCAGCCGGTCGGAAAGTGATCCCCCTCACCCGGCCCTCTTCCGCCGCCGGAAGGGGTGGTGGCGCTACAGCCCGAGGAAGCTCTTCGCGATCGTGAAGTAGATGATGAGCCCCGTCGCGTCCACGAGGGTCGCGATCAGGGGCGCCGACATCACGGTCGGGTCGATCTTGAAGAGGGTCGCGAGCATCGGGATCATCGAGCCGACGGTGTTGGCCCAGGCGCAGATGGCCAGGATCGAAACTCCGACGGTCATCGCCAGCGGCACGTTCGATCCCCAGAGCAGCGCCCGTCCGAAGCCGACGCACCCGAGCATCAGGCCGAGCACGACGCCGCTGCCGCCTTCGCGGAAGAGGACGCGGCCGAAGTCGCGCAGGCGGATCTCTCCGACCGCGAGCCCGCGGACGATCGTCGTGACGGTCTGCGACCCGGAATTGCCGCCGGTGCCGATCAGGAGCGGGATGAAGAAGGACAGCGCCACGACCTTGGCGAGCTCGCTCTCGTAGTGCCGCAGCACCGTGCCCGTGAAGGTCTCGGTGACGAACATCAGCAGGAGCCAGTTGAAGCGCAGGCGGACGTTGCGGATCGGCTTGGTCGCGAAATAGCCCTGCTCGACGGTCTCTTCCGTGGCCGAGACGCCGCCCATGTGCAGGGCGTCTTCCGTCTGCTCTTCGATCAGGATGTCGATGACGTCGTCCACGGTGACGATGCCGAGCAGGCGGTTCTCCTCGTCGACCACGGGAATCGCGTGGACGTCGTACTTCGAGACCAGGCGCGCGACCTCCTCCTGCGACGCGTCCGGGCGCACGGTCAGGAGGCGCGTCTCCATCATGTCGGCGATCTTGCGGTCGGGCGGCGCGGGGAAGAGGCGGCGCAGCGCGACGTAGCCGACGAGGTGTCCCCGCGGGTCGAGCGCGTAGAGGCTCTGGACGGTCTCGACCTCGGGGTCGATGCGCTTCAGGTGGTCGAGCGTTTCGGCGACGGTCCACTCGGGACGGATCGTCGCGAACTTCTCGGTCATGAGCCGGCCGGCCGTGCGGGTCGGGTAGCGCTGGAGGCGCTCCACCTCGGCGGCGTCGCGCGGCGACATCTTCGCGAGGATTCCCTCGCGCTGGCGCTGCGTCAGGTGCTCGAGGAGAAACGTGACCTCGTCGGCGGGGAGCCGGTCGAGCTCGGCCCCGAGCTTTCCGGGAGACGTGCGGTGGAGAATCAGGCGGAGCGACTCGCCCTTCAGCTCCGAGAGAACGGCGGCGCCCTGCTCCGGGGGCAGCGCCTCGAAGAGGACGACACGGTCTTCGCGGGGTAGGTCCTCGAGGAGCTCCGCCAGATCCGCCGGGTGAATCGTCGCGACGGCGGGAGCGATTTCGCCCGGGTTTTCGCGGATCAGCTCTTCGATGTCCGGGCCGATGACCTTGGCGAGGGACATGGCGGGGGAATTGTGTCACCGGGTAAACGGGAGATAAACGGGGAAAGCGGGATGCGGGAGCGGATGAGCCTAGCGGCCTCCAGCCTGGTGCCTCCCGCCTCCCCGGGTCGGATCCACCCAGTCGCTCGAGCCGTCCGGGTGAAACTCCTTCTTCCAGATCGGGACGGTCGCCTTGACGCGGTCGATCGCGGCGCGGCAGGCCGCGAAGGCCTCGGCCCGGTGCGGCGAGACCGCGACGACGGCGACCGATGCCTCGCCGACCAGGAGGCGGCCGACCCGGTGCCGGAGGACGAGGGCGACCGAGGGAAACTCGCGGGAAAGCTCACCGGCGATGCGGCCCATCTCGCGCTCGGCCATCGGACCGTAGGCCTCGTACTCGATGGCGACCGTCGGCCGTCCCTCGTTCTCGTCGCGCACGACGCCGACGAAGAGGCACAGCGCGCCGTCTGAAGGGCGCGCTTCGTCGAGGAGCGCGGGCAGATCGAGCGGCGAGCTCGTCAGGAACGTCACGTCAGCCGCCGGCCACCGGGGGCAGGAACGCGACCTCGTCGCCGTCGCGCAGCACGGTGTCCGGCGGGACGTACTCGCGGTTGACCGCCGCCGGGGGCGGCTTGAGGAATCGCGCCAGGGCGGGAGCCTCCCGGCCGAGGGCCGCCCACAGTGCGTCGACCCGCGTCCCCTCCGCGATCTCCCGGGCTTCTTCGTCGCGGCCGACGGCCTCCCGAAAGGACGCGAAATAGAGCAACCTGATCCGCATGGGCCGAGTCTATGGCGGCGCGAAGGGGCGTTCCCAGGCTGGACCTTGACTTTTGACTGACCGGTCGGTTAAATTGCCCCCCATGACGAGAACCGCGGCGGCCGGCGAGTCCGAGCGTCGTCTCCTCCTTCTGAAGGCGGCCTTCCGCGAGGTGGCCGAGAAGGGCTTCTCCGAGGTCACCCTCGACGACATTGCCCGCCGCGCCGGGGTCTCGAAGGGCGTGACCCTCTACTACTTCGACTCCAAGGAAGATCTCTTTCGGGAGCTCTTCGGGTGGTTGATCGACTCGATTCACGGCCGCATGCGCGAAGCGGTGGGAGCCGAGTCCGATCCGGTCGCGAAGGTGCGCGCGCTCGTCGCGCTGATCTTTCCGTCGCCCTCGAAGAACCGGGCCTTTTTCCGCACGTTCGTCGACTTCTGCGGCCTGGCCGCGCGGCGCGAGAGCTTCCGCGAGGTCAACGAGCGCTTCTACGCGGGCTGCCGCGACATCGACGGCGGCATCGTCGAGGACGGCATGCGGCGCGGCGTTTTCGCCGTGCGCGATCCCCGCGAGGCGGGCTCGACGATGCGCGCGATCTTCGACGGCCTGATGATGCAGTGGCTGTCCGAAAAGGACCCCGAGTCGACCTTCGCCGGCTATCGCGAGCGCTGCGAGCGCCAGATCCTGGCGTCCCTGCTGCCGCCCGCCCCCGGGAAAGGAGCCCGCGCATGAACCGCGAAGAGCGCCCTCTGGCCGCCCGCTGCCAGAACGAGGGCTGCCCCCGCCCGGCCGAGCCGGGGGAGGCCTACTGCGCCGCCTGCTGTCTCGACCGGAACCTGTTCCGGCGCGACGAGCGCCGGGCCGAGGTCCCGGTTCCGGTCCCCCGGGAACGGAGGGCCGGGCAGCGGTAGAATCGCCGCGTCCGCATGATCTCCGAGACCACACCCCTGTCCGTCAACCGCATCCTGCTCGCCGCGCCGCGCGGCTTTTGCGCCGGCGTGGTTCGCGCGATCGAGATCGTGGACCTCGCCCTCGACTGTTTCGAGGGGCCGGTCTACGTGCGCCGCGAGATCGTCCACAACCGGCATGTGGTGCGGGACTTCGAAGCCCGGGGCGTCCGGTTCGTCCAGGAGCTCGGCGAGGTGCCCGACGGCGCGACGGCGGTGTTCTCGGCGCACGGCGTCTCGCCCCAGGTCCGCGCCGACGCGGTTGCCCGGAAGCTCCGCGTCATCGACGCGACGTGCCCGCTCGTGACGAAGGTCCACCTCGAGGCGATCCGGTTCGCGCGCATGGGCTACGAGATCCTGCTCGTGGGCCACGCCGGCCACGAGGAGGTCGAGGGCACGATGGGCGAGGCCGCGTCGCAGATCCGGCTGGTCTCGTCCGTCGCGGACGCCGAGGCGGTCGAGGTCTCCGACCCCGAGCGCGTCGCGTTCATCACGCAGACGACGCTCTCGATGGAAGACACGCGGCCGATCGTCGAGGCGTTGAAGCGCCGGTTCCCGAAGATCCACGTGCCGGCCAAGGACGACATCTGCTATGCGACCCAGAATCGGCAGGTCGCGGTCCGGGCGCTCGCCAAGCGCGCGCCGCTGATCCTCGTCGTCGGCTCGCGCAACTCGTCGAATTCGAACCGCCTGGTCGAGGAGGCCCTGCTCGCCGGCTCGCGGGCGCACCTCGTCGACGACGTGTCGGAGATCGACCCGGCCTGGTTCGACGGCGTGGAGACGGTCGGCATCACGTCCGGCGCCTCGGCTCCGGAGTTCCTCGTCAACGAGATCGTCCGCGTGCTCCGCAGCGGCCGGTCGGTCGTGGTCGAAGAAGTTCTGACCGTCGAGGAAGACGTGCACTTTCCGCTGCCGCCCGAAGTGGCGGGTGCGCGGCGCGCCTCGACGCCGCCGGCGGCCCTCCCGGTTCGCTCGTAGCCGAGGCGTCCGGCGCGGTGGCGGAACGGCTCTCGGGCAAGGTCGCCTTCGTCACGGGAGCGTCCCGCGGCATCGGCGAGGCCATCGCCCGGCGCTTCGCCGCCGAGGGCGCGCGGGTCGTGCTCGCGGCGCGGGACCGGGGCTCCTGCGAGCGCCACGCCGGGGAGCTCCGCGGCGAGGGCCGCGAGGCCGTCGCCGCGCTCTGCGACGTGACCGATCGCGGCTCGATCGCGCTCGCGATCGCGACCGCCGTCGCGCGCTGGGGCCGGCTCGACGTCCTCGTCAACAACGCCGGCCTCGGCGGTCCGACGCCGCTCGACGATCCCGAGGACGCGCGCTGGGACGCGATCGTCGCGACGAACCTCACCGCCGTCTTCCGCGTCACGCGCGAAGCCTCGCCCTTCCTGCCCGAAGGGGGGCGGGTCATCAACCTGTCCTCGGTGCTCGGCCGATTCGGCGTCCCGGGCTACGCCGCCTACGCGGCGACGAAACACGGCGTCGTCGGTCTGACGCGGAGCCTCGCGCTCGAGCTCGCGCCGCGGAGGATCACGGTCAACGCGATCTGTCCCGGCTGGGTCGAGACGGAGATGGGGCGGACGGGGTTCGCCCGGTTCGGCGGGGAGGAGAAGGGACGCGCGGCCGCGGCGGCGATGGCGCCGCTCGGGCGCGTCCTCGATCCCGGCGAGGTGGCCGGGCTCGCGGCCTACCTCGCCTCCGAGGACGCCCGCTCGGTGACCGGCCAGGCGATCGTCATCGACGGCGGCCAGGTGATGCCGTGAAGAGATGCGGGATGCGGAACGCGGGATGCGCGATAGACTTCCTCCCGGAACGCGATCGTTTTGGAGGATGAAATGACAGAGCAAGAGTTCCTCGCCGCCCTGGACGCCCTCGTCGCCGAGAAGCATCTCCTCAAGCACCCCTTCTACCGGCTCTGGTCGCAGGGCAAGTTGACGCGCGAGAACCTGCGCGAGTACGCCGTCTCCTATTACCCGCACGTCGCGGCGTTTCCGACGTACGTCTCGGGTGTCCACTCGGGCTGCGAAGACGCGGCGCTCCGTCAGGAGCTCCTCGAGAACCTGATCGAGGAAGAGCGCGGCGCGGAGAACCACCCGGCGCTGTGGCGCCGGTTCGCCACGGCCCTCGGCGCGGCGCCGTCGGATCTCGCCGCCGCCCCGCGCACGCCGGAAGTGGCCGCCACGATCGCCGAGTTCCGCAAGACGACCCGCGAGGGCTCGGTCGAGGAAGGCCTCGCCGCGCTGTACGCCTACGAGTCGCAGATCCCGGAGGTCTCGAAGACCAAGCGCGAGGGCCTCGGCGCTTTCTACGGAATCACCGAGGAGGACGCCACCCGGTTCTTCTCCGTGCACGAAGAGGCCGACGTCTGGCATCGCCAGGTCGAACGGGCCGCGCTCGGCCGGATCGCGGACACGCCCGAGAAGCGCGCGAAGGCGCTCGCGGCCGCGCGGCGCTGCTGCGACGCGTTGAACGGCGCGCTCGACGGCGTGATGCGGGAGAACGCGCTCGTCTGCTGACCGGGATCCGGGCGGTCTTCTTCGACGCGGGGGCGACGCTCCTCTATCCCGATCCTCCGGTCGAGGAGGTCTACGCCCGCATCTTCGCCGATGACGGCGCGCGGTTTTCGCCCGGACAGCTGCGCGACGCGCTGACGACGACCTGGATCGAGATCCAGCGGGAGAAGCCCGGCGACCGCTACGGCGGCGTCCGCGGCGAGCCCGAGTTCTGGCGCGGATTCCTGTCGCGGGTCCGCCGTCTCCTCGACGGCGGGCCCCTCTCGGACGACGCGTTCGCGCGCCTGGCGCAGCACTTCCGCGAGCCGGGCGTTTGGGCGGTGTATCCGGACGTCGTCCCGACGCTCGACGCGCTCGCGGCGCGCGGGATCCCGCTCGCGATCGTGTCGAACTGGGACTCGCACCTGCCGCGGCTGCTCGAGCTTCGCGGCCTCGCGCGGTATTTCCGGACGGTGTCCGTCTCGGCGATCGAAGAGACGGGCAAGCCCGACGCCGAGATTTTCCGGCGCACGTTGGCGCGTGTCGGCGTCGCGGCGGGCGAAGCCCTTCACGTCGGCGACTCGCTCCGCGACGACTACGACGGCGCGCGGTCCGCCGGCCTCGCCGCCCTGCTGCTCGACCGGCGGGGCGAGCACCGGGACATCGCCGAGAGAATCGCGAGCCTCGACGAGATCCCGGCACGACTGGCCGGGGCCGCGGCGGGATGACCGGGGGGGCCGGCCGCGCCCGCGCCGAGACGGCCGGCGCCGCGCTCGCGCTCCTGCTCCTGGCGGCGGCCGCGTTCTGGCCGGTCGTGTCCGGGACCCGCACCTTCTTTCATCTCGACCTCTACTACGAGCACCTGCCGGTGTGGCAGGCCGCGCAGCGGGCGCTGCTCTCGGGGCAGTCGCCTTTCTGGCTCGACGGCGAGTACTGCGGACACCCGGCGCTCTTCATCCAGGAAGCGCCGCTCTTCTACCCGCCGATGGCGCCGATGCTCCTGACGGGCGCGCCCGTCCACCGCCTGGCCGACCTCTTCTCGCTCGCGCACCTGTGGCTCGCGGGGCTGCTCGCCTTCGTCTTCGTGCGCGAGGTCTGTGGCGATCCGCTCGCGGCGCTCTTCTCGGGCGTGGCGTGGATGCTGTCCGCGCGGATGGTCGAGAGCGTCCTCTGGCCCAACGCCGTGGCCGCGTCGGCGCTGCTGCCGGCGGTCCTCTGGGCGATCGTGCGGATCGGGCGCGGCCGCCGGCGCTCGGGCGTGGTGGGGCTCGCGGCCGGCCTCGGGCTCGCGCTGCTGACGGCGCGGCCCCACGTGCTGCTCGCCGCGGCTCCGGTCGTGGCCGCGGTGGCCGCGGCGGCGGTGCTCGCGGCGCGGCCGCGTCGCCGCGCGGCCGCGGATCTGCTGCTCGGCGGCGCGCTCGCGCTCGCCGTGGGCGCGCCGGCGCTGGCGCCTTCGCTCGCGCTCTACCCGGAAACGTCGCGGGCCGGCGGGCTCACGAAGGAGGAACGGGACTACGGCCGGCTGAGCCCGGGAACGCTCGCGCCGCTCGTCCGCCCGGTCGACGGCAGGCGGACGTGGCCGGAGAGCGCGTCCTACCCGGGCGTCCTCGCGGGCGCCCTCTTTCTCGCGGGGCTCGGGCTGGCGGCGACGCGGCGCCGGCCGGGCGGCGGCGACGGCGTGTCCCCGCGCGGGGTGTTCCTCGCGCTCGCCGCGGGCGGGTTCGTCGGGCTCGTCTTCGCGTTCGGGGAAGCCGGACCGTACGGCCTCTTCGCCCGCCTCCCCGTGATCCGCGGCTTTCGCGTTCCCGTGCGATACCTGCTCTCGTGGGCGCTCGCCCTCGCTTCGGGCGCCGGGCTGGCGCTTTCGGCGCTGACGGCCGGCCGGCGGCGCGGCCGCGCGGCCGCGGTCGCGGCGATCGCGATCCTGTCGCTCGACCTCGTCATCCAGGCGCGCCGCACCGTGCCGACCGCGCCCGCGGCCGTGTACTCGGTGCGTCCCGCGTCCGTCGACGCGCTCGCGGCGCGGCTCGGCGTCGACGAGACCGGGTTCCCGCGCCGCTACGCGTCCTACGCCGAGACGATCTACCCGACGCTGTACGCCGACGCCGACATGCTCCTGATGCTCCGCGAGTTCGAGCCCCTGCAGACGGCCCTCGGCATGCGGTTCGGCCTCGAGTCTTCCGGGGGGTACGGCCCGACGCTCGCGCGGACCGAGGAGCGGCTGCACTCGCCCGGGCAGCGCCCGCTCGAGCTCGCCGGGGTCGGCGGCGTTCTCGTCAGCGGACCGCGCCGCGAAGGCGCCCCGCCGGACGAAGCGCGCCCCGTGCGGGTCGACGACTTCCGCGGCCTGCCTCGTGCGATTCTCGTGCCGGCCGCGGTCGTCGCGCCGCCCGACCGCGCGTGGGAAGTGACGCTCGACCCGCGCCTCGACCCGCGTCGGATCGCCGTGCTCGAGGAGGGGGAGCCGATTCCGCCGGCTCCGACCTGGAGGCCGGAGTCGGCCTCCGCGCGGCGCGTGAGCGCCGGGGCCGGCCGGCTGGTCCTCGACGCGACGCTGCCGGCGCGCGGCGTGCTCGTCGTGTTCAACACGTGGGAGGCTGGCTGGCGCGCGACCGTGGACGGCGCGCCCGCGCGCGTGGAGCGCGGCGACGGCGCGTTCCAGGCGGTGCGGCTCCCGGCGGGGACGCATCGCGTGGCTTTCGCGTATCGGCCGCGCGGCCTCGTCGAGGGGCTCGGGCTCGGCCTCGCCGGGATTCTGGCGACCGTCCTCGCGGGTCTCCGGCTGCGCCCGGTCTGATATCCTCCGCCGCACTTTCGCATGAGCAGTCTCTTCCGCAAGAAAACGCTCGACGCGATCCTCGCGGACGCCGAGGAGCCCGAGCACCAGATGAAGCGGACCCTCGGGCCCCTCCAGTTGATCGCCCTCGGCATCGGCGCGATCGTCGGCGCCGGGATCTTCGCCACGATCGGCACGGCCGCGGCGGGCGGGGGCCACCACGACGGCGCCGGACCGGCGCTCGTCATCTCGATCCTGATCACGGCGATCGGCTGCGGCTTCTGCGCGCTCTGCTACGCGGAGTTCGCCTCGCTCGTGCCGATCGCCGGCAGCGCATACACGTATTCCTACGCCACGCTCGGCGAGTTCATCGCGTGGATCATCGGCTGGGACCTCATCATCGAGTACGCCATGGGCAACGTCGCCGTTGCGGTGACCTGGTCGGGCTACTTCGTCGAGCTGCTGAAGGGCCTCGGCGTCACGATTCCCGCGTGGATGTCCACGGATCTCACGACGGCGCTGAAGACCCCGGGCTTCATGGACGCCGCGCCGCATCTCTTCGGGGTCCCGATCGTGCTCAACATCCCTGCCGCGGCGATCACGCTGCTCCTGACCTGGCTGCTCGTGATCGGCATCAAGGAGTCCGCGCGGTTCAACACGGCGATGGTCGTCGTGAAGCTCGTGATCCTCCTCTTCTTCATCCTCGTCGGCGCGACGTACGTCAAGCCGGCCAACTGGCATCCCTTCGCGCCGAACGGCTGGACCGGCATCGGCACCGGCGCGGCGCTGATCTTCTTCGCGTACATCGGGTTCGACGCCGTGTCGACGGCGGCCGAGGAGTGCCGCAATCCGCAGAAGGACATGCCCGTCGGCATGATCGGCTCGCTCGCGATCTGCACGGTGCTCTACGTCGCGGCGTCGCTCGTCCTGACCGGGATGGTGCCGCTCGACAGCATCCGCGGGTCCGCCGAACCGCTCGCCAAGGCCTTTTCGCTGATCGGCATCAACTGGGCCGCCGGGGTCGTGGCCTTCGGCGCCGTGGTCGCGACGACGGCCGTGCTGCTCGTCTTCCAGTACGGCCAGGCGCGCATCTTCTTCTCGATGGCGCGCGACGGCCTGCTCCCGCCCTCGTTCGCGAAGCTCCATCCGAAATACAAGACGCCCTACGTCAACACGATCTGGATCGGCGTGGTCGTCGCGGCGCTGTCCGCGTTCGCCAACCTCGACGTCTTCATCGAGCTGACGAACATCGGGACGCTCTTCGCGTTCATCCTGGTGTGCATCGGCATCATGGTTCTGCGCCGCACCGATCCGAACCGTCCGCGCGCGTTCCGGACGCCGCTCGTGCCGCTGACGCCGATCCTCGGGATCCTGATCTGCCTCTACCTCATCGTCGGGATCCCGATGATCGAGAACGGGACGCTCACGCGGTCGGGCGGCCTCCCCATCGCGACGTGGGTCCGGTTCGTCGTGTGGCTCGTCCTCGGCCTCGTCATTTACTTCGGGTACGGGTTCCGCAAGTCGCGCCTCGCCCGGAAGACGTAGTCCCTCCGCGGCCTCCCTGCTACACTCGACGAGAATCCGGCCGGAGCGTCTGGCCGGAGCAGGCTTTTTTGGCGTCGAGGAGGTGGGAATGAGGATTCGACAGCTTTCTCTGGCGGTCGTGTGCGCCGCGGCCCTCGCCGTTCCGGCGTCGGGTCAGGTCGCGACCAAGAAGTTCCCCTGGCAGCCGGTCGGCGGCGTGCAGAACATCGACGTGCAGACGGAGAGCGTCGTGGTCGGACAGGTCGTCTTCGATCTCGGGAGCACGATGAAGGGGACGCCGATTCGCAAGTCGAGCGCGAAAGTGCGCGTGCGGATCGACAACAACTCCGAGACAGACGAGGAGGTCGGGGTCGCCGTCGTCGTCTTCGACGCAGAGGGCAACGTCGTCGCCGCCGGCTCGAACGGGACCAAGTGGGGCTACCTGAACAAGGGCGACCGCACCTACTACAACATCGACTTCCCGTACGTCTACCGGCGCCTCGACGACGCCGCGAACTTCATCGTGACGCTCGAGACGAAATCGCGGCCCGAGAAGAAGTCCAAGGGCGACAAGAATCCGCCGCCGGAGCCGACGCCCATACCCTAGTCGCCGTCGGTCGCTCGAAATCTGCGCCGTGCGGAGGTGGCGCCGCACGGCGCACCGGCGCAAGGCTCGCCCGGAGGGGGCTCGACTGACCGTCGCCTTCGCTCGCTCGGAATCTGGCGAGCCCGGGACTCGCCGTTGCTCGCCCGGCTCGCCACCGGCGCTCGGCTCGCCCAAAGGGGCTCGACGGACCGTCGCCTTCGCTCGCTCGGAATCTGCGCCGCGACGGCG
>DATJPZ010000057.1:0-32337 GCA_035506175.1 Thermoanaerobaculia bacterium | reverse complement strand
GTTCGGATGATTCAGCGCCGACGCCGAGCGCGCCTCTCGCTCGAATCGTGAGACGCGCTGGGGAATTTCGGCGAGCGCGTTCGGGAGAACCTTGATCGCCACCTCGCGGCCGAGCCGCACGTCCCGCCCCCGGTAGACCTCGCCCATACCGCCCGAACCGAGAGGGCCGAGGATCTCATAGGGACCGAAGCGGCGCCCTGCTGCCAGTGACATCCGGGACAAATCCTATCGTCCGGCGCGCCCGCCGCTCAGAACCGCCTGGCGTAGCTCGCCAGAACGAGATAGGGCGCGAAGGACGCCCCGATGGTCCTGCCCAGCGAGACGTCGAGCGGGCTATCCAGCTTGTTGGCGGCGACGCGGACGGGCACGCTCACCGTGGCCGTATTGGCGCCGTGCGTCCAGGTCAGACCGGGCTCGACGTAGATCTCGTATCCGGGCCGACGCCAGTAGAGGTCTTTGCCGCCGATGAGGTCCTTCACGGTCACCCCGTTGATCCGGCCGCCCGCGCTGGCGACGAGACCATCGACCCCCGGGACGAGGTAGGCCGCGCCCAGGCGTCCCGAATACGTGTCCGGAACCGAGCGGAGCGCGTCGAAGTTCGCCACATCGGTGTGTTCCTCGACGCTCAACCCGTAGTAGCCCGACGCGTATGCGAAGAAGGGTCCGGCGACCTGCGCCGTGCCCTGGGCGCGCACGAGGATGGCCCATCCGCCGGTGCCGAGCTGCGCCGATTCGTCGAGGGGCCTGCCGTCCGGCGTCGGGCCGGCCCGATCCGGCACGTCGTCGCGGCCCGTCGGCGCGAGGAACCCGAGGCTGACGGAACCCGCGAAACGCGACGGAATCGCCGGGTCCGAGAGCCAGTACTCGGCCTGGAGCGCCACGTCGCCGAGCCCGGATGCCTGGAACTCGTGGAGCTCGGTCGGCCCGGCCGGGACGACGGCCGACCCGATCGCGAAGGGAACGGTCAAATCGAGACTCAACCGATTGCTCAGGCCGTAGAGCACGTCGAGGTTGATGAGATTGACGGTTCTCTGAGGCGGAGTTTCGAAGGGCGCCGAGGCGTCGTCGCGGTGATCGCCGACGAAGAAGTCGTCCGCGCTGCCGTACTGATACGAAATCTGTGCCTGCCACTGCCTGGCCGGCAGGAACGGTTCGTTCTGGACGCCCAGACTGGGCGCCGTAAACCGGATCGGCTGTCAGCCCTGCCCGGAGGCGGGGCGGACCCCGAGCCAGAGCAGCGCCGCGGCCGCCAGACCAACCCGTCGGGGTGCGCGAACTCTGCGCGAACGAACGATGCGGAAAGTGTCCCTCCGCCCCGGCGAGAGTGTCAACAGCCGGAGCAGAGGCCGACTACGGCTCCGCAACGGTCTCGGTCGAGGGCGGCAGCGGAACCATGCGGAACGTCAAGGCGACCGCTCCGACGACGATGCGGGCGCCGTCATGGAGGGCGGCGGGAGCCTCGACCATCCGGTCATCCAGGCGGGTGCCGTTCTTGCTGCCGAGGTCCTCGAGCGCCGCGCTTCCCTCGGCGGCGATGATCCGCGCATGCCGGCGGGAGACGCTCGGATGATCGATGTAGAGCTCGGCCCCCGGATCGCGGCCAATGAGCGTTTCGCCCGGCTGAAGAACCGTGCGCCGGCCCGCCTGCAGGATCCAACAGGACCACGCCCGCACCGGGCGCGCGACGTCGGGCTCCTCCAGCGCCTCGCCACAGAACGCGTAGCCGAAGCCATGGACCGTCCGCACGAACAGAGGGTGCCTCGCCTCGTCGCCGATGACGCGCCGCAGCTCGACGAGCAGGCTGGTCAAGGTGCCATCCGAAACGAACGTTCCGGGCCAGAGCCTTGAGTGAATCTGCTTTTTCGACACGGCCCGAGGGCGCTTCTCCAGAAGGAGCTCGAGCAGCTGGAATGCCTTGGGCTGGATGTGCGCGAGATCGCCGCGGACGTGGAGCTGCCGCGTTGCCGAATCGAGCAGGCATTCACCGAAGCGAATCCGCATGGGCACCGCCGGCCGAATTATCGCGCAGGCGGGCAGGCACCGGCCGCCGGCGGTCCAGCCCAAACCCAGCACTTTTCAAGGGTGCTTCCAACGACCCCACCCGCCTCATCCCCCTAACGTCCCTTCCCATGGAGCCCGGATCGAGGACCTCGGAGGCGCCGCTGGTCCAGCCCCTGGACACCGACGCGTCGGACGCGACTTTCCAGCCGTCCCTCACCACGGGACTGCGCGCCTATGCGACCCGCCGCTTGCGAAACCGGGCGGCGGGGGAAGACGTCTGCCAGGAGGCGTTGCGCGTGGGCGTCGAAGCGCTCGCGGCAGGCCGTATCGAGAGCCCCGAGGCGCTTCCCGGCTTTCTCTTCCGGGCCGCGGCAAACCTCTGCATGCACGTCGGACGCTCGGCCGCGCGCGAGAGCCGCGCCCTGCAGCGACTGGCTTCGGACGAGCTCGGGCAGGCCGAGCGCGGAGGCGATCCCCTCGATTCGCTCATCTCGGCGGAAACGCGGGCCCGCGTGCTGCGGGCCCTCGCGCGGATCGACCCGACCGAGCGGCAGCTGCTCGGAATGACGTTTCGCGACGATCTTTCGTCGGAGCGGATAGGTCGGCGGCTCGGCATCACGCCGGGAGCGGTTCGCGTGCGCCGGCATCGGGCGCTCCGGCGCCTGGCGGCGCTGCTCGGGAGGACAACGCCGCCCGTCACGCGCGATCTGAAGCGGGAAGTCTCTCCGAGGGCCGCGAGCCGGCGCCCTGGAGGACGACCCGGATCTCGAGGAGGAACGCCGATGAACGCTCGGGCCACCGCATCGCATGGCACCCGGTTACGACGGATCCTGCCTTTCGCGCTTCTGGCGCTTCTCGGAACCGCCCCCGCCGGGGCCCAGGATGTCCGCCAGTTTCCCGCACACCAGCCGCACGACATCGCTCCGGGACCGGACGGTGCGATGTGGTACGCGGAGGGCCCGTTCCGGAAGATCGGCCGCATCGACGGCAGCGGGGCCGTCACGGAGTTTCCGGTCGAACAGGAAACCCGGTCCATCGCTCCGGGGTCCGACGGCAACCTCTGGTTCACCACGGAGACCGCGATCGGCCGGATGACGCCCTCGGGAGCGCTCGCGTGGTACCCGGTCTCGAGCGCCCTCCAGATCGTCTCGGCGCCCGACGGGAGTCTCTGGTTCTCGACCTGGCGCTTTTCGGACGAGGCAACCTCGATCGGACGCCTCACGACCGCCGGGACGATCACCGAGTTCCCGATGTTTGCCGGGTCGCCGACGTTCGACGCGACCTGGGATCCGTGCCCGGACGTCTACGTCGTCGCGGGCGCGCTCGACGGCGGCGCCTGGTTCGCCAGGCCCTGCGCCGGAAAACTCGGCCGCGTGACGGCGTCCGGAACGATCGCGGAGTTCGCGCTCTCGGGCTCCAGCAATCCCAGGCGCATCGCCGTCGGCCCCGACGGGAATCTCTGGTTCACGGAAGACACGGAGAGAGTCGGGCGGATCACGCCCGGCGGCGACATCACGGAGTTTCCGCTTCCCGGCGGCGCGCATGGCATCGTCGGCGCCGCCGACGGGAACCTCTGGGCGGCCGGTCCCGGAAGGTTGAGCCGCATCACGACGGGCGGAGCGATCACCCAGTATCCCGTTCCGATCGACACCGAGACCCCCGGAATCGCCGCCGGCCTCGACGGCACCCTCTGGATCGCGGACAAGGACTCCGGCCGGATCGTCCGCTTCGCGCCCGAGCCCGACACGGCCGCGTGCGCCGCGGACGCGGAGACCCTCTGTCTGGATGGCGGCCGCTTTCGCGTCACGACCGAGTGGACCAGCGACGCCTCCTCCGGCCGCGGACGCGCCGTCAACCTCTCCCCCGATTCCGGCTACTTCTGGTTCTTCGACCCCGCCAACCTCGAGGTCGTCGTCAAGGTCTTGAACGGCTGCGCCGCCAACGGGCACCACTGGGCCTTCGCCGCCGGGCTGACGAACGTCGAGGTCCGGACGACCGTGAGGGACACGTTCTCCGGGACGTCGCGAACCTACACGAATCCCCGGGGCGCTCCCTTCGCGCCGATCCAGGACACGAAGACCTTCGCGGCCTGCCGGTGACGGCCGCGCACTCGGAAAGGAAACGGCCATGGCCAACCATGCTTCCTGCTTCTTCCGGCTCGGCGTTCCCTCCCTGCTGACGGCGCTCCTCTCGGCGGCCCCGACGCTCGCGCAGGATCTCCGCCATTTCGCCGCGAACAGCCCCACCGGCATCGCCGTGGACGCCGACGGTGCGGCGTGGGTCGCGGACCAGGGCCTGTCGGCGATTCGCCGGATCGCTCCGGACGGTTCGATTCGAGATTTTCCGGTGGGCGGCGCGCCGCTGTCTCTGGCGGCCGGAGCCGACGGGAATCTCTGGTACACGCTGAAGTCTCCCGGACGGATCGGCCGGCTCACGCGCCTCGGCGGCGTTTTCGAGCTCGCACTCCCGACGCCCTCCGCGGAGTCCTACAGCCTCACGGCCGGGCCCGACGGCAACATCTGGTTCACCGAGTCGAATCTCCAGCGCGTCGGCCGGATCACGCCCGCCGGCCGGGTCGACGAGTTTGCCGCTCCGTCAGGGACGTGGACCGGTCGGATCGTGACGGGATCGGACGGCCACCTCTGGTTCGCGCAGCCGAACGAGTTCCGGATCTGCCGGATGACCGTTTCCGGCGACATCACGCCGTTCGCCCTCCCCGCCGGCGTCGGGCGGCCGATCGACCTCGCCGCGGGTCAGGACGGCAACGTCTGGTTCATCGCCGAAAGCGCCGACAATGGCCGCAATCACGCCGCATGGATTTCACCGGGCGGCGAAGTTCAGAGCCTGCCCGGATCCGGCTGGGCACAGCGCCTCATCCCGGATCCCGACGGGGGGCTGTGGATGGCGGGGTACTCCACGCTGCAGCGCGTCGCGCCGGAACGCGGGCTCGTGGACCTGGACGGAAGCGCGTTCTACGGCGACGTGTCGGGCCTCGCGGTGGGTCCGGACGGCGCGCTCTGGGCTGCCGTCGGACCCGACGGCTGGGGTGCCCCCGGCACGATTCTCAGGATCGCCGTCGACACGTTGCCCTGTGTCGAAAGCGCGACGACGCTCTGCTTGAACGGCGGCCGCTTCCGGGTGGTGGCCTCGTGGAGCGGTGCCGCGTCGAGCGGGCAGGGACACGGCGTCCGCCTGTCCGAGAGCGCCGGTTACTTCTGGTTCTTCGATTCGGCCAACCTCGAGATCGTCGTGAAAGTCCTCGGCGGCTGCGCCAACGGACACTACTGGGCCTTCGCGGCGGGCCTGACCAACGTGGCGGCCACGGTCACCGTCACCGACACCGTCACCGGGTCCCGGCGGACCTACGCGAACCAGGCTGGCCAGCCCTTCCCGCCGATCCAGGACACCGCGGCCTTCGCCCCGTGCGAGGAGACGGCGGAAGGAGTCTCACGATGAAGATCCCGCGAAGCCTCGGACTCGGCTTGCTGGGAGCCGCCCTGATCCCGCTCGGCTGCCAGGATTCCAACTCCGTCGCCGGACCGGAGGGCGGGGGAAGGCGAACCTACTCGATCTCCGGGACCGTCGCCTCGGGCGAGAACCCCATCGGCGGCGCCCGGGTGGAGCTCGTCAGCCAGGGCGTCGCGGCTTCGACCAACTTTTACGGCGAGTACAACCTCGTGGGCGTCCCGGAGGGCACGGTGCTCCTCACCGTCAGCGCGTCGGGATACGAAAAAGCCACCCGGCGCGTCACCGTCGGGCCCAACGCCTACGACGTCGACTTCGACCTCGCCGCCGTCGAGACGGGACCCCGGGGGAGCTTTCCGCCTCCGCGCGCGCCCGACTAGCCGAGCACTTCGGCCAGGACGCGCTGGCTCTTCAACTCGTGGCCGAGGAAGTGCCGCCGGGCCAGCTGCGCGACGCGGGCGATCTCGCGCAGACCGCCCGGCACCGCGGCCGGGTCGAGCGGGGCCGCGAGGAAGCTCGACAGGGTCCGCCGCGCGTCCTCCGTCAGGCGTAGCGTCTCGCCCTGGAGGCACTCGGCGCCGACGAAACCGGGCCGGCGCTCGTCGAAGAGGAGCGGCTCCGTGGCCTCGAGCGGACGCCCGCAGCCGGCGCACTCGCGGATCGCCGGAAAGAGCCCCGAGAGCTTGAGCACCCAGACGTCGAAGTACGCGGCCACGACGGGCGCGGGCGCCCCGGAAAACAACGCGTCCATGACGTGCCGCGCGAGACGGTAGAACGGCTCCGCCGGATCCGACTCGGAAACGAACGTCTCCAGGCTTTCGGCGAGCGTCGACAGCAGCAGCGCCTTGTCGAGGTCCTTCGACAGCGCAAACGACGGGCGGATCGGATCCGCGGCGTTGATCGACACGAGCTCGCGCCCCTCCTTCTCGTAATAGACGACACGAACCTCCGTCATCGGCTCGAGCGCGCCCGCAAACGCGCTCTTGGGCCGGCGAGCCCCGCGCGCGACCCCGCGCTTCTTGCCGGCATCGCGCGTCAGGAACGACACGATGCGGTCGGTTTCGCGCAGCGCATGGGTGCCGAGCACGAAGGAGTCGGAGGAATGCAGCCTCACGACGCGATTATGATGAGGCCGGGCAAAACCCTGATCCTAATAAAATTAGGAAATTTTAGCAAAATACCTAATATTTTATGGATACACATCCGACGCGCCAGCTGGACAAAGGCGTCTGGGCGCTCGGCTGGGTGTCGTTCCTGTCCGACGTCGCGTCGGACATGATCTACCCGCTCCTGCCCGACTTCCTGACGCGCACGCTCCACGCGGGTCCCGCCGCGCTCGGCCTGATCGAAGGCGTCGCCGAGGCCACCGCCTCGATCATGAAGGCGGTCTCCGGCTGGTGGTCCGATCGCTTCCGCCGGCGAAAGCCTCTCGTCGTCGCCGGCTACGCGATCGCCGCCGCGGCCCGGCCTCTCGTGGGAGTGGCCGCAAGCTGGGTACAGGTCCTCGCGATCCGGTTCGCCGACCGCGTCGGCAAGGGCATCCGCACGTCGCCCCGCGACGCCCTTCTCGCCGATCTCGTCCCGTCCGGGGAGCGCGGCCGCGCCTACGGGCTGCAGCGCGCGATGGACAACGCCGGCGCGGTGGCGGGGCCGCTGCTCGCCGCGGCGCTGCTGAAGTGGGTCTTTTCGGACGAGCGCTCGGTGTTCCTCCTCGCCGCCGTGCCGGGCGCGATCGCCATCGCGGTGCTCGTCCTCCGCGTCCGCGAAACACCCCGGCGCGCCGAGGAGACGCCGCGGACGGGCGCGCCGCCGTCGGCGGAGGGACCGTTGCCCGCGCGCCTCTGGATGCTGCTCGGCATCTTCGTGTTGTTCGCGCTGGCGAGCTCGACGGACGCCTTCCTTCTGTTGAAGGCCCGCGACAGCGGCGTCCCGCTCTGGCAGCTCCCCCTTCTCTGGGCCGCCTTCAACGGCGTCAAGGCGGCTGCCGGCGTCCCGGGAGGCGCCCTCGCCGACCGGCTCGGCCACGTGCGGACGATCCTCGCGGGTTGGGCCGTCTACGCCGTCTCCTACATCGCGTTCGCGTTTGCGGGGACCGCCCGCGAAGTCTGGGGCGTCTTCGCGTTCTACGCGCTCTTCTATGCCCTGACCGAGGGCGCCGAACGCGCGCTGGTCGCCGACCTCGTGCGCGCGGACAGCCGCGGCCGCGCGTTCGGCGCTTTTCACGCGAGCACCGGGCTGGCGTCGCTGCCGGCGTCCGTGCTGTTCGGCGTCCTGTGGAAGGCGTTCGGACCGCACGTCGCCTTCCTGGTCGGTGCCGGGATCGCGGTCGTTTCCGCGGCGGCCCTGGCGGCCTGGCGCGTCGCCGGCGGCGAGATCCGCAGGGCGGCCTGAGGCCGGACGCGGCCGCGCGCCGCCTGATAGCATGAGGCCCGTGGGACCGGTCTGGCGCCTCATGAAGGGGCAGAAGGGCACCTGCGACCGCTGCGGTCGGGAGATGTCGGACTATCCCGCCGTCGGTCGGGTCGTGGACTACGAGTTCGCCCCCGAAGAGAAGTACTGCTGGGACTGCTACCGCTACCTGACGCCTTTCCTGGACGACGTCGCCCCCGTGTCGCAGGATCCGTTCCAGCCGGTCACCAAGCCCGCCATCCCGTGACGGATCGGGTCCCTCGGCAGCCGGCCGACGCGGCGTCCCCTCGCCGCGATCCGCTGTCCGCTTTCCGCGGCTCGGACCTCGCCCCGATCGCCGAGAAGGTCCTCTCCGGAGTTCGCCTCTCCTTCGAGGACGGCGTGGCCCTCTTCGAGACCCGCGATTTCCTCGGCCTCGGCCGGCTCGCCAACCACGTCCGCGAGGCGCGGCACGGCAACCTGGCGTTCTACAACGTCAACCGTTATCTGAATCCGACGAACCTCTGCTGGGTGGACTGCGCGCTCTGCGCGTGGGCCAAGAAAGTCAACGAGCCGGGCGGCTACGAGCTCGCCGTGGACGAATGCGTCGCCGAGGCGGGCAAGGGGTACAGCGAGGCGGTCACCGAGTTCCACGTCGTCGGCGGGCTGCACCCGACGTGGCCGTTCGACTATTACACGGGCCTGATGCGCGCGCTCAAGGAGAAGTTCCCCGGCGTGCACCTGAAGGCGTGGACGATGGTCGAGCTCGACTGGATCGCCCAGATCGGGCGGATGCCGGTCGGCGAAGCGATTCGGCGCCTCAAGGACGCCGGGATGGACTCCTGCCCCGGCGGCGGCGCCGAGATCTTCGCCCGCCGCGTGCGCGACGTCATCTGCAAGAACAAGATCTCGGGCGAGCGCTGGCTCGAGGTCGCGCGCGAGTGCCACCGGCAGGGCGTCAAGACGAACGCGACGATCCTCTACGGCCACGTCGAGACCCCCGAGGAGCGCGTCGACCATCTGCTCCGCCTGCGCGCCCTGCAGGACGAGACCGGCGGGATCCCGGGCGTGATCCCGCTCGCGTTTCACCCGGAGAACACGCCGCTCGCGCACCTGCCGACGCCGACGGGCCAGCTCGACCTGCGCGTCATCGCGGTCTCGCGCCTCCTCCTCGACAACGTGCCTCACATCAAGGCCTACTGGATCCAGATCGGCACGAAGCTCGCCCAGGTGGCGCTCTTCTTCGGCGCCGACGACCTCGTCGGCACGGTCGTGGACGAGACGATCACGCACGCCGCGGGCGCGACCACGGCCTCGGGGATGACCCGCACGGATTTCGAGCGCCTCATCCGCGAAAGCGGCCGCGAGCCCTACGAGCGGGATTCGGAGTACCGGCGGGTGGTTCGCTCGGGCGGGCGACTGGAGCCGGTCTCGGCCTAGCCGTCAAGGGTTCGTGTCGACGGCGCTGTCCGTGGACACCGAGAACTTCCTGTAGTCCCCGTACTGGAAGAGCGCGTCGACCCGCGCGGAGAAGAACAAGAGCACCTTCGCCGACCCCGTGAAGCGCGCCTCGACCGGGAGCCAGATCTCGTCGTTGACCTTGCGCCGGGAGAAATACGTTTCGGACCCCTTCTGGAGCCTCGCCAGGCGTGCCGGTCCGACGCCGAGCGTGTCGAGCAGGTGCGCCTCGATGCGGACGAGCTGGCGATCCTGCTCGTCGATCCAGGCACGGCCGGCGAGCTTCTGGATGACCCTCCCGCCCGCCGTGACCGGCTTGTAGCCCGGCTTCGGGGTGAAGGAGAGCACGATCGTCGAACGCCCGTTCACCTCCTCGCGGCCTTCGACGACGATGTCGTCCATCCGAAAGACCTCGTCGACGACCTCCTGCTCCTGGCGCTGCTCTTCGGCTTCCTTCGCGCGCCGGCGGCCGCGCGCCGCGTCGTCCTCCCCGGCGAGCTTCCTCTCGGCGGCCTCCGTCCGCTGCTCCTGCTTGCGGTCCTCCTCGGCGAGCTCCCGGGCCGAGATCGGCACGTCGTCGCGGGCGACGAGACGCCGGTACATCTTTCCCGGCTCCGCCGACGGATAGACCTCGTACGTTTCGCGCCGGGCCTTCTTGACCGCGCCCTTGCCGTCGTAGCGCAGCTCGGTTCTCTTTTCGGTGAACGTGTACTGCTCGAGCAGCGCGTCGTCGCTGCGCAGATTCCGGCGCACGTCTTCGAGGAAGGCACGGGGCTCGGGAAGGGGCCGATCGTCGCGGTCGGCGGCGCGGAGCGCGGCGGCGGAGCCCACCAGGAAAGCCGAGAGTGTCGCGCGCACCAGAATCCCGCGCATCAGGCGCGTCAACCGCGCCGGCCGTCTCCAGATTCCCTGATCGAGGCGCATCATGCCCCCGGAACCGTCCTGCATATAATCGCCAGCGGCAGGCCGATCGGCCTGCCGGGAGGCAACGGGATGGAGGCACCGCGGGGTTTCGCCCGGTCGTCGATCGGCCGCAAGGTGATCATGGCCGCGACGGGCGTGATTCTCGTGGGGTTCGTCGTCGTCCACATGCTCGGCAACCTCCAGGTCTACATGGGCCCGGAGGCGATGAACCGGTACGCCGTCTTCCTGCGCGAGTTTCTCCACGGCGGGGGGCTCTGGATCGCGCGGGCGGTCCTGCTGGCGGCCGTGGTCCTGCACATCTGGTCCGCGACGTCGCTGACCCTGACGAGCCGGCGCGCCCGCCCCGTCGGTTACCGGGAGCAGCAGTGGAAGGAATCGACCTACGCGTCGCGCACGATGCGGTGGGGCGGCGTGATCCTGCTCCTCTTCGTGATCTACCACATCCTGCATCTGACGACGGGCACGGTGCACCAGAGCTTCATCGAGGGCGACGTCTACCACAACTTCGTCGCCGGCTTCCGCGTCGTCCCGGTGTCGCTCTTCTACATCTTCGCGATGCTCGCGCTGGGGCTCCACCTTCGCCACGGCGTCTGGAGCATGTTCCAGACGCTCGGCGTCTCGCACCCGCGCTACATCCACGCCGCTCGCGTGCTCGCCTGGATCGTCGCGATCGTCGTGGTCGTCGGCAACATCTCGTTCCCCCTGGCGGTGCTCGCCGGGCTGGTGAAGTAGTCGGGTCGCCAAACAGGCCGAGGAGTCGAAAGCGCCGTGGAGCTGAAGTCCAACATCCCGTCCGGTCCGATCGAGAAGAAGTGGGACAGGCACCGCTTCGACATGAAGCTCGTCAACCCGGCCAACAAGCGCAAGTACACCGTTCTCATGGTCGGGTCGGGCCTGGCCGGCGCCGGCGGCGCGGCCTCGATGGCCGAGCTCGGCTACAACGTCAAGTGCTTCTGTTACCAGGATTCGCCGCGGCGGGCCCACTCGATCGCGGCGCAGGGCGGCATCAACGCGGCGAAGAACTACCGCAACGACGGCGACAGCGTCTTCCGGCTCTTCTACGACACCGTCAAGGGCGGCGACTTCCGCGCGCGCGAGGCCAACGTCTACCGCCTCGCCCAGGTCTCGGTGAACATCATCGACCAGTGCGTCGCGCAGGGCGTGCCGTTCGCCCGGGAGTACGGCGGCCTGCTCGACAACCGCTCCTTCGGCGGCGCTCAGGTCTCGCGCACCTTCTACGCACGGGGGCAAACGGGCCAGCAGCTCCTGCTCGGCGCCTACCAGGCGCTCGAGCGCCAGATCGGCCTCGGCTCGGTGTCGATGTTCCCGCGCCACGAGATGCAGGAGCTCATCGTCGTCGACGGCCGGGCCCGGGGCATCGTCGTGCGGGACATGGTCACCGGCGAGGTCGAGACGCATCTCGGGGACGCGGTGTGCCTCGCCACCGGCGGCTACGGCAACGTCTTCTACCTCGCCACCTACGCCAAGGGCTGCAACGGCACCGCCATCTGGCGGGCGTACAAGAAAGGCGCCGCCTTCGCCAACCCGTGCTTCACGCAGATCCACCCGACCTGCATCCCGGTCACGGGCGACTACCAGTCGAAGCTGACGCTCATGAGCGAGTCCCTCCGCAACGACGGGCGGATCTGGGTGCCGAAGGCCAGGGGCGACCAGCGCGGACCCGACCAGATCCCGGAGGAGGAGCGCGACTACTACCTCGAGCGCCTGTACCCGAGCTTCGGCAACCTCGCGCCGCGGGACATCGCCTCGCGCGCGGCCAAGCGGGTCTGCGACGAAGGCCGCGGGGTCGGCCCGACCGGATTCGGGGTCTACCTCGACTTCAAGGACGCGATCGCGCGGCTCGGCCAGAAGAAGATCGAGGAGAAGTACGGCAACCTCTTCGAGATGTACGAGCGCATCACCGACGAGGACCCCTACCGGGTGCCGATGCGCATCTACCCCGCCACCCATTACACGATGGGCGGCCTGTGGGTGGACTACAACCTGATGAGCACGATTCCCGGCCTCTTCGTGCTCGGCGAGGCCAACTTCTCCGACCACGGGGCCAATCGCCTCGGCGCCTCGGCCCTGATGCAGGGCCTGGCCGACGGCTACTTCATCATCCCCTACACGATCGGCAACTACCTCGCCCGCGAGAAGTTCACGCCGGTCCCCGCCGACCACGCCGACGTCCGCGCGGCGGAGAAGGCGGTCGCCGAGCGCACGGCGCGCCTGCTCGGCGTCCAGGGCAAGCGCACGGTGACGTCCTTCCACCGCGAACTCGGCAAGATCATGTGGGAGCACTGCGGCATGGCCCGCGACCGGAAGGGGCTCGAGCACGGTCTCGGCAAGATCCCGGGGCTGCGCGAGGAGTTCTGGAAGAACGTGACGGTGCCGGGCTCGGGCGCCGAGCTCAACCAGTCGCTCGAGAACGCCGGCCGTGTCGCGGATTTCCTCGAGCTCGGCGAGCTGATGTGCCTCGACGCGCTCGAGCGCGACGAGTCCTGCGGCTGCCACTTCCGTCTCGAGCATCAGATGGCCGACGGCGAGGCCAGGCGCGACGACGAGAAGTTCTGCCACGTCGCCGCCTGGGAGTACACGGGCGAGGGGCGCAAGCCCAATCGAAACGTCGAGCCGTTGACCTACGAGAACGTCGAGCTCGCCGTCCGGAGTTACAAATGAGGCTGACGCTCAGGGTCTGGCGCCAGAAGGACGGAAAGTCGAAGGGCGACTTCGTGACCTACACGGCCGACGCCGTCAGCGAGGAAATGTCGTTCCTCGAAATGCTCGACGTCGTCAACGAAGGCCTCGTCCAGAAGGGCGAAGACCCGATCGCCTTCGACCACGACTGCCGCGAAGGCATCTGCGGCACCTGCGGCGTCGTCGTCAACGGCCGGCCGCACGGCCCGCGCGAGCGCACGACCGCCTGCCAGCTGCACCTGCGGACGTTCCGGGACGGCGACACGCTGACGATCGAGCCCTGGCGCGCGGAGGCTTTCCCCGTCGTCAAGGACCTCGTCGTCGACCGCAGCGCGTTCGACCGGATCATCGCGGCGGGCGGCTTCGTCTCGGCCTCGACCGGCGGCGCTCCCGACGGCAACGCGATCCCGGTTCGCAAGGAGAACGCCGACCTCGCCATGGACGCCGCCGCCTGCATCGGCTGCGGCGCGTGCGTCGCGGCCTGCCCCAACGCCTCCGCGATGCTCTTCGTGTCGGCCAAGGTCTCGCATCTGGCCCTCCTGCCTCAGGGCCAGCCCGAGCGGTCGGACCGCGTCCGCAACATGGTCGCGCAGATGGACGCCGAGGGCTTCGGCACCTGCACCAACCACGGCGAGTGCGAAGCCGCCTGCCCCAAGGCCATCCGCATGGAGTTCATCGCTCGGATGAACGCCGACTTCGTCCGGGCGAGCCTGACGGCCGGCCGCCGGGCGGCGGGCTCGGAGGGCGGGAGCGGCTAGGCTCGGACGACCGTTTCCCCCGGCTCCCGTTTCTGACATGATGCCCGCCATTCGTGAGGAGGCGCGCATGTTCTCCAAGCTCTCCGCGGAATTCATCGGGACCTTCTGGCTCGTCCTCGGCGGCTGCGGCAGCGCGGTGATCGCCGGCGCGTTTCCGGAGTACGGCATCGGGTTCCTCGGCGTCTCCTTCGCCTTCGGGCTGACCGTGCTGACGGGCGCCTACGCGCTCGGGCCGATCTCCGGCGGCCACTTCAACCCGGCCGTCACGGTCGGGCTGTGGGCGGGCGGACGGTTCCAGGGGCGCGACGTGCCCGGCTACGTGATCGCGCAGGTGCTCGGCGCGGTCGCGGGAGCCGGGGTCCTCTACGTGATCGCGAGCGGCAAGCCCGGCTGGGAGGTCGGCCGGTTCGCGGCGAACGGATTCGGCGAGCATTCTCCCGGCGGCTACTCGCTCGGCGCTTCGCTCGTCTGCGAGATCGTCATGACGTTCATGTTCCTCGTCGTGATCCTCGGCGCGACGCACCGGCGCGCGCCGGTCGGCTTCGCGGGGCTCGCGATCGGCCTGGCGCTCACGCTGATCCACCTGATCAGCATCCCGGTGACGGCGACGTCGGTCAACCCGGCGCGCAGCACCGGCCCGGCGCTGTTCGTCGGCGGCTGGGCGACCTCGCAGCTCTGGCTCTTCTGGGTCGCCCCGATCGTGGGAGCGGTTCTCGCCGGTACGATCCACCGCGCGCTCTTCGAGGCGGGCCCGGAGCCCGACGTCGCGGGAAGATGATGAGCCGGCCTTTCCGGGCGGCGCTCCCGGCGGCGGCGATGCTCGCTCTCGCGCTTCTCACCCCGTTGCCCCTGACTTCCCAGCAGGGCGAGGTGCGCTTCGACATCGTCCGCGGCAACTGGACCATCACCTCGAAGAACGTCGAGAACGACGAGTGGGTCACCAAGACCGTCGAGATCCACCAGGACGGCACGCGGATCTGGGGCAGGTTCCAGGGCCCCAACCAGGAAGGCGGCATCGAGGGCACGATCGAAAACCACCACATCGTCTTTGCGACGAAGACGAAGAACGTCCTGACGTTCCGCGGTCAGGTCAACGGCGACACGATGTCCGGCAACTACGGGATCCACGGGCGGCACGCGCCCTTCAAGGCCGTCCGCACGAGCGTGGAGCCGAGCCCGTAGAACCAACTCCGACGCCGATGCGGCGACCACGCCGGGCGTCGTTGCCCGGCCCGCGGTGCGGCGCCGGCCGCGATACCATGGCCTCTGCATGACCGACGCGAAAAAGACCCGCACCGAATCGGACACGATGGGCAAGGTCGAGGTGCCCGCCGACCGCTACTGGGGCGCCCAGACCCAGCGCTCGCTGCACCACTTCAAGATCGGCCCCGAGCGCTTCCCGCGCGCGATGATCCGGGCGCTCGGGATCCTCAAGAAGTCCGCCGCCGTCGTCAACCGCGACCGGGGCGCGCTCGACCCGAAGAAGGCCGACGCCATCATCCGTGCGGCCGACGAAGTCCTCGACGGCAGACTCGACGACCACTTCCCCCTGTCCGTCTGGCAGACCGGAAGCGGCACGCAGACCAACATGAACGCCAACGAGGTCATCGCCAATCGCGCGATCGAGCTCCTCGGCGGCGAGATGGGCTCGAAGAAGCCGGTCCACCCGAACGACGACGTCAACATGAGCCAGTCCTCGAACGACACGTTTCCGACGGCGATGTCGATCGCGGCGGTCGAGCAGACGCGGTTCCGGCTGATCCCGGCGGTCCGTCGGCTGCGCGACACGCTGGACGGAAAGGCGAAGGAGTTCGCGGACGTCGTCAAGATCGGCCGCACGCACCTCCAGGACGCCGTGCCCATGACGCTCGGCCAGGAGATCTCGGGCTGGGTCTCGCAGCTCGACCACGCGATCGCGCACGTCGAGAGCGCGCTCCCCCACCTCCAGGAGCTCGCGCTCGGCGGCACCGCCGTCGGCACGGGGTTGAACGCGCCGGCCGACTTCGGCCCGAAGGTGGCGGCCGAGATCGGGAAGCTGACGGGGATCCCGTTCGTCTCGGCGCCGAACAAGTTCGAAGCGCTGGCGGCGCACGACGCGCTCGTCAACGCCCATGGCGCGGTCCGCACGCTCGCCGCCGCCCTGATGAAGATCGCCAACGACGTGCGCTGGCTCGCGTCGGGACCGCGCTCCGGCCTCGGCGAGATCCGGATCCCGGAAAACGAGCCGGGCTCCTCGATCATGCCGGGCAAGGTCAATCCGACGCAGTCCGAGGCGATGACGATGGTCTGCGCCCAGGTCTTCGGCAACGACGTCGCCGTCACCGTCGGCGGCGCGTCCGGCAACTTCGAGCTGAACGTCTTCAAGCCGCTGATCATCGCCAACTACCTCCGCTCCGTGCACCTCCTCGCCGACGCCTGCGAGTCGTTCGACGAGCACTGCGCCCGCGGGATCGAACCGGACCGCGAGCGCATCCGGGAGCACCTGCATCGTTCGCTGATGCTCGTCACGGGGCTGGCGCCCCGCCTCGGCTACGACGTCGCGGCGGCCATCGCCAAGAAGGCGCACAAGGACGGCACGACGCTGAAGGAAGCGGCGGTGGCGCTCGGCCACCTGACGGCCGACGAGTTCGACCGCGAGGTCCAACCGGAGAAGATGGTCGGTCCCGGCGCCTGACGGGAGCGGAGACGACGCGATGACCGAACCGGCGATCTTTCAGCTGCCGACGCTGCACTCGCTGATCCTCTGCGCCTCGCGGCTCGGGCTCGCGGCGGTGCTCGGCGGGCTCCTCGGCCTCCAGCGGGAGTGGGTGCACAGCACCGCGGGACTGCGGACGCACGTCCTGGTCGCCCTCGGTTCGGCCTTCTTCGTCCTCGCCGCCGTCGTGGCCGGCGAGACGTCGGCGGACATCAGCCGCGTGGTCCAGGGGATCGTCGCGGGCATCGGGTTTCTCGGGGCGGGCACGATCCTGAAAGTCGGCGACCGTCTCGAGGTCCACGGCCTCACGACCGCGGCGAGCATCTGGCTGACCGCGGCGATCGGGGCCGGGGCGGGACTGGGCCACCTCTGGCTTCCGATCCTCGGGGCCGGCTTCGGGCTGATCACGCTCGGTCCGATCGGGAGCTGGGAGAAGCGCCGGAAGAAGCCCCCCGAGGCCTGAGCCCTCAGTCCACCGGGCTCCACACGAGAACGACGTCGTCCGGGCCGGCGCCCGGCCGTGCCCCCGCGGCTTCATAGAGCCGCATTGCCGCGGTGTTCGACCGGCTGGCGATCACCCAGATCTTCATCACGGCGCGCCCGCGGCAGAGGGCCTTCAGCGCGGCGACCAGGGCGGCGCCGACGCCCTGCCGGCGCCGGGATGCCGCGACCTCGATCTCGTACAGGCAGACCATCGGACGATCGCGATCCACGCGGTCGAGAACGTAGGCGACGAGGAAACCGGCGGGCTGACCCCCCGCTTCGGCGACGAGGAGGACGTTGTCGGGGTCGGAGAGGAAGCGTCGGATTCCCGCCGATACCTCGGGCGCGGCCGTCCCCTTGAACGTGCGGACGAGGGTCTCGCCGAGATCGGCATCGGCCGCTTCGAGCCGCCGCACGCGCACGGCTACCGCCGGAGGACCACGGTCTTGCCGATCGGCGCGAGCGCGATCTCGGCGAGCTTCAGGTGCTGGAGCCCGAACGGGATCCCGAGGATCGTGACGAAGCACAGCACGGCCGACGCGAGGTGGCCGATCGCGAGCCAGAGGCCGGCGAGCACGAACCAGATGACGTTGCCGATCATCCCGAGGGCGCCCGTGCCGATGTCGGCCTTCCCCGTGACGACCCGGCGATCCGCCACGGAACGGCCGAACGGCAGAAAGCACAGCTCGCCGATGACGAAGCAGGCGCGGCCCCACGGGATCCCGACGATCGAGACGAAGGCGACGAGCCCGGCGGCCCACCAGGCGAGCCCCATCAGGAGACCGCCGCAGACGAGCCAGATCAGGTTGCCGATCGTCCTCACACCGGCTCCGGATCCGGCCCGAACCGCCGCGCGCAGAGAGCGATCGGCAGGCCGATGAGGAACATGTGGGCCGCGACCCCCGGCAGCGCCGAGGCGGGAGCCAGGGACGGGCGAAACGGCGCCGCCGAGAGCGGAATGACGACGAGGTTCATGAACGCGTAGAGGCCGATGCCGAAGAGGACGCCGCCCGCGACCGGCTCGTGGACGAGCGCGGGCAGCACCCGCGAGGCGCCGTAGAAGGCCGCGGCCGCGCCCGTCGCGATGCCGAAGTGCGTCAGGAGGCCGAGCGCCGCCGCCCCGGCGCCGCCGTCGAACGACGCCTTCCCGAGCCAGCCGCTCGCGACGGACTGGAGGACGCGTGCCGCGGTCGAACCGCGGGCGTAGCCGTAGAAGACGATCGCGAAGGCGATGTCGAAAGCGCCTGCGAGGAGGCCGCCGGTCCAGATCGCGCGGAGGGCCGAGCGGCCCGGCGAAACCGCCGTCACGCGTACTTCTCCGCGATCCGGCGGACCGTCGTCGCGTTGCGGACGGTGGCCGGCTGTCCGAGCGCCTTCTCGAGCCCGCCGCCGTAGACGCTGGAATCGGTCGAGCGGCCTCGGCAGAGCCAGAACACCTCGCGGCCCCGAAGGTGGAAGGCGTCGACCTCCGAGGCGAGGGCCCGAACGCGCCGGCGCGCCTGGGCGTCGGCCACGGTCCCGTGGAAACCGACGAACAGCGAGTGCCCGGCGGCCTCGAGCTCGGCCCGGGCGAACGGGCGATGGCCCGCGATCCCGGCGAGCTCCTGCGGCGTGCGCAGGAACGTCGCGACCGCGTAGCCGAGGCGCTCCTGGAGGTGCCCGGCAATCCTCCTCTCGAGAGCCGCCGCGCTGCGGGACGCCGCGTCGAAGACGACGTTGCCGCTGGCGATGACCGTCTCGACGCCCGAGCAGCCGAGCTCCTCGAAGTGCTCCTTCAACGCCTTCATCGTGACGACGTGGCCGCCGACGTTGATCGCGCGCAGAAAGGCGACGTAGCGCGGCACGGTCAGGCCGCCGACCCGAGACGGTTGATGTCGCGCGTCTCGAGGATCCGCTGCGGCGAGCCCTCCGCGGCCAGGCGCAGCAGCGCGCGGCCCACGACCGCCGTATTCGTCACGAGCGCCGGGAATGCCCTGGCGAGCAGCGGATAGAGGAACCCGAAGAGCGCGTAGAAGACCCGATACCAGGCGGTCCGCGAACGGACGCCGCGCATCGGCTGGATGTAGCCCGGGCGCAGCATGTACGCCGCCTCGAACGGCAGCGCGAGGAGGTCGTTCTCGGTCCGCCCCTTCACGCGCGCCCACATCGAACGGCTCGCCGCGTCGGTGCCCGCGCCCGAGACGTAGCAGAACGTCCGCCGCGAGCCGGCCTGGAGGAGCGCGCGAGCCGCCGCGAGCGTCAGGTCGTGCGTCACGCGCGTGTACTCCTCCTCGCTCAGGCCGGCCGCGGAGACGCCGAGGCAGAAGAAGCACGCGTCGGCGCCCGCGAGCTGCGGCAGGATCGCATCGTACCGGAACAGGTCCTCGACCACGAGGTCCGTCAGCTTCGGGTGCGCGCGGCCGCTGCGCCGCCGCCCGACCGCGACGACGCGGTCGACGCGGGGATCGTCGAGGCACTCGAGGAGAGCTCCGGCGCCGACCATCCCGGTCGCGCCGAAGAGCACCACTTTCACGGCGCGGGCCGGAGCCCCAGAGGGCCGAGCGGCACGGGCCCGCTCGAGGTGCCCTGCCCCGTCACGACGCGCCGCACGAAGCTCGCCTGGCCGAGGTGATATGCCGCGTGCGAGCACAGGTGCATCAGGAACCGATCGGTGGGGAGGATCACGCCGTTGACGGGCTCGGGATACGGGCGCGTCCACGCGTCGCCCGGCAGGCTCGGCAGGACGGTCTCGACGTCGCGGATCGCCGCGCGGAGTTCGGCCTTCACGTCCTCGCGCGCGCCCTCCCGCTTCCCGAACTCGCGCTCGCGGTGGCGCACGTAGCCCGTGCCGCCGAGGACCGTGCCGACGAAGTGCCGCAGGTTGCCGGACACGTGGAGCGCGAGGTTCGCCGACGAGTTCGCGATCCCGGGGCCGGTCTTCCAGGCCGAGGCGTCGTCCGGGAAGAGGTCGAGCTCCCGCTCGAAGGTCGAAAGCTCGCGGACGAGCAGAAGCGCCAGGTTCTCGCCGAAAGCGGTCACCGCTGCCTCAGGCGCGGCCCGGGATGCCGTACTTCTCCGCGAGCACGGCCATGTGATGGCGGACGTGCCCGACCATGATGTACGCCAGCGCCCGAACCGAGATCGGCAGGCCGTTCGCCGTGCCGACGCGGAGCACGGACGTCTGGTCGAGGTGGGTCAGCATCGACACGTTCGCCCGCCGCACGGTCTCGAACTCGGTGACCAGGTCGCCGAGCTCGTAGCGATCGTGGCCCGCGTTGGCCGCGTAGTCGTTTTCCTCGAACGCCGGCAGCGACGCGGCTTCGCCGCGGGCCACGCAGAGGGCGCGGTACCCGAAGACGCGCTCGCTGTCGGTGACATGGCCAAGGAGCTGCCGGACGCTCCACTTGCCCGGGGCATAGCGGAAGCCGGCGCGCTCCGCCGAGAGCCCGCCGAGCGCCGCCCGGATCTCCGCGGGCTGACGCTCGAGCGCGGGCAGGGCGTCCTCCTCGGGGACGCGCGAGACGTAGCGCTCGAAGGCCGGGTTGTATTCGTTCTTGCCGGGCCGGTCGATCTTCATCGGCGCATTATGCATTCTCGGGACCGAACTCCCAGCCGCAATCGCGGCAGCGATATTTTCCCGCGTGACGGGCGAAAAAGATCACCGCCACCATCCACAGGCCGATGGCCACGCCGCCGATCTCCGGTTTGCCGAACCCCGCGCTGACTCCCATGACCACGAGCGCGGCCATGAGCGCCCGGCCGCCGTAGGACGGCACCTTTTCCGTGTCGCCGGACCGGCACTCGGGGCAGACGAGAATCCGCGTTTCGGGCGCCGGCGCGGGCGGCGCTGCCCGGTCGACGGCGGCTTCGGACGCCTCCTCCGGCCGGATGCCCAGGCGCGCGCACGCCGCCTCGAACCGGCTCTCCGGCACCAGGATTTCGACCGGCCGGTCGAGGCGGCCGTATTCGCCGCGCACCGACGGGTCGAGCCCGGCCGCCCGCAGCTTTCCGAGCTCCTCTTGCGCCGCCGACTCATCCCGGTACCAGGACACCGAGATCAGCCTCTCGGCGTTCATGCGATCGTGGCACCGCGCCCGGCCAGGAGCTCGCGCAGGATCGAGCGGTGGCAGCGGTTCTCGTTATCGCAGTAGCAGCCGACGGCGAAGTCGGCGTGGTGCGACAGCGTCGCGAGCAGGTCGAGGACCCGGCCCGCCTCGGGCCGCTTCATCTCGGCGCGGTAGGCCCGCGCGAACGCCCGCCACGCCCGGTCGTCGCGCGCGCCCTGTGCGGCCTTGACGAGTTCCTCCGACGGCGCGAGGTTCGGGAGCCACACGTCGTAGAAATCGCGCCGGGCGAAGTCTTTCTTCGGGACCCCGCGCGGCGGCCGGCGCACCGTCCCGAGTCGGGGTCCTTCGCCCTTGCCGCGTGGCGAGCCGAGCCGGACGATCCGAACCGCCACGGCGGCTACTTCCCCTGCCCGAGCAAGAGCCCCTTCGGAGCGCGGCGCTCCCAGGCCTGCCGCAGCATGTCGCCGAGCTCGTCGGCCGTCACCGCCGAGAGGCGGACGAGCATCCAGTCATGCGGCTCGTAGTGCGCGGTAACCGAGAATGCCTTCGGGTTCGCGCGCCGCAGCCCGTTTCGCACTTCCCGATCCACGCCGACGACGACGGTCTCGCCGTCCTCGTGGAGCCGGGCGAACAGCTTGCCGCGGACGCGGTACCCGGGAGTTCCGTAGCAGGGCCCCTCGACTGCCCCGGGAAGCGCGAGCGCCAGGCGGCGCGCGGCCTCGAGCGTCAGACCCCGGCGCGGCTTCCGCGAGCGAGGCCGGACGCGGGTCTTCACCGCGCCGACGGCGTCGGCGTCACGAACGAGATCGCGGGCGTCGAGCCGCCCGAACCATCGGCCGGAAAATCGGGCGGCACGAGGACGAGGGGCTTGAGCTGCACGTTCTGGCCGGCCGCGACGGTCGCCGACAGCGGCGGCCGCGCGGTGAAGCCCTGGAACAGCGTCAGCACGCGATAGGAACCCGCCGGAACCGCCGGAAACGAAAACGAACCGTCCGGACCCGTGAGCACCGTGTCGACGTTCTTGCCCTCGAGAGACTGGATCGTGACGGTCACGCCGGGCAGGCTGTGGCCGCTCGAGTCGACCGCGATGCCGACGACCGAGCCCGCCGGCCCCGAAGGCTGGCTCGCGCAGCCCGCGACGAGACCGGCGGCCGCGACGGACAGGACGGCGATCCGAAACACTCTCATGCGCGCTCCTTCGATGCCGGGCGGCGCGAGCCTACGCGAGCCCGGCATCGCGGTCAATCGCGCTCGAGGCGGGTCCAGCCCTTGCCGTCTCTCGAGCGGACCCAGCGCTCGCCCCGCATGTCGAGCCACTCGCCGACGGGCTCCCCATTTTTCGGCTCGGACCCCATCCGGAGAACGTGGCCGTCCGGATCCTCGACCTGCATCTCGTAGGCCCACTCGTAGTTGGTCGGCGGGTGGCGGATCTTCGCGCCGCGCTTCGTGTAGTCCTCGAAGAGGCGCTGCGCGTCTTCGACACCGATCCAGACCCACGTCGGCGCCGAGCCCTGGTCGCCTTCGCTCAGGAAGAGCGTGCACTCGTCGCGGGAGACGGAGGCGAAGATCCCGGGAGTCTCCCAGTCGAGACGGAAGCCCAGCACGCCGACGTAATGGGCGACGCTCGCCGCGAGATCCCGCACGCGCAGGATCGGCGTCGCGCCCTCGAACCGAACTCCCGACGCTCCGCCGGTTTCCGCCATGCGTTCCTCCCGAGCCAAGGCTATGCCGAACGGAGCCGCCGGGCGAGGAGCGCGAGCCCCGCGGCCGGCCCGACCGGCTCTCGCGCCGGCCGGCGAAGATCTCGCCGTCCGGCCGCTCTCAACCGAGCGTGGCGACGAGGATGGCCTTGATCGTGTGCATGCGGTTCTCCGCCTGGTCGAAGACGATCGAGGCCGCCGACTCGAACACGTCCTCGGCGACTTCGAGGCCCTCGAGGCCGAACTTCTGGAAGAGCTCTTCGCCCTTGATCGTCTCGCGGTTGTGGAAGGCCGGCAGGCAGTGCATGAACTTCGCGCGCGGGTTGCCGGTCGCCTTCATCAGGGCGGCCGTGACGCGGTACTTCTTCAGGAGCTTGATCCGCTCGGCCCATTTCTCGGCTGGCTCGCCCATGGAGACCCAGACGTCGGTGTGGACGAAGTCGCAGCCCTTGACGCCCTTCTTCGGGTCCTCGGTCAGCGTCAGGCGAGCCCCGGACTCCTGCGCGAGCTCGCGCGCCCGCGCGACGACGCCGTCGGCCGGCCAGAGCGACTTCGGAGCCGCCAGGCGCACGTCCATCCCCATGCGCGCCCCGACGAGGAGGAGCGAGTTGCCCATGTTGTTGCGGGCGTCGCCGAGGTAGCAGAACGCGACGCGGTGGAGCGGCTTGTCCGCGTGCTCCTCCATCGTCATCAGGTCGGCGAGCATCTGCGTCGGGTGCGACTCGTCCGTCAGGCCGTTGTAGACCGGGACGCCGGCGTTGTCGGCCAGCTCCTCGACCACCGACTGGCGGAACCCGCGGTACTCGATCGCGTCGTACATCCGGCCGAGGACGCGCGCGGTGTCGGCGATCGACTCCTTGTGGCCGATCTGGGAGCCCGACGGGTCCAGATACGTCACGCCCATGCCCTGGTCGTAGGCCGCGACCTCGAAGGCGCAGCGCGTGCGCGTCGACGTCTTCTCGAAGATCAGGCAGAGGTTCTTCCCGCGCAGGCGGGGCACCTCGGTCCCGGCGCATTTCGCGCGCTTCAGGTCGCGGGACAGGTCGAGCAGGAAGCGGATCTCCGCCTGCGAGAAGTCGGACATCTCGAGGACGCTTCGGTTCCGAAGGTTCAACGGCATGGCGACTATTCTCCCCCATCCTGTCCGGGCCGCTTCCAGGGCGGCGGCGGCATCACCCCGACCTCCCGATCCACCTCGACCGTGATCTCGTCGACGGCCGCGCCGATCTTCTCGAGCGCCTCGCGGTCCGACATCGTCTCGGGAACCGGAAACGGCTCGCCGTAGCCCACGACGCAGCGCGAGAAGGGCTTGGGCACGAGGTACCGGTCCCACGAGTGGAGGAACCACGGCCGGGTGCTCGCGCCCGTGAAGGGCAGGATCCACGCGCCGGTCGCCCGGGCGAGCTTCAGCACGCCCGTCTGGGCCTGCCGCGGCGGCCCCTTGGGGCCGTCGATCGTCAGGGCGGCGGCGTGGCCGGCGCGCACGAGGTCGATCATCTCCTGGAGAGCGGCGCGGCCGCCCTTGCCGGTCGAGCCGCGCACGGGGACGTAGCCGTTGCGCCGGAGCCACAGCGCGATGACTTCCCCGTCCTTCGACCGCGACGCCATCGTGACGATGTCCTCGTGGAGGTGGGCGAGGATGCAGAGGACCATCCGGCCGTGCCAGAGCGTGTAGACGAACGGCACGCCCTTCGCCTTCAGCCCGCGCTCGCGCTCGGGGTGAATCTCCGTGATCCGAAACGACGCGCGCAGGCCGAGAATGCCCGCGCCGACCGCTCGGGCCGCGATCCGCGCTCCGATCACAGGCGCCTCCGGCTACGCGGGCGGCGCCGCGAAGCGGGCCGCGACCTTTTCGAAGACGCGCGGGATGATTCCGGGCACGTCCTTGACGCCCTTGGTGAAGACGGCGACGACGAACTCCCGGCCGTTCGGCAGGGCGATCAGCGCGACGAGGTGGTGAAAGTCGTAGGCGTCGCCCGACTTCGCCCACACGCGGCTGCCTTTCGGCAATCCCTGGCCGGCCAGACGCGCGTCCTCGAGCTCCGTGTCCTCGAGAGCCTTCGCGCCGGTGACGTCGCGCGACAGCAGGGCCAGCATCTCGGCGGTCAGGCGCGGCCCCGCCACCTCGCCGCGGGCGATCTCCTGCAGGATCCGGGCCGCTTCGGCCGCGGACATGCGGTTGCGGTTCTTCCCGCCGTCGCGAAAAACCTGCTCGCGGCCGTAGGCGTCCTCGCAGAACGTCTTCTGGTCGGCGTTCAGGTTCGTGTAACCGCGCGCGCGGTACCAGTCGTTGACGGCGTTGCGCCGCGCCTGCCACTCCTTCCACGCCGCGGGGTCGGCGATCTCGGGACCGGACGTCGTGCCGGTGATCGAGTCGACGACGAACCCCGTCGCGTCGTTCGACGAGACCGTGATCATGTCCTTGACGGCGCGGACGAGCTCGGGGTTGTCGGCGAGCTTCCCGGCTTCCTTCTGCGCCTCGTAGTACGCGAGGAAGCAGAGCTTGACGACCGAGCACGGATAGAAGCTCTGGTCGGCGCGGTAGCCGCCGGAGGCGTCAGGTCCCGCGGCGCCACCGGAAGAAAGGTCGATGACGGCGATCGACAGGTTCTCGGCCGTCAGCCCCGACTTCGAAAACTCCGCGACCGTTTCGGCGGCCACGCCGGCCAGAAAAGCGTCGAGCGCGGCCGAGGGCTGAAGATCGGAAAGCGGCGTGGAAGCGCGGACCGCCGGAGACGCCGAGAAGACCGTGAGGGCGAGGAGCGCGAGGACGCGCCTCAGGTGCGCGCTCCGGAGGTCCCGGGAAAGCGCAGCGGCGCGGGAGACGGCGGCAGGCCCGCGTCGAGACGGCGGCGCGCGCGGCGGATGGCGACGATCATGGCGCCGACCATCGAGAACGGTGCGGCGACCATCAGCAGGATCGACCAGTACATGCCCCGCCAGACGCTGGATTGGCCGGGCTTATCCGAGTTCGAGGTCGCATCCTTGCAGAGAGGACACGCCGCCGCGAGCGCGGGCACCAGCACCGCGAGGAGGAGAACCACCGCCAGAACCCGGACCACCGTTCGCATCCCCCTCACCTTACCCGAATCGGGGCGTGAGGGTAAAGATGGTACAGCATGAGGTAGATCACGACCCCCGTCACGTCCACGTACATCCACAGGGGGAACGTCCAGCGCGCGAGCCGCCGGTGCCGGTCGTCGCGGCGCTTCAGGCCGAGGTAGAGGGTGCGCAGGACCAGCGGCACGATGGCGGCGGCCAGGATCGTGTGCGAGACGAGAATCGTGAGGTAGATCGTCCGTGCCGCTCCCTGTCCCAGGAACCGGACGGAGCCGACCTGAGCGTGGTACACGAGGTAGCAGACGAGAAAGGCCGCCGACACGCCCGCGGCCGACAGCATCAGCCGGCGGTGCCGCTCGACGTCGTGAGCCCGGATCGCCCGGTAGGCGAAGAGCAGCAGGAGCGCCGACGCCGCGTTCAGCGTCGCGTTGACGGCTGGAAGATCCTGGATAGACACCGGCTTCGTCCGTAGGGGCGGCCCTCACGGCCGCCCGGGCGGGGACGGGCCCCGCCCCTACGTCAGATCAGGTACACGATCGCGAAGAGGAGGATCCAGACGAGATCCACGAAGTGCCAGTAGAGCCCGAGCGTCTCGATGCCGAGGTGATGCTCCGGCGTGTACTTGCCGAGGAACGCCTTGCCCGTGCAGAAGGCGATGCAGACGACGCCGCAGAACACGTGGAACCCGTGGAACCCGGTCATCGTGTAGAAGGTCGAGCCGAAGAGCGAGACGTGCGGGTTGAATCCCTCGTGGAGCAGGTGGCGATACTCGACGATCTGGACCGACAGGAAGATCGAGCCCCCGAGCAGCGTCAGGCACATGAAGAGCTTCATCTTCCGCACGTCGCCGCGCTGGATCCACTCGAGCGCCTTGACCATCGTCACCGACGAGCAGATCAGGATGAACGTATTCGCCGCCGTCAGCCAGATGTTCAGGACGGTCTTCGGGTCCGGCCAGGTCGACCCGTAGCGCAGGACGATGTAGGACCCGATGAGCCCCGTGAAGAACATCACCTCGGAGCAGAGGAAGATCCACATCCCCATCTTGTCGTGGGGAATGCCGGTCGAGGTCCGGTCCTCCTCGGCGTGGGGGTCGAACGTGATCGCTTCGGCGTGCTCCATGTCTCTCTACTTTCTGCTCTCTAGTCGGCGGTCGCGCCGTGGACGACGCCGTGCGCGTAACCGGGCCGCGGCAGCACGAGCTCGCCGACGCCGACCGACACGAGGATCACGCCGAGGATCAGGGTCGACGCGAAGAGGATGCCCATCGTCCGGCGCTCGAATTTCAGGTGCATGAAGTACATCGCGACCAGGACCGCCTTGATGATCGCCAGCGCCACGATGCCGCCGGCGAGCACCAGCTCGGAGTGGTGCGGCAGGATGGCCCAGCCGATCTCGGCGATCGTCAGGCCGAGCAGCCACCAGAAGATGGCCATGTAGTTCGGGATCGTGTGTCCGTCGGTCGTCATCGCGTCTCCCTCGATCTCAATGTGCCCGCGACAGGATGAACAGGATGGACAGGGCGAAGAGCCCGATCGCCACCCCGACGAGCAGCCAGAGCGTCCTCCACCGGGCGGCCACGGCGCTCATCGGTCGAACACCATGAGGCCGAGGACCAGCGGCAGGTAGAGGACCGACGCAAAGAAGAGGCGGCGGGCGGCGCCCGTCGTGCGCTTCCACGCAAAAAGCGCCGCGCAGCCGAGAAACGCGACGCCGAGCAGCAGCGCGCCCCAGAGATACCCCTTCCCCGCCGAGGCGAGGAGCCCCGCGGCGAGCGTCACCGGCAGGAGGGCCGTCGCGTAGAGGACGGCCTGGCGCCCGGTCGAGGAGCCGTCCGCGTCGGTGACGGCGAGCATCGGAAAGCCGCCCCGCGCGTAGTCGTCGCGGTAGAGCCAGCCGATCGCCAGGAAGTGCGGCAGCTGCCAGAGAAACAGGATCGCGAAGAGCCCCCAGCCGGCCGGCCCGAGGGTTCCCCGCGCGGCGGCCCAGCCCATCAGCGGCGGCAGCGCACCGGGGACGGCGCCGACCACCGTGCACAGCGAGCTGACGCGCTTCAGGGGCGTGTAGACGAGCACGTAGGACGCGAGCGAGAGCGCGCCGAGCAGCAGCGTCAGCGCGTTGACGAACGTCAGCAGCACGAGACCCGCTCCCGACAGCGCCAGGCCGAACGCCAGGGCCTCCTCCGGGCGCAGGCGTCCGGCGGGCAGCGGCCGCCGCTGCGTGCGGAGCATGCGCGCGTCGGCGTCGCGCTCGGCGAGCTGGTTGAGCGCGGACGCGCCGGCGCACAGGAGCGCCGTTCCGGCCATGAACAGGACGAACCGCGCCGCGCCGAAGAACCCGGGCACGCCGACCGCGTAGCCGACGGCGGCGGTCACGAGGACGAGCGACGTGATCCGCGGCTTCGTCAGCTCGGCGAAGTCCGCGGCGCGCGACGGCGCCTCGGCGAGCTCGGCCGCGCGGACTACCGCCATCCCGCGACCCTCCCCGACAGCGACGGGCGCATCGGGATGACGTTGCCCCGGCGCATCTCGAGCGCCAGGGCGGAGATGCCGAAGGCGAGCGTGGCCCCGAGCGTGAGCGCGCCGCAGGCCACGTGGGCCGTCGCGACGAGAACGTCCTTCCGCGAAAGGACCGTCGCGGCGCCGAGGCCGATCTGGACGGCGACGAGGACGGCCAGCCACACCGCGCCCCGGGCGAGGCCGGCCCGGTGCGAACGCCGCGCGCGGACGACCAGGAAGGCGACGGCCACGGCGATCGCGAGCGCGTTGACGCGGTGCGCGTAGTGGATGGCGACGGGGAACCGGTCGAGCGGCGGCACGAGGCGGCCGAGAGCGAGCGGGAAGTCGGGAATCGCGAGCCCGGCCTTGATGTGCCGCATGATCGCCCCGACGAGCAGCTGGAGGTACACGAGCCCCGCGGTCACGGCCGCGATCCGCGCGACCGGGTTCGCCGCGAACGCCGCCGCGAAGCTCCGCGGCGCGCGATCCTTCCAGCGGGGCGACGTGACGACGGCGAGCGTGACGATCAGGCAGAAGTACGTCTGCGCCAGGCACGCGTGCGCGACGGAGATCGCCGGCGGCAGCAGCAGGAGAACCGTCAGCCCGCCGAGCACGCCCTGCGCCACGACGGCGCCGAGAGCCGACCAGCCGAGCGCCCTGACCCAGCGCCGCGACTCGCGGATCTGGATCCAGAACGCCAGGACGATCGTCAGCATCCCGACCACCGACGCGATCAGCCGGTGCGAGTGCTCGAAGCGGATCCCGCCGACCCACTTCGACAGCGGGAAGGTGAACATGTTGTAGCCGTAGGTCGTCGGCCAGTCGGGCACCGAGAGGCCCGACTCGGTCGAGGTGACGAGCCCGCCCGCGATGACCAGCAGGAACGTCGCGGCCGCCGTCAGGACGGCGAAACGATGCAGCCCGGCGTTCGAGCCGCCGGCCGCGGGGGCGAAGGCCTTCTCAGGCATGCGTCCGCGCGGCGGCCGGTCCGCCGGGTTCGCTCTGGGGCAGGAAGTCCGATCCGTGGCCGGGCACGCTGTACTCGTAGGGTCCGCGGTAGACGGTCGGGATGCGGCCCGTGAAGTTCTCGTGGGGCGGCGGCGAAGTCGTCTGCCACTCGAGCGTGTTCGCGTGCCAGGGATTCGGCCCCGCCACCCTGCCGCGCCGCATCGAGAGGAAGAAGTTCAGCACCAGGATCATCTGCGCCGCGCCGAGCACGAAGAGCGAGATCGTCATCAGCTGGTTCATGCCCTGGAGGCCCTTCAGGTGCGTGTACTGCGTGTAGTCGTAGATGCGCCGCGGCATGCCGCGCATCCCGAGGAAGTGCATCGGGAAGAAGACCAGGTTGAACGTCACCAGCGTCAGGAACCAGTGGATCTTCCCCCACCGCTCGTTCATGAGGCGGCCGAACATCTTCGGGTACCAGAAGTAGAGGCCCGCGAAGGCCCCGAACAGCGATCCGCCGAAGAGCACGTAGTGAATGTGGCCGACGATGAAGTACGTGTCGTGGATGAAGATGTCGACCGGCGTCGAGGCCATGAACACGCCGGACAGCCCGCCGATCACGAACATCGCCACGAACGTCAGCGCGTGGAGCATCGGCGTCGCGAACGTGATGTTGCCGCGCCAGAGCGTGCCGAGCCAGTTGAACGTCTTGATCGCGGACGGCACGGCGATGACCATCGTCGAGATCATGAACGTCGACCCGAGGATGGGGTTCATGCCGCTCTGGAACATGTGGTGGCCCCAGACGATGAACCCGAGCCCGGCGATGCCGCACATCGAGTACGCCATCGCGCGATAACCGAAGATCGGCTTGCGGGCGAAGACGGGCAGGATCTCCGAGGTGATGCCCATCGCCGGCAGGATCATGATGTAGACCTCGGGGTGCCCGAAGAACCAGAACAGGTGCTGCCAGAGAAGCACCTGGCCGCCGCCCGCGTTCGTCCACGGCTGGCCCGAAACGACCAGGCCCGCCGGCAGGAAGAACGTCGTCCCGAGGATCCGGTCGAAGAGCAGCATGATCAGCGCCGCCGAGAGGACCGGGAGCGCGAGGAGCAGCAGCAGCGCCGTGATGAACAGAGCCCAGGTCGTCAGCGGCATCCGGAAGAACGTCATGCCCGGCGCCCGCATGTTGATGATCGTCGTCAGGAAGTTGACCGCCGACAGCAGCGACGACAGGCCCAGGATCAGGAGCGAGATCAGCCAGAGCGTCTGGCCCCTCGGCTGGATGGCCGACAGCGGCGCGTAAGAGGTCCAGCCGCCCGCGGCCGCGCCGCCCGTCACGAAGAACGACCAGAGGATCACGACCGCCGCCGGGACCGCGACCCAGAACGACATCATGTTGAGCTTGGGAAACGCCATGTCGCGGGCGCCGATCTGGATGGGAATCACGTAGTTGCCGAACGCGCCGATCAGGATCGGCATGATCGCGAAGAAGATCATGATCGTCGCGTGCATCGTGAAGAGCGAGTTGTAGTACTCGGGGAGCATCACGCCGCCCGGCATCCCGTCGGGCGCGATCTTGCCCATGAAGGTCAGCGGCCTTCCCGGCCACGCGAGCTGATAGCGGACCAGCGTCGCCAGAAGACCCCCGATCACGAGCATGAAGAGCGCGTAGAAGAGATACTGCTTGCCGATCACCTTGTGGTCGAGCGAGAAAATGTACTTGCGCCAGAAGGAGGTCGGGGCGGCGTGGACCCCGGGCGCATGATGGACCTCCCGGGGCTTGGCGACCGTGCTCAAGAGCTGCCTCCCTTTTCCGCTACCGTCTTCGCCGGGTCAGCGGCCGTCGCGGGCGCGGGCGCACCGGCCGCCGCGGCGGCCGGCGCCTCCGCGGTCTGAGCCGCGGCCTGCTCGGCGAGCCACTTCTGATAGTCCTCCTGGGTGTCCACGGTGATGAAGCCCTTCATCCGGAAGTGGCCGAGGCCGCAGAGCTCGGCGCACGCGATCTCCCAGTGGCCGACCTTGTTGCCCTCGAACCAGATCCGGGTGTGCATCCCGGGAACGGCGTCCTGCTTCACGCGGAACTCGGGAAGGAAAAACGAGTGGATGACGTCCTTGGACGTCACCGTGACGATCACGGGCTTGCCGACCGGCACGTGCAGCTGATTGAGCGTCGTGATGTCGTCGGCCGTCCCGAACTTGCCGTCGGGTCCCGGATAGCGAATGTTCCAGGCGAACTGCTCGCCGGTCACCTGAACCTCGACCGCGTCGTGCGGCATGTTCTCCTTGATGTGGTCCCAGATGCGCCGCGACAGGAGCGCGAGCATCACGCAGATCAGGGCCGGCACGATCGTCCAGATGACCTCCAGCCGATTGTTGCCGTGCGTGTAGGTCGCGACGCGGCCCGGGCGGTGCCGGTACTTCCAGAGGAAGACGAGCAGCAGCAGCTCGACGATCACGAAGATCACCCCCGTGATCCACATGATCAGGTGAAACATGTTGTCGATGTCGGGCGCGTAGGTCGACGCCTGCTCCGGCAGCCGCATCCAGGACGGCCACGCGCCGGCGGCCGCGGGCAGCAGCGCCGCGGCCGAAAACAAAAGCGCCGCCCGAAAAGCGCGGGCGGCGCGGGAAACCGATGTTGCGTTCTTCACGGCCGACTAATCTACCGAACTATCCCTTGAAGTTGAAATCGACCGACTTCGACTCGTTGCCCGTGATCGTCACGTTCTGGGTCTGCGCCCCGTACTTCTCGTGCCACGCCTCGATGACGTAGTTGCCCGGCGGCAGGTTCTTGATCTCGAAGGCCCCCTGGTCGTTGGTGACCGCGAAGAACGGGTGGTTGAAGACGCCGCAATAGGCCCCCATCCACTTGTGGACGTCGCACTTGAAGTGCAGACCCGTCTCGGGGTTCTCGAACTTCTTGACGGTCTCCATGCCCTTGAAGGGCTGCCCGATGTTGAACTCCGGGTTCTTCTTCGGCAGGGCGTGGATGTTGTGCAGGGTCCCGTCGCTGTTCAAAACCTTCAACGGCTGACCGACCTGGATCCCGAAGATGTGCGGGTGGTACTGGCAGCCGTGCTGGTCGAGCGTGACCGCCTCGGTCGGCGCCGGGTAATTCCCGGTGACGCCTTCCTTGACGTAGACGAGGACCCATTCGAGCGTTTTGTTCGGGTTGACCACCACTTCCTGCTCGTAGACCGGCTCTTTGTGCTC
>DATJPZ010000056.1:0-8008 GCA_035506175.1 Thermoanaerobaculia bacterium | reverse complement strand
GCAGTCTCTCATCGCGAGTGCTAATGATACCAGAGAGCGGGCTGCCCTTAGAGGCACCCGCCGATTCGTATCTCGCATCGCGCATCTCGTATCCTCCCCGGCGATGAGCATCCCTTCGGCCGACACGCTCGCCCTCGTCGGGCCCGGTCGCGCCGGCCGTGCCCTGGCGCGGGCGTGGAAGAAGGCCGGCGGGAAACTCGCGTGGGTCCTCGCCCGGCGCCCCGAGGCCGCCTCGGGGCTCGGTGCCGACGCCGTCTTCGGCCCGGACCAGCCCGTCCTGCCCCCCTGCGACATGCTCGTCCTCGCCGTTCCCGACGACGCCGTCGAAGCCGTCGCGGTCGGGCTTTCGGGCCGCGCTCGCTGCCGTTTCGCCTTTCACCTCGCCGGCGCTCTCGGAAGCGAGTCCCTCGCGCCGCTGCGGCGCTCCGGCGCCTCGGTGGCTTCGCTCCACCCCGTTCGCCCCTTCACCGGCGCCGACGGGGAGAACTGGGTCGAGACCCTCGTCGCGGTGGAAGGAGACGAGCCCGCCGCGGCCGCTGGCAGCGCGCTGGCGACGCGCCTGGGCGCTCGTCCGTACCGCCTCGCCGCGCCGGATCGTGCGCTGTATCACGCGGCGGCGACCCTCGCGGCCGGCGGCACCGCCGCGATCGTGTCCGTCGCCGTGCGCGGCTGGGTCCACCTCGGGATTCCCGAGGACATCGCCCGGGAGACGCTGGCCGGACTTGCGGCCCGCGCCGCCGGCGCCGTCGCCGATCGCCCCTTCGCGGAGGCCTTCACCGGCGCCGTCGCGCGGCGAGACGCCGGCACCGTCCGCGGACACGTCGCCGCGCTCGCGCCGCATCCCGAGTCGCTCGCCCTCTATCGCGCGCTCGCCGAAGAGACGCTGCGGCGAACGGCCGGCGCCGGCCGCGAAGACGAGATTCGACGGATCCTGGAGTCGCCGGACGCGAGCGAACGCATCCCGACCTCGTCGTAACCCTTTCACGGTGTTACAATTTGCTCAGCCGCTCGCGCGCGCGGGCCGCGAATAATTCATGGTTTTCTTCAACTACGCCACGATGCAGATGGCGGCCAAGGTCGTGTACTACGGCCCTGGTCTGTGCGGAAAGACCACCAACCTCCACCACATCTATGGCCGGACGGCGCCCGGGTCCCGCGGCGAGATGGTCTCGCTCGAAACCGAAACCGACCGCACGCTCTTCTTCGACCTGCTGCCCCTCGACGTCGGCGTCATCGGCGGATTCAAGACCCGGATCCAGCTCTACACCGTGCCGGGCCAGGTCTTCTACAACACGACGCGGAAGCTCGTCCTGAAAGGCGTCGACGGCATCGTCTTCGTCGCGGATTCTCAACGGGCGATGAAAGACGCCAACGTCGAGTCCCTCGCCAACCTGAAAACCAACCTCGGCGAGATCGGCATCAAGCTCGACGAGATCCCGCTCGTACTCCAGTACAACAAGCGCGACCTCAACAACATCCTCTCCGTCGAGGAGCTCGAAGAGAGCCTCAACGCGCAGCGGCTGCACGAGAGCTACGAAGCATGCGCGGTCCTCGGGCAGGGAGTCTTCGAGACGCTCAAAGCGATCTCGCGCCTGACCCTGCGTTCGCTGAAAAAGCGCATGCTCGGAGAAGAGAAGCCGGCGCCGACGAAGGCCGCCGCCGCGCCGGCGACCGCCCCGGCTCCCGCGAAAGCTCCGCCGCCGCCCGAGCCGCCTCCCGTCGCCGCCCCGCCGCCCCGAGTCCCCGAGGCCGTGGCCGAGATCGAGGAGACGCTCGACGTCGAGCCCGGAACCTTCTCCGACGAGCCCGCGCCGCCGACTCTGGCCCACGAGCTCAACCAGCCGCCGGCCGCGAGCGCCTTCGACGGGGGCGACGTGGAGACCGTCCAGGAGTTCGAGCAGGCGCTCGACTCGCTCGACGCGCCGCTGCCCGAGCCGCCCGCGGCCGCCGCGCCGGCCGGCGAGCCCGAGATCGCCGAGGTGTCGTTCGCCGAATCCCCCGAGCCCGAGCCCGAGAAGGCCGTCGACGAGGAGGTCCGGCACGTCAAGGTCGGGTCCAACATCGACATCCTCGCCGAACTCGAGAAGCTCCGGAAGACGTCGACGGCGACGGCACCGGCCGTCGAGGAAAAGCCCAGGAAGGCCGCTGCCGGCCTGTCGGTGGACGACCTGCTCGCCACGAGCCTCAACCACCGCAAGGAAGTCAGCAAGGTCTTCGAGGTCCAGGTGCCGCGACGCCAGCTTCAGGGCCACCAGATCACGGTGGCTCTGAACTTCGAGGACAACCAGGGCAACACGATCGGCGAGGCGAAGAGCTTTCCGATCGAGCTCCAGGCGCGCAGCGACATCCAGAAGCTCCTGCTCTCCCTCAAGTTTCACATCCTCGGCAAGTGACGGCACCGCCGCACGGGACCCGGACCGTGACGGCGGCCACTGTCCTCCCCGAAAGACACTGGCCCGAAAAGACTTTGTCATTTTCGGCCGACCCGGTTTACCCTTTGTTCATGCCCTCGCTCCTGCAGAGGCTCCGGTGGAGCATTATCTCCACGGCGGGCGTTCTGACGCTCACGGCGTGCTCGTCCACGCCTCGCGCTGCTTCGGCCGCGAACGGGACCGACGCCACGCCGGCTTCTGACCCGGCCATCGCGCAGGCGACCGACTTTTTCGAACTCGGTCGGGACGCCGCCCTCTCCGGAAACGTCGAGTGCGCGCGTCTCTACTTCGACGAAGCGATCGACGCGTTGCGTCCCGAGGGCTCGGCTCCCGACTCGGGCGAACGGCTCGCCTTCTCCTACGACCTGTGGGACGGAATCCAGCGCTACGAGGCTCTGTCCGGCGCGACCGAGGAAGCGGGGACCTCTCACGGCGAAGTGGCCCCCGAGCTCGCCGCCATCGAAAGCCCGGAAGCCACGCCCGAAGAAGTCTCCGCGGCGCGGGAAGAGGTCGCGACCGCGATCCCGTCCGTCTCGACCGACGTCCCGCTGGTCGTCAACGATCCGGTCCTGCGCGTCGTCGCCGCGTTCCAGAGCTATCCCCTGCACGACAAGATCGCCGCGGGGCTGTCGCGATCCGGCCGGTACGTCCCGATGATCCAGCGGATCTTCGCCGAGGAAGGCCTGCCGCGCGACCTCGCCTGGATCGCCTTCATCGAGTCGTCCTTCCTGCCGCACGCCCGCTCGCCTCGATCGGCCCAGGGCGTCTGGCAGTTCATGCCCCGGACGGGCCGGCAGTACGGCCTGAAGTCCAACGGCGTCGTCGACGAGCGGAGCGACCCGGAGAAGGCCACGCGGGCCGCGGCGCGCTACCTGACCTATCTGCACGAGATCTTCGGGGACTGGTACCTCGTGATGGCCGCCTACAACGCCGGCGAAGGGAAGATCCTCCGCGCCATGGAGAAGACCGGCGCGCGGGACTTCTGGCAGCTCGCGTCGACCAACGCCATCCGCCGCCAGACGCAGAACTACGTGCCGGCGTTCCTCGCCTCCGTCCTGATCTCGAAGGACCCGGCGCACTACGGCTTCGACGTCGTCCTCGAGCCGCCGCTCGACTTCGAGACCGTGAGGCTCGACCGGCCTGTGGACCTGCGGACGCTCGCGGCGGGCGTGTCACTCCCCTACGAAGACCTTCAAGCGCTCAACCCGGAGCTCCGCTCCACGGTGACGCCCCGCGAGACCGAGGGCTACGCGCTGCGCGTTCCGTCCGGAATGAGCGAGACGATCCTCGCGGCGTTCGCGGGCGCCCCGACCGCCGTGCCCCCGACCTTCAGGACGCACACCGCGAAGAAAGGCGAGACGCTCCCGCGCATCGCCAGGCACTATGGCGTGTCCGTCACGTCCCTGGCCACGGCCAACTCCCTCTCGCCCCGCGCGAAGGTGGCGCGCGGCCAGGAGATCCTGATCCCGCAGAAGGTGGCCTCCGCCGCGCCGAAGGCCTCGAAGGCCAGGAAGCCGACGAAGGCGGCCGACGCCTCGGCGGCCTCGACCAGCTACCGGGTCAAGAACGGCGACACGCTCTACCGGATCGCCCTCCGCCACGGCGTCACCGTGGCCGAACTCCTCGCGGTCAACAGCCTCGGCGGGGCGCCGTCGCTCAAGGCCGGCGACAAGATCTCGATCCCGGCGAAGAAGTAGCTCGTCGCTCGCCGCCGTCACCTCACTGCCGTCGGCTCCGAGGCTCCTGCCTCCTGCTAGAATCCCCTGGTCCTCATCCGATCGGGCGTCTCCCCGGCACCGGGGAGGCCTCATGCTCGCCCGGATCCACTCCGCTGCCACCCTGGGATTGGAAGCCCGCGTTCTGGACGTCGAGGTCGACGCCTCGCACGGCCTGCCGCGCTTCACGATCGTCGGCCTGCCGGACGCCAGCGTGCGCGAGGCGCGCGAGCGAGTCCGCTCGGCGCTCAAGAACGGCGGCTACCCGCTGCCTGACGGCACGATCACCGTCAACCTCGCCCCCGCCGACTTCCGCAAGTGCGGCGCCGCGCTCGACCTCCCCGTCGCCGTCGGCCTCCTGAGGCTCTGCGGCGTCGGCAGCGGCGCCCCGGGCGAGCGCGAGCGCGTCTACGTGGGAGAGCTCGGCCTCGGCGGCGAGGTCCGTCCGGTGCGCGGCGCGTTGTGCCTCGCGCTCGCCGCTCGCGACGCCGGGTTCGCCGAGATCGTCCTTCCCGCCGCCAACGCGGCCGAGGCGGCGGCGGTGGGCGGCATCCGCGTCATTCCGGTGAAACACCTGAGCGAGACGATCGCGCACGTCCTCGGACAACGGCCCATCCTTCCGGCTCCGCCGCCGCGACGCGACGCGCCGAGAGCTCCGGAGGCGGACTTCTCCGAGGTACGGGGCCAGGCCGTCGCGCGTCGGGCCGCCGAGATCGCCGCGGCCGGCGGCCATCACCTGCTCCTGATGGGGCCCCCGGGTGCCGGAAAGACCATGCTCGCGCGCCGCCTGCCCGGAATTCTTCCGCCGCTGTCGCTCGCGGAGGCGATCGACGTCACCAAGATCCACTCGGTCGCGGGGGCCCTCGCTCCCGGGGGCGGCCTCCTGACGGCGCCGCCCTTTCGCGCGCCGCACCACGGGATTTCGGCACCGGGCCTGGTGGGCGGCGGCCCTCGCCCCGCCCCCGGCGAGGCCTCCCTCGCGCACCGCGGCGTTCTCTTCCTGGACGAGCTGCCGGAGTTCCGGCGCGACGCGCTCGAGGCGATCCGTCAGCCGCTCGAGGAGCGCCGCGTGGCCGTCGTCCGGGCGGCGGGCGCGGTGACCTTCCCCTGCGACGTGCTCCTCGTCGCCGCGATGAACCCGTGTCCGTGCGGCTACTTCGGCGACCCGCGGCGCGCCTGCCTCTGCGATCGGCGCGAGCGTCGGCGGTACGCGAGGAAGCTCTCGGGGCCGCTGCTCGACCGCATCGACCTGCACGTCTCGGTCGGCGCGGTCGAGTGGAAGGACCTGCGGGAGACGGCCCCCGCCGAGCCGTCGGCCGCGGTACGATCCCGCGTGATCGCCGCGCGCCGCCGGGCCGCGGGCCGTCGCGCCGGCGCCGACGACCTCCGCAACACCGACCTGACGCCGGCCGAGCTGCCGCGCCAGTGTGCGCTCGATCACGAGGGCTCTCGAATCCTCGAAAACGCCGTCCGGCGCCTCGGCCTGTCCGTCCGCGCGGTTCACCGCGCCCTGCGCGTCGCGCGCACGATCGCCGATCTCTCGAAGAGCGAGTCAGTTAGCGCGAAGCACCTGGCCGAGGCGCTCTCGTACCGCGCGCCGACGGCGCTCTCGGACTGCCCGACCGAGCAGGTTGACTCTCGATAGGCCCGCTCATAGGATCCGACTCAACTCACGGGACCTCGAGTTATTCGGTCTGTGACTCTCAGCGGTCGGGCGGCGTATCCGGGAAAAGACCGCTCGTCGGACGGTTGAAGGAGAGCCGGTGAGGAAATACAACACCATCATTTTCGTCCCGCACGCACGGGCGCGGTTTCGCCAGCTCAACATCTCGACCCGCTTCCTCGCCGCCGCCGCCGGTGCCGCGGCGCTTCTCCTCGTGGCGGCCGTCGCCTTCGGCTGGGCCTTTTTCGCGTCCTATCGCCGCGATCGCCAGTACCGCTTCGCGATGGCCGAGAACCAACGGCTGCGCGCGGCGACCGCGGCGCTCCACCAGCGCCTGGACGGCGTCTCGAAACAGCTGTCCGACTTCGAGGCGCGGACCCGCCGCCTCGCGATCGTGGCCGGCCTTTCCGACACGGTCCGACCCGGCGTCGGCGGCCCCTCGACGAGCTCCTCGGCCGACCTCGCCGGACAGAGCGCGCTGCTCTCCTCCCGCCTCTCTCTCCTCGAGACCCAGTTCTCCCACCGCACCGAGCTCATCGCCGAGACCCCGACCGTCTGGCCGGTCCACGGCGTCGTCAATTCGGGATTCGGCGTGCGCCCCGATCCGTTCACCGGGCAGCCGGCGACCCACGAGGGCGTGGACATCTCGACGCCGCGCAGCGAGCCTGCCTTAGCGACCGCGGACGGCATCGTGGTGCGCAGCGGCTGGGCCGGTGAGTACGGCAAGGCGATCGCGATCGCTCACGGGGACCGCTATGAAACTCTTTACGGCCACCTCGAGCAGACGCTCGTGACCGAGGGACAGCGCGTCCACCGGGGAGACCGCGTGGGTCTGGTCGGCTCGACGGGCCGCTCGACCGGGCCTCACCTTCACTACGAGGTGCACGTCGACGGACATCCCGTCAACCCGCTGGAGTACATCCTCGAGCCGCGCTGACTCTCCCCGGCGTCCCCTTTCCCCGCTCCGAAATCCGAAATAAACTCCCACCCTTCAGGCGTTAGCCGTCTAATCATGATTGACCGCCTCCTCGCCAGGGTGTTTGGAACCCAGCACGAACGCGACATCAAGAAGATGATGCCGCGCGTCGAGCGCATCAACGCCCTGGAGCCGGCGATCAAGGCCCTCTCCGACGATCAGCTCCGCGCCAGGACCAACGATTTCCGCGAACGCATCGCGAAGAAACTCGAAGGCGTCCACCCCGACGACGCGAAAGCCGCCCGCGACGAGATCCTCGACGAGATCCTGGAAGAGGCCTTCGCCGTCGCCCGCGAGGCCTCCGTTCGCGCCCTGGGAATGAGGCCCTTCGACGTGCAGCTGATCGGCGGCATGGTCCTTCACTCCGGAAAGATCTCGGAGATGAAGACGGGCGAGGGCAAGACCCTCGTCGCGACGATGCCGGTCTACCTGAACGCCCTGACCGGGCGCGGCGTCCACGTCGTCACGGTCAACGACTACCTCGCCCGCCGCGACGCGGAGTGGATGGGCCGGATCTACAGGTTCCTCGGGTTGACGGTCGGCTGCATCCAGAACAACCTGCTCGACGAGGACCGCCAGAAGGCCTACGCCTGCGACGTCACGTACGGCACCAACAACGAGTTCGGCTTCGACTACCTCCGGGACAACATGAAGTTCGAGCTTTCGAGCATGGTCCAGCGCGGGCACGTGTTCGCGATCGTCGACGAGGTCGACTCCATCCTGATCGACGAGGCCCGGACGCCGCTGATCATCTCGGGCCCGTCCGAAGAGAACACCGACGTCTACTACAAGTGCAACCGGGTCATCCCGCACCTCGTCAAGGGCACCGAGGAGAAGGACAAGTACGGCAACAAGACGACGACCGGCGACTACCTCGTGGACGAGAAGGCGCGGACCGCGGTCCTGACCGAGGAGGGCGTCGCCAAGGCCGAGAAGGCCCTCGGGATCGGAAACATGTACGAGCTGACCAACATCGACCTGCTCCATGGCGTCGAGCAGGCCCTGCGCGCCCACGCCCTCTACAAGCGCGACGTCGACTACATGATCAAGGACGGGCAGGTCCTGATCGTCGACGAGTTCACGGGGCGCGTTCTCCCCGGCCGGCGCTGGTCCGACGGCCTGCACCAGGCGGTCGAGGCCAAGGAGAACGTGAAGATCGAGCGCGAAAACCAGACGCTCGCGACCATCACCCTTCAGAACTACTTCCGCCTGTACGAGAAGC
>DATJPZ010000055.1:0-2722 GCA_035506175.1 Thermoanaerobaculia bacterium | reverse complement strand
CCCCCCCGGCTCGCGACGTGACCAGAGAGCATCGCCGTCGCGGCGCCACGAACCCGATTCAGCCGGCACAAGAAGCCCCTCTCCACCCGTGAGGGGGGAGAGGGCCGGGGTGAGGGGGGCGCCTTCGTTAGAATGCCTCCGTGAGCCCTTCCCGCACCTCCGCCATCCTCGACGCGACCCTCGCGGGCCAGCGCCTCTCGGCCGCGGACGCCGTGACGCTCCTCGAAGAAGGCAACCTCCTCGCCCTCGGCGCCGCGGCCAACGAGATCCGTAACCGCAAGAACGACCCGTCGGTCGCGACCTACATCGTCGACCGCAACATCAACTACACCAACGTCTGCGTCTACCGCTGCCAGTTCTGCGCGTTCTACCGGCCCTCCGCCGAGCACCCGGAGGCCTACGTCCTCTCGCACGAGCAGATCGGCGAGAAGATCCAGGAGACGATCGACCTCGGCGGAACGGGCGTCCTCTTACAGGGCGGCGTCCACGCCGGCCTGCCGTTCACCTTCTACGAGGACATGTTCCGGTACATCCGGACGACCTTTCCGACGATCCACCTTCACGCCCTCTCGGCGCCGGAGGTCTACTTTCTCCAGAAAATCACGAAGCAGCCGATGCGCGACGTGATCGCGCGCCTGAAGGACGCCGGGCTCCAGTCGATCCCGGGCGGCGGCGCGGAGATCCTCGAGGACTCGGTCCGCAAGCGCATCTGGTCGCTGACGAAGGCGCCCACAGAGAAGTGGGTCGAGGTCCACGAGTCGGCGCACGGTCTCGGCATGCGCACCACGGCGACGATGATGTTCGGCGTCGGCGAGACGTACGCGCAGCGCGTCGAGCACATGGAAGTCGTCCGTGACCTGCAGGACCGCACCGGCGGCTTCACCGCCTGGATCCCGTGGACGTTCCAGAAGGAAAACACCGAGCTCGACGGGAAAGTCGACGAGGCCGGAGGCTTCGAGTACCTGAAGACGCTCGCCGTCTCGCGCCTCTTCCTCGACAACGTCGTCCACGTCCAGGGCTCCTGGGTGACGCAGGGCGCGAAGATCGGCCAGGTCTCGCTCTCCTTCGGCGGCGACGACCTCGGCTCGATCATGATCGAGGAGAACGTCGTCTACGCCGCCGGCGCGCGGAACCGGATGTCGCAGGACGAGATGCGCCGCGTCATCGCCGACGCCGGCTATACGCCCGTCCAGCGCCGCACGCTGTACGACGCGTGCCGCGAAGCCTGCTGCACCGCGCCGATCCCCGAGCCCAGGGCGGCTCGGAACGGGCTGCCGGTGCTCGGCGCGGACCTCGACTCGAACCTCGCCTCGGCCTAGGCTCGCCCCTCGCGCCAGCAGGCTGAGACGTGTCGTTCGCGCGGGACCGCTTCCTGCGGGGCAGTTCAGGCTGGTGATCAGCCGTCGAAATCAGAAATCAGGACTGACCCCGACTCGAGCCGGCTGTGATCGAGCCGTGCCGGCCGTGCTCCCAGCACGATCCGGCCCAGAACGCCAGGGCCGTGAGGACGATCGCCCCGACCGTCCGCAGCAACAGCCGCGTCCGCCGGTGCTTCCATGGCGGCTCGGACCGGAACTGGACGCGCTCGGCGGCGCGCGAGAGACGCTCGGCCTGGTACGCGCGCAGGTCCATGAGCAGGTCCCGCGCCGACTGGTAGCGGTCGGCGGCGTCTTTCTCGAGACAGCGAAAGACCATGACCTTGATGGGGTCGGGAATCTTCTCGGCTTCGGGGTGCTTGCGCGGGTCGTCGCGCAGGACCGCGCCGAGCGTCTCGACCGGGCTGTCGCGCGAGAAGGCGCGCCGCCCCGTCAGCATCTCGAAGAACGTGGCGCCGAGCGAGAAGATGTCGGTGCGGCCGTCGATCTGTTTGCCGCGGACCTGCTCGGGCGACATGTAGCCGGCGGTGCCGACGAGAAACTGCGAGCTCGAGCTGCGGGACTTCGTGATCGTGTCGGACAGTCCCGCCGTGCGCGCGGGCTGCTCGATGCGCGCGATGCCGAAGTCGAGGATCTTCGCGCGCCCTTCGTGGGTCAGGAAGATGTTGTCGGGCTTGATGTCGCGGTGAATGATGCCCTTCTCGTGTGCCGCCGCGAGGCCGTCGGCGATCTGGCCGGCGACCTCGACGGCTTTGTCCGTGTGCAGCGGACCGGTGCGCAGGCGCTCGGCGAGGCTCTCGCCCTGGAGGAGCTCGGTCACGGCGTAGGGCACGTCCCGAAATGAGCCGGTGTCGTGGATCGCCAGGATCGACGGATGGTTCAGCGTCGCGACCGCGCGCGTCTCCCGGTCGAACCGGTGCAGGCTGTCGGCGTCGTGGGCTGCGGCGTCGGGCAGGAGCTTCAACGCCACCTCGCGGCGAAGGCGCGTGTCGCGGGCGCGGTACACCTCGCCCATCCCGCCCTTGCCGAGCGGCGCGATGATCTCGTAGGGACCGAGCTGTTCGCCGGCTGCCAGGGTCATGGCCGGCAAGAATACCAGTCGCGCCCGCGCTAGACTGAGAGGCGATGGAGATCTGGCTCCTGCGCCACGCCGCGGCCGAGGAGCGCTCGTCCTCGGGACGCGACGCCGATCGGACGCTGACCGAGGACGGCCACAAGCGCGCCCGCGAGGTCGCGCGGGGGCTCGCGGCGCTCGAGACGGGGATCACGCTCGTCCTGAGCTCGCCGTTTGCCCGCGCCCGCCAGACGGCGGAGCCGGTCGCGCGGGCGCTGAAGCTCTCGTCGCA
>DATJPZ010000054.1:0-7535 GCA_035506175.1 Thermoanaerobaculia bacterium | reverse complement strand
GTACGCCTTCGCCGTCGCCAAACCCTTCTTCGACAAAATCAACGTGATCGCCGCCGTCAACGTCGTCTTCCCGTGATCCACGTGCCCAATCGTCCCAATGTTCACGTGCGGCTTGCTGCGATCGAACTTCTCTTTAGCCATTTCCTCTCATCCTCGACTGTGCCTCGACTCCCACCACTTTGGAGCCCACGACCAGGATTGAACTGGTGACCTCGTCCTTACCAAGGACGTGCTCTACCAACTGAGCTACGTGGGCGCTCTCGACGCCGTGAGACGCGAGACGTAAAACGTGAAACGACGGCTTCGCCGGCGCCCGCTTCGTTCGGATTTCCACGCCTTACGTCTTACCTCTCGGTCTCTCGCTCATGGAGCGGGAGACGGGATTCGAACCCGCGACCAACAGCTTGGAAGGCTGTGACTCTACCCCTGAGTTACTCCCGCGCTCGTACGCCTCGTCCTCGGTCAATGGTGGGCAGTGAAGGATTCGAACCTCCGTAGCGCGAAGCGCGGCAGATTTACAGTCTGCTGCCATTAACCACTCGGCCAACTGCCCGAGCTCTCACGAGATCCACCGGAAAGAACTTGCCGCCCCGGGGCTGCTTCCATCTGGAGCCGGCGATGGGAGTCGAACCCGCAACCTTCCGATTACAAATCGGGTGCTCTACCGTTGAGCTACGCCGGCGAAAAAACTCGGAGCGGAGACTTCGCGGTCCCCCATCCACTAGACCGGCATTCAAAGAGCACACCCATCCCCACCGGCGTGAACCGCGGAGTCTAGCAGCCGCAACCTACTCGATCAAGACCTCTTTTGCGGCCTGTCGGACCGCTGGCGCATGGCCTCGTAGCCGGCCGCCGAGGCGGCCGTCGAGACGTTCAGGGAGGCGAGCTTGCCCTTCATCGGGAGGCGGGCAAGCTGGTCGCAGCCCTCCCGGACGAGGCGCCGGATTCCCTTGCCCTCGGCCCCGAGGACCAGGGCCAGGTCGCCCCGGAGGTCCAGATCGAAGACGTCCCTCCCGGCCGGGTCGAGGCCGATCACCTGAAACCCTTCATTCTTAAGGTGATCGACGAATCGGCGCAGGTTCCTGGCCCGGTAGATCGCGACCCGCTCGACTGCCCCGGCCGAGCTTCGGGAAACCGTCTCCGAAAGGGGCGCCGATCCGCGTTCCGGAACCACGACTCCTGCCCCCAGCGCATCGGCCACCCTCAGGACGGCCCCGAGGTTGTGGGGATCCTGAACCTCGTCCAGGACGAACAGGAACCGGCTGCCCCGGGTCCCCTCCACGGCCTGCTCCTCCCCCCGGTACTCGCGGACGGCCAGCCGCGCCACGACGCCCTGGTGGGAGTTGCCGGCGAGCTGGTCGAGCGACCGCCGGGGCCCGTACCGCACCGCGACGCCGTTCTCCCGGCAGAGATGCTTCAAGTCGTTGACCCGCCGATCCCGACGGTCCGCGTCGAAGAGAACCCATTCGATCTCCCGCGGCCGGGCGCGGACGGCCTCTTCGACCGGGTGGAGGCGCGACAGGATCATTCGGGCGGCGAGGTCAGGAGCACGACCGCCATCGCCGCGACCCCTTCGCCGCGGCCGGGAAAGCCCATCTTGTTGGTGCTCGTACCGCGGACGTTGATCGCGTCGGCGTCGATCCCGAGGATCTCGGCGATCCGATCCCGGATCTTCGCGGCGTGCGGCGCGATCCGCGGCGCCTCGGCCACGACGACGGCGTCGATGTTGCCGATCACGAGGAACTTGTCGCGCGCGAGGTCCTGAGCGCGCTCGAGGAAGCGGGCGCTGTCGGCGCCCTTCCACCGGGGGTCGCTCGGCGGAAAGTGGTCGCCGATCGAGCCCTGACCGGCGGCGCCGAGGATCGCGTCCGTGATGGCGTGCAGGAGCGCGTCGCCGTCCGAATGCCCTTCGAGGCCGACGCCGTGCGGGATCACCACGCCGCCCAGGCGCAGGTCGCCGGCCAGAGCGAAAGGGTGGGCGTCGAATCCGAGGCCGACCCGAATCTTCATCGTTGCCTCCGCGCCAGGATCGCCTCGGCCAGCTCGAGGTCTTCCGGCGTCGTGATCTTGAAGGTCCGGCGGGACACCGGCACGACGGCGACCGGATCGCCCCGCCTCTCGCACAGGGCCGCCTCGTCGGTGGCCTCCTCGCCCGAGGCGAGCGCGCGCCGCAGGACCGACGCCCGGAAGGCCTGCGGTGTGGCGGCGCCGTACAGCGTCGAACGATCGACGGTCTCGACGATCCGGCCGTCCGCGACCCGCTTGATCGTGTCCACGACCGGCACGGCGGCGATGGCCGCGCCCGTCTCCGCGGCCGCCCTCAGCACGGCCTCGATCTCCTCGGCCGAGAGAAAGGGCCGCGCCGCGTCGTGGATGACGACGACGTCGTCGTCCGCCGGCGCCAGCGCGTCGAACCCGTTCCGCACCGACGCCGCGCGCGTCTCCCCGCCGGAGACGACCCGGCCGAAGTTTCCGACGACCCGGGAGAAGTCCTCGAGGCGATCCGGCGGCGCCGTGACGACGACGCGGGAGAACCGCACGGCCCGAAACGCCTCGAGGGTCCAGGCGAGCAACGGGCGGCCATTCAGCGGCACGAGCGCCTTCGGGTCGGCACGGCCCAGTCGCGAGCCGGATCCGGCGGCAACGATCAGCAGCAGCGCCGCCACGTCAGACGGCCAGGATCTCCTGCTCCTTCGCCTTCAGCAGGTCGTCGACTTCCTTGATCTTCCTGTCGGTGAGCTTCTGAGACTCTTCCAGGCCGCGGCGCTCGTCGTCTTCCGAGATTTTCTTGTCCTTGAAGAGCTTCTTGATCTTGTCGTTCCCCTCGTGGCGGTAGCGGCGGATCTCGACGCGCGCCTCCTCGGCCATGTGATGCGCCTTCTTGGCGAGGTCCTTGCGCCGGTCCTCGGTCAGCGACGGAATGGGGACGCGCACGACCTTGCCGTCGGACTGCGGGTTCAGGCCGAGCTCCGACTTGCGGATCGCCCGCTCGATCTCGGCGGCCATCTTCGGATCCCAGGGCGTCGCCACGATGAGCGTCGGGTCGGGAACGGACAGGTTGGCCACCTGGTTGATCGGAACGTCGGACCCGTAGGCCGAGACGAGGATGCCGTCGAGCATCCCGAGGTTCGCGCGGCCGGTCCGCAGCGTCTTGAATCGGTCCTTCAGCGCCGCGATCGCGTCGCTCATCTCCTGGTCGATGTCCTTGAGCTCCTGCCTCATGCCTCTTGCTCCCCGGCGGTGACCAGCGAGCCGATGTCCTCGCCGAGCACCACGCGCTGGATGTTGCCCTTGACCTTGAGATTGAAGACCTTGATCGGGATCCCGTTCTCCATGCAGAGCGCCACGGCCGCCGCGTCCATGACCTGGAGCCCGGCCTCGAGCGCCTGCCGGTACGTCAGCGTCTTCAGGAAGTTGGCGCGGGGGTCGACGTCCGGGTTGGCGTCGTAGACGCCGTCCACTTTCGTCGCCTTCAACAGCACGTCGGCGTGCATCTCGTTGGCCCGCAGCGCGGCGGCCGAGTCGGTCGTGAAGAACGGGTTCCCCGTGCCGGCGACGAAAAGGACGACGCGCCCTTTTTCGAGATGACGGAGCGCGCGCCGGCGGATGAACGGTTCGGCGATCTGCCGGATCTCGACCGCCGACATCAGCCGCGTCGTGACGCCGCGCTTCTCGAGGGCATCCTGGAGCGCGAGCCCGTTGATCACGGTGGCGAGCAGGCCCATGTGGTCGCCGGCGACCCGGTCGATTCCCTGAGCCGCCGCCGACACACCGCGGATGATGTTGCCGCCGCCGAGGACGACCGCGGTCTGGATGCCGAGGCGGTGCACGTCGCGGATCTCGTCGGCGAGCCGGGCGACCACGTCCGGCGCGATGCCGAACCTCTGGTCCCCCATCAGCGCCTCGCCCGAGAGCTTCAGGAGAATCCGACGGTAGATGGGCAGATCGGACATCGAGGCGGGATTATCTACGATCCGCCGCCGCCCGCGCGAACCGGGAAAACCTAGGCCGCCTCTTCGGCTCCGCGCCCCAGGCCCTCGCCCAGCTTGAACCGGACGAAGCGCAGCTCGAGCGCGCCCTTGCCCCCCCGCTCGACGATGATCTGGCCGACCGTCTTGTCGGGGTCCTTCACGAAGGGCTGCTCGACGAGTACGGCCTCCTGGTAGAACTTTTCGACTTTGCCGTCGGCGATGCGCTCGACGACGTTGGCGGGCTTTCCGGCCGCGGCCGCCTGGGCGCGCGCGATTTCCCGCTCGGTGGCGAGGATTTCGGCCGAGACCTCCGAACGGGCCGCAAACCGCGGGTCGGATGCCGCGATGTGCATCGCGAGGTCCTTGCCGAGGGCTTCGTCGCCGCCCGGGACGCCGACGAGCACGCCGATGCGGCCGTTGCCGTGGATGTAGCTCGCGAACCGTTCGCTCGGACGGGGAACCAGCCGCGCGAAGCGGCGGACCTGGATGTTCTCCTTGAGCGTCGCGATCAGCTGGGTGACGGCGTCGCCCACCGTCTCGCCGGCCGGCCAGGAGAGCTTCGAGAGCTCCGCCACGTCGCCCGAACGCGTGTCGCCGAAGGCGTCGTGCGCGGCGATCCGGTCGGCCAGCTTCTCGGCAAAGTTGCGGAAATCCTCGGTCCGGGCCACGAAATCCGTCTCGCAGTTGACCTCGACGAGCACCGCGCCCTTGACGGTCACGTGCGCGACCACGAGGCCTTCGGACGCGGCGCGCCCCGCCTTGGAGGCGGCGGCCGCGAGCCCCTTCTTGCGGAGGATCTTCTTGGCCTCCTCGAAGTCGCCCTGCGCCTCGACGAGGGCCTTCTTGCAATCCATCATTCCGGCGCCCGTTTCGGTGCGCAGGTCGGACACGAGCTTGGACGAGATTTCCGCCATGATTCCCCTCTGACCGCGGGCGCGGCGCCAAAGGTCAGGCCGCCTGCCTGCCTCCGGCCGCCGGCTCCCGCTTCCTGAAATTACGACGCGTCGGCGACGACGGCCGTCTGCGACAGCTCGGGCGTCCGGGGACGCTCCTCCGCCGACGGCTCTTCGGATCCCTCGCGCTCCCCGTGGGCGTGCAGCCCTTCGAGGACCGCGTCCGCCACTTTCGAGGCGAACAGGCGGATCGCGCGGATCGCGTCGTCGTTGCCCGGGATGACGTGATCCACGAGGTCCGGGTCGCAGTTGGTGTCGACCACCGCGACCACCGGGATGCCGAGGATGTTCGCTTCCTTGACCGCGATGTACTCCTGCTTGGGATCGATCACGAAGAGCGCGTCGGGAAGCTCGTCCATCTCCTTGATGCCCGTCAGGTTCTTTTCGAGCTTCTCCTTCTCCCGTTCGAGCCGCAGCCGCTCCTTCTTGGTGAGGTTCTCGTTGTCACCCTGCGCGAGGATGCCTTCGATCTCCTTCAGCCGGTGGATGGACTTGCGGATGGTGGAGAAGTTGGTCAGCGTGCCGCCGAGCCACCGGGTGTTCACGTAGAACATGCCGCAGCGGCTGGCCTCCTCGTAGATCGCATCCTGGGCCTGGCGCTTCGTGCCGACGAACAGCAGGTTCTTGCCCGCGGCGGCAAGGTCGGTCACGAACTTCGAGGCTTCTTTGAACTGCTTCAGCGTCTTCTGCAGGTCGATGATGTAGATCCCGTTGCGCTTGCCGAAGATGAACTTCTTCATCTTCGGGTTCCAGCGCTTGGTCTGGTGACCGAAGTGGACGCCAGCCTCGAGCAGTTCCTTCATGGAAATAGATGCCAGATCACACCTCCGTTTCTTGAGTCGTAAGCCTCAGCGCTTCGAGAACTGGAACCGTGCCCGCGCCCCGCGCTGGCCGTACTTCTTGCGTTCCTTCATCCGCGGGTCGCGCGTCAGGAAGCCTTCCTTCTTCAGCTTCTTGCGCAGCTCCAGGTTGTACTCGGTCAGCGCGCGCGAAATGCCGTGGCGGATCGCTCCGGCCTGGCCCGAGGGACCGCCGCCGGCGACGCTCACGTGGATGTCGAACTTCTCCGCCGTCTCCGACGCGAGGAGCGGCTGCTTGATGACCATCTTCAGAACGTTGTTCGGAAAGTAGTCGTCGAGGGGCCGCTTGTTGACCGTGATGGCCCCGGTCCCGGGGACGAGACGGACGCGCGCCATCGACGTCTTGCGGCGACCGACGGCTCTGTGCTGAATGTCGACTGCTGCCAAGGCTCCTCCGGCTTACTTTCCGCCCCGGGCGGCGGAGACTTTCAACGGACGAGGCTGCTGCGCCTCGTGGGGATGCTTCGCACCGCGGTACACCTTGAGCTTCTTGAACTGCTTCCGGCCGAGCTTGGTCTTCGGCAGCATGCCGCGGACGGCTGCCTCGATCATGCGCTCGGGGTACTTCGCCTGGATCTCCTTGGCCGCGACCGTCCGGAGGCCGCCGGGGTACCCGGTGTGGCGGCGGTAGACCTTCGCGTCGAGCTTCACGCCGGTCAGCCTGACCTTGTCCGCGTTCGTCACGACGACGAAGTCGCCCGTGTCGAGGTGCGGCACGTAGCTGGCCCGATGCTTCCCGATCAGGACCTTCGCCACGCGCGTCGCGAGCCGGCCCAGAACCTCGCCCGAGGCATCCACCACGAACCAGGCGCGGCGGGCGTCGGCTGCAGAAACTTGTTCGCCAGAAGCCATTCTCAAACCCCTAATTCAGCTCTTTCAAGGTGACCCGCGCCGCCGCGGGCTTGGACAGACCCCTCCCGGGAGGGCGCGTAAGAATACGTAAGGACCCCCGGGCTGTCAACCGGGGGCTCCGTCAGCCCCGCGGCTGGAGCTTGCGTGCCCCCGGTGGGGGCAGGTCGGGCGCGACCGGCAGGGCCGGGACCGGCGACAGGCCGAAAGTCTTGGCCAGGAAGGTCGCCATCGGCCCTCGCAGAACCGGGAGCGCCGGGCAGTAGTTGCCGCCGCCGCAGCCCGCCGTGATCTGTTCGTTGGCCAGCTGCTCGATCCAGTTCGCGTACTGGCTCGGGCAGGGCACGTCGAGGAAGAGCCCCGAGCAGCCGGGCGGCACAAAGGCCGACCCGTGCTCCGTCTTGAGCAGGAAGACGGCCATCTGCTGGCGCGTCACCGAGGCGCTCGGGCAGTAGTTCCCCCCGCCGCAGCCCGCCGTGATCCCCTCGTTGGCCAGCGCCTCGACCCAGTCCGTGAAGGGACCCGGGCACGGCGTGTCGCCGAAGAGCCCGACGCAGGTCGGCGGGACGTAGCTCGAGCCGTGCTCCGCCTTCAGGAGGAACACGGCCATCTGCGCGCGCGTCACCGGCGCGTTCACGCAATAGTTCGTCCCGTCGCCGCAGCCGGCCGTGATCCCCTGCCGGAAGATCTTCTCGACGTCCCCGTGAAAGAGGTTGTCCTGGGGCACGTCGAGGAAGTCGGCGAACCAGCCTTTCGGCAGCGTGCCCGAGAGCAGGCTCGGATTCGTGACGCTGACGTCGTCGAGCGTGCCGGGCGTCAGGGCAGGAGCCGTCGCGGCGATGTGCCCGGCGTCGGTGACCGACACGCCCGTCGCCGCCACGCCGCCCACCTTCGCCGTCGCG
>DATJPZ010000053.1:0-80563 GCA_035506175.1 Thermoanaerobaculia bacterium | reverse complement strand
ACGGCGCGGCACCAGGCTTCGTGCACGCGGGCGTACTCGGCGAGCAGCCGCGCCGACACGGTCACCTCGCGCTCCTCGCCCGTCTCGCAGTCGACGAGCATGAGGTCGCCGCGCAGCCCCGGCCGGGCCTCGCGCTCGTCGTACACCTGGATCGCGTAGGGCTCGAAGCGGTGATAGCGCAGCAGGTCGAACGCGCCCGCGTAGCCCTCGTGGTCGTAGAAGTCGGAGATGACGACGGCCACGCCGGGCCGCGCGGTCTCGCGCACGAAGGCGCCCAGGGCCTTGCCGACGCGCGTCGTGCCGGCGGGCTCCACCTGCGAGAGGAAGTCGAAGACCTTGAAGATGCGGCCCTTGCCGCGCGCCGGTGGCAGGCGGCCGCGGATCGCGTCGGCGAAGGTGACGAGGCTCACGCGGTCGAGGTTCGACAGGCCGATGTAGCAGAGGGCGGCCGCGACCTTGGCGGCGTACTCGAGCTTGGGCGGCGCGCCGAGGCGCATCGACGCCGACGTGTCGAGGAGCAGGTAGATGTGGAGGTCCTCCTCCTCCTCGAAGAGCCGCAGCAGCAGCTTGTCCATGCGGCCGTACAGGTTCCAGTCGAGGTAGCGGACGTCGTCGCCCGGCGCGTAGTCGCGGTGGTCCGCGAACTCGATGCCCGACCCGACCCTTCGGCTTCTCCTCTCCGCCCGGACCCGGCCCGCGAACACCTTGCGGGAGACGATGTAGAGGTACTCCAGCTTCTTGAGGAAGCTCTCGTCGAACAACGCCCGTTTGGCGGTCTGGGCCATGGCGGCGGCGCTAGCGCGCGGGCGCCTCCTCCGGCGTCATCGCGAGGATCTCGTCGACGATCCGATCGGTCCCCACGCCCTCGGCCTCGCCCTCGAAGTTGAGGATGATGCGGTGCCGCAGGGCGGGGCGCGCCACGTGCCTCAGGTCGTCGCAGGAGGCGGCGAAGCGGCCGGCGAAGAGCGCGCGCACCTTGGCGCCGAGCAGCAGCGCCTGGCCGCCGCGCGGCGAGGCGCCGTAGCGCACGTACTTGCGCGTGATGGGCGCGGCCTCCGCCGCGTCGGGGTGGGTGGCGAGCAGCACGCGGAGCGCGAAGTCCTGCACCGTGCGAGCCACGGGCACGCGCCGCACGACCTCGCGCATCTCGAGGATGCGCGCGCGCGTCACCACGCGCCCGACGGTGGGGTCGTCGCCGCGGGTGGTGCGGTCCATGATGGTGTGGAGCTGCGCGCGGTCGGGGAAGCCCACCTTGAGCTTGTAGAAGAAGCGGTCGAGCTGCGCCTCGGGCAGCGGGTAGGTGCCCTCCATCTCGAGCGGGTTCTGCGTGGCGAGCACGAAGAAGGGCGGGTCGAGCGGGTAGGTGACCTTCGCCACCGTCACCGACTGCTCCTGCATGCCCTCGAGCAGCGCGCTCTGCGTCTTGGGCGTGGCGCGGTTGATCTCGTCGGCCAGCACGATGTTGGCGAAGATCGGCCCCGGGTGGAACTCGAAGCGCTCGGTGGGCGCGTGGAAGACCGAGATCCCGAGCACGTCCGCGGGCAGCGTGTCGCTGGTGAACTGGATGCGCCGAAAGTCGAGCGAGAGGCTGCGGCCGAGCGAGCGCGCGAGCGTCGTCTTGCCGACGCCCGGGACGTCTTCGATCAGCACGTGGCCGCGCGAGAGGAGAGCCGTCAGCACCAGGTCGACCGCGCGCGGCTCGCCGCGATAGGCGAGGGCCACGTTGGCGCGGAGCTTCGACAGCGCGGCGGCGGAATCGCTCATGCGGGTCCATGCTCCTGACGGACGGCGGCGGTCTCCCGTCGCCTCAGGTCTTCGACCGCGGCCTTGAGCTCCCCTTCGCGCGCGAACGGCATCACGAGAACGCCCGCCTCGCCGACGACGACCGCGGCGTCGCGCAGGCCGGGCGCGAGCACGGGCACCGGGGCGAGGACCAGGTTGCCCTCGGCGTCCGACGCGCCGCGCAGCTCGCGGACCGAGCGCCACGTGCCGACGTCGCTCCATCCGGCTTCGAGCGGCACGACCCGGACGTTGGCGATCTTCTCGATCACGGCGAAGTCGATCGAGATGTCCGGCAGCGCCTCGTAATCCGAGGCCTTGCCGCTCGCGAGGAACCGCGAGACGCCCTCGACGAGCGGGCCCGCCACGCGGAGCGCCTCGGCGAGCAGGCGCGAAGGCCGGAACACGAAGATGCCGGCGTTCCAGGCGTGCGTGCCCGAGGCGGCGAGCTCGCGCGCCTTCTCCGGCTTCGGCTTCTCGACGAAGCCCGTCACGCGCCCCGCCCGATGCTCGACGTAGCCGAAGTCGGGCTCGGCGCGCGTGGGCGGCACCGCGAGGAGCACGACGCTCGCCGCGTCGGCGGCCGCCGCCGCTTCGGCCAGAGCGCGGCGGAACGCCTCGCCGTCGCGGACCGTCTGGTCCGACGGAATCGCCGCGGTGATCTCGTCCCCGTCGCGCGCGAACCGCGCGGCGGCCGCGAGAATCGCCGGTCCCGAGTTGCGGCGCGCCGGCTCGGTCAGGACGCGCGACTCCGGGACTTCGGGAATCTCGGCGCGGACGAGCGCGGCGTAGCGGGCCGTCGTGGCGACGTAGATCTCGGGGGACGACGGCGCGACGCGTTCGTAGGTTTCGCGGAGCAGACTCTTCTCCGACAGGAGCGCGAGAAACTGCTTGGGCCGGCTCTCGGTCGAGAGCGGCCACAGGCGCGTGCCGCCGCCGCCAGCGAGGAGGAGGATCCTCACGGCCTCCCCCCCTCACCCCGACCCTCGCCACCCTTCGGGGGGCGAGGGCGCTTCCGAGAGCGCGTCACTCCCACTTCAAGCCCATGAATTCCACTTCGGGCATCAGGGTAACCGAGAATCTCGCGCGGACGGCATCTCGCATCAGGCGCATCAGCTCGAGGACGTCCTCGGCCCGGGCGACGCCGGTGTTGACGATCACATTGGCGTGCCGGGGCGAGATCACGGCGTCGCCGCGCCGCTCGCCCTTCAGGCCGCAGGCCTCGACGAGCCGGCCCGCGTAGTCCCCTTCCGGGTTCTTGAAGACGCTTCCGGCGTTCGGTTCGGACGGGAGCGCGCCGCGCCGCTTGTCGGCGACGGCCCGCGTCTTCTCCGCGATGCGCTCCTTCGGCGCCGGCGAGAGAAGCAGGACCGCCTCGGTCACGATCTCCCGCGAGCCCACGAGCGCCGTCCAGCGATAGCCGTGCGCGACTTCGGCGGCCGGCACGCGGCGGGCCTTCCCGTCCGGCGCGACCAGGCTCACCTCCTCGAGCACGTCGAAGAGCTCGCCGCCGTAGGCCCCGGCGTTGATCCGCACCGCGCCGCCGATCGACGACGGGATCCCCGAGATCGCCTCGATGCCGGAGAGACCCGCGCGGGCGGCCGCCGCGCAGACGCCGCCGAGCGCCGCGCCGCCGCCGGCGCGGATCCGCTCGCCCTCGACGCGCACCGCGAGGAAGTCGCCTTCGAGGCGGAGCACGAGGCCGGGAAAACCCGCGTCGGCGACGAGCACGTTCGAGCCCATCCCGAGAAGCGCCGTGGGCAGTCCCTCGGCCGCGGCGGCCTTCAGCACCCGCGCGAGCGCGGCCTCGGTCCGAACGCGGCCGAGGTACCGGGCGGGGCCGCCGATGCGCCAGGTCGTCAGGCGCGAGAGCGGCGCGTCCCGCTCGAGGGAGCCCTCTTCCGGGGAGAGCGCTACATCCATCCGAGCCGCGACGCGAGCCATCCCCCGCCGAGGAGCGCCACGGCCGCCGCGACGCCCCCGGCGACGTCGTCGGCGACGACGCCCCAGCCTCCGGGCAGCTCCTGGAGCGGCCGGATCGGGCCGGGCTTGACGATGTCGAAGAAGCGGAAGAGGACGAACGAGGCCGCCCAGACCGCGGCCTCGCGGAGACCCGACCGCGGCGCGCCGAGAAGCGGAATCGCGGCGCACGAGACGAACTGGCCCGACACCTCGTCGATCGTGACGCACCCCGGATCCTCTTCGCCGAGGCTCCGGCACACGGGCCCGGAGGCCGCCACGCCGACGAGTCCCGCAACGACCCCGGACGTCAAAAGTCCGACCGCCACGCCGAGACTGCCGGTGTGAGGAGCGAGCGCGCGGGCGACGATCCACGCCAGGCCGAGGCCGACGACGGAGCCGGCCGTCCCCGGCATGACCGGCGAAAGGCCGGCGCCGAAACCGGTGGCGACGAAGGCGGCCAACGGGTGCGCGGCGAAGACGCGGCGGGCCTTCGACATTGACACCGGATCGTGCCGGAGAGAAGATCCTTCGGTCCTCATCGCGTCCTGCGGCGTCCTTTTCCGAAGTCTATAATCGCGCGGAACGCGCGGAATTTTTTCTCCCGATCGAGAAAGGTGAGGACATGTCCAGCGTGAAACCCAACGAAAAATGGCGCGCCGTCGAAACGGCGCTGACGCAGATCGAGCGCCAGTTCGGCAAGGGCTCGATCATGCGCCTGGGCGAGCGGCCCGAAGTGGCCATCGCCGTCATCCCGACCGGCTCGCTCGCCGTGGACGCCGCGCTCGGCATCGGCGGCATCCCCCGCGGCCGCGTCGTCGAGATCTTCGGCCCGGAATCCTCCGGCAAGACGACCCTGTCGCTCCAGGTCATCGCCCAGGCCCAGAAGGGCGGCGGCCTCGCGGCCTTCATCGACGCCGAGCACGCGCTCGACTCGGAGTACGCGAAGAAGCTCGGGGTCGACACCGACAACCTGCTGGTCTCCCAGCCGGACAACGGCGAGCAGGCCCTCGAGATCGCCGAGATGCTCATCCGCTCGGGCGCGATCGACGTCATCGTCATCGACTCGGTCGCGGCCCTCGTGCCCAAGGCCGAGATCGAGGGCGAGATGGGCGAGGCGCAGATGGGCCTCCAGGCGCGCCTGATGTCGCAGGCCCTGCGCAAGCTCACCGCGATCGTGTCGAAATCCGGCACGAGCCTGATCTTCATCAACCAGATCCGCGAAAAGATCGGCGTCATGTTCGGCAACCCGGAGACGACGACCGGCGGCCGGGCGCTGAAGTTCTACTCGTCGATCCGCATCGACATCCGCCGCATCGCCTCGTTGAAGGACGGCGAGACGGTCGTCGGATCGCGCACGAAGGTCAAGGTCGTCAAGAACAAGCTGGCGGCGCCGTTTCGCCAGGCCGAGTTCGACATCAACTACGGCGAGGGCATCTCGCGCGCGGGCGAGCTCATCGACATGGGACTCGAGTCCAAGCTCGTCGAGAAATCCGGCGCGTGGCTTTCCTATGGCGATCTGCGCATCGGCCAGGGCCGCGAGAACGCCAAGCAGTTCCTCAAAGACAATCCCGAGCTTTCCGGCGAGCTCGAGAAGAAGCTGCGTCAGCAGCTCGGCCTCGGGCCCGTCGAGTCGGGCGGCGGCGCCGCGGCGTCCGTCCCGGCGGCGGTCGCCGAAGCCGTCAAGGAAAAAGAAAAGGCCCGGCGATAGAAGGCTCGGGGCCACGGCAAGAGTCCGGCTCGACTCTGGCAGAACTCTTGCGATAATCCCGTTCCCAATGGCGACGCCACGCACTCGACGCGCCCGCGCCCTGGCGGGCGCGTTTCTTTTCGCCGCGGCCGCGATGACGGCGCGCGGCGACCGCCTGAGGCTCGCCGCCGAGCGTCCGGACGGCGCGTGCCCGGCGGACGCGAAGCTTCCCGGCATCATCCGCCTCGACGCGCCGCCGCCCGAGGGCTCGACGGGCGCCGGCTGCTTTCTCCGCGTACGCCTGGACGCGCTCGGCGACGCCGACGTCGACGCCGTCGTGGAGCGCCTCGCGAAGGTGCGCGGGGCCGCGGGGCTGGTGCTGACGCTGCCGGAGGCCGACGACGCGGAGCGCTTCGCGTACGCCGTCAAGCGCCTTTCGTCGATCTTCCGCGCCGGCTCCCCCGAGGGCGCGGTCGCGCTCGAGACGGCGCGGCCGCCGGAGCCCGCGCTCGAAGAGACGCTCGCGGCCTACGTCGACGCGCTGGTCGTGCGTCCGGGAACGGCGGCGCCGCCCGAATCGACGCTCCGCACGTGGGTCTTCACGACGGCGTCGGCCTCGGCGAGTCCCACCGTCGCGGCCCTCGCGGCGCTCGAGGGCTCGCCCCAGTCGACGCTCGCCGGTGTCCTCGCCGGAGATCGTCCCCTGACACCGGCGGAGGTCGACACGCTGACGCGCCTGGCCTCCTACTTCACGGCCGACGCCTCGCGCGACCCGACCGCGACCCGAATCACGCGCCGCGACGGCTCGAAGGTCCCGGCCCTGCGTCTCTTCGACGCGAAGAAATTCACGCCGGTTCTCCTCCTGCCCGAGGACCCGGCCGGCGCGGTCTCGATCGAGCTCTCCGGGGGCCCATTCCAGAGCGCCTCGGTCGAGAACCTCGCCTCCGGCGTACGCCGCGACTTCGACGTCAAGGGCGCGCCGACGCTGACGCTCGACCTGTCCCGGGGAGCCCTCGCCGTCGTGCTGCAGCCGATGGCGAAGAAGGAAGGCGAGACGAAGGCCGCCGTCGAGGTCGGTGCCACGCGCGGCCTCACCGCCGACGAGATCATCGCGCGGGAGCGCGCGTGGGATGCCGGCCAGCGCGAAAAGACGAAGAGCTACATCGCGCAGATGGACGCGTCTCTGCGCTTCCGCGTCGCGTCGCTGCCCGGGAGCCTCGACCTGACGATCCGCGGCCCGTACTTCTTCCAGGCCGGCAAGGCGCCCGACTGGGCCTGGGAAGAGTTCTACCTGAACGGCGTCAAGTGGAAAGGCAGGACGATCCCGAAGCTGCCGATCCTCCAGCCCGACAAGGTCACGACGCTGCCCCTCGACATCCGCCTCTCCGAGGAATACGACTACGAGCTCGTCGGCGAGACGACGGCGGAAGGGCGGCCGGCGTATCGCGTCGACTTCAAGCCGAAAGCCACCGTCGGCGACAAGCCCATCTACCGCGGCACCGCCTGGATCGACCGCGAGAACTTCGCGCTGCTGCGCCGCGAGTCGATCCAGCTGAACCTCAAGGGCGACACGCTCTCGAACGTCCAGACCGAGTACTACCGCGAGGTGCCGGGCGCGGCAGGCGTCGTGCTGCCGCTCGAGATCTACGGGCAGCAGGTGTTCTCGACGGCCGGCCGCACGACCGCCATCGAGCGCAAGGTCACGATGACCGGGATCGCCCTGAATCCATCCAACTACGAGACCCGCCTGAAGCAGGAGTACGCGTCGCCCTCGCAGATGGTGCGCGACACGGACGACGGCCTCCGCTACCTCGAGCCCGACCCCGCCAAGCCCGACGAGCGCACGGTCTCGAACAAGCTGACCCGCGAGAGCCTGATCGGCGTGGCCGGGATCTTCTACGAGCGGGGTCTCGATTACCCGTTCCCGCTGATCGGCGTCCAGTATTTCAACTTCGACCTCTGGCACAAGAACAAGCAGCTGTCGGTCTTCTTCTTCGGGTCGGTCCTGTTCGCGAACTACACGGACCCGTCGTTCCTCGGCTCGCACTTCGACCTCGGCGCGGACGTCTTCGGCGTCGCCTTCCCGTTCACGGAGACGGAGTACCGCTTCGGCCGGGAGGTCAAGGCCGGGTCCGTCAAACACTGGCCGGAATCCCTGTCGGTCAACATCGGCCACCCGCTCGGCACGTACCTCAAGGCGTCGGGCTGGCTCATCGCGCAGTACGACGGCTACAAGTCCAACAGCGACACCTCCCCGGATTTCGTCGTGCCGGTGAGCGCGTTCACTCTCGGCGCCGGGCTGCGCCTGAACTGGAGCCAGGCCGGCTACAACATCCAGGGCGAGGCCGATTACTACGACCGCCAGAAATGGGAGCCGTGGGGCGCTCCGGACTTTTTCACCTATCTGCCGTCGCAGAAGGACTACTGGAAGTGGGACTTCTCGGCGCAGAAGGGGTTCTACTTCGAGAATTTCCGCAAGCTCCTCGCCAAGGTCGAGTACCTGGGCGGCAAAGACCTCGATCGCTGGTCGCAGTGGGACTTCGGCCCGTTCTCGACGCATTCGATGACCGGATTCCCGAGCGGCAGCGTCCTCGCCGACTCGGCGTGGCTGAACAACCTCTCGTACGGCCTCAACATCGAGAACGTCGTCCGCTTCGAGCTCGAGTACGACCAGGCGCTCGTGACCAACAAGTTCGCCGGCTACGACAACACGTACTTCTCCGGCGTCGGCATCACGACGGCGTTCAACGGCCCGTGGAACAACACGCGCATCCGCGCCGACATCGGCTATCCCGTCGTGAACCACGGCGTGAAGGGCTTCACGATCAACGCGCAGATTCTCAAGGTGTTCTGAGCCCGGCTTTTCGCTATATTGCGGGCCCATGCCCGAACCCTCCGCCTCGCCCGCCACCCCGGTCACGCCCGTCCGCCGCGCGCTCATCTCGGTGCACGACAAGACGGGCCTCGCCGACCTCGCGCGCGCGCTCGCCGAGGCCGGCGTCAAGCTCGTGTCGACCGGCGGCACCGCCGCGCAGCTGAAAGAGGCGGGCGTTCCGGTCGCGCTCGTCGAAGAGGTGACCGGGTTTCCGGAGATCCTCGGCGGCCGCGTCAAGACGCTTCACCCCAAGGTTTTCGGCGGCGTTCTCGCCGACGACTCGCGGGACGACCACGCGCGCGACATGCAGCAGGCGTCCATCGAGGCCTTCGACCTGGTCGTCGTCAACCTCTACCCGTTCGAAAAAACCGTCGCCGCGGGCAAGGGCCGCGCCGAGGTCGTCGAGATGATCGACGTCGGCGGTCCCGCCATGATCCGGGCGGCGGCCAAGAACCACAGGCGGGTCGCGGTCGTCGTGGAACCGGCGGACTACGGCACGGTTCTCGACGAGATCCGCGCGACCGGCGGCACCACGCTCGCGACGCGCGAGCGCCTCGCGGCCCGGGCGTTTTCGCGCACGGCCGCCTACGACGCGGCGATCGCCGGCTATTTCGCCGCCTCGGTCCGCGAGCCCTACGCTTTCCCGGAAAACCTGGTCTTCGCCTTCGACCGGGTCGGTGCCCTGCGCTACGGGGAGAACCCCCACCAGCGCGCCGCCCTCTACGCGTTCCGCTCCGCGCCGCCCGACGCGCTCGTCCGGTTCGAGATGCTGCAGGGCAAGGAGCTCTCCTTCAACAACCTCCTCGACCTCGACTCCGCCGTGGCGCTGGCGCGCGATTTCGACGGGCCGGCGTCGGTCATCGTCAAGCACAACAACCCGTGCGGCGTCGGCGTCGGCGAGACGCTGACCGAGGCCTTCGGGCGCGCCTTCGCCTGCGACCCGCTCGCCGCCTTCGGCGGCATCATCGCGATCCGCGGCAAGGTGGACGGCGCCGTGGCCGCGCTCGTCCTCCAGCATTTCGTCGAGGTCGTCGCCGCCGACGACTTCACCGACGAAGCGCTCTCGTTCTTCGCGAAGAAGCCGAACATCCGACTGCTGCGCCTTCCCGTGTCGCGCCATCCCGCGCCCGGGCTCGACTGGAAGCGCATCGAGGGCGGCCTGCTGCTGCAGGACATCGACGCCGAGCCCGACCAGCCGTCGGCCTGGAAGCTCGCCTCGCAGCGCAAGCCCACGGCCGTCGAGCGCGCCGCCTGCGAGCTCGCCTGGAAGGTCGCGCGGCGCGTCAAGTCCAACGCCATCGTCATCGCCAATGCCCGGCAGACCATCGGCATCGGCGCCGGCCAGATGAGCCGCGTCGACGCGTGCCGCCTCGCGGCGACCAAACCGGTCCTCCCCATCGTCAACTGCGGCGCCGCCTCGGACGCGTTCTTCCCGTTCCGCGACGGCGTCGACATCCTCGCCGAGGCCGGCGTGACGGCGATCGTCGCCCCCGGCGGCTCGATCCGCGACCAGGAGATCGTCGCGGCGGCCGACGAGCGCGGGCTCTCGTTTCTCGTCGCGCCGCGGCGCCACTTCCGGCATTGACGGCGCTTCGCGCCGCGGAAACCGTGAACCGTGAACCGTAAACCGATCCTGGCGGCAGTGGTTCTGCTGCTCGCGGCGACGCTCGAGTCCCAGACCCCTTCGCCTTCGTCGGCCGACGCCATGGCGCTGCTTTCGAAGTCGGCGGCCGCCTTCTCGACCGGCGCCGCGAACGCCTCGCCGTTCACCCAGATCTACACGCCCGCCGGGTTCGCGACGGCCCGGCGGGAGTCGGGCACCGTATGGGTCCAGGCGCCCGAGCGGCTGCGTTTCGACTACGCGGCGCCCGACGTCAAGGTGTTCACCTACGACGCCGGCGAGGGGCGCTTCTACTCGCCGGAAGACAAGCAGCTGACCGTCCACAGGCTCTCGGCCGACGAGCGAGCGCGCCTTCCGCTCGTCTTTCTCGAGAAGCCGGACGAGCTCGAGCGCCGCTACGAGATCGGGCGCGACGCGGCCGGCGCCGTCGTGCTCAAACCGCGCGCCGCCGACTCCGAGCTCGCGTGGCTGAAGCTGACGATCCCGGCTTCGGGTCTCGTCCAGGCCCTCTCCTACCAGGACGTCTCGGGCAACAAGACCGAGTTCCGCTTCGACGCCTGGAAGACGGAGAAGGCGCGCCCCGGATCGGACTATCGGGTCAGCGGCCCGAAGGGAACCCGCACGGTCGAGAACTGACCGCCCCCGACCCCGACGCCGACGCCCTCTCGCCGCGTCGCGGAAAGAGCGCGGCCGTCTCTGTATAGAATCCCCCCGTGGCTCAGGAGTTTTCGTTCGACGTCGTCAGCAAGGTCGACCTCCAGGAGGTCCTGAATGCCGTGCAACAGGCCTCCAAGGAGATCGCCACGCGCTTCGACTTTCGGGGCTCGAAGTCGAAGATCGAGTGGAACGAGAAGGAGCTCCAGCTCACGCTGACCTCCGACGACGAGCACAAGCTGAAGTCGGTCGTCGACATCCTCGAGACGCGCCTCGTCAAGCGGGGCATCGCGGTCAAGTCGCTCGACTTCCAGAAGATCGAGCCGGCCGCCAACACCACCGTCCGCCAGCTCGTGAAGATCCAGCAAGGGATCTCCTCGGAGAAGGCCAAGGACATCGTCAAGGCGATCAAGGACCAGAAGCTCAAGGTGCAGGCGTCGATCCAGGCCGACCAGGTGCGGGTCGCCGGCCGCGCCAAGGATGATCTGCAGGCGGTCATGGCGCTGTTGCGGGGCCGCGACTTCGGCGTCCCGCTCCAGTTCACGAACTACCGATGACGGCCTCACTGCTGCAGGACCTGCGCCTCAAGCGCGCCTACGACCTGATCTCCGACAAGCTCGCGAAGGTCGAGGAGGAGCTCCTCCTCCACTTCCGCTCGCCGATTCCGACGATCGACCGCATCGGCGCCTACCTCGCCCAGGGCGGGGGCAAGCGCATCCGCCCGGCGCTTCTGCTGCTGTCGGCGCGCCTGCTCGACTACCGCGACGGCGACAAAGACGTGCGCTACGCGGCGGTCGTCGAGTTCATTCACACCGCGACCCTGGTCCACGACGACATCATCGACGAGGCCCGGCTGCGGCGCGGCCGCACGTCGGCCAACGCCCGCTGGGGCAACAACCTGACGGTCCTGTTCGGGGACTACCTCTACACGATGTCGATGGGCATCGCCCTCGACGAGGGCGACCTGACGATCCTGAAGGTCCTGTCGGACACGACGCTCTCGATGATCGAGGGCGAGATCATCGGGATCGAAAAGGAAGGCGCGATCCACGTCACGAAGGAAGAGGCCCTCGAGATCACGCGCCGCAAGACGGCGGACCTCTTCTCGGCGGCCTGCCGCCTCCCGGCGCACTTCGCGCCCCGGGGCGACCTCGTGGCGGCCGAGAGGCTGGCCGAGTACGGCCGCTGTCTGGGAATGGCCTTCCAGTTGATCGACGATCTCCTCGACTACACCGGCACCGAGAAGGACGTCGGCAAGCCCGTCCTGAACGACCTGCGCGAGGGCAAGCTGACGATGCCGCTCCTGCTGGCGCTGCCCCGCGCCGGAGGCTCCGAACGCGAAAAGGTCGCCACGGTGCTGCGCGAGCGCGAGTTCAGGACGGTGCAGACCCCGGAGATTCTCTCGATCGTGGACCGCTACGACGGCATCCCGGAAACGCGGGCGCTCGCCCGCGACTACGCCGGCGCCGCGCGCGTGGCCCTGGGGGCTTTTCCCGATTCGCCGGCGAGAGAGGGCCTCCTCCTCGCCACCGAATCGGTGATCGACCGCATCAGATAGGCGGACTCGCCGGCCTAATTTATTTCGGAAAGTGATGGCATTTTCCTTATTTCATATGGGTACCTTCGCAGCGCGATGAAGCCATACAAAAAAAGGAATTGGAGTCAATCCATCTAAATTTTTATTGCGAACAACCCGAAAGGTCGTACACTGTCCGCAGATGGCAGCCATTTCAGGCAGTTGGACGGCCCTCGCGGCCACCCTCAAGAATCTCTCCCAACTCATTCCTGGTCAATCAGATCCCTCGAGTGAAGCCGAGCTCTACTATCGGCGGGCACGCCTGGCCGCCGCGGAGGAGCGCTTCGACGTCGCACTGGTCTTCTGCGCCAAGGCGATCGAGGTCTCTCCCCGGTACCTGGCCGCGCGCCTGCTCGCGGCGCGCATCCACGACAAGGGTTTGAACGATCTCGACGCCGCCGTCGCCGGTTACAAGAAGGTCATCGCGCTGGCGGGCTACGACAGCGCCGAGCCCCACTGCCTCGCCGCCCGCGAGGCCCTGGACGCCCTCGTCCAGAAGGTCTAGTCCGTCCCCGCCTCTCCCGCCGGCGGCTGCGGGTATCCCCACGGAAACTGCGGCGGCCTGCCCCAGACGATCGGTTCCCGGACTTCCCCGCGCCCCGCGGCGTCCGCATCCCGCGCGACGCGCCACGCGCGACCCGAAGCGAAGGCCGCGGGATCGAGGCCGTCGCCCTCGGCCGCGAAGAGAATTCCGCCGACGCCGTCCGGGCTCGACGCCTCGACGGCGATCCGGTTGGACCCGGGCCGGAGCAGCGGCACGAGGTCGACGGCGCGAAGCGGCTCTCCCGCACGCCACGCCGGCGCGGTCACGGCCGTGCCGTTGACGGAGAGCGCCCCCGCCGGGTCGATGCCGACGAGGGCGCGCGCCCGCGACGGCACGTTCGCCAGCGCGACGTCGCGGAACGCGTAGAAGCGCACGGGCGCCGGCGTGCGCGATGCGCGCGCCCACCAGATCCATTCGGCCGCCCCGGTCCGCAGGTGCCGGCGATCCTCCGCATGGCGGTGAAGGGAAACGGCGGCCGCCGCCAGCGCGATCGCCGCGGCGAGCGCGACGAGAGCCTTCGTGGCGCGGCGCAGTGAAGCGGTCTTACGCGGCGTTTCTTGACGCACGACGATGCGGAAGATACTATCGAGGCTGATGATTGCATGACGGTCATCGCCGTAATCCCCGCGCGTTACGCCTCCGTCAGATTCCCCGGAAAACCCCTCGCTCCCCTGGCCGGCCGGCCCATGGTCGTGCACGTCCTGGAAGCCGTGCGTGGAGCGAGGCGCGTCGACCGGGCCCTGGTGGCGACGGACGACTCTCGCATCGCCGATTGCGTGCAAAACGCCGGCGGCGAGGCCGTCCTGACCTCGTCTTCGGCCGCCAGCGGGACGGATCGCGTCGCGGAGGTCGCTCGGCGGATTCCGGCCGACGTTTACGTGAACGTCCAGGGCGACGAGCCCCTGATGCCCGCCGAGAACGTGGACCGCGCGGTCGGGGCCCTGCTCGACGCGCCGGGCCGGGATCTCGCGACGCTGGCGTACCCGATGGGCCCCGAGGGCGCGGGCGACCCCGACACCGTCAAGGTGGCCGTCGCGCACGACGGCCGGGCGCTGTATTTTTCGCGGTCGCCGATTCCCTACTATCGGCAGGGACCGCCGGCGTACCGCAAGCACCTCGGGATCTACGCGTATCGGGCGGCAACCCTCGCGGCGGTCGCCGCGCTCCCGCCCTCGCCGCTCGAGCGGGCCGAGTCGCTCGAGCAGCTGCGCTGGCTGGAGGCGGGATACACGATCTGGGTGGGAGAGGCGGCGGGAGATTCGATCGGCGTGGACACGCCGGCGGACATGGAAGAGGCGGAGAAGAGGCTGGCGAAGGAGGCCGTTTCATGAGCACGAAGTACGTTTTCATCACCGGGGGCGTGGTGTCGTCCCTCGGCAAGGGCATCGCGGCCTCGTCGATCGGCGCGCTGCTCGAGGCCCGGGGCTTCACGGTGGCGATGGCCAAGTTCGACCCGTACATCAACGTCGATCCCGGGACCATGTCGCCCTTTCAGCACGGCGAGGTCTACGTGACCGACGACGGCGCCGAAACCGATCTCGACCTCGGCCACTACGAGCGCTTCACGACGATGACGACGTCGCGGACCAACAACACCACGGCCGGGCGCATCTACGCGACCGTCATCGAACGCGAACGGCGCGGCGACTACCTCGGAAAGACCGTGCAGGTCATCCCCCACATCACCGACGAGATCAAGGAGTCGATCCGGAAAGTCGGCACCGAGGCGGACGTCGTCCTCGTCGAGATCGGCGGCACGGTCGGCGACATCGAGTCCCTGCCGTTCCTCGAGGCGATCCGCCAGTTCAGGCAGGAGGCCGGCCGCGGCAACGCGATCAACGTGCACCTGACGCTCGTGCCGTACATCAAGGCCTCGGACGAGCTGAAGACCAAGCCGACGCAGCACTCGGTCAAGGAGCTCCTGTCGATCGGAATCCAGCCGGACATCCTCCTGTGCCGGACCGACCGGGCCCTTCCGGACGACGTCAAGAAGAAGATCGCCCTCTTCTGCAACGTCCCGGTCGAAGCCGTGATCAACGCCAAGGACGTGCCGTCGATCTACGAGGTGCCCCTGCGGTTCGCGGCCGAGGGCCTCGACGAGATCCTCCTCGACCTGCTCTCGCTGCCCCACTACGACCGCGACCTCTCGAAGTGGGAGGCGCTCGTCAACCGCATCAAGAACCCCTCGGGCGAGGTCGACATCGCCATCGTCGGCAAGTACGTGGACTACGGCGATTCCTACAAGTCGTTGAACGAGGCGCTCGCCCACGGCGGCATCGCCAACAACGTCCGCGTCAAGCTGCATTACGTGGACGCCGAGACGCTCGAAGGCGACCAGTACCCCGAGGTGCTCTTCCGCGCCGACGCGATCCTGGTGCCCGGCGGCTTCGGGCGGCGCGGCGTCGAAGGCATGATGAAGGCGATCCGGTACGCCCGCGAGAAGAAGGTGCCGTTTTTCGGGATCTGCCTCGGCCTCCAGACGGCCGTCATCGAGTACGCGCGCAACGTCGCCGGGCTTCCCGGAGCCAACTCGACCGAGTTCGACGAGGAGCCGGAGCACAAGGTCATCTACAAGCTGCGCGACTTGATCGGCGTCGAAGCGCTCGGCGGGACGATGCGCCTCGGCAAGTACCCGTGCGACCTCTCGAACGGGTCCTTCGCGGCGCGCGCCTACGGCGAGAACCAGATCTGGGAGCGGCATCGTCACCGCTACGAGGTCAACCAGGAGTTTCTGCCGCGGCTCAAGGAAGCCGGCCTCTCCTTCACCGGCATGTCGCCCGACAAGAAGTTCGTCGAGATCATCGAGCTCCACGAGGACCACCCGTGGTTCCTCGGCTGCCAGTTCCACCCGGAGCTGAAGTCGAAGCCGTTTGCCTGCCACCCCCTCTTCAAGGACTTCATCCGGGCGGCCAAGGCTCACCGCGGGGCCATGGCGAGCGACCCGGCGACCGTTTCGGTCCCCGAGCCGGCCTCCGGGAGCATGGCCTGACCGCGGCCCGGGCCGTTCCGATCGCTCCCGGCGTGATCGCCGGGGGCGGCGCTCCTCCCGTCTTCTTCGCGGGCCCGTGCGTCATCGAGTCCCGCGCCCACTCGCTCGCGATGGCCGAGCGCCTCAGGAAAATCGGCGAGGAGACGGGCGCCCGCATCGTCTTCAAGTCGTCGTACGACAAGGCCAATCGCTCGTCGAAGGACTCGTTCCGGGGGCCCGGCCTCGAGGAGGGGCTGTCGATCCTCGCGGAGGTCAAGGCGAAGACCGGCCTTCCCGTGATCTCGGACGTGCACGAGCCGGCCCAGGCCGCCGTCGCCGCCGAGGTCCTCGACGTCCTCCAGATCCCGGCATTTCTCTCGCGCCAGACCGACCTCGTCGGCGCGATCGCGCGGACGGGCAAGCCGATCAACGTCAAGAAGGGCCAGTTCATGGCGCCCGACGACATGGGCAACGTCATCGAGAAGTGCCGCGCCGAAGGCAACGAGAAGTTGATGCTCTGCGAGCGCGGGGCGAGCTTCGGCTACCACAACCTCGTCGTCGACATGCGCTCGTTCCCGATCATGGCGGCGTTCGGCTTCCCCGTCGTCTACGACGTGACGCACTCGCTGCAGCTGCCCGGCGGCGGCAAAGAGACCGGGGGCCTCAAGCAGTACGCGCCGTACCTGGCGCGGGCCGCGGCGGCCACCGGCTGTGTCGACGGGTTCTTCATGGAGGTCCACGACGACCCGGAGCACGCGCTCTCGGACCGCACGACCCAGCTCGACGTCAAGACCGTGCCGATGCTGCTGCGCTCGATTCTCGAGTTCGCGGCGGCGGCGCGCCGCCTCGCCGGCTGACCGGCGGTCCGCGCGGCCGCTGAAAAGTCGAAGCCCTCTCCCCCCGGCGGGGGAAGAGGGCCGTGCGAGACGGGGCGTCTGCCCTTACCCGCGAAGGGTCACTTGCTCTTCTTGGTCGAGGCGGCCTTGTCGGCCTTGACGTCCACGGTCGTCGCGATCATGCGGTACTCGATCGTGACCTTCGACCCGACCTTGAGGTCCCCGGTGACCTTGGTCGACGCGTCGCGGGCAATCTCCCACCGATCCTTGCCCTTCTGAACCGCGATCATCGTGTCGTTGACCTCGAGAACGGGTCCGGTGACCTGGTAGGTCTTCGTGGCCGCCGCGGCCGGCATCGCCGAGAGCAGCGCGGCCAGGACGAGACTCGCCGCGACGATCCTGGGGTGACGCATGGGTGCCTCCTTTTTCGGAGGATCTTACTGCGGCGAGGCCCCGGCCGACGTCTTGTCGAAGGATCCCGACGGGCGGATGGCGATCAGGGGTTCGGCGTCGACGGCATATCCCGCGTTGACCCAGGCGTCGAGCCCGCCGGCCAGCGGCCGGACCAGCTTGAACCCCCTGTCGATCAGCATGCGCGCCACACGGGCGGCCGAGGCCTCGTTGGGTCAGGTGCAGTAGAGGATGATCTCCCGGTCTCGCGGCAGGTCCTTCAGCGCCCCGTCGAGGTTCTGGACGTCGAGGACTTCCGCGCCGCGGATGCGCCGGGGGTCGAGCGACCGCCCTTTCACCGTGCGGACGTCCAGCACGACGGGGCTGTGGCCTTCGTCCATCAGGCGGTGCAGGTCGTCGACGGAGATGCGGGCCATCCGCAGCACCTTGTAGAACCGGCGGCGCTGCCACCACTTGACCCCGACGAAGACGACGAGCCCGGCGCCGACGAGCGCGAAGGCCGTGCTGCCGATCGAGGTCAGGAAAGCGAGTGCCTGGTCGATCGCCCGGTGGAAGATCATGCCGACCACGACGCCGGAGCCCGCCCAGAGGAGCGCGCCGCCGCCGTCGTAGAGGAGAAACTCGTCCAGGCCCGCCCGCGTCGCCCCGGCCATCGGCGGGGCGACCGTCGAGAAGCCGGGGATGAACTTCGCCACGAGCAGCGACGGCATGCCCCAGCGCTCGAAGACCGATTCGGTCTGGCGCACGCACGAATCCGGCGACAGCGAGATCCTGCAGAGCGTCTTCAGGATCCGGTTGCCCTGAGCCCGGCCGAGCAGGAACCAGACCGTGTCGGCGATCAGCGACGCCACCATCGCGACGAGGAGGACCTGCCAGGCCGAGAGCGACCGGTCCATCGCGAGCGCGCCGGCGACGATCAGGACCGGCATCGCCGGGATGGGAGCCCCGAGCTGCTCGAGCAGCACGATACCGAAGACGAGCGGCAGCCCGTACGTCAGCACCGAATGCGTGAGCTGGTCCATGGCGACTGCCGATCATAAGCGACGGCGCCGGTCCCGGGCGGTTCGGCGCCCGGAGGCCTTAAGATAAGCGCCGCATGAGCCTCGACGCCGCGCGCCGGGTCCTCGAGATCGAGGCCGATTCCGTCCGCCGCCAGATCGACAACCTCGGCCCCGGATTCGTCGCCGCGATCGAGGCCATCGAGACGACCCGCGGGCGCCTGTGTCTGACGGGCATCGGCAAGTCCGGAATGATCGCCGAGAAGATCGCCGCGACCCTCGCCTCGACCGGGACGCCCGCCTACTTCCTCCATGCCGGCGAAGCGAGCCACGGCGACCTCGGCATGCTGATGCCGGGCGACGTCGTGCTCGCGCTGTCGTACTCCGGCGAGACGCCCGAGGTCGTGCGGCTGCTCGAGTTCGCGCGCCGGCGCGAGATCAAGGCGATCGCCATGACCGGCGTCCCGGAGTCCTCGGTCGCCCGGGCGGCCGACATCACGATCTCGGTCGCCATCCCCAAGGAGGCCTGTCCGCTCAACCTAGCGCCGACGGCCTCGACGACGGCGATGCTCGCCATGGGCGACGCCCTGGCGATGTCTCTCTCGACCCAGCGCGGTTTCCGCGCGGAAGACTTCGCCCTGCTCCACCCCGCGGGCAGCCTCGGCCGGCGGTTTCTCAAGGTGCGCGATCTCATGCGCACCGGCGACCGGGTCCCGGCGGTCGGGACGGCCGCCCCGATGACCGAAGCGCTCCACGAGATGTCGCGCAAGCTGATGGGCGTCACGGCGGTCGTGGACGCCTCCGGGGGCCTCGAGGGCGTCATCTCCGACGGCGACCTGCGGCGGCTGCTCGAGCGCGATCCCGGCGAGCTGCGCAAGACGGCCGGCGACTGCTGCCGCCGGGAGCCCCGCACGATCGGCGCCGAGGAGTTCGCCTCGGCCGCCCTCGAAGCCATGCGGAACAGCCGGATCACCTCGCTCTTCATCGTCGGGCCGGCACGACGTCTGGAGGGCGCGCTCCACATGCACGACCTCCTTTCGGCCGGAATCGGCTAGGGGCGAGCCCTGTCACCGCGCAAGCCGAAACGGCGGATCCGGGCCCTCTTCCTCGACGTCGACGGGGTCCTGACGGACGGGCGGATCTACCTCGACGGGCAGGGTCACGAGCTCAAGGTCTTCAACACCAAGGACGGCCACGGCCTGCGCAAGGCCGCGGCGGCCGGGATCGTCGTCTGCTGGATCTCGGGGCGCACGTCGCCGGCCACGGCCCGGCGGGCGCGCGAGCTCGGAGTGCCCTACTGCTTCCAGGGGGTCGCCGACAAGCTCCCGCGCCTGGAGGCGCTCCGGCGAAAGCTGGGGGTTTCGCGGGCCGAGACGGCGGCGATGGGAGACGACGAGCCGGACATCCCCATGTTCGAGGCCTCGGCCCTTTCGGCGTGCCCCGCCGACGCGGCGCCCGCGGCTCGCCGGGCCGCCTCGCTCGTGATGAAGAGCGGCGGCGGCTCGGGGGCCGTCCGCGAGTTCATCGAGCTGATCCTGAAGCGCAACGGCCAGAGCGGGGTCGTGACCCACCGGCCGGGCTAGGGCCGCGCGTCCGCCCGCGGGGTCTCGCGCTTCCGGAAGATCCACGCCACCGCGATTCCCAGGAGGTAGAGGCCGATCATCGGAAACGCGAACACACACTGCGTCGCGATGTCCGGCGTCGGCGTGATGACGGCCGCGACGATGAAGATGATGAGAACGGCGTACTTGAACTTCGAGAGGAGCCATCGCTCCGAGACGACCCCGAGCCGGGCGAGGAAGAAGACGAGCAGCGGCATCTCGAAGCAGAGCCCGAGGCCCAGGATGAGCTTCGTGCACATCGAGACGTACTCGTTGATCGTGATGACGGCGTGGAACGGCTTGCCGATCCCGATGAGAAATCCGACGACGAGGGGAAACGCCTCGTAGTAGGCAAACGCGCAGCCGGACAGGAAAAAGACGACGCCGAACCCGACGAAGGGAAAGACCCATCTCTTCTCGCGCCGGTAGAGCGCCGGCGAAATGAAGAGCCACACCTGCCAGAGCAGGATCGGCGACGCCGCCAGGGTCCCGGCGAGCAGCGCCACCCGGAAGTACATCAGGAACGGCTCGGTCAGCGTCGTGTAGGCCAGGTCCTGGCCCGGCGGGAGGACCTTCCGGATCGGGCGGGCGAGAAACTCGAAGATCTCGGGAGCCCACGCCCAGGCCACCAGGAACGTCACGAAGACCGTGATGATCGAGACGATCAGGCGCTTGCGGAGCTCTTCGAGATGCTCGAAGAAGCCCATCCGGGGCAGCTCTTCCTCCTCGGTGGAGGGCCGGCGAACGACCTTCCCTTCGAGGAGCTCGCGCGGATTGAACGTCAAGCGGGCCGAATCGGGGTGCCGGGCTCAGTCCTGGGAACGGCAGCCTCGGGCGTCGCGGCGGGCGTCGCGGCAGGCTCGAGCGCGGCGCGAACTTCCGTGACCTGCTGCCTGACCGCCGACGCCTCCTGCTTCCCCTGCTCGATCTCGTCCTCGATCGTCTTCTTGAGGTCTTCCGACGCTTTCTTGAATTCCGCCAGGCCGCGCCCGAGCGACTTGCCGAGCTCGGGGAGCTTTTTCGGGCCGAAGACCAGAAGGGCCACGACGAAAATCAGAATCAATTCGGGCATTCCGATGGAACCAAACATGTTCTCCCCCCGGAAGAACGATTTTACGACGCGCGCCGGACCTCCGGGGAGACTTTCGGAGACCGGCATGCCAGAATGACCAGTCTGGGAGGGTGCCCTTGAGCCGACCGAAATCCCGCTTTTTCTTCGCTCTCGCCCTGGTCCTGGGGGCGACGCTGGCCGGCGGCGTCTTCGCCGGAAAGCTCCACGCGAGCCCCGAGCGGGAGGCCCCCTCTCTCGACGAATACGCCGACATCCTCACGACCCTCTCGGAGTGGGCGCCGGAGCCCATCCCGCCGGACAAGATCGTCTACGCGTCGATCCACGGGATGCTGGCGCGACTGGATCCCCACACGGCGTTCCTCGAGCCGGACGAGTTCTCGGCCATGAAGGAGAAGCAGCACGGCTCCTTCTATGGCCTCGGCATCCAGATCCAGAAGCGGATGGGCAAGATCACCGTCATCGCGCCGATGGAAGGAACGCCGGCCTACAAGATGGGCGTTCGCGCGGGCGACATCATCACGCACATCGGCGACGAAGAGCTCAAGGACGACGTCTCGACCGAGGACGTCGTGCGCAAGCTCCGCGGGCCCAAGGGCACCGCCGTCACCATCCGGATCCGGCGCGTCGGCTTCCCGGAGCCGATCGTCATGACGATCACCCGCGCCGAGATCCCGACCCGGTCGGTGCGCTACGCCTTCATGCTCGAGCCCGGCGTGGGCTACATCATGCTGTCGGACTTCACGCACACGTCCTCGAAGGAGCTCTACGAGGCCATCGAGAAGCTCCGCAAGCAGGGCATGAAGAAGCTGCTCTTCGACCTCCGCGGCAACCCCGGCGGCGTCCTCGAGCAGGCGGTCGACGTCACCGACGTCTTCGTGCCCAAGGGCGACATGGTCGTCTACACCAAGGGCCGGACGGCCTCGTCGGCGCAAGAGTACTACGCGCCGGGCGACGGGCCGCACTTCGACCAGCCGCTCGTCGTGCTGGTCAACCGCGGCTCGGCCTCGGCCTCCGAGATCGTCGCCGGCGCGATCCAGGATCACGATCGCGGCCTGATCGTCGGCCAGCGGACGTGGGGCAAGGGCCTCGTCCAGAGCGTCTACACCCTCTCCTACGGAGCCGGCCTCGCCCTGACGACCGCCCGCTACTACACGCCGTCGGGCCGCTGGATCCAGCGGGATTACAGCGACCTTCTCGCGTACGTGAACCCCGGCGACCCGGATTCGGGAGCGCAGAGCGGGGACGAGGCGCCCCACGGGGAGGGCGCCCTGTTCTACACGGACGCGGGCCGCGTCGTCTACGCCCAGGGGGGCATCACGCCCGACGTGATCGTCAAGAACGACCGGGACTCGAAGCTGCTCCAGCAGCTGCTGGCGCGCTATGCCTTCTTCAACTTCGCGGTGGACTGGCTCGCCCGCCACCCGAACGTGTCGGCGGAGTTCGACGTCACGCCGGAGATCCGGGACGACTTCTTCAAGTTCGTCGAGAACTCGGCCAAGTACTCGACCGCCGCCGAGCTCAAGAAGGCCTACGACGAGGACGCCAACCGCGCGCTGATCGACCTCGCCATCAAGATCGAAATCGCCAACGCCAAGTTCGGCCCGGAGGCGGGCCGCCGCGCTTTCGTCTCGGGCGACCCCCAGATCCAGAAGGCCCTCGGGCTCTTCGGCGAAGCGTCCCGCATCGCGGCGCTCCCGAAGAAGAAGCGCGAGATGGCGGTGAAGGCCGGGGGCTAGGTCGGAGTCCCTCCGGACCTTCTTCTAGCGCAGCTCCACCAGGCCCCGGGGTGTCTCGAGGTTCGCGATGAGGGCAGGCGTCCGCCCCTTCGTGACCCGGAGGCTCAGGCCGAGGCCGCGCAGCAGCGCGGCGACCCCGGCCGGGTCGGGGTGCTCGGCGCGGAGGGCGACGAGCGAAACGCCAGCCGGGGCGCCGGCCGCCGGGTGCGCCGCGCTCTTCCAGTCGATGGCGAACGGCACGAGTCCGCCGGCCGCCACGACGTGGGGGTCGGTGAACTCCCATTCGAGCAGCGTGCCGTCCGGCCGCCGGCGGAGCCCGGGCTGGACGCCGCCAAGACGCACGCCGGCGGCTCGGGCACGCTCGACCAGGGCCTCCAGCCCCGACCCCTTGACGGCCCACGCCGTCAGCCGAGGCCGCGAAAGCCCCTCGACACCCAGCCAGAGCGGCCGGTCCGGCCGGCGCTGCGAGGGATCCGGCGCCAGGATTTCGAGATAGCTGTCGCCGCCGAGGCCGAGGATCGCGTTGCGGGTCCCCTCCTCCAGGTGCCGTCCTCCCGGCGCCGCCCGGACGCCGACCAGCGCCTCGATCTCGTCGACGGCGCGCTCCAGATCCGGCGCGGCGTAGACGAGATGGTCGAGGCGGACGCTCACGGCCGGATTATCGACGACGAACCCCGCCGATCACTTCGCTCGCGGCGCGCGCAGTCTCCCGAAGCAGCCGGGGGAGGAGGCGCGCGCATCAACCCGATCTTCACGGGGAGAGGGGCGGGCTGAGACATCCCCTCCGGCGTCCGTCGGTCCGCGAAGCGGACCGTTCCGAGTCCGAGCCAACAAAATGCCCCGCCTTTCGGCGGGGCAATGGTTTCTCGGGGGTTTCCCCCTCGGGGCTTCGCTACTGGTGCGTGGGGACGTTGTTGTTGACGATGGCCTTGCGGCGGCCGATCTCGCTCCGGTTCCCCTGGCGGTCGATCACGTAGACGACCAGGTCGTGCTGCGTGTTCGAGAGCTTCGTCGTGTCGAGCACGAAGGAGAACCCGGCATACGCCGTCGGCACGCGCGGATCGCCGACCGGGACGTCGGGCCGGTAGAGCCCGTACAGCGCGTTGCCGACCACCTGCCCGTCCACGTCGATCTGCACGGCCGAGACGCCCTGGAAGTCGTAGGCCCAGCCGTAGAGCGGGAAGTCCGCGCCGCTGATGTACTCCATGTTCGTCGGGTTGTCGATGTAGCCGAAAGCCGGCTGGTCGCCCGACGTCTGGTCGCAGAGGATGTCGGCGGCCATGGCACCGAACTGGGTGACCGTCTCCTCCACGTCGCCCGCGCGGATCGCCAGCGTGTGAGCGCCCGGCGTCGTGAAGCCGGCGAGGACCAGGATCGACGGATCCGACGTCGGCAGGTAGATGGCGATCGAGCCCGACGCGAAGTCCGGGTTGCGCACGAGGTAGAACGTGAAGTTGAAGCCCGCGTTGTCCGCGTTGGGGTAGCCCGGGTACTGCTGGGCGACGTCCGGACGGTTGATGCCGTAGCAGTTCTCGAGGCTCTGCCCGAGCTGCACGCAGTCGGTCCGGGAGTTGGCGACGATCTGGCCGTCGAGCAACAGCTCGACGTAGCCCACCTGGCCCTGGTCGAGGCGCGCGCCGACATCGAGAGACCAGCCGTCGACGACGTTCGGGGTCAGGTTACGGCCGCATTCCTGAGGCGTGCAGGGCGACGGGAATCCCGAGTTGCCCGACGGGATCGTCTCGCAGAAGAGCGAGGCTTTGTCGAGCGGGAAGGTGATCTGGCCGAAAGGCGCCAGGTTGGAGCCGTTGTTGATGACCTGGATCGTGCGCTCGCCGAGGTCGCGCGAGGCGCCCAGATTGTCGGTCGCCCACACGGAAAGAATGTGGATCCCGTTGACGAGCGACGTGGTGTCGATGTTGGCCAGGAAGCCGGAGTTCAGTGAGCCCGGGACGTCGGGGAACGCGGCCTGGACGTCGGTCCGCGGAATGCCATAGGTGGCCGTCGACGGCTGACCCGATCCGACCGCGCCGGCCACCTCCTGGCCGTCGATCAGGAAGTCCACGTGATCGACGCTGCCGTCGTCGAGAGCCCAGCCGCTGACGACGAACGAGCCGTTGGCGCCCGCGAGGCCGACGGCGCCGGGGATGTCGATGTAGCCGAAGGGAGGCTGATTGACCGTGTTGTCGACGACGACGCCGACGGACGCCACGATCGTCTGCGCCTGGGTGTCCGACTCCGTCACGCGGATCGCGACCGTGTGGGGACCGTTCGAATAGTTGGCCGCGAGAAACGACGAGAGGAATCCGGGCTGCGCCGTCGGGCTGTTGGCGTAGGTCGGGAAGATCAGGAGGACGTCGACGCGCGGGTAGTACATCTCCGCGGTGTTCACCGGAGCGCCGTCGACGAGGACCTCGATCTTGTCGATCGAGTTCATGTCGAGAACGAATCCCGAGACCCGCACGACGCCGGAAACCGTCTGGCCGTCGGTCGGGCTGTCGATCGCTCCGAACGGCTGCGCGAGCGCGCCCGCCGCGAGCGAGCACGACACCGCGGCAACGAGCGCCATGATCCGGAGCGCCTTCCTGTCCATGCGCTTTCCTCCCCCGAAAATTTAAGAAAAGAATGGTGTTAGTGGGCTGAAAAGTCAAGCTCCGGGGAGCCTTGACCTCATTTTTTTAGGCAAAACGGCCCGATCGAATGTTAAATACTGGCAGTGCATTTCTTGTTCGAAGTCGGGCTCCCCGGGGCCGCCGGCCGGGGCCCTTCGGCTCCGGCCTTGCCGGTGACCCGGATCACCCCGGTCGGGTCATGAAGAGCCTCCTGCGGTCAACGCGGTTCCAGGCCATCGCCTCGGCGGTTCTCGCTCTGGGCCTCTTTGCCTATTTCCTGTCCCGGGTGCCCCTGTCCCAGATCGGCGCCCGGATCGCGTCGGCCTCCCCGGCCTGGCTCGCCGCCGCCGTCGGACTCTCCCTGACGGTCTTCGTCCTGCGGGCGCTGCGCTGGCTCTGGATTCTGAGGCCGCTCGCCCGGGTCCCCTGGTTTCCGGCCTTTCGCGCGACCGCCATCGGGTTCGCCGCCAACACCGTGCTGCCGGCGCGGGCCGGCGAGATCCTTCGCCCGGCGATCCTGGCGCGCGATCAAAGCCTCCCCTTCTCGGCGCTGCTGGCGTCGATCGTCTTCGAGCGCATCCTCGACGCGATGTCGCAGCTCTGCTACCTCGGCATCGCGCTCCTGCTCGGTCCCGCGGCGGGCGCGACGGGCACGCTCTCGACCGGACGAATCCGCTGGGCGGTCGCGGCGATCGTCGCGGTCGCCGTGACGGTGGCGCTCTTCGCCGTGCTCTGGCGCGCGGCGACCGAGCGGTTCCTCGACCGCCTCTTCGCCGTGCTTCCCGAGAAGCTGCGGGGTCCCGCGCGCCGGATCGCCCACACGTTTCTCGACGGCTTTGCGTCGTTGAAGACGCCGCGGCTGGCGGCGCTCGTCGGCGGCGGGTCGCTCTTGATGTGGTTCGTCATCAACGTCCAGATCTGGTGCTCGATGCGCGCGTTCGGCCTGCGCCTGCCGCTCCCGTCGGCGTTCCTCGTGACGACGGCCGGCGTTCTCGGTCTCGTCGTCCCGACGCCCGGCGGCGTCGGCGGCTACCACGCCGCGGTCCAGTACGCCCTGACGAACCTCCTGCACGTGCCGCTCGCCACGGCGACGGGGGTCGCCCTCGTCGCCCACGCGGTGTCCTTCGTGCCGATCTCGATCATCGGCTTCACCCTCTTCGCGGCGAGCCCGCTCTCCCGGCGCGGCCTGAAGGCGCTCGCGGCCGAGGGCATTCCGCAGACCGAGAACGCCGGCCGCTGAGGCTGCCCTCCCGGTTTTCGCACGACGTTCTCGGGTAAGCTTTCCCCCGGTGAAATGCCCGTTCTGCGCCGCCGTGGACGACCGGGTCGTGGACTCGCGGGAGAGCCGCGAGGGCGAGGTCATTCGGCGCCGGCGCGAATGCGCCGCCTGCGGCCGGCGGTTCACGTCGTACGAGACCATCGAAGAGATTCCCTACATGGTCGTCAAGAACGACGGCCGCCGGGAGCGCTTCGACCGAAACAAGCTGCGGACCGGGCTGGCCAAGGCCTGCGAGAAGCGCCCCGTGCCGCCGGTCGAGCTCGACCGGATCGTGGACGAGGTCGAATCGCTCCTGCACGACTCCGAGGAGCGCGAGATCGCCACGTCGCGGATCGGCGCGATCGTCATGGAGCGCCTGCGCGAGCTCGACAAGGTTGCCTACGTGCGCTTCGCCTCGGTCTACAGGAAATTCGAGGACGTCGACGAGTTTCTCCACGAGCTCAAGAACCTGATCGGCCGCTCGGACCAGAAGGTGACGTCGTGAAAGGTCGTCAGCCGCAAGCCGGAAGCCGGAAGGCGAACGGAGCCGCGCTGGAGCGGCTCACGGCTACCGGCCGCCGGATCACGTCCTCATGGTGAAGCGCACCGCCCGGTTCTACGGACCGATCGTCGAGCTGTCGCGCCTCCAGGGCGAGCTCAATCGTCTCTTCGCGGCCTTCGTCGAGTCCAACGACCGCGGGGCCGCCCCCGCCTCCTCGTGGGACCCCAACGTCGACGTCGTCGACGACGGCGAATCGATCCGCATCCTCGTCGAGCTGCCGGGCGTCGAGGCCGGCGACGTGCGCGTGTCCATCCGGGGACGCGTCGTCCAGGTCCGCGGCACGAAGAAGGGACGCATCCGCGCCAAGGAAGGCATGCGCTTCTTCTGCATGGAGCGGTACTTCGGGGCCTTCGTGAAAGCGATTCCTCTGCCGCGACCGGTCAACTCGCACCATGCCCGGACCGTCCTGAAGAACGGCCTGCTCGAGATCTTCCTGCCCCGCGTTCCGGACCTGCGGGAGAAAGAGATCGAGATCGTCGTCAAGCCCGAGCAGGAGGAGTAGGCTCCGACCATGGCCGAGCTCGACGAGAAAGAGGTCGCCCCCGAGCGCGACGCGGACCTGCCGATCCCCGACATCCTCGCGGTGCTGCCGCTGAAGGACGTCGTGGTGTTCCCGTACATCATCCTGCCCCTCTCGGTGTCGCGCGAGAAGTCCATCAACGCCGTCGACGCGGCCCTCGCCGAGCAGCGCATCATCATGCTCGTCGCCCAGAAGGACGGGCAGAACGACACGCCGCGGCCCGACGACCTCTACACGGTCGGCACCGTCGCCGCGATCATGCGGATGCTCAAGCTGCCCGACGGCCGCATCCGCCTGCTCGTCCAGGGCCTCTCGCGCGCCCGGATCGACTCGATCCTCGCCGAGGAGCCTTACCTGAAGGCCAAGATCACCCGTCTCGAGGAGGCCGAGACGCCCGAGGAGCTGCCGCCCGAGCAGGAGGCCCTCCTCCGGAGCGTCAAGCAGAACCTCGAGAAGTCCGTCTCGCTCGGCAAGAACATCTCGCCCGAGGTCATGGTCATCGCCGGCAACCTCGACGACCCGGCGCGGCTGGCGGATCTCGCCGCGTCCAACCTCGACCTGAAGCTCGAAGACGCCCAGAAGATCCTGGAGTCCACCGATTCGATCGAGCGGCTGCGCCTCGTCAACGACAGCCTCGCCAAAGAGATCACCGTCCTGACGATGCAGCAGGAGATCTCGACCCAGGCGCGCGGCGAGATGGACAAGTCGCAGCGCGAGTATTACCTGCGCCAGCAGCTCCGGGCGATCCAGCAGGAGCTCGGCGAGGGGGAGGAGATTTCCGAGGAGCTCGACGCCTACCGGAAGATCATCACCGACAAGAAGATCCCCCAGGAAGCCTCGACCGAGATCGAGAAGCAGATCAAGCGGCTCGAGAGGAGCCACCCGGACTCGGCCGAGACCGCCATCATCCGGACGTACCTCGACTGGATGACCGGCCTGCCGTGGAGCGTCGTCTCGGAGGATTCCAAGGACATCGACCGGGCGCGGCGGATCCTCGACGAAGACCACTACGACATCGAGAAGGTCAAGGAGCGCATCCTCGAGTTCCTGGCGGTCCACGCCCTGAAGCAGAGCCTCAAGGGACCGATCCTCTGCTTCGTCGGGCCGCCCGGCGTCGGCAAGACCTCGCTCGGCCGTTCGATCGCCCGAGCGCTCGACCGCAAGTTCGTGCGCCTGTCGCTCGGCGGCGTCCGCGACGAGGCCGAGATTCGAGGCCACCGCCGCACCTACGTCGGCGCCATGCCCGGCCGCATCGTCCAGGGCATCCACCAGGCGGGGACGTCCAACCCGGTCTTCATGCTCGACGAGATCGACAAGATCGGGGCCGACTACCGCGGCGACCCGTCGGCCGCCCTCCTCGAGGTGCTCGACCCCGAGCAGAACTTCTCCTTCCGCGACCACTACCTCTCGGTGCCCTACGACCTGTCGAAGGTCCTCTTCATCGCCACCGCCAACGTCCTCGACCCGATCCAGCCCGCGTTCCTCGACCGCATGGAGGTCATCCGGCTGTCGGGGTACACCGCCGAGGAGAAGAAGGCGATCGCGCGGCGCCACCTGATCCCGAAGCAGATGGAGGAGAACGGGATCACCGAAGCGAACATCGAGTTCACCGACAGCGGCATCGAAAAAGTCATCGAGGCCTACACGCGCGAGGCGGGGCTTCGAAACCTGGAGCGCGAGATCGGCGCGCTGTGCCGCAAAGTGGCCGTCTCGGTCGCCAAGGGAAAGCAGCGCCGCTACCGCATCAGCGCGGCCTCGATCGAGAAGATGCTCGGCCCGGTCAAGCACTTCCGCGACGAGCAGCTCAAGAAGGACGAAGTCGGCGTGGCGACGGGCCTGGCCTGGACCTCCGTCGGCGGCGACATGCTCTTCGTCGAGGCCCTGGCCGTCCGCGGCAAGGGCGGCCTGCGCCTGACCGGCCAGCTCGGCGACGTCATGAAGGAGTCGGCCCAGGCCGCGATGTCGTACGCGCGGGCGCACGCCGCGGACCTGCAGATCCCGACCGACTTCTTCGAGACGCGGGACGTCCACGTCCACGTGCCCGAGGGCGCGATTCCGAAAGACGGTCCGTCGGCCGGCATCACGATCGCGACGGCGATGGTCTCCGCCTTCACGCAGCGCCGGGTGCGGCGCGACGTCGCCATGACCGGCGAGATCACGCTGCGGGGAGAGGTCCTCCCGATCGGCGGCGTCAAGGAGAAGGTCCTCGCCGCGCGCGCCGCGAAGATCACGACGATCGTCCTGCCCAAGTTGAACCGGCGCGACGTCGCGCAGATCTCGCCGCGGATCCTCCACGGCCTGACCTTCCGCTACGTCGACAACATGGACGAGGTCCTGGCGATCGCCCTGCTGCCCCCCGATTCCTCCGCGGCCGCGCCCGCGCCGAACGCGCCCGAACGCCCCGCCGAGACGCCGCCGCGCGAAATCCCGGTCAGCGGGCCGGGTCGGCGTCGCGCCCCGCACGCCCCGCGCGCGTGAACGGCGAGGACGCCTTCGTCGACGCGGTCCGGACCCTGGCGCCGGAAGGCGCGTCTCTCGTCCTCGGTCCCGGCGACGACGCCGCGCTGATCGAGCGCGAAGCCGGTCCGCTCGCCGCGACGGCCGACATGCTCGTGGAAGGCGTCGACTTCCTGCCCGACGAGGAACCGGAGCGCCTCGGCCGCCGGGCCATCGCCGTGAACCTCTCGGATCTCGCGGCGATGGGCGCCGAGCCCGAGTTCTTCCTCCTGTCGATCGGCTTTCCACGGCGCCGCGGCGGCGAATATCCCCTCGCCATCGCGCGCGGCGCGGCCGCCCGCGGCGGCGAATTCGGCGCGCGACTGGCCGGCGGCGATTTGTCCGAGGCGCCGCAGACCGTCCTCGCCGTCGCCCTCTGGGGACGGCCCGCGGGCCCGGCCCTGCGCCGGAGCGGCGCGGCTCCCGGCGACCTCGTTTATCTCTCCGGCCACCCCGGCCAAGCCGCGGCGGGCCTCCGGCTGGCGCGCCGCCTCGCCGCCTTTGCCGCCCAGGGCTCCACGCCGACCGCGCGGTTCCCCGAGCTCTCGCGCGATGACGAGGAACGGCTCCTCGCCGCTTTCCGGGATCCGGTGCCGCGCCTCGCGCTCGGGACCGCGCTGTCGCGCGAGCGGCTGGCGAGCGCCGCGATCGACGTCTCCGACGGCGTCGGCCGGGACGCGGGGCGCCTGGCACGGGCCTCGGGCGTCAAGGTCGTGCTCGAGCGCCACGCGCTCCCCGTCTCGATGGCGCTCGGCGCGTTCGCCGCGGCGGAGGACCTCGACCCCATCACGCTTCTGCTCGCCGGCGGAGACGACTACGAGCTGCTCTTCACGGCGAGTCCGTCCCAGGCCGCGCGCCTCGAGGCACGGTCCGGCGCCTTCGGCGCCCTCGTCACGCGCGTCGGTCGGGTCGAGGCGGGTCTCGGCGCGGTCCTCGCCGACGGCCGGTCGGAGATGGACGTCGCGCGCCTGGGCCACGACCACCTGGAGCCGGGGTCGTGAGCGGCGAGCCTCCTCCCGCCCCCGAGAGCACGACGAAGAAGCGGCGCCGCTCGTTGAAGCGCCGGCGAATCGTGCTGCTGCTCGAGCTGATGGGGCGCGAGGAGCGGCCCGAGCGCGTCGCCGCGGCCGTCGCGCTCGGCGTGGGCGTCGGCCTCTCGCCGTTCGTCGGATTTCACTTCATTCTCGCCGTCGTCCTCGCCTTCGCGTTCCGGCTGAACAAGCTCGACGCGGTCCTCGGCTCCTTCGCCGGCAACCCGTGGACGCTGCCGCCGGTCTTTGCGGCGGGGTACCGGCTGGGACGCCTGCTCCTCGGGTACCCGGCGGCGAGCGTCGCGCCGCTCAAGTGGCAACGCATCCTGCACAACGACTTCTGGGTGGCGTTCCACGGCCCGGGCTTCGCGCCGCGCCTGTCTTCCTTCCTGGTGGGGACGACGCTGCTCGCGGTGGCCGCCGGCTTTGCGACGTACCTCTTCGGACGCGCCTTCCTGAAGCTCTACCACCGCCGGCACCCGCGCGTCGCGGCGCGGGCGGCGAGGCGCCGCGAGCTCGCGAGCCACCCCCCCGACGACACCGCCGGCGTCCGCCCGGAAGACCGCGTCCACTGAAGCCGCGCGGTCAGCGCGACAGCTTTTCGAGCCGCTCGAGCGCCGGCCGGTGCCGGGGCGAGAGCCGGAGGGTCTCGCGGACCTGCGCGAGCGCTTCGTCCCGGCGCCCGGCCGCGAGCAGCCAGTCGGCAAACCCGAGGCGCGTCGGCAGCGAGCCCGGTTCGATCGCGAGGGCGCGCCGCCACGCGAAGAGCGCGTTCGGCCGATTCTCGGCCGACAGGACCACGGCCATTCGATAGGCGAGGGGCAGCGACTGCGGGTTGGGCTGGAGGCCACGGCGGTAGACGGCCTCGGCGCCGCCGCGATCGCCCCGCTCCTCCTTCGCCAGCCCGAGCCCGTAGAAGCCGTTCTCGTACGTCGGAACCAGACGCAGAGCCTCGGCATAGGACTTCTCGGACGCGTCGAGGTCGCCGAGGAGGCGCTCCATCCGCCCCTTCCCCGCCCACGCGTCCCAGTACTTCGGATAGATCGCGATCGCGCGCCCGTAGTGCTCGAGCGCCTGGCGGTTCCGGCCATTGTCGGCGGCCATGTAGGCGAAGTCGTAGTGAGCCTTCGCGCTTTCCGGCGACACGCGCACCATGTCGGTGAACAGCGCCTCGTCGCTCGCCCAGACGGGGTTGCGCGCCACCGCCCGGGCCGCGTACGCGAAGGCGACGGCCGCGAGCAGCGCCGTCCGCCGGCCGGACAGGTCCGAAAGGGTCCGCGCCGGACCCGCGATCCACGACGCGAGCACGACGCAGAAACCCGCCGACGGCAGATAGGCGAGCCGCTCGCCGAAGATCGTGCCCGTCGGGAACAGAAGGTTCGCCGTCGGCAGAAACGCGGCGGCGAGCAGCAGGAACCCCAGGGCGCTCGGCGATCGCGAACGCAGACGGGCGAGCGCCGCGACCACCAGGACCGCGAGCAGCACGGGGGCGATCCAGAAAACGGCGTCCCGCGGCCCGAGGGGAGCGATCGACCAGGCCGATTCGTCGGACGACAGCCGCAGCGGCAACGCCATCCGGCCGAGGTATCGGAAAAACACCGCCGCCGCGTTGGCCGCGCGAACTCCCGGCGGAAGCGGCGCGAGCGGGTTCTCGACCTCGAAGATGCCCGTCGCGGCCGCGTGCAGCGCGCCGCCGAGGACCGCGGTCCGCAGGCGGAAGACGCCCCGGAGAACGGCCGCGGCGCCGACCGCAAACGGCAACGCCCGCACGAGAGCCTCGCGCACGCGTCGCGCCAACGACCCTTCGGCGCGGAAGAGCAGGAGGATGCCGAAAAGCGCCGGCGTCACCGCCGCGCTCTCCTTCGTGAGGCACGCGAGCGCGTAGGCCCCGAGCGCCCCGAGAAGCCTCATCCCGCGCGGCCGGAGGCCCTCGGCCGCGTCGAGCGCGAGCCGGAGACCGAGCAGGACGAAGAGGGCCGCGAGCGTCTCGCCCCGCCCCACGACGCTCGTGACCGCCTCGACGTGAATCGGCAGGACCGCGAAGAACAGCGCGGCGCCGACCGCGAGGGGCGGCGGCAGGCCCAGGCGCAGCAACAGCGCGGCCAGCGTCAGCGTGACGGCGACGTGGAGCAGCACGTTGACGGCGTGGAACCCGACGACCGATCCGCCGTGCGCCCACCACTGGACGGCGTACGAGAGGAGGAGTACCGGCCGGTAGGCCGTGCCGGTTCCCGGCCGGCCGCCGAAGTACTGGGTCGTGAAGATCTCGTCCAGGCGCTCCGGTGATCGGATCCGGAGGTTGTCGCGGACGATCGCCTTGTCGTCGTAGCAGAAGGCGCCCGTCAGCCCGTTGGCGTAGGAGAGGACGCACGCTCCCGAGAGGAAGAGAGCGGCCGGGAGCCCGAGGCGAGCCGCCTTCACCGAATCTGGTAGAGCTCGTTGCGGATGCGGCAACCCGTCGGCGTCATCGCCAGCCCCCCGTCGGCCGTCTCCTTCAGCGAGCGCGGCATCGCCTCGCCGATCTTGACCATCGCCTCGACGACCTCGTCCATCGGGATGACGCTCCGGACGCCGGCCAGCGCCGTCTGCGCGCCCGCGAGCGCGAGCATCGCGGTGAACCCGTTGCGCACGACGCACGGGACCTCGACGAGGCCGGCCACCGGATCGCAGGCGAGACCGAGGGTGTTCTGCAGCGTCAGCGCCGCTGCGTGGACGGAGGCTTCCGCCGTGCCGCCGAGGAGAAACGCCAGCGCGCCCGCCGCCATCGCGGCGCCGACGCCCTGCTCGGCCTGACAGCCGCCGGCCGCTCCGGAGAGCTCGGCCCGCGCGGCGACGAGCGCGCCGAAGCCGCCCGCGACGACCAGTCCCCGCGCGGCGTGCGCGTCGTCGAACCCGCGCTCCTCGGCGATCGCCAGCAGCGTGCCGGGGACCATGCCCGCCGCGCCCGCCGTCGGCGCGGCGACGATGATTCCCATCCGCGCGTTCTCCTCGAGCACCGCGATCGAATACGCGATCGCTTTCGCCACCAGCTGGCCGCCGGCGATGTCGCCGCCCCGCGCGAACTCCATCACCTTCTTCGCGTCGCCGCCGACGAGCCCGGAGAAGGACTTGCCGCCCTCGAGCCCGCGGCGCACGGAGTCCTTCATCACGGCCCACCGCTCGAGGAAGGTCTGGAACAGGCGGTCAGCCGGGACTTCCCGCTCGCGCGACTCCTCCTCGAGGAAGAGCGCGTCGAGCGGCCGCCCGGTGTGGCCCGCGGCGTCGAGCAGGTCGGCAAAGCTGTTGAGGCCGGGCATGAGTTCCTCCGCGGGATCAGGTGATGGGCGCGCCGCCGGCGACGCGGTCGAGCACGTGCACGCGGCGCACGCCCGGAATCTGCTTGAGCGCCGCCACGTCCTCGTGGGGCAGCGGCGCGTCGAGATCGAGGCGCATGAAAGCCAGGTCGCCCTTGCCGCGGCGCAGGACCTCCATCGAGGCGATGTTGATGCCGCGGCGCCCGATGATCTCCGAGGCGCGCATCACCATGCCCGGACGGTCCTCGTAGAAGAGCAGGAGGCAGGGATCCTTGGCCGAGAACGAGACCGGGAAGCCGTCGACCTCGCGGATCTCGATCATGCCGCCGCCGACCGAGGCGCCGAGGATCGAGATCGACCGCGAGCGGCCCTTCAGGTGGATCGCCACGCTGTTCGGATGCGCCTCGGTCCCCATGTTTTTCGGCTTCAGCGTGTACGCGAGTCCGCGCCCCCGCGCGAGCTCGAGGGCGTCCTTCAGCCGGGCGTCGTCCACTTCCATCCCGAGCGCCCCGGCCACGAGCGCGCGGTCGGTGCCGTGGCCGCGCATCGTCTTGGCGAAGGCGGAGTGCAGCTCGAACCGCGCCTCGACGGGCTCCTCTTCGAGGAGTGCGCGAGCCACGTGCGAGAGACGGCACGCGCCGGCCGTGTGCGAGGACGACGGACCGACCATCACGGGCCCCACGATGTCGAGGAGCGAAATCACCGGGCGAGGATACAGGAGGCTAGCGCTTCTCGCTCCGGCGCGCTTCCGGCACCTTCAACTCCTTGATCAGGTACAGCAGCGCCTGCCGCGAGAGCCCGAGGTCGCGCGCGGCGCGCGTGCGGTTCCCGCCGCTGCGGTCGAGAGCGTCGGCGATCAGGTCGCGCCGGTGCGCGTCCACGCGGGCGCGATAGTCGCCGTCGGCCGCGGTCTTCGGCCTCGCCGGGCGCACGGCGTCGGGAAGCAGGTCGAGCCCGATCGGCCCGCCGCCGTCGGACAACGCGGCGGCCTGGGCCATCGCGTTCTGGAGCTCCCGGACGTTTCCGGGCCAGGAATAGCGCAGCAGCGCGCCGCCCGCGTCGGGAGCGAGCCGGAGCGGGCCCCGCCCGTAGTCGCGCCCGTACCGCTCGAGGAAGTGGCGGGCGAGCAGGAGAACGTCGCGGCCGCGATCCCGGAGCGGCGGCAGGCGCACCGGCGCGACGTGCAGCCGGTAGAAGAGGTCCTCGCGGAACGCGCCCGCCTCGACCTCGCGGGCGAGGTCCCGCGACGTCGCCGACACGACGCGGACGTCGACCGCCCGCGCCCGGTTCTCGCCGACGCGCCGGATCTCGCCTTCCTGCAGCGCGCGCAGGAGCTTCGACTGCAGCGGCGGCGCGAGATCGCCGATCTCGTCGAAGAAGATCGTGCCGCCGCTGGCTTCTTCGAGGAGGCCGCGCCGGTCGCGGTCGGCGCCCGTGAAGGCGCCGCGGACATGGCCGAAGAGCTCGCTCTCGGCGAGCGCGGCCGGGATCGCCGGAACGTTCACGGCGACGAAGGGTCCCGCGGCCCGCGGCGACAGCCGGTGGACCGCGCGCGCGACGGCTTCCTTGCCCGACCCCGACTCCCCCGACACGAGGACGGTCACCGGCTGCGGCGCGAAACGCACCAGCCGCCGATAGGGCTCTTCCATCGAGAGGTCGGCCGTGACGAGCCCGAGACGCCGCCAGCCCTCGGCGAAGTCGGCAGCCGGAGCGGCCGCCGCCCCGCTCCGGTACAGGAGCGTTTCGAGGACGAGCGCGATCTGCCCGGCGCTCGCCTCCGGAATCTCCGGGGAGAGCGCGAGCTCGAACCGCGCCGCGCCGGTTTCGAGGGCCCTCCAGCGCTCCGGACGGCCGCCCCGCGCGCCGGTGTCGAACCGGACGAGCTCCCGGCCGTCGGCGTCGCGGACCGCCAGCCCATCGAGGCCGAGAGCCGGGAGGGCGCGTTCGCCGCCCGCGCCGTCGCCCTCGAGCGCGCCGGCGACCACGGTGCGGAGGCGACGCAGGGCCGCTTCCGGCGCCGGCGCCCCCCGCGCGTCTTCGATCCGCGCGGCGAGGGCGGCCGCTCCCGAACCCCGCAACACCGCGGCGGCGCGCACGCGCAGGCCGGCGGGAATCCGGTCCCGGCCGACGAGGCCGGCCCAGCGGGCGACCGCTTCGGCCGCCCGCCGGGAATCCGCCTCGAACGCCGCGTCGAGGGCCGCGAACGTCTCCGCCGACGGGTTCGAGCCCGCCGCGAGCTCCTCGAGCCGCCCGCGGGCGATCCGCTCCGAATCGCAGCGGTCGGGTGGATCCGCGGCCGCGGCCTCCCAGGCGGCGCGGGCTCCCTCCCGGTCGCCCTCGTACGCGCAGCGATCCCCGTCTTCGAGCCAGAGCTCGCCGATTTCGAGTCGGTCGCCCAGAGTCTCGGCCAGGGCCCGCGCCTCCGCGTTGTGACGGGCAGCCTCGGAAAGCTCGCCGCGCCGCAGCTCGAGGCGGGCGCGGTGATGCAGGGCGATGAGCCGGCGCCGCTCGTCGCGTCCCCGGCGCGCCTCCTCCTGTTCGGCGGTGATCTCCGCGTCCGCGGCGTCGAAAGCGCCGCGGTCGAGCAGGAGCTCGACGCGATTGCTCCGGGCGATACGGCCGAGGTCCTCCCGGCCGGCGGACGACGCGCTGGCGAGCGCCTCGGCGAGCGCGGCCTCGCTCCCCTCCCGATCGCCCGCGTGGTACCGGGTCGTGGCGAGGTCGATCGACAGCGCCGCGCGCTCGGCGGGGTCCGTCTCTGCCGCGAGCGCGGCCTCCAGCCGGAGCATCGCGCGCCCGAAGTCGCGCCGGTCGAGGAGCGCGCGGCCCTCCTGGGCGAGGAAGCGCGCGGCCTGACGCTCGTCGCCGCCGTCGAGAGCGCGCGGCCTTCCGCGCTCGTAGAGGCGATCCTCGTCCTCGAAGCGCCCGCCGAGCGAGTAGACGCGCGCGCGCGTCAGCAGCAGCTCGAGGCGCTCGGACGCGCCGACGTCTCCCGGCAACCCCTCGGCCTCGTCGAGAAGCGCGAGGGCGCAATCGAAGCGGCCCTCGCGCGCGAGGCCGGTGGCGCCGAGGCGCAGCGCGCGCGCCGCTTCCGCGGCCGGCGCCTTCGGGTGTTCCCGGCGCCACGCCGCCGCCAGGCGAGCCGCTCTCGCCCATTCTCCGAGCATGACGTCGACCTCCGCCAGGCGCAGCGTCGCGCGGCGCCGCTCCTCCGGCGGAACGATCGGCTGACGCACGAGCCGCTCGAGCCGCGCGCGGGCGTCGGCGGTCCGGCCTCCGGCGATCTCCCGCTCCGCCTCGAGGGCCTCGAGCCACGGGACCGTGCGGTCGCCAACGCGCGCCGCGAGGAGCGCCGAGAGGGCGAACCAGGCCTCGGGCCCGGCCTCCCCGAACTCCGCGACGCGCCGGCGCGCCAGCTCGAGGGCGCGGTCGATCTCTCCGTCGGCGAGGGCGCTCTCGATCGCTCGGCCCGCATCGCCTGCGACGGACGCCGACGTCGGGCGTGCGGGAAGAGGCGCCGCCAGGGGCAGCGGCGCGTCGCCGGTCGGGTCCGCCGCGAACCGGGCAAACCCCGACGACGCCAGAAACTCGCGGGCCCGCGCACGCCCCTCGGCGTTGGAGGCGGGCTCGAGGCCGGCAAGCCACTCGTAGAACCGGACCAGAGCCGGCAGCGTTCCGAACGGCAGCCACAGCGCCCGTCGCCACGCATCCGGACCCTCGAGGCGCTCGGGCGCGGCGGGCACCGCGACGACCTCCACGCCTGACTCGAGGCGCCGCGAGGCCGCCTCGAACGCGAGGCGCGAGAGCGCGTCCCATTCCTCGGGCGCGACCGCGATCCAGACCAGCGCCCCGGCCGCGTCCCGGTCGGCCAGGCGCCGGGCGGCCTCGGCGGCGCTCTTCGGCGGCGGCGCGCCGAGAGACAGCGCCGAACCGGGCGAGAGCGCCGAGGCCTCGAGCCCGAAGACGCGCGGCACGCGGCCTCGCAGGATCGCCCGCACTTTCTCGAGGAGCGCCCGCTCCGTCCGCGTTGCGAGCGCGCCCGACGCGCCGAGGCAGCGCTGCCGCGCCGGAGAAGCCGCGGGCCCGGCGAGCTCCGGAAAGGCGCGCAACGCCGCGGCGACCCAGAATTCCGGGCGCCGCGTCGAGGCTTCCCGCGAAGCGAGCGCCGCCGCGAGCGCGCGCGCTCCCCCGGCCGGGAGCCGCCCGCCTCGGCCGAACAGGCGGTCGAGCAGGTGGAGCAGGGTTGCCGGCAGGGCGAGCGCGGGATCGCCGCCGGCGGCGCCGCCGCCCGGGGTGGCCGGGAGCCACAACTGCGGCGCCCCGTCCACGACCTCCCACCGCGCGGCGTCGAGGTCCGACTCGCCGAGCACGAAGCCGCGCGACGCGAAGAACGCCGCCGCCGCGGCGCCCTGGAGAAAGAGCGGCGCCGCGTGAGGCCGGGCAACGCGTCCTTCGTCGACCCGTCGCCCCGCGACGGGCGCCCGCCGGACTCGCAGCGAGTCGCCCTCCGTCCAGACGTCCACGACCGGGGCGAGCACCTCGGCCCCGAGCCCGAAGAGGTCGAGCCACCGGCCGCGGCAGTCGGCGATCGCATGGCGCTCGGGCTCGCGAGGAGCCGTGCGCGCCTTTGGGCGTGAGGGCATGAAGACGCGTTCTCTGCGTGTGTATTGTCGCGACCCGCCCGCGCAGGAAGCGCCGCGAAGAGGAATGACGCCGAGCCGCCGCCGCGACAGAGAGCGCCGAGCTACCGCCGGACGAGCGACTCCAGATCCCGGAAGAAGTCCGGGTACGACTTCGCGACGCAGCCCGGGTCCTCGACGAGAATCCCCCGCACGCGCAGCGCGACGATGGCCGCGGCCATCGCGATCCGGTGATCGCGAAAGGTCGGCAGCCGCCGGGCGCCGCCGTTCTCCGGAACCGGCCCGGTGACCCGCAGCCCGTCCTCCGAGGCCTCGGCGGACGCTCCCGCCGCGCGCGCCAGCGTCTCGAGCGCGACGAGGCGATCGCTTTCCTTGATCTTCAGGTGGCCGATCCCGGAAAAGACGCTGGCGCCCGGCGCGAGCGCCGCCAGCGCGGCGAGAGCCGGCACCGCGTCGGGAAAGTCGGTGGCCGTGGCCACGGCGGGCCCGAGCGCCTCGCGCTCGGCCCGCACGCGGATCCCTTCCGCCGACGGCTCGATCGAGATTCCCATGGCCGAGAGGACGGGGAGCGCGCGCGCGTCCGCGTCGGGGGACGGCCACCGCAGTCCCGAGAGCACGATGTCCCCGCCAGCGGCACCGACCGCCGCCACCAGCGTCACGGCCGACGAGTAGTCACCCGGCGCCGTCCAGCGCTTCGCGACGCGCTCCCCGCGCCCCGCGGCGAAAACACCGTCGGCGCCGGACGCCGCGTGGCCGAAGGCCCGCAGCGCCTCGAGCGTGGACGCGACGTACGGCTCCGAGGCCACCGTCCCCGAAGGGCGCACGCGCAGCCCTCCCTCCACCGCGACGGCGGCGAGCAGCAGCGCCGAAACGAACTGGCTCGAGCGGCTGGCGTCGACCGAGATTTCGCGCGAGGCGAGACCGCCTCCCCGAATCCCGAGCGGCAGCCGCCCGGGCTCGCCGCGGTCCTCGATTCGGGCGCCGGCCTCGCGCAGCGCGGCGACGAGCTCGCCCATCGGCCGCTCCCGCAGACGCCGCGACCCGTCGAGGAGAAAATCGCCCGGCGTCGCCGACGCGACCGCGGCGAGGAATCGCGCCGCCGTCCCCGAATCGCCGGCGTCCAGGGCGACCTCCCCGCGGCCGGGCGCGCCGAGGGGTCCGGAGACGCGCAGCCCCTCCTCGATCGGGACGATCCTCGCGCCCATCGTCGCGAGACACCGGACCAGCACGCGGGTGTCGTCGCTCTCGAGGGGCCGGACGATCTCGACGGGCGACGCCGTCAGCGCCGCGAGAACCAGGGCCCGATTGGTCGCGCTCTTCGACGAGGGAACGCGCAGGCTGCCCGAGAGCTGGCGCGCGGGCGGAAACGCCAGAAAGTCGGCCATCCGCGCTACAAGGAGACGAGCGCGGTCGTCCCGTCGTCCCGGATCTCCATCCAGCGCCGCTCCTCGACGAAAGCCGGCAGGATCTCGATGCGCCCGCCGGCCGACTCGTCCACCCACGGCCTGTGGAAGTGGCCGAGGAGGAGCACGTCCACGCCGTCCCGGAACCGCCGGGTGGCGAACTCCCGGATCATTGCGACGGGCAGGTCCTTCTTGTGCTTGAAATTCGTGCGGTACAGGCGAGCCTCGGTCTTCCAGACGAGCCGCGTCGCCGCGCGCCTCGGCACCAGGCTGACCGCCGCCCGCGAGACGCGGTTCTTCGACAGGAAGCGCCAGAAGCGATACGCATGGTCCCGGTCGTTCAGCAGGTCGCCGTGCGTCGCGAGAAACCGCCGGCCGCCCTCGACGAACGTCTCTTCGTCGCACACCGAGCGGAAGGCGCTCTCGGCGTAAGAGCCGCGCAGGAAGAAGTCGCGGTTTCCTTCGATGTAGGTGATCGGCGTCCCGGCGTCGCGCAGCGCCCGAGCCGTCTCCAGGAACCGGGCGATCGCCGGCGTCTCGAACTTCCGATGCGCGATGAAGAAGTGAAAGACGTCGCCGAGCAGCGTGATGGCGGTGGCGCCGCGGCGCCGCGCCGCGTCGAGGGCCTCCAGGAACGGCCCTTCGTCCCCGGCCTGCCGGCCGACGTGGCTGTCGGCGATGACCGCGCGCATCGGGCAAAGATAGCCGAGATCGCGACAGCGGCGCGGCCCGAGGTGCTCGCACTACAATGCCGCGCATGAGCGCGACCTCCTCGCCGTCGCGGCCGGCCGGGGTCCTTCAGCCCTGGCAGCGGCGGCTCTACCGCATCCTGCTCGTGCCCCTCGGCCTCATCGCGGCCAACTCCATCTACCTGGCCGCGTTCACGCGCGACACGAGCTTCTTCTACGCGATGCTGCTGCTCCACCTGACGCTCGGCCTCCTCATCGCGATCCCGTTCTTCGTGTTCGCGCTGACGCACGCGCGCCGCATGATCCGGATGTGGAACAGGCGGGCGAAGGCGGCGGGTCTCGCGATCGTGGTCCTCGCGGTCGTGTGCGTGTCGACCGGCCTCTTCATGACGGTGCGCGGCGCGACGCTGAACAACCGCGCCGTGTGGCTCGCCCACGTGTCGGCGGTGCCGCTCGCGCTCGTCGCCTTCGTCCTTCACCGCCGCGCGCACGTCCACAGGCTGCAGTTCCGCCGGCTCTTCGCTTGGGGCGGCGCCGTCGCGGCCTTCCTCCTCGCGATGGCGGTGATGGCGCGCCTCGAGAAGCCGCCGAAGCGGATCGTGAACGTCAACGGCGACACCGTGTTCTACCCCGCCGCGAGCGAGACCTTCGACCAGGGACTCCTCGACGGCAAGCGCCTCGCCGCCAACGGCTACTGCCGCGAGTGCCACCCCGACTCGTTCCACCAGTGGGAGCGCTCGGCGCACCGCTTCTCCTCGTTCAACAATCCGTTCTACCGGAAGGCGGTCGAGCTGATGGCGGACCGGGTCGGGCGCGAGCGCACGAAGTGGTGCTCGGGCTGCCACGACCCGGTCGTGCTCTTCACGGGCCAGATGGGCAAGGCGACGCAGGCCTCCTTCTCGTACGACTCGTGGGAGGCGCAGCAGGGCCTGACCTGCATGTCCTGCCACTCGATCGCCGAGGTCAAGAGCGTGACCGGCAACGGCGCCTACGTGATCGAGGAGTCGAAGCAATACCCGTTCGCGTTCTCGAGCCAGCCCGCGCTGCGGTGGGTCAATCGACTCCTGATCCGCATGGAGCCGTCCCTCCACCGGAAGACCTTCATGAAGCCGTTCATGCGCTCGCCGGAGTTCTGCTCGACCTGCCACAAGGTCGCGTTGATCCCGGCGCTGAACGGCTACCGCTGGATGCGCGGACAGGATCATTACGACGGCTGGTACGACTCGGGGGTCTCGGGCCGCGCCGTCCGCTCGTTCTACGACCCGCCGAAGCCGAAGGCCTGCCGCGACTGCCACCTGCCCGGCTACCGCTCGGACGAGTTCGGCAACAAGAACGGCTATCTCCACGACCACGTCTTCCCCGCCGCCAACACCGCCCTCCCCGCCGTGCGCGGGGACCGCGAGACCGAGCAGAAGATCGAGGAGTTCCTGAAGAACAAGGTGTTGACCGTCGACCTGTTCGCGATCCGCCGGGGCGAGCGCCTCGAAGTGCTCGGGGACGCTCCCGTCGCGCTGCGGCCGGGCGAGACGGTCGACGTCGAGGTCGTCGTGCGCACGCGCGGCATCGGCCATCCGTACACGAACGGGACCGCGGACTCGAACGAGACCTGGGTGTCGCTCGAGGCGGAAACCGGCGGCCGGCGCTTCTTCGCGAGCGGCGTGCTGGGCGAGGACGGCCGTCTCGACGCCGCGGCGGACCGGCTCTCGACGCTCGTCATCGACCAGCACGGGGAGCCCATGGATCGCCGCCAGCCGCAGGACATCCGCGTGCCGCTCTACAACAACGGGATCGGACCGGGCGCGGCGCGGGTCGTCCACTACCGCCTGCGGATTCCCGACGACGCGAAGGGACCGGTCACCCTCCGGGCCGGCACGCACTACCGCAAGTTCTCGCGCGATTACACGACGTTCGCCCTCGGCGCGGCGCATCCCGCGCTGCCGGTGGTGACGCTGGCGAGCGACGAGGTCTCGGCCTCGCTCGGGCCGGGCGAGAGAGCCGGGGCCAAGGCGCAGAAGCCCCGCGGCAACCCCGATCCGCTCTGGCTCCGCTGGAACGACTACGGCATCGGCCTGTTCCTGCAGGGCGACCTGAAGGGCGCCGCCGCCGCGTGGGCGAAAGTCGCCGAGCTCGCGCCCGACGAGCCCGACGGGCCGCTCAACCGCGCCCGCGCCGAGATCGCCGAGGGGCGCCTCGCCGATGCCCGATCGTCGCTCGCGGAGGCCGAGAAGCGCCGGCCCGGCTGGGGGAAGACCGCGTTCTTCCGCGCGACGGTCGCCAAGGACGAGGGCCGGCTCGACGACGCGGAGAAGGACCTGAAGACCGTGCTCGAGAAGTTCCCGCTCGATCGCGTCGCGTGGAACAACCTCGGCGCGGTGTACTGGCTCGCCGGCCGGTTCCCCGACGCGATCGCCGCCTACGGCAGGACGCTCGCGATCGATCCCGAGGACCTGAACGCCCACTACAACCTGATGCGCGTGTACCGGGCCATGGGCGACCGCCGGAACGCCGATCTCCACGACGCGCTGTACCGCCGCTACAAGGACGACGAGACGATCCGCGCGGTGCCGGGCGACTTCCGTCTCGCGAACGAGTGGGCGAACCGCGAGTCGCTCCCGGTGCACGTGCACGCCGAGGCCGTGCCGCCCCCCGCACTGCCCGCACCCTGGGTCTCCGCGATGGGTCCGAAGGGATACGAGACCGACCGCGGCTACCTGACGAAGGCGCACCCGCCCGTGCCGCCCGAGGCCGCGCAGTGGTCGTACGCGACGGCGTCGGCCGATCGCCCGTCCACGTCGCCGCGCGCCCCCTCGGCTCCTTGAGGCGCGGGATAAGATCCCCGCCGCGCATGCGGCGCCTCTTCGCAACCCTCGGTCTCCTCGGCATCGTGCTCCCGCTCGCAGCGGGCTGCCGGCGCGTCGAGCCGGCGGCGGCCGTCCCGGCGCCGACGCCCGTCCCGATGCCGCCTCCCGCGCTCGCCTACGCGGAGAAGGCGAAGGAGATCGGCGTCGCCTTCACCCACGTCAATGGCGCCGCCGGCAAGAAGTGGATGCCGGAGACGATGGGCGGCGGCGTCGCGGTGCTCGACTACGACGGCGACGGCAAACCGGACCTGCTCTTCGTGTCGGGGGCGTACTGGCCGGGCGATCCGCGCGCGGCCGGCCAGAAGTCCTCGCTCGCGCTCTACCGCAACGACGGCGTCGGCGCCGACGGCCTGCCCCACTTCCACGACGTCACGCGCGAGGCCGGCCTCGAGAAGGTCTTCGACGGCATGGGCGCCTCCGTCGCCGACTTCGACAACGACGGCCGCGACGACGTCTACGTCACCGCGCTCGGCGGCAATCACCTGTTCCACAACCTCGGCGGCCGCTTCGAGGACGTCGCGAAGAAGGCCGGCGTCGCCGACTCCGGGTGGGGGACGTCCTCCGCGTGGTTCGACTACGACGGCGACGGCCGCCTCGACCTCTACGTCGGGCGGTACGTCGACTGGAGCCCGGAAAAGGACCTCTTCTGCACGCTCGACGGGAAGACGAAGTCCTACTGCACGCCCGAGCGCTACCCCGGCACGTCCTCGCACCTGTATCGGAACCTCGGCAACGGCCGCTTCGAAGACGTCACGAAGCAGGCCGGGGTGTACAACGAGAACCAGAAGGCGCTCGGCGTCGCGCCCTGGGACTACGACGCCGACGGCCGCGTGGACCTGCTCGTCGCCAACGACACGGCGCCGAACAACCTCTTCCACAACAAGGGCGACGGCACCTTCGAGGACGTCGCCATTCCGATGGGCGTCGCCGTGGACGAGGCCGGCCGGGCGCGCGGCGCGATGGGCGCGGCCTGGGCGGACACCGCCAACGGCAAAGGGTTCTCCGTCGCGATCGGCAACTTCTCGAACGAGCCGAAGTCGCTCTACCGCACCGAGGCCGGCGAGGTCTTCCTCGACGAGTCGCCGAAGAGCGGCGTGGGCCCGACGTCGCTGCTCGACCTGACCTTCGGCGTCCTCTTCTTCGACGCGGACCTCGACGGGAGAATGGACCTCCTCCTCGCCAACGGGCACGTGGAGCCGACGGTTCAGGAAGTGCAGAAGGACGTCTCCTACCGGCAGACGCCGATGCTCTACCTCAATGCCGGCGGCGGGCGCTTCGTCCCGCTCGGTCCGCGCTCCGGCGACCTGACGCAGCCGCTCGTCGCGCGCGGCGCGGCGTACGCCGACCTCGATGGCGACGGCGACCTCGACCTCGTGATCGTCGAGAACGGCGGCCCGGCCCGCGTCTACCTGAACCCGACGAACGCTCCGAACCGCAGCGTCCGACTGCGGCTGGTCGGTTCCGGGAAGTCCAACCGCGACGCCGTGGGCGCCCGGGTCACCGCGACCGCGGGCGGGCGCACGCTGACGCAGCAGGTGTCGGGCGGCCAGTCGTACCTGTCGGCGTCGGAAAAGACGCTCACGTTCGGCCTCGGCGACGCGTCGAAGCTCGACGCGCTCGAGATTCGCTGGCCGGACGGCGCGACCCGGACGCTGAAGGACGTCCCCGGCGGCGCGCGCCTGACGGTCGTCGAGGAAGCGGCGCCGTGAGCGTGGCGAGTCGGTCCCGGGCGCTCGCCCGGGCTTGCGCCGTTCTCGCCGGATTCGCGACCCTGGTCGCGGCGCCTCCGAAAGAATGGTCCGTCGCCGTCGGCGCGACGCGCGTCGTCCCCGGCCGGGCGAGCCGCGCTGGCGCCGCGCCACCCGGCCGATGACGGAGATCCGACGCGCGGCCCCGGAGGACTGCCCGCGCCTGGCGGTGCTTTCGACCGAGCTCGGCTACCCGATGACGTCCGAGGAAGCCGTCCGGCGGCTCGCCGAGCTCGCCGGGCATCCCGATCACGCGATTCTCGTCGCGGTCCTCGACGGCCGCGTCGAGGGCTGGATCCAGGTCAGTCTGCCGCGGATCTTCGAGACCCCGAAGACCGCCGAGATCGCCGGGCTCGTCGTCGACCCGGACGTCCGAGGGCGCGGGCTCGGCAGCGCCCTCGTCGGCGCCGTGCTCGACTGGGCCGCCGCGGAGGGCTGCCGCGCCGTGCGGGTGCGCTCGAACGTGATCCGCGAGCGGGCGCACGCTTTCTATCGACGCGAGGGCTTCCGCGAGATCAAGACGCAGAAGGTCCTGGAGAAGACGCTGGCTCCCCCGTCCTGACGCGCCTCAGGCCCAGCGATAGGTCGGGGGGCGCGGCGCGAAGAGCCGGACGAGCAGGAAGCCCGCCACGAAGCCTCCCACGTGCGCCCCGTACGCGACGCCACCGCCGCTCGACCCGAGCGAGCCCGCGCCGCTGAAGAGCTGAAACACGAACCACAGCCCGATCACGATCAGCGCCGGCACCTCCATCACCTGATAGAAAAAGAGGACGCGGACGCGCCGCCGCGGGAACAGCACCAGATAGCCTCCGAGCACGCCGGAGATCGCGCCCGAAGCGCCGAGCGACGGGATCAGCGGGTTCGCGCCCGAAAGCGCCGTCACGAAGACGTGCGACAGGCCCGCCACGATCCCCGTCACGAGGTAGAACGCGAGATAGCGCCCGTGCCCCAGCGCGTCCTCGACGTTGTCGCCGAAGATCCAGAGGTAGAGCATGTTCCCGAACAGGTGCGCGAAACCGCCGTGCATGAACATCGCCGTCAGGAGCGTCAGGTAGACGGGAATCGGCGTCGGCTCGAGATCCACGGTCGCGACGGTGCGTCCGTACGGGTCCCGGATGGGCACGCTCTGCGCGATGTCGTGTCCGGAGAGGATCTCCGCCGGCACCGCCGCGAACGCCAGCGTGAAGCGCTGGTTCGCGCCGAAGCCCTGCAGCGCGACGAAGACCACCACGTTGGCCGCGATCAGCAGCCACGTCACCACCGGCGCCGATCGCCGGTCCGAGTTGTCGTCACCGATGGGAATCATCGCGGCGGCGCGATCATAGCCCGCTCCTCGCTCGGGGCGGCTAGCGCGGCGTGACGGGCTCGAGCTCGCCGCCCGGGCGGAGACGGTAGGCCCTCCGCGCGGCGACGTCGTGGAAGGTCTGCGTCGAGCCGTCCGGCCAGCGGACGGCGATGCTCGCGGCGGCCTCCGCGCCGCCGAGCCCGAAGTGGAGCGGGACGAGCGAGCCGGAGGCGTACGACGGCGTCACCCGGTAGGTCTGCGCCTGCCGGCGGGCGCCCGAGGTGACCGCGACGCGGGTGCCGAGCACCGTCTTCCCGCCGGGGCCCGGCACGGGCTCGATCGCGATCCAGCTCTGCTTTTCGCCGATCTCGTTCCGGAAGATCCGCACGGGGCCGTCGAGGTCGACGACGACGAGATCGAGCGCCCCGTTGCCGCGCAGGTCGGCCACGGCCGTGCCCCGCGCGACCATCCGTTGCCTGCCGAGATCTCCCGGGTCCCACTCGGCGAAGCGGCCGTTCCCGAGGTTGTGGAGCAGCAGCGCCTTCTGCGCATAGGACGAATCGCCAGCCTCGACGTAGGAAACGCCGCCGCTCTTGTAGTGACCGAGGATCCGCGGCAGGCGCGGCGCCAGGTGGCCGCCGACGACGTAGAGGTCGGGCCAGCCGTCGTTGTCGAAATCGGCGAAATGGGTCCCCCACCGGACGTAGGGCAGGCCGGCGGCCGCCACGCCCGCTCCCTCGCCCGCGTCCTCGAAGAGCACGCCGTCGACGTTCCGGTAGAGGCTGTTCGGCTCGGCGCCGAAGTTGGTCACGAACAGGCTCTCGCGCTCGTCGCCGAACGGGTCGCCGACCGCCACGCCCATCCCCGCGCGCGGGTGGTCGCCGAGCACGCCGGCGCCGGTCTCGGCCGTGGTCTCCTCGAACGTGCCGTCCCCGCGGTTGCGGAACAGGTGGTTCGCGACGCGGTCGTTGACGAAGTAGAGGTCCTCGCGGCCGTCGCCGTCGTAGTCGAGCACCGCGATCCCCAGCGTCTTCGTCTGGACGGGCGGCAGGGCGAGCCCGGCCTCGGGCGTGACGTCTTTGAATTTTCGCCCGCCGAGGTTCCGGTAGAGGTGCGACGGCTGTCCGACGTAGTCCTCGGGGACCCGGAGCTGGAACTGCGGCTGCGCGGCTTCCCACTCGGGCGTCGAGTCGAGGTAGTTGGCCACGGCGACGTCGAGCCGCCCGTCGCCGTCGTAGTCGAGAAACGCCGCTCCGACGGAAAACAGCGGATCCTCCAGGCCCGTGTCCCTTCCTTCTTCGAACGTCCCGTCGCCGCGATTCCACCAGACGACGTTCGGCCCGACGTTGGTCAGGTAGAGGTCGAGCCGGCCGTCGCCGTCGAGGTCCGCCCAGAAGGCGCCCATGCCGAGGCCGCAGGCGCGGATGCCCGATTTCTCGGTGACGTCTTCGAAGCGGCCGCCGCCGACGTTGCGGTAGAGGCGCCCGCACGCGGTCGTGTTGGGCTTGCCCCAGCGCGGGATCGAGTTGGTGACGTAGAGGTCGGGACGGCCGTCGCCGTCGAAGTCGCCGACGGCGCAGCCGCCGATCATCGTCGGGATGAGCTTCAGGCGCATCAGGTCGCCCTGGACGCGCATCGACACGCCCGACGCCTTCGTGGCGTCGCGAAACACGCCCGGAACGGCGGCGGCCCCGAGGGCGAGCACGGCGAGCAGGAGCGCGGCGCGCCTCACTCCGGCTCCGCGGCTCCGGCCTTCGAACCCGCTCGGACCGCGTCGAGGAACTCCTCCGGTCCCCCGCGACGCGTCAGGTACGTCCGGACGAACTCGTCGTGCGCCGTGCCGTCCGGAAACGCGAGCTCGCCGTAGCGGGCGTCGTCCATGCCGTGGAACGGGAGCGGCTCGACCGTCTGGCCGGCGACCGTGTTCTTGTCGGCGTCCTTGTCCCAGCCGTCGAACTGCACGACGTAGTCGCGGACCCATCCCGGGGGCAGCGGCGGAAGGCCGGCGGGGTCGAAGCGCAGCCGCACCGCGTCGCCGCCCTTCATGACGACGTAGCGGTCGTCGGACGCGTCGAGGAGCTCGCGCACGTCGCCGAGGCGCGTGTAGAGGCCGCTCATGTCGGCCCAGCGCGGCTCGCGGGACACGTCGTCGTGGACGAAGACCTGCGGGCCGTCCGGCGTCTCGCGCCGCACCCGGGAAAACCCGCGGAAGAAGAGCTCGGCCGACGTCAGCGGCACCGGGGTCAGCCGCACAGGCGCGGGCGGGTCGTCCACCGTGTAGGCGATCCGATCCCAGGAGATCGCGAGGTTCGTCCGGATGCGGACGCGGGGATCGTTCGGATCGAGGATGCCGGTCAGGTCGACGGGCATCGTCTTGGTCTTGCCCGCCGGATAGCCGAGCGCCGCGATGCCGACCTTCCAGCCGCCGCGCCCGTCCGGAATCTCGAGCACGGGGGGCTCGGCGCGAAGATCGCGGCGCTGCGACAGCGACACGTTGATGGACGTGTCGGCGTAGAAGATCCAGCCCGTCAGGTAGAGCATGACCTTCGGTTCCCCGCCGCGGGTCCCTCCCGCGCGCGCTTGCGGGAGCTCGAGCACGAGCGCGTGCGGCGCGACGAGCCCCTGGTAGCGCGTCGGCGCGAAGCCGGCGAGGTAGACGCCGTCTTCTTCGGCGATCTCGGCCGTCCGGTCGCGCCCCGTCTCGTCGGTCGCGCGCGGCGTGTACGGCCGCGTGACCGTGAAAATCTCCTTCTTCGGGAAGGGCGGCGGCACCATCTTCTCGTTCGTCACGAGGGCCGTGCCCGCCGGATGGTCCGCCGCGAAGAGCGCCGCCGCATCGAGGTACGCGGTCTCCCAGAGCTCCTCGGTGAAGTCGAGCGTCAGCGCCCCGCGGGAAGGCGCGAGCCACGCGCCCGGCACCACGAGCCACTCGAGCGTGTCGGCGGCGGCCTGGTGCACGCCGTCGTAGAGCAGGCCGGCGGGAGCGCGCCCCAGCACGTCGGTGACGAACCGCCAGCGCGCGCCGTCGTACGCGTACAGGAACGGACACGAGCCCTTCAGCTGCTGCACCTCGCGCAGCAGCGTCCGCGGCGCCGGGTCGAGCGCGTTCTGAGGGACCCCGTTGGTCCAGACGACGCGAAGGACGTCGGCCCGCCGCCGCGCCCCGAGCCCGAGCCGGGTCACGGCACGCGCGGCCACGCGGTACACGTAGAGGTCCGCCGCCTTCGCCTCGATCTCGGAGCCGTAACCCGCGCGATTGACCTTCGCGGAGCCCGTCGGCAACCCCTCGAGCGCGACGTCGAGCCAGCCGTTGGCGTTGCCGCCGCGGTTCTCGTAGAGCGCGACGCCGCCGGCGGGCGTCACCAGGACGAGATCCAGGTCGCCGTCGCCGTCGACGTCGACCGCCTCGGCCTCGCGCGCGGGCGGCAGCGCCCCGACGTCGGCCGCCGCGAACCGTCCTGTGCCGTCGTTGCGCCACAGCGACGACGGCCCCGCGGGGTTCGCGAGCAACAGGTCGAGGAACCCGTCGTTGTCGTAGTCGAAGAGGAGCACCGAAGCCGCCGGCCCGACCGCTTCGGGCGCGAGGAAGGTCCCGTCGCCCCGGTTCAGGGCGACGAAAGCCCGTCCTCCCGACGCCCAGACGAGATCGAGACGGCCGTCCCCGTTGACGTCGCCGGCCACGGCTGCCGTCACGACGCCGCTCCCCGGCAGATTCGCCTCGCGCGCGGCGAGCCGGCCGCCGCGGAGGTTGTCGTAGAGAGCGAAGCCGCCCTCGGGCCTCGCCAGCAGCAGGTCGACGTCGCCGTCGCGGTCGAAGTCGGCCGCGACCGCGAGCAGGGACTTGACCCCGGCGGGCAGCCCCGAAGCCGCGGTGATGTCGGTCCACGTCCCGTCGAGGTTGTTCCGCAGCAGGTGGTCGCCGGCCTTCGACGAGACGTAGAGGTCGAGGTCGCCGTCCGCGTCCACGTCGAGCGGCACGACGCGGTCGCCCCCGGCGATCGGCGATTTCCGAAACGTCTCACCCTCGCGGACCCAGAGCGCCCCCGGGACGACGAGGTCGAGGGAGCCGGAGTTGGTCACGTCGGCGACCACCACGTCGGAAGAGCGCGAGTCCGGGAGCGGCGCCGCGACGCGATACCCGGCCGCCGCGCGCGCGGCCAGGCGCAGGCCCGCGGCCCCGGCCAGGGCGAGATCCCGCGAATCGGCCCCGGCCGCCCGAATCGCGGCGACACCCGAGAGCCCGTCGAGCGCGGCGTCGGCCTTCGGCGCGAACCGGACCGGCACCGGCGCCCCCGCGCGCGCGCGAACCGCTCCCGCCAGCTCCGGTCCCCAGTCCTCGAGCGGCAGCCCGACCACGCCCGGCTCGACGTCGTGGCGCGCCTGCTGATAGCGCGGGGTCGTGCGGAGGATGTTCTCGGCCACGCGGTACTTCAGCGACGCCGTGCGCGCGTCGCCCGCCTCGAGGGCCCGGCGCCCGTCGGCGAGCGCCGCGTCGAGCTTCGGCTCGCCGGGAACGAGCGTGGCGAGATCGTCCGACGCCGCGAGCGCGCGCGCCGTGTCCCCGTTCTCGCGGAGCAGCTCCGAGAGCCGCACCAGGAGAAACACGTTCGCCGGCGCCGCCGCCAGAGCGGCGTCGATCTCGCGGATCGCCGCGGCGCGCCCCGCGGCGTCTCCCGCCTCGGCCGAGAGCCGCGCCGCGGCCCATCGCGAAGCCATGTCGCCCGGCGCGGCGGCAGCGGCTTTCTCGTAGGCCGCGATCGCCCCCGCGCGGTCGCCCGACAGCTCGCGAAGGGATCCCTCGAGGGCGAGCACGCGCGCGTCGCCGGGCGCGAGGCGCCGGGCCTCGGCGAGCAGCTTGCCGGCGGCCGCGAGATCTTTCGCGCGCATCGCGGCGACGGCGCCATCCGCCCAGCCGAGCGGGTCTCCCGGCGCCAGGCGCCGCACCGTCTCGAATCGCTTCGCGGCCTCGGCGAGGTTCCCGTCCTCGAGCGCCGCGAGGCCGACGTTGCGCGCCGCCTGGAGTCGCGGGAGCTCGTCGGCCGACGGCACGGCCAGGGCCCGGGCGGCGAAGATCAGAAGGACCGCGGCGACCACGCGCGCTAGGCGAGGCCGCGGCGCTGCCGGGCTCGGGTGGCTCTCACGCCCGGCTGCCCAGGGCCTTCTGGAACGCGGCGTGGGCGTCGTCGTCCAGGACGCAGAAGACGATCTTCTGCACGTACTCGGCCGAGGGCGCGAACGAGCGGGCCGCGGCGACCGAGATCTCGGCGGCGAGCTCGAGGGGAAAGCCGAAGACGCCGGTCGAGATCGCCGGGATGGCGACGGAAGTCGCGCCGATGTCCTCGCCGCGCCGGAGCGCCTGCAGCACGGCGGAGGCGAGCAGCATCTCCTCGCCGAACGTGCCGCCCTTCCAGACCGGGCCGACGGCGTGGATGACCCACTTCGCCGACAGTTTCCCCGCCTTCGTCACCACGGCCTGGCCGACGGCGCACGTGCCGATCTGGTCGCACTCCTCCTGGATCGTCGGGCCGCCGTGCTGGCGAATCGCCCCGGCCACGCCCGAGCCGAGCTGCAGCGCTTCGTTGGCCGCGTTGACGATGGCGTCCACGCGCATGCGCGTGATGTCCGTCTTTGCGAGATCGATCGAGGCGGCCATTCCGGTCCGACCCCCGCTAGCCTCCGCCTTCCAGGCGACGGGCGATTCCTTCGGCCAGGCGCAGATACGCGTCGGACACCGCCGACTTCGGGTCGGCCGCGACGATCGGACGGCCCGCGTCGCCGCCCTCGGCGACCTTCGGGTCGAGGGGGATCTCGCCGAGAAACGGGACGTGGAGCTCCTCGGCCGTCCGCCGCCCCCCGCCGTGCTTGAAGATCTCGTCGCGGTGGCCGCACTGCGGGCACGTGTAGTACGACATGTTCTCGACGATCCCGAGCACGGGCACGTTGACCTTCTGGAACATCGCCAGTCCCTTCCGGGCGTCGATGAGCGACACGTCCTGCGGCGTGGTCACGATGACGGCGCCCGAGAGGTGGATCTTCTGCGTCAGCGTCAGCTGGGCGTCGCCGGTCCCGGGAGGCAGGTCGATCACGAGATAGTCGAGCGCGCCCCACGCGACGTCCTGCAGGAACTGCTCGACCGCCTTCATCACCATCGGGCCGCGCCAGATCACCGGCTGGTCGACGTCCATCAGGAAGCCGAGCGACATGACGCGCACGCCGTAGCGCTCGACCGGGACGATCTGGTTCGACTCGTTGACGTAGGGCTTTTCGGCGATTCCCATCATCATCTGCTGCGACGGGCCATAGATGTCCGAGTCCATCAGGCCCACGCGCCGGCCCACCCGCTCGAGCGCGAGGGCGAGGTTGGCGGCCACCGTGGACTTCCCGACGCCGCCCTTGCCGGAGGCGACCGCGATGGTGAACCGGACGTCCCGGAGGGCCGCCGACGCCGGTGCGGCCGCGGCCGGGCGCGCCGCCGCCGGCGCGGGCGGCTTCACGTCGAGGCGGATCGTGACGGCATGGACTCCCGAAAGGCTCCGCAGCTTCTCGGTCGCGTCGCGGCGGATCTCTTCGGCCGCCGCCGGCGACTCGGTCGTGATCTCCAGCCGCATCGCGACGTTGCCGCCGCCGACCGTCAGGTCCTTGACGAAACCGAAGGAAACGATGTCCCGGGACAGCCCCGGAAACCTCACGGTCTTCAGGACGTCGAGGACTTTCTCTTCCGTCAGCTCCGCCGTGGCGCTCATGGACCCTCCCCGGACGATTCTATGCCGGCCGCCGCCTCGGCGCGCAGCGCCGCGACGCGCCGGCGCAGCTCCTCCGTCAGCGCCGCGCGGTCGCGCGCCCCGCCGCCCGTCACCGGAATCGGCTCGCCCACCGCGAGCCCGACGCGCGAGGGCGTGATCGTGAAACCGCCGCGGCGCTGGATCCGGAACGTTCCCGACAACCCGAGCGGCAGAAGCGGCAGCCCCGACTTGATCGCGAGCAACGCCGCACCCCCCTTGAACGGCAGCAGCTCCCCCGTGCGCGTCCGGGTCTCCTCGGGAAACACGACGAGCGAGCGCCCGTTCTGCAGGCGCGCGAGCGCCGCGTCCACGAGCGCGACGCTGCGGCCGCGCGCCTCGCGGTCGACCGGAATGAATCCGGCCGCCGCGATCGACCAGCCGAGAAACGGGAGGCGGAAGAGGTTGCGCTTGGCGAGAAAGCGCACCGACATCGGCAGGACCGCGAGAAGCACCAGGATGTCGTAGAAGCTCTCGTGGTTGGCGGCGACGACGACGCTCGCGTCGGCCGACAGGCGCTCGGGGTGCAGCACGCGCACGCGCACGCCGGAGACGGCGAGAATCAGCCGCGCCCACCCCCGGGCCAACCGCAGGAACCACTCGCCGCGCGGGGGCACGAGCGCGAGCGGGATCGCCGGCAGGCCGAACAGAATGGTCGCGGCGCTGATCACGACCCACACGCCGAGCGAACGCAGGAAACGCACTCGGGCCGAGAGAGTAGCAGAGCCGCAAGTCGCGGCCGTTCCGGCATTTACAGGGTGAGGAGGGAGGGCGTAGAATGCGCCGTTCGATGCCCCCACCCGAACCGTCCGCTACAGCGATCTTCTATCGCAACCTGGGCTGGCTGCGGTTCGTCGACCGTTTCGGCCGCAAAGGGTCGCAGACCGTCGAGTACATCGGCGGCTTGTTCCAGATGATCGGCGAGACGGTCGCGGCGTGCATGAGCCGGCCGTTTTACTCGACCGAGCTGGTCAGCCAGATGGACGAGCTCGGCGTCAAGTCGCTGGCGATCACGGGGCTCACGGCCTTCGTCACGGGCGCCGTGCTCGCGCTGCAGACCGCCTACTCGCTCGAAGCCTTCGGCGGCAAGCAGTTCATCGGCCGGATCGTCTCCCTGTCGCTCGTGCGCGAGCTCGGCCCGATCCTGACCGCGCTGATGGTCGCGGGCCGCGTCGGGTCGGGCATCACGGCCGAGATCGGCTCGATGACCGTCACCGAGCAGGTCGACGCGCTGCGCTCGATGGCGATCTCGCCGGTGCGCCGGCTGGTCGTCCCGCGCGTTCTCGCGGTCGTGATCATGATGCCGGTCCTGACCGCCATCGCCGACCTTCTCGGGATCATCGGCGGGCTCGGCATCGCCGTGCTCGAGATCGGGATGACCGCCCAGGACTACATCACCAGCATCTGGCAGCAGCTGGCGATCTCGGACATCTTCAGCGGCCTCGGCAAGACGCTCTTCTTCGGCTTCGAGATCGCGGCGATCGGCTGCTACAACGGCCTGCAGGTCGAGGGCGGCGCGGCGGCCGTCGGCCGGTCGACGACGCGGACCGTCGTGCTCGCCTCCATCTCGATCCTCGTCTCGGACTTCTTCCTGACCAAGCTCTTCCTGGCTTTCTGATGAGCACCCCGGTCGCCTCGTCCGAACGTCCCGACACGAGCGCCCGCCGCGGCGAGGTGATCGTCGAGTTCAAGGAGGTCTGGAAGAGCTACTCGGGCCGCGACATCCTCGCCGGCGTGAATCTCCAGATTCAGCGCGGCGAGGTCCTCTGCGTGCTCGGCCCCTCCGGCACCGGCAAGAGCGTCACGCTCCGGCACATCAACGGCCTGACCCGGCCCGACAGCGGCGACGTGAAGGTCTTCGGCGAGTCGATCGTGGCGCTCACGGAGGAGCAGCTCTCGCCGGTGCGCCGGCGGCTGGCGATGCTCTTCCAGGGCGGCGCGCTCTTCGACTCGATGAACGTCGAGGACAACATCGCCTTCCCGGTCCGCGAGCACACCGACAAGTCGCCCGAGGAGGTCTCCGCGATCGTCGCCCAGACGCTCTCGATGGTGGGCCTGCCCGGCATCCAGCGCAAGATGCCGTCGGAGCTGTCCGGCGGGATGCGCAAGCGCGTGGCCCTGGCCCGCTCGATTTCTCTCGAGCCCGAGATCATCCTCTACGACGAGCCGACGACCGGCCTCGACCCGGTCTCCTCCGAGAAGATCGCGCAGCTCATCGTGGACGTGAACCACCGGCTCCAGACGACGTCCGTCGTCGTGACGCACGACATCGTCACGGCCCGCACGGTTTCCTCTCGCGTCGTCTTTCTGCACCAGGGCCGCTTCCAGTTCGTCGGCACCTTCGAAGAGGCGACCACCAACGGCCACCCGGTGCTGCGCGACTATTTCCGGGCGATGGGTTTCCCCTGCGGGACGGGGGTGTTTCAGGCGGTTCCGAAGGGAGCGTGACAGTGGTCGGAGAGCAACAGGTCAGACGCCGCTTCCGGGTGGGGGTCGTGGTCCTCGTCGCGCTCGCCGCGACGATGATCGGGGTCTTCATGATCGGGCAGCGGGCCAACCTCTTCCGGAGCAAGTTCCCCTTCGAGACGCACTTCGACTCGGCGGCCGGACTGATCGCGGGCAACAACGTCTCCTTGAACGGCGTGGTCGTCGGCAGCGTCATCGAAGTCCGCCTCTCGGGCGATCCGGCCGACCGGACCGTCCGCGTCGTCTACGACGTCGTCAAGCGCTGGGCGCCGATGATCCGCAAGTCGACGCGCGCGTCGATCAAGACACGGGGCCTCCTCGGCGACAAGTACATCGAGCTCGAAGGCGGCAAGGCCGACGAGCCCGAGGTGCCGATCGGCGGCGAGATCCCGCCGGCCCAGGGCGCCGGCCTCGAGAAGCTCCTCGAGGGCAGCGGCGACCTGCTCACCGACCTTTCGGCGATCGCCAAGTCGCTCAAGAACATCCTGGGGCGCACCGAGCAGGGCGAGGGCTTCCTCGGGGCGATCACGACCAACAGCGAGGAGAGCGTGCAGCTCGGCAACAACTTCAACGCGACGCTGAAGTCCCTCAACTCGATCCTCGCCAAGGTCGACCGCGGCCAGGGGCTCGTCGGCCGGCTCCTGATCGACGAGAAGTACGGCAAGGAGACGAGCGACGCCCTCGCCGCCGCCATCCATTCGGTCAAGGGACTGCTGGCTCAGATCGAGGAAGGAATCCGCACCGGCAACGGCGCGATCCCCGCCCTGCTCTCCGATCCCGAAGGCAAGAAGAAGATCTACGCCCTCCTCGACAGCCTCTCGCTGACCGCGGCCGGGCTGACGCGCGTCGTCGACAACCTCGAGAAAGGCAGCGGCGCGATCCCGATCCTCCTGCACGACAAGGAATTCGGGAAGGCCTTCACGGGAAACCTGCGCAGCCTGTCCGGCCACCTCGACTCGATCTCGAAGAAGCTCGACGACGGCGACGGGACCGCCGGGAAGCTCATCAACGACCCCGAGCTCTACGACGCCGCCAACCGCCTCGTCGTCGGCGTCAACGAGTCGGCGATCCTGCGCTGGCTGATCGCGGACCGGCAGAAGTCCGGCATCAAGAAGGAGTACGACTCCTACGTCAGGACGAAGACCGCCCTGCCGGCGGCTTCGCCCACCCCGGCCCCGCCGCAGTGAAGCTCCTCGTCACCGGCGGCGCGGGGTTCATCGGCTCGCACCTCGCCGACAGGCGCCTGGCCAAAGGCGACCGCGTCGTCGTGCTCGACGACTTCAACGACTATTACGACCCCCTCGCCAAGCGCGCCAACGTCGCGCCGCACCTCGGAAACTCGCGCTACCGGCTGGTCGAAGGCGACATCCGGGACCGGGCGCTCGTCTTCCGCCTCTTCGCCGAGGAAGGCTTCGACGCCGTTCTCCACCTCGCGGCGCGCGCGGGCGTGCGGCCGTCGCTCTCGCAGCCCGTCCTCTACGAAGAGGTCAACTGCGTCGCGACGTGGCACCTGCTCGAAGGGGCCGTCGCCCACGGCAAGCCGCGCTTCGTCTTCGCCTCGTCTTCCTCCGTCTACGGAATCAACGCGAAGCTCCCCTTCGCCGAGGATGATCCCATCGAGAAGCCCATCTCCCCCTACGCCACCACCAAGCGCGCGGGCGAGCTCCAGGTCTTCAACGCCCACCATTTGAACGGGCTGCCCGCGATGTGCCTGCGCTTCTTCACGGTGTACGGCCCCCGCCAGCGGCCCGAAATGGCCATCGCCCGGTTCATCCGCGGCGTCGAGGCCGGCGAGCCCCTCCCGTATTACGGCGACGGGTCTTCCCGGCGCGACTACACCTACATCGACGACATCGCCGACGGCGTGGAAGCGGCGCTCGAGAGCGCCATCCCCTTCGAAATCGTCAATCTCGGCGGCGCGCATCCGGTCACGCTCGCCGAGCTCGTCGCGGCCGTCGAGAAGGCCACGGGCCGCCCGGCCCGGCTCGACCGGCGCCCGATGCAGTCCGGCGACGTGCCCGTCACGTTTGCTTCGGTGGAGAAAGCGGAGCGCCTCCTCGGCTTCCGCGCCCGGGTTCCGCTCGAGGAGGGCCTCCGGCGCGCCGTGGCCTGGTACCGGGAATCGCTGGAGAAACTGCCCGCATGAACATCTGCATGGTCGGTACCGGATACGTCGGTCTCGTCACGGGCGCCTGCCTGGCGGACTTCGGGATGAACGTCGTCTGCGTGGACAAGGACGCCGAGAAGATCGCGGCGCTCCAGGCGGGCCGGATTCCCATCTACGAGCCGGGGCTCGAAGCGGTCGTGTCCCGCAACGAGCGCGCCGGCCGGCTGCGCTTCTCGACCGACCTGAAGTCCTCGATCGAGGACGCGCTGGCCATCTTCATCGCGGTGGGCACGCCGCCGAAGGCGGACGGCTCGCCCGACCTGACCTTCGTGCGCCAGGTCGCCGAGGCCATCGCCCTCCACATGAACGGTTACAAGGTCGTCGTGACCAAGTCGACGGTGCCGACCGGGACCGGCCGGATGATCGAGCAGATCCTGCGCGAGAGGAACGGCCGCCACGAGTTTTCGGTCGTCTCGAATCCCGAGTTCCTCCGCGAGGGCTCCGCGGTCTCCGACTTCCTTCGCCCCGACCGCGTCGTCATCGGCGCCAACGACGCCCGGGCCGTCGAGGTCCTCAAAGAGATCTACAGCCCCCTCTATCTCGTCGAGACGCCGTTCGTCATCACCGACGTCGCCTCCGCCGAGCTGATCAAGTACGCCTCGAATGGTTTTCTCGCGGTCAAGATCTCGTTCATCAACGAGGTGGCCCGGCTGTGCGAGCTGATGGGAGCCGACGTCCACGACGTCGCGCGCGGCATGGGCCTCGACAAGCGGATCGGCTCGAAGTTCCTCCACCCCGGGCCCGGCTTCGGGGGGTCGTGCTTCCCCAAGGACACGGCGGCGGCGGCCGACCTCGCGCGCCAGCAGGGCTACGAGTTCCGCATCATCGAAGCGACGATGCGCGTCAACGCCGAAACGAAGGCCCGGATGGTCGAGAAGATCGCGTCCGCGGCCGGCCCGCTCGCGGGCAAGACGGCGGCGGTGCTCGGGCTCTCGTTCAAGCCGGAGACGGACGACATCCGGGAGTCGCCGGCGCTCTCCGTCGTCGCCGGCCTCGAGAACGCGGGCGCGGCGGTGCGCGCCTTCGACCCCGCGGCGATGCCCGGCGCGCGGGCGGTCCACCCGCGCGTGCACTACGCGACGGACGCCTACGATTGCGCGGCGGGCGCGGACTTCGTCGTGCTGGCGACCGAGTGGAACGAATTCCGAAAGCTCGACCTCCCCCGGCTCGGCGCGAACCTGCGCGCCCGGGTCATGATCGACCTCCGCAACGTCTACGACCCGAAGGAAATGAAGGCCGCGGGCTGGCACTACACCGGCGTCGGACGGCAGTGACGGGAAAGGCGAGGACACGTCCATGAGAGTTCTGGTCACGGGCGGCGCGGGGTTCCTGGGCAGTCATCTCTGCGACCGGCTTCTGCGGGAGGGCCACGAGGTCGTCGCGATGGACAACCTCCTGACGGGAAATCCACGCAACATCGCGCACCTCGACGCCGAAAAGCGCTTCCGCTTCGTCCGGCACGACGTCACTCACTTCATCTTCGTCGACGGGCCGCTCGACGCCGTGCTCCATTTCGCCTCGCCCGCCTCGCCCATCGACTACCTCGAGCTCCCCATTCAGACGCTCAAGGTCGGCTCCCTCGGCACGCACAACGCGCTCGGCCTCGCCAAGGCGAAGAAGGCCCGATTTCTCCTGGCCTCGACCTCCGAAGTCTACGGCGACCCGCTCGTCCACCCGCAGCCCGAAACGTACTGGGGCAACGTGAACCCGATCGGGCCGCGGGGCGTCTACGACGAGGCCAAGCGCTTCGCCGAAGCGATCACGATGGCCTACCGCCGCTCGCACGGCGTCGACACGCGCATCGTCCGGATCTTCAACACCTACGGCGAGCGCATGCGGCCCCGCGACGGCCGCGTCGTGCCCGCCCTGATCGGCCAGGCCCTCGCCGGCGAGCCGATGACCGTCTTCGGCGATGGCTCCCAGACGCGCTCCTTCTGCTACGTCTCGGACCTCGTCGACGGCATCTACCGGCTCCTGCAGTCGGACGCCTCGGAGCCCATGAACATCGGCAACCCCGCGGAGCTCACCGTGCTCGAGTTCGCGAAGACGATCCGCGCCTTGACCCGGACGAAGAGCGAGATCGTCTTCAAGCCGCTTCCGGTCGACGATCCGAAGGTGCGCCAGCCCGACATCACCAAGGCCCGCCAGGTGCTCGGCTGGGAGCCGAAGGTCGAGCTCGAGGAAGGGCTCCGGCGGACGATCGACTACTTCGAGAAGCTCTAGGGGGTGGCTTCTCCCTCCCCGTCGTTCCCGATCGCCTCGACGGGGCAGGAATCCATGGCCTCCTGGCACCGGGCGTTCTCCTCGGACGACTCGGGCTGGCGGAAGACGTAGGAGTATCCCCGGTCCTCGTTGCGCTGGAAGTTCTCCGGCGCCGTCACGCGGCAGACGTCGCAGTCGATGCACTGGGCGTCGACGAAGTACTTCCCGGGGACGTTCTCCATCACCCGGTCCTTTCGGTCCGCCATGAGGGCGCCGACCTTAGCATGCCCCCACGGTCGCGCCAAATGAGGACTCCATCAAGAACCGGGGAGCCGCTCGGGACGCGGGTTTAGACTCCCCGTCGTGCTCCGGAGCCTCCTGCCCGCCGCCGTCGTCGCCCTCGCCGCCGCCGGGACGCTCGCCTGCCGCCGCGCGGCGCTGCCGGAAGTCGAACGCGCCGGGCGCGACGCCGCGGCGGGCCGCCGCATCTTCGAGCGGCGCTGCGTGTCGTGCCACAACGCCAACGGCGACGGCAAGACGACCGTGGCCGCCCGATTCCCCTACGCGAACCTGGTCGACGGACGGTGGCGCTCCGACGGCAGCCTCGCGGCGATCGAGAGGCAGGTCCGCGTCGGCCGCGACCCGATGCCACCGTTCCAGGAAAAACTGACCGGCGAAGAGATCCGCCAGGTCGCGACCTACGTCCTCACGCTCTCCCGCGGCAAGACCGCGGCGCCGGCCGGCGGGAGCGCTGCGCCGTGAGCCGCCGGATACCGCTCTTTCCGCTCCCCGACGTGGTCCTCCTGCCCGGAACGCTCCTGCCCCTGCACGTCTTCGAGCCCCGCTACCGCGCCCTCGTCGCCGACGCTCTCGTCGCCGAGCGCACGATCGGGATGACGATGCTGGCCCCCGGAGCCGACGCCGCCGCCGAGGCCCCGCCCATTCACCCCGTCGGAACGGCCGGCGAGATCGTGGAGTCGGAAGAGCTTCCGGACGGGCGGTACAACATCCTGCTCGAAGCGCGCTTCCGATTCCGGGTGATCGACGAGGCTCCTCCGGACCCTTACCGCGTCGCGCACGTCGAGGAGCTCCCGACCGCTTCCTTCCGAGAGCCGGGCGAGCAGGAGCGCCTGGTCACCTCGGCCCGCGACCTCTTCCGCGACGTCGCCCGCCCCCTCGACCTGCCGCCGCTGCCGACCGAGGCCCTCGGACCCGAGCGGCTGGCCTCCGAGATCGCGCTCCGCTTGCGCTACGCGCCGCCCGAGCTCCAGGAGCTGCTCGAAACCGACTCGCTGCCGGAACGTTTCGAGCTGCTTCGCGCGCGGATGCTCGAGTGGAAGAGCCGGCTGCAGTTCCTCGCGCCGTTCCGACCCCGGCAGCTCGACCCGCGCCGGAATTGAGGTTCCCGACAGCCCCCGTCAACGCCCCGGCCGGTTCGGCCGCGCTTCCAGAAACGCCGGGGTCCAGTCCACGACGCGCCACCCGTCGGGGGTCTTCCGCATCCGCGCCACGTGGCGGACCGTCGCGACCCCGGCGCCGCCGACGCCGCTCGTCTGACCGGGCGGGTCGTAAAAGACGAACTGCTTGACGGTCACGAGGACGGCGCCGTCGGGGGCCTCCTCGCGGGACTCGACCTCCTGGCGCGACCCGCGCAGCGCCTCCATCGGCGCCCGAACGACTCCGCGGAGGATGCGCGCCTCGGCCGCGCTCTTCGCCGCCTCGCCGCTCGTCCAGGCCACCGCGGCCGGCGTGTCCTCGAGCGCCCAGGCACGCGCGAAGGCGTGGAACGCGCGCGACGGCGCGTCGAGCACGAAATACCTGCAGGCTCCGTACGCGGCGCCGGCCAGGAGAAGGACGACGAGGAGTCTTTTCACGGCCTCCTCCCCGCGAGGATCAGGTCGTCGAGGCGTTCAACGCCCGCTCGTGCGCCCAGCTGCGGATCTGCTTGATCTGCTCTTCCATCGTCACGGCGAGCGGAACGGTGGCGGCGATCATGCGATACAGGTCGTCTTCGGAGATCTGCCGGCCCTCGGCGTAGGCATCCACGACCCCGGACACGACGGCCTGCTCGATTTCGGCGCCGTTCCAGCCGTTGGTCGCCTTGGCAAGAAAGACCAGGTCGAACCGGGCCACGTCGCACCGGTTCTTCTTCAGGTGGATCGCGAAAATCTGCTTGCGCTCTTCCTCGGTCGGGAGGTCCACGAAGAAGACCTGGTCGAAGCGGCCCTTGCGGATGATCTCGGCCGGCAGGAGGTGAATCCGGTTGGCCGTCGCCGCGACGAAGACCAGCGCGCTCTTCTCCTGCATCCAGGTCAGGAACCCCGAGAAGATGCGCGACATCGAGGCGTCTCCGCCTTCGCGATAGCCCCCGACGCCCATCTCGATCTCGTCGATCCACAGAACGGCCGGCGAGACCGCCTCGACCGAGCGCAGGGCGCGCAGGAACGTCATCTCGGGGTTATCGGTCCCGAAGACCGCGTTCATGTCCAGGCGGAAGAGCGGCAGGTTCCAGAGGGTGGAGATCGTCTTGACGCACAGGCTCTTGCCGCAGCCCGAGATGCCCATCAGCAGGATCCCCTTCGGGATCGGGATCCCCGCGTCGAGCGCGTCCTTCGAGAAGAGGGACTGGCGTTTCTGGAGCCACGTCTTCAGCACGGCATACCCGCCGATGTCGTCGAGCGAAAAACGCGGAGGGACGAACTCGAGCACGCCCTCCTTGCGCGACATCTGCTCTTTCTCGCCGAGGATCTCGAGGAAGGCGGCCTCGTCGAAGGCCTTCCGCGACGCGAACACCTTGGACACGACGTGGCCGATCTCGTCGGCCGTCAGGCCCCGCATCGCCAGCTGCAGCCGGCGCATGTCGGGCTCGGGAATCGACAGGTTGAGCCGCTTGCGCAGATGGCCGTCGAGGATCTTACCGATCTCGTTGTCGTCGGGCAGCTCGTACTCGACGACGTAGATCTCCTTCTTCGCCTCCTCCGGAATCGCGAGCCGGGGCGAGACGATCAGGACGTGGCGCCCGCGGTCCTTCAGGCCGCGGTAGACGTCGCGCAGGCGCCGCACCGTCTCGGGGCGTCCCGCGGTCGGGAAATCCTTGAGCAGGTAGAACCCCTTGCCCGTCGCCGCGAGAATCGCCTCCAGCGCCTTGATCGGGTCGCGCGTGTCGGGAACCGGGTTGCCGTCCACGACGAGTCCGTCCACGACCGACCAGACGCCGTACGGACACGGCGCGCCGTAAAACGTCTTCGCCAGGTGCTGCGCCAGGCGCTCGACGCGCGGCTCTTCCCACGAGAGAACGTAGAGGATCGGGTGGCCGCCGAGGAGCGCCTTGCGGATCCGCTCCAGCGCGCGGCTCGGGGCGGCGACGGGTGCGGTGACGGCGGGCGTGGCAGTCGAGCTCATCCGATCGATTGTAACGCGCCTTCGGATGCGGGGCGGTTACAATGCCGGGCAATGGCCAATCCAGAACACTGGAAGCTGCTCGGCACGCCGGGCTGGAACGAGTGGCGCGTCAAGAACGCCAACGTCACGCCGGATCTGACCGGCGCCGACCTGGCCGGCATGGACCTCTCGGGCAAGGACCTCAAACGCTCCGACCTGACGCGGGCGGACCTCTCGCGCGCCACGCTCGCCGGCGCGGACTTCACCCGGGCGACGCTGCGGCACTCGAAATGGGCGGGCGCCTCGGCCGCGGGTGCGATCTTCGAGCACTGCGATCTCGACTTCCTCGACTTCTCGAAAGTGTTCTTCGCCGGCGCGCGCTTCCGGTCCGCCTCGCTCCAGAGCTGCGCCCTGTCCGGCGCGGACTTCGCGGGCGCCGATCTCTCGTTCACGCGCCTGGAGGGCGCCGACCTCTCCAACGCGAACCTCGCCGGGGCCATCCTGAAAGACGTGAACTTCCGCGGCGTCAAGTTGAACGGGGCTTCCTTCGACGGCGCCGACCTGTCCCGCGCCGTCTTCGAGAACCTCGGCGCGCAGCGCGTCGCCTTCCCGAACGCCAACTTCGCCGGGGCGAACCTGAAGTCGGCCGACCTGACCGGCGCCGACCTGCGCCGCGCGAAGTTCACCGGCGCGATCCTGCGCCAGGCGTCGCTCTCGGCGGCCGATTGCGAGAAGGCCGAATTCACCGAGGCCGACCTCGAGCTCGCCACGGCCGTCGAGACCAATTTCACCGGCGCCGGTTTCGACCGGACGAAGCTCCGCAAGGCCGACCTGAGGCGAGCGATCTTCCTCGACGCCGGCGGCTCCGACGTCAGCTTCGCCGAGGCCAAGCTCACCGAAGTCGATCTGCGTTCGGCGCGCTTCGAAAAGGCCAACTTCCAGGGTGCGGACCTCTCGAAGGCGATCCTGCGGCGCGCGAACCTGAAGCCCTACAGCTTCGTCGGCGCGACCTTCTCGGGCGCCGACCTCGCCGAGGCTCAAGCCGAGGGTGTGAACTTCTCCCGGGCCGACCTCTCGCTCGGCAGCTTCCGTCAGGCCAACCTGAAGCGGGCGGATTTCTCGGGATGCCGGGGCTTCGACGCGGACCTTTCGGGCTCGCTCCTGATCGGCGCCAACTTCCAGGGGGCGACGCTCCACGAGGCCGATCTGCGCTTTGCCCGCGCGATGGGCGCCGACTTCTCGGGCGCCGATCTGAAGGGCGCCGATCTCGCCAACTCCGACTTCACCGAAGCCGTCTTCAAGAAGACCAGGTTCTGGGGCGCCACGGCTCGCCGCGCCAAGCCCCCGAAGGGCAAGGGCCTCCTCTTCTCGATGTCGACGTCGTTTTCGAAGGCCAGGGAAAAGAAGACCAAGGCCGCCGACGAGAAGGAAGCCAAGCGGCAGAAGCGCATCGCCGAGCTAGAAGCCGAGGCGACGAAGAGGGCCCCGCACCAGACGGGACGGCGGTAGCCGGCAGCCGAGGCAACGATGCCTTCGGCTTACGGCTTACGGGCCGGCGTTGGCGCGGGCGTGGGCAGAGCGGCCGCCGCGAGTTTTCGGAAGGCGGCCTCGAGCTTCTCGGGAGCGTCGTGGTCGAGCAGGAAGCCGCCGGGGCGCGGCGATGCCGTCGCCACGACCGCACCGGCCCGTGGATGGAGCGACAGCTTCCACGGGGAACCGCTCTTGCCTCGCACCGTGACCGTCGCGACGGGCAGGGCGAGCCCCTTGACCTCGGCGTCGTCGAGGAAATCCTTCGCCTTCAAAGAAAGCAGCGCCGTCAGCGCGTCGTCCGCCGCGGCCGCGAGCACCGGCTTGCCGCCGGCCGTCCAGCCGCCCTCCTGCTGCGTGAGGACGTAGCTCCCCTTGGGAAAGGCCGCCTCGACCCCGGTCACTTCGCTCCGCGAGAACCCGAGGACCGTCCTGCTGCGGAAGGCCTCGGCTTCCTTGGAGAGTTCGTCGACGATGTCGCGGTCGACCGTGAGGACCTGGCCCTCGCGCCGGGCGTAAACGGTGTTGCCGTCGGAACGCGTCGCGCCGAAGTCGACGGCCGTCACCGTGTTCTTGGGAACCGTCACCGCGACGTGGAAGAGCGGCGGGTTCAAACCGATCGCCGCCAGGTCCTGGCCGCCGTGGAGGAAATCCTTGGCCCGAAGCGCCGACAGCGACCCGACGAAGCGGTCCACCTCTCCCCCGTCGGCGAGGTCCGCCACCGGCTCGGCGAGCCACCACGCGCCGTCCTTGCGGACGAACGCGAGCTTGCCGCGGCCGCGGAGGATCTCGAGCCGGGAGACGTCGGATGCGAACGCGCCGAAGACTTCGCGGCTCTCGAAGTCGTCGGCGTTCTTCTTCAGCGACGCGAGCACGGACGCGGGCACGAAGAGCACTTTCTGGGTCCCCGCCACCCGGGCGGCGACGACGTCGGTCCCCGGAACGGCCGCGCCGAATTCGACGGTACGGCTCTTGAGCGTCTTCGTGTCGGAGGGATCGCTCCAGGTGATCGTCGCGGTCACGGCCGGTTTCTCCAGGCCGTAGTCCGCCGCCTTAGACTCGGGAGCGTCTTCGCCGCCCGCCCGCTTCATCTCGGCCAGGTCCGTCACGACGCTCCCGACGGCGAAGGCGTCCGCCGGATACTTCTCGGGCCGCGTCATCTTCCAGGCCGCGGCGCCCGCCCGCTGGAACTCGAGCGTCTCGCCGCCGCGGGCAATCTCGATCTTCTCCACCTTGTCCTGCGGGATGTCCCAGTAGAGGTCGCCCTTGCGGGCGCGCTCTTCCGTCGTGGGCATCTTCCGCTCGAAGAAGAAGATGAACGCGAAGAGCGCGACGACGACGGCCGAGAGCGCGAGCAGCTTCCTGGGAGACATGACCAGCTAGTCCCGGCGGCGGTACCAGACCCAGATGCCGAGCAGGACGGCCAGTCCGGGCAGCCCCACGATCGCGCCCCACCCGAGGGCCCGGACCTGGGCGTCGGTCAGGGCGAGCGACGACTGCGCCGGCGTCTTCGGCGGGATCCCGATCTGCTTCTCGCTCCCGGCGAGCCAGTGCGCGGCGTTGGCGAAGAGCATCGCATTGGCGCCGTTCTGGATCGCGCCGTTGGTGGCAAAGCGCGAGTTGCCGACGACGACCAGGCGCGGCGCTTTGCCCTCGTCCTTCTTCGGGTCGGCGGCCGCGAGCGACACGGCGAGCGACACGGGACCCGCCAGGTCCGCGGCGTCCTTCTTCAACCCGGCGTCGAGGTCCTTCAGGTTCGTCTCCCCCCAGCCGTCCGGCGACGTCTCGAGGAGCATCGCCTCGGCGAGGCCCTCGGGCGGCTTCTCCGCCTTCGTCACCGAGCGCGCGAGCGGCAGGATCACCGGCAGGCCTTCGGCCGAAAGCGCCCCGACGATCGGGCCGGTGCCGTAGCGGTTGACGAGCAGCGTCTCGGCGCCGACCATCGGCAGCGCGTTGGCGGGATCGACCACGAGGTCGTTGCCGAGCTTGATGCCGTACTTGCCGAGCAGCCCACCGAACCCCAGGTCCGACGGCGGCGCGCCGGCGCCGGGCAGGACGGGGTCGAGCAGGAGCAGCGCGTGGCCGCCCCCGGCGAGGTATTTCTCGACGGCGCCGGCCTCGGGCTCGAGGAACGCCGTGCGGGGCCCCGCGACGACGACCAGGTCCGCGTCGCCCGGCAGATCCGCCTTGCCGAGGCTGTCCCACGTGCCGACCGTCATGTTGCTGCGCTCGAGAATCTGCTTGACGTCGCCGAAGCCCTTCCCCCGCTCGGTCGAGTCGAGCGCCGCCTCGCCGTGGCCCCTGGTGAAGTAGACCTTCGGCTGGCGCTGCTCGGTCACCGAGAGGATCGCCGACGTGAACGCCTCCTCGGCCTTGAACGCCTTGACCGTCGGCGCGCCGCCGCCCATGCCCATCCCGGCGTAGTCGAAGTCGGCGAGCTTGTCCTCCTCGACGTACTTCTTGCGGTCGCCGCTCTTGAACACCACCGTGTTCTCGCGCACGCCCGACTCCTTGACCAGCGCCTCGGCGCGGGCGAGGTTGCGCTGCGGATCGAGGTACTCGACCTCGATCTTCGAGCTCCGGGCCTGGTAGCGCGCCAGAAGCTCCTTGACCTCCGGAAGAAGGCGCGAGCGCCCAGGGACCATGAACACGGTCACCTGCACCGGCTGCTTCAGGTTGTCGAGGATCTTCCGCGTCGTCTCGGAGAGCGAGTAGATCTGGGTGTGCGTCCAGTCGAAGCGCTTCCAGTGGCGGAACGCCAGGTAGTTCACGCCGAGAAGCACGGCCGCCGCCAGCAGGACTCCGGCGGCCGAGGTGCCGAGCCGGGTCGAGCGCGCGCTCACGGCGTCTCCTTCTTCGACGAAAGGACCGTCGCCGCGAGCAGGAGGAAGAACGCGGTTCCCGACAGGTAGTAGACGAGGCGGCGCGTGTCGACGACGCCGCGGGCGAACTCGTCCATGTGGTCCCAGATGTTCAGGTAGCCGATCAGCGACTGGCGGGCCGGATCGGCTCCCGACTCGAAGAGGCCGACCGAGAAGATGGGGATCAGCATGGCGAAGGCGAGGATCGCCGCGAGGATCTGGTTCTTGGTCACGGCCGACGCGAAGGTCCCGATCGCGAGGAAGTACGCGCCGAGAAGCGCGATGCCGAGGTAGCCGGCCGCGACGGCGCCCAGGTCGACGTCGGTCTTCGAGCGGATGTAGAGGATGAACGCCAGGCTCGGCAGCCACAGCACGAGGAAGAAGCCGAGCGCGCCGAGGAACTTTCCGACGACGACCGACGCCTCGGACACGGGCGAGGTCAGGAGGACCTCGAGCGTTCCCGAGCGCCGCTCTTCGGCCAGCAGCCGCATCGTGAGGATCGGGACGATGAAGAGCGTGAAGATCCAGAAGAACGTGTTCGTGAAGAGAAGCGACAGGAACCGCTCGCGCGGGCCGCCCGGCGCCGACAGGAACGCGACGATGCGCGAAAAGATCAGGCCGTTCAGGAACATGTAGGCGGTCAGGATCACGTAGGCGAGCGGCGACAGGAAGTACGCGCGCCACTCGCGGCCGACGATCGCGAAAAGCTTTCTCACGAGGCGGCTCCCGTGTCGGGCGCGGTCTCCGCCGGGGTCGCCGCCGCCTCGTCCGGCGCCTCCTCGTGGCGCGTGAGGCGGACGAAAACGTCCTCGAGCGAGAGGGCCTCGCGCCCGAGCTCGCGCAGGACCCAGCCGCGGGCGACGGCCAGTCGGAAAATCTCCTCGCGCGGATCCGCGCCCGGAGCGCAGAGGACGCGAGCCCGCGTCTCCCCGGCCGCCACCTCGACCTCGACGCCGGCGACGCCCGGGACGCCTGCCAGCGCCTCGCGCGCCTCCGGTCCCCCGAGAATCACGACGCGGACCGCCGCCGACCCGGCGAGCTTGCCCCGCAGCTCCGCGGGGGTGCCCTCCGCGACGATCCGGCCCCGGTCGATGATGAGGACGCGGTCGCAGACGGCCTCGACCTCGGGAAGAATGTGTGTCGAGAGGAGCACGGCCCGGTCCCGGCCGAGCTCGCGGATCGTCTCGCGGATCTTGATGATCTGGACCGGGTCGAGGCCGATCGTCGGCTCGTCGAGGATGAGGACGGGCGGCTCGTGCACCAGGGCTCCGGCGAGCGCCGTCCGCTGCCGGAATCCCTTCGACAGGTTTTCGATCCGGCGATGCCGGACGTCGGCGAGAAGACAGCGGCCGAGCGCCTCGTCGACGCGGCCGCGCAGCTGGCCGGCCGGCACTCCTTCGAGGCGCGCGCGGAAGCCGAGGTACTCGTCGACGCGCATCTCGGGATAGGTCGCCGCGGACTCGGGCAGGTACCCGAGCGCGGCGCGGGCCTCCGAGGACTGCGTGACGACGTCATGGCCGGCGACCCGGGCCGACCCCGAGGTCGGCGGCAGGAAACCGGTCAGGACGCGCATCGTCGTGGTCTTGCCGGCGCCGTTCGGGCCGAGGAAACCGACGATCTCTCCCCGCCGGACGGAGAACGAGACGTCGTCGACCGCGAGGCGCGTGGGGTACCGTTTCGTCAGGCCTTGTACTTCGATCATGCCAAACCGCGTCTGGAAATCGCGAAAGAATAAACCATATTCCCGGAAAGAGAAGGCCGCCGGCACGCCGCGCGCCGAAGCCCTTATGATGTGGCGGCGTGATTTCCGTCGCCAACGTTTCGAAGACCTACGGGCGCCTCGGCCGCCGCACGCGCGCGCTCGACGGCGTGAGCCTCGAGGTCCGCCGTGGCGAGACGCTCGGCCTGATCGGCCCGAACGGCGCCGGCAAGACCACGCTGCTCTCCTGCCTGCTCGGGTTCCTGCACCCCGATTCGGGCCGGCTCTCGATCGACGGCCGCGCCGTCGACGACCTGTGGGTGCGCGCCCGGACGGGCTACATGCCCGAGCGCCTCGGCTTCGACCGCGACCTGACCGGGGAGAGCTTCCTCGCGTTCCACTGGAGGCTCTCGGGCGGCGACCCGGCCCGCGCCGCCGCCGAGGTCGCGGCGGCCGCCGACCGGGTTGGCCTCGAACGCGCCGTCCTGGCGAAGAAGCTGAAGACCTATTCGCGCGGGATGCTGCAGCGCATCGGCGTCGCCCAGGCCACGCTCGGCGCGCCCGAGCTGCTCTTTCTCGACGAGCCGGCTTCCGGCACCGATCCGCTCGGGGTCGCCATCGTCCGGGACCAGATCCTGGAGGCGCGCCGGCGCGGGGCGACCGTCGTCCTGAACTCGCACCAGCTCTCCGAGGTCGAACGCGTCTGCGACCGGGTCGTGTTCATCGACCACGGCCGCCTGACGCGCCAGGAGACGCTCCGCGGCGAAACGGCGTCGCGGCGCCGGGCCGTCGTCCGCGTCCCCGACGGCCGCGCCGAGGAAGCACGCGCCGCGCTCGAAGCGACCGGGTTCGCGGCCGAGGTCGACGCCGAAGGGTCGCTCCGCCTGTCGGGGAGCTCGGAAGCCGACGTCGCCCGGGCCGTCAAGACGCTCGCGCTCGCCGACGTCCCGGTGCTCGAGGTCCGCGCCTCCGCCGACCTGGAAGGGCTCTTCCGCGAGGCGCCGCCGAAGCGGGACAACGCCACCGGGGATCCGTCATGAGGGAGATGGTGCGCCGCTTCCTCCGGCAGCGTTTCTCGAGCGTCGGCGTCGTCGTCGCGCTGACCGCGCTCGCCTTCGTGGCCGTGCCGCAGCTGGCGAGCTCCGGCGGTACGGCCGGGTTCGAGGTCGGCACGCTCGCGCTCCTGATCCTCGCCGCGGGGTGCGTGTCGCGGGACGCGACGGGCGGCGCCCTGCAGATGATCCTCTGCCGGCCGATCTCGCGCAGCGAGTACCTCCTCGGCCGCTACGGCGGCATCCTGCTGTCGTTCGGCGTCTTCCTGGTCTCGCTCGCGGGGCTCACGCTGCTCTTCACCCGGGCGATCCTGCCGATGCTCGGCGCCCCGGCGCGCGCGATTCCCCTCGACTCCCTCGGGCCGTCCATGCTCGCGACCTTTCTCGGCGCGGTCGCGTCGGCGGCGACGATTCTGCTCCTCTCGACGTTTCTCCCGGGCTACGGCGACGTGCTCGGCTTCATCCTGCTGACGCCGCTCGCCGCGGTGCCCGACATCGCCGCGCAGGTCCTCCACATGCCCGTGCTCGCGAAGGTCGGGCGGATCCTGCGCGACAACGTCCTGCCTTCGCTCGATTGGAATGCCGTGCTGGCGGGACGCCACCCGTTCGGCGAGGCGACCGGACGGTGGGTCCTCGCCGTCGTCGTCTACCTCGCGGCGGCCCTCTTCGCCTTCAGCCGGCGGGAGTTTGCGTATGGACAGGACTGAGATCCCGGCCACCCCGCCTCCGCCGCGCTCGCAATCCCGGCTCTCGCCGATCCTCCTGTGGGTTCTCGGCGCGGCCGTTCTCTTTCGCGTCGTGACGGCCCTCGTCGACCGCGGCGGCGAGGAAGGCCCGGGGCTCGTGCGCTGGCAGCCCCGCGAGAAGGCGGCGGCGCTCGCGCAGCAGACCGGCAAGCCGATCCTCTACGAGTTTTCAGCCGCCTGGTGCGGCCCCTGCAAGCTCCTCGACCGGGACTGGGAGGACGCCGCCGTCGCCGCGAAGGTCAACGGCGGCTTCGTCCCCGCGCACATCGTGGATCGCATGCGCGAGGACGGCCGCAACCCCGAGGACATCGCCGAGCTGCAGCGCCGCTTCGAGATCAGCGGCTTCCCCGCGCTCGTCGCGGCCTCTCCCGACGGCAAGCTCCTCGGCAAGCTCGAGGGTTACGCGGGCCGCCAGCGGCTCCTGCGTTTCCTCGAGAACCCGCAGAGCGAATAACTCTCAGTCGTCCTCTTCGACGTCGAGGTCCGAGCCGGTGCGCACCGAGACCGGACCGTTCTCGGTCGAGAGTCGCACCACGACCGGGCCCTCGCCGAGCTCGAGCCGCTTGTGTTCGTCGTCCCAGGTCCGCCGCAGCGACCCGCAGGCTTCGCCGCGGCAGTGGAACGGCGAGTGGCCGAGCGACTCGACGCTGGTTCCCGAGCGATAATCCTTCGGGACCGAGAGGCTGACGGGACCGTTGACGGCGCGCGCGACCAGCCCCTCGCCCTTCCAGGACGTCCCCCCGAGCGCGACCGCGATCGGGCCGTTCTCGGTCACCAGGCGCAGCCGGCCGCCGTCGCCCTTCGCGGCGATCGGGCCGTTCTCGGCGCGGGCGTCGATGTCGCCCGAAGACTGGCGGATGGAGATCGGGCCGTTCTCGGAGCGGACCGCGACGCGGCCGGAGAGTCCGGAGAGCCTGACGGGACCGTTCGACGCCGCGATGTCGAGGGCGGCGGCCCGGGGTGCCGTCACGAGCAGGTAACCGACCCAGTCGCCGTCCTCGGGCCCGCGCACCGACAGCGCCCCGCCGCGGCGCTCCGCGGCGATTCCGATCAGTTGGGCGGACGTGGGTGCGGCCTTGCAGACGAGCACCTCGAAGTCGGCGCGGTCGGCCCCGCGCACCAGCACCCCCGAGTGCTCGGCCGCCTCGATCCGCAGGGCCTTTCCGGTTTCCACCGGGATCGTGAGCGTCTCCTCGGCGCGCGCGGCGGGCTCGTTGTCGAACTCGATTCGCACGTCGCCGCAGCCTCGCGGGTCCTGGCCGTCGTCGATCGAGACGCTCTGGCCCTGCCGATGACCCGCGCGGGCCGCCGCCGGGCCGAGCATGAGAACCGCCGCCAGGGCCGCCGAAGAGATGCCGCGCGAGCTTGCCATGTCGTCCTCCCCCCGGAGAGACGACGCGGCCGGACGGAGGTTACGCCGAGCCTCAGTCCTCCGTCACGACGACCGGGCCGCCCGTCTTGACCAGCGTCACGGCCGAGCCCTCGGCGTCGTTCAGCGGCTTCTCCCACCACTCCCCGTTGCGGGCGCCGATCTCGGAATAGGGCCCGGCCGGCAGCGCCCCGACGGAGCGGTTGCGGCCCGACTGCTTGGCCAGGTACATCGCGCGGTCCGCGAGCTTGAGCACCTCGGTGAAGGCGAAGGTCCGGGTCGAGTCCGGGTACCAGGGAAACGGCGCCCAGCCGACGGAGCAGGTCCGCCGCACCTTGTGCCCCCCGCCGAGGTCGAACGGCTCGGATCCGACCGACTGCATGACGCGCCCGGCCAGGACGTCGCCGCGCGTCCGGTCCGCGTCGCGCGAGATCAGCAGGAACTCCTCGCCGCCCCACCGGATCAGCCGGTCCGAGTCGCGCACGACGCCGGTCAGCCGCCGGGCCACCTCCGCGAGCACGCCGTCGCCGCGGTCGTGGCCGAACTCGTCGTTGATCTCTTTGAAGTGGTCGATGTCGACGATGTAGAAGATGAGGTCGCAGTTGCGGGGACGGTTCTGGGCGGGCGTCGAATGGACGCGGAGCGTCCGGTTCACGTCGTCCTCGATCACCGTCGAGAAGAACCGCCGGTTGCGAGCGCCGGTGAGCGCGTCGGTGAACGAGGCCTCGCGCAGCTCGCGGTTGGCCGCAGCGAGCTCCGCGCTCCGCGCGGCGACGGCCTCCTCGAGGCGCCGGCGCTCGGCCTCGAGGTGCCGGGTCCGCCACCGGACGACGGCCACGAGCGCCGCGGCGGCGAGCAGCGCCCACAGGAGGCGCGCCCACCCCGTCTCCCACCACGCCGCCCGGACCTGGAGCTGCACGACCGCCGGCGTCCGCGAGACCTTGCCGTCGGCGGCCACGCACAGGACCTCGAACCGATAGCTCCCGGTCGGCAGCGCCGGGAAGCGGGCCTCGGTCAGCTCCGTCTCCGTGTACTGGTCGACGAGACCGAGCATGCGGTGGCGGTACCGCACCCGCCTCGGCTCGAGAAACGTCAGGCCCGCCCAGGACACGCTGAAGTTGCGGTCGGAGGAGTCGAGCACCACGGGACGAGACGGGTCGAGCTCGATCTGCCGCGTGCCCGCCATGGCGGACGTGATGACGATCGGAGGCGGCGGCTCGGGCGCGGGCGTCGTGCCGGCCTGAAACCGGATGAGGCCTCGGCTCGAGCCGAGCCAGACCGTCCCGTCCGGCTCCGCGAGGAACGCGTTCTGGTCGAGGTCGTCGCTGACCATCCCGGCGGGCCGCCCGTAGCGGGCGGTGTGCTTCCAGTCGGGGCCGTACACGTCGGCCCCGGTCCCGGTCCCGATCCACAGGGCGCCGGAGGCATCGCGCCCGAGCAGCACGACCTTGTTGGACACGAGGCCCGTTTCCGTGTCGATCGGCCTGACCGTCAGCCGGTCGCCTTCGAGGACGACCCTGGCCGCGCCGATCGACTCGCGGTAGGCCACGACGGCGCTGCCGTCGGCGGCGAAGGCGATCGACGAGATCCAGTCCTCCTTGAGGCCGTCGCGCGCCGAGAAGACCCGCGGCGAGTCGCCGGTGACCCGCACGATGCCCTGGCGGCTCGCGGCGTAGAGCGTGCCGGCGGAGTCCTCCGCGAAGGCGCGCACGCCGTCCGGCCGATCGCGGCCGACCGAGGCGTGCTCGAGCGTCGTGCTCGAGGACCCGGCCGCGAGCCGGTAGAGGCCCTCGACCGCCCCGACCCAGACCTCGCCGTCCGGCCGGACATGGATGGCGGCGACGCGAAAGCGCTCGGGCGGCGCGTCGGCCGCCGCGTAGCGGCGCATGCGCCCGTCGGGCAGGATGCGCGTGACGCCGCCCGGCCAGGAGCCGACCCAGACGCTGCCGTCTTCGGCGGCCTCGAGCGCCGCGATGCTGTTGCCCGCGAGCCCTTCCGACTCGCCGGCGCGGCGCACTTCGCCCGACTTCGCGTCGATGCGGTCGAGTCCCTGCTCGGTGCCGACCCAGATCGGGCCCGCCCCGTCCTTCGTCTTCTGGCGCGCCACCGCCCAGACGACCTCCTGCGCGAGCCCGTCGGAGCGCGTCCAGTTCGTGAACTCGCCCCGCCCGAGCCGCCGGTCGAGCCCGCCGCCGAGAAGTCCGACCCACAGCGAGCCCTCGCGGTCCACGAGCGCCGAGAGCGCGGCGTCGGAGGCGAGGCCCTCGCGCCGCCCGATGATCCGCCACGCTCCCTTCTCCTTGTAGGCGAGTCCCTGGACCGTCGGGATCAGGAGCTGGCCGCGGTCGTCGAAGTCGAGCCGGCCGACCTCGCTCGACTCGGGGAGGCCGTCGTCGTCGCGCTCGAATCGCTGAGCACCCCGCGCCAGCAGGTAGAGATGCTTGACGGTACGCACCCAGACGCGCCCCTCGGCGTCGGTCGCGACGTCGTCGAGCGTCTCCCCCGAGGGCAGCCCCCGCGGCCGGCCGAACTCGACGACGCGTCCGGACTCCTGGCGAAACAGGAGGCCGCCGCGCGTGAAGTAGAGCGCCCCGGCGGCGTCGAGGTGGACGCCGCCGACCGGCCCCTCACCGAGCGCGTTCGCCTCGCGGTCCGGCTCGAAACGGTCGTTCTTCCCGACGAAAAGGCCGTGATCGGTCCCGACGTAGACGGTGCCCGCGGCGTCCGAGTCGACGCCTTCGTGGCTGACCGCGAAGGGACCGAGGCCCGCCTTCTCGTCCAGGACGACGAACCGGTTTCCGGCCAGCCGCGCGAGCCCGGCGCCGGTCGCCGCGTACATCCGGCCGTCGGCCGTCTGGTGAATCTGGTAGATGCGGGTGCGCGGGAGCCCCTGCTCGCGGCTGTAGCGCTTGAACTGGCGCCCGTCGAAACGAAAGAGTCCGTCGTCGGTCCCGGCCCACAGGTACCCGACGTGGTCCTGGAGAACGCACTCGACCGACGTGTCGGTCAGCCCTTCCTCCTGCGCGTAGGTGCGGAACGTGAAGCGGCCGAGAAACGGCGGAGCCTTCGCCCCGGCGGGCGACGGCTCGCCGGAAGCGCGGACTCCCTGCAGAGCCACCGCCAGGAACACGGCGGCGACGACGGCGAGGCGGCGCGGGACTCGGTTCGAGCGAAATTTCGGCACGTTTCTGGAGACGGGCCCTTTCGTCTCATTATAGGGTCGCGCCCGCCATGCGGTCGCGCCCGGAACGGCCGCGTCAGGAGCGCGGGTCGGCGGAGTCGCGGAGCGCGGCGGCGGGCGCCCGCGCGGGCGCCGCGGCCGCGGCGAGAAAGGGCCCGGTGACGCTCTTCGGGTTGTTCCGGATCTCTTCGGGCGTCCCTTCGGCCACGAGGCGGCCGCCCGCCTCTCCCCCGCCCGGACCGAGCTCGACGATCCAGTCGCAGGACTCGAGGAATCCGAGGTGGTGCTCGACCGCGACGACCGAGTGCCCTCGGGCGATCAGGCGCCGCAGCGTCGCCAGCAGCCGGTCCACGTCCCGGGCATGGAGCCCCGTCGTCGGCTCGTCGAAGAGGAAGAGCGCGCCGCGCGAGGTCGCGGGACGGATCCCGAGGAACGCGGCCAGCTTCAGGCGCTGCGCTTCGCCCCCCGACAGCGTCGCGGTCGGCTGGCCGAGCCGCACGTAGCCGAGGCCGGCCTCGAGCAGCGGCTCGAGGCGGCGCACGATCCGCTCTTCGGTCGCGAAGAATGCCGACGCGTCTTCGACCGTCATCTCGAGCACGTCGTCGATGTTCTTGCCGCGCAGGCGCACGGCGAGGACCCGGGCCTGAAAGCGCCGGCCGTCGCAGACGTCGCAGCGCACCGTCACGTCGGCGAGGAACTGCATGTCGATCGTCTGCCAGCCGGTTCCCCGGCACGCCTCGCACCGCCCGCCGGCGGAATTGAACGAGAAGTCCCGCGCCGTGATCCCGCGCGAGACCGCGCGCGCCGAGCGCGCGAACAGCTGCCGGATCTCGTCCCAGGCTTTGGTGTAGGTCACCGGGTTCGACCGCGCCGAGCGTCCGAGCGGGCTCTGGTCCACGAGGAGCAGGTCGGCGATCGCGTCGAAGCCGTCGATCCGGTCGTGCGCGCCGACGTCGAACTGCGCCGCGCCCTTGACGCGGCGGGCGTAGGCGTTGTGCAGGATGTCGCGCATCAGGGTGGACTTGCCGGATCCCGAGACCCCGGCGAGCGCGACGAGGCGCCCGAGCGGCAGGCGCACGGTGAGGTTGCGCAGGTTGTGCTCCCGCGCGCCGACGACCGTGACCGCGCCCTCCGCGCGCCGAAAAGGAACGATGCGGCTCGAGCCGGAATCCGTGAGCCGGGAGCCGGGAGCCGGCGTCGAGCGCCGCCGCAACAGCTCGGCGGTGGCCGACCCCTTCACGCGCGCGAGCCCGGCCGGCGACCCGGCGAACAGCACGTGGCCGCCGCGGCTTCCCGCCTCCGGCCCGAGGTCGATCACGTGATCGGCCGACGCAATCGCCTCCGGGTCGTGCTCGACGACGACGACCGTGTTGCCGCGGTCGGCCAGCCGCCGCAGGATCGCCAGGAGCCGGCGCGTGTCGGCCGCGTGGAGGCCGATCGTGGGCTCGTCGAGGACGTAGAGCGTGCCCGTCAGCGAGCCGCCGAGAGCCGACGCGAGCCCGATGCGCTGCGACTCGCCGCCCGAAAGCGTGCGGGCCGGCCGGGAGAGCGTCAGGTACTCGAGACCGACGTCGTTCATGTAGCGCACGCGGGCGCGGAGCTCGGCCAGGATCGACGACAGCCGCGCCTCCTCTTCGGGCGAGAGCACGAGCTCGTCCACGAACGTCTTCAGGTCGGCCAGCGCGAGGTCCGACAGCTCGGCGATCGTGCGGCCCCGAAACCGCACCCAGAGCGCGGGCGTGGCGAGCCGCGTGCCCTGGCACGCCCCGCACAACGTGTAGGCGCGGTAGCGGGCGAGGAGGACGCGGACGTGGATCTTGTAGCGCTTGGTCTCGAGCCAGTCGAAGAACCCCTGCACGCCGTAGAAGTCGCCGCGGCCCTTGAGCAGCACCTCCCGCTCGTGCGCGGAGAGACGCGACACCGGGACGTCGGTGCGCACCGAGTAGCGGCGGCAGGCGCGGAAGAGGTCGTCGTAGGCCGACTCGTAAGCGGGCGTGTTCCACGGAGCGACCGGGCGCTCGGACAGGGTCAGGCTCCGGTCCGGGATCGCCTTCTCGAGGTCCACGCCGATGACGCGGCCGAAGCCCTGGCAGGCGGGGCACGCCCCGAGCGGCGAGTTGAAGGCAAAGAGCGGCGGCGTTGGATCGCGGAACTCCCTCCCGCAGCCGGGGCAATGCAGTCCCCGGCGGAACGTGCGCACGCGGGCGTCCATCCGAGCCTCGAGCGAACCCGCGAGCGCGAACGCGGTCTCCGCGGCGGCGGCGAGCTCGGGCCGCGAGGCGGCGCCGACGACGAACCGCCCCACGACCAGCCGCAGGCGGCCCTCGCCGTCGAGCAGGCTCTCGGCTTCCTCGCCGAGCTCGACGACTTCGCCGGATTCCGCGATCGCCCGGAAGAACCCCGCGCGCCGGTACTCTTCCAGCCGCGACGCGTCGCTCGGGCCGCGCCGGCGGCGCGGGCCCGTCACGCTCGGGTCCTTCCACGGGATCGGGGCCGCCAGCACCGCCCGGGAGCCGTCCTCCGCCGCGCAGAGCGCCTCGACGGCCCGGTCCACCCCGCCCGGCACCGCGGCCGCTCCGCAGTCGGGACAGAACGTCGTGCCGCCGTGGGCGAAGAGCAGGCGCAGCGAGTCGTGGATCTCGGTCTGGGTCCCGACCGTCGAGCGGGCATTGCGCACGCCGTTCTTCTGCTCGAGGGCGATGGCCGGCGGCACCGGCTCGATCGAGTCGACGTCCGGACGGTCGAGCCGCTCGAGAAACTGCCGCGCGTAGGTCGAGAGCGACTCCGCGTAGCGCCGCTGGCCCTCGGCGTAGAGCGTGTCGAAAGCGAGCGAGGATTTTCCCGAGCCAGAAACGCCCGTCAGTACCGTCAGCCGGCCGAGGGGGATGTCCGCGGACACGTTCTTCAGGTTGTGGGTCCGGGCGCCACGGATGCGGATGGGAGACGGCCGGAGGGAGTTGGGCTTTTTCACCGAAACGACGAATTTATCAGGAATCGGCGGACCGGAGCGAGCGCCTAGGAACCTCCCCCATGCACGGGACACACCGTCGTCGGCGCCGTGCCTTCGATGAAGACTTCGGCGAGCGTCTGCGGGCAGCCCGGGCTCGCCAGGAAGCCCGTCGTCGGGTCGATGTCCGCCGTGACGATGTCGGACGGCGTCGGAAAATCCTCGCCGAAGTTCTGCGCGGGCACGGCCCGCGAGAAATCCGCGAAGATCGGCACCGCGGCCTGCGTCCCCGAAAGGCTCAGGCCGCGGTTGTCGTCGTAGCCGACCCACACGGCGGCGAGAAAACGCGGCGAGTACCCGATGAACCAGGCGTCGCGGCCGTCGTTCGTCGTGCCCGTCTTGCCGGCGAGAACGCCCGTCAGGCCCTTGCCGCGCGCGCCCGCGCCCGTCCCGTGATCCACCGCCCCCTTCAGGATCGCGTTGACCAGGTAGACGGCGTCGGCGGGAAGCGCGGGCGTGAGCGCCGCGGCCTTGCGGTCGAGCACCGTGCCGTCGCCGGTGGTCACGCCGACGATCGCGTACGGCGTCACGCGGACGCCGCTGTTGGCGAAGGTCGCGTAGGCGCCGGCGATCTCCATCGGCGAGATTTCGAACGCGCCCAGCGCGACCGAGGGGTACCCGCGCAGGCGCGAGCCGATCCCGGCTTCGCGGGCAGCGCCGAGCACCTGCGGCAGCCCCGCCGTCAGCGACACGCGGACGGTCGGGATGTTGATCGAGCGCTCGAGCGCCTGCCGCGCGGACATCGGGCCGCGGTAGTCGTTGTCGTAGTTGCGCGGCGTCCACATCTCCTCGTCGGTCTTCTGGCCCCACTCGACGGTGATCGGCGTGTCCATGAGGATCGTCGCCGCCGTGACGGGCGGATCGAGGTCGCGCCGCGAAAACGCCGCGAGGTACACGAACGGCTTGAAGAGGCTTCCCGGCTGCCGGTGCGCCTGGGTGACGCGGTTGAACTGCGAAAGCCGGTAGTCGCGGCCGCCGACGAGCGCGCGCACGCCGCCCGTCTGCGGCTCGAGCACGATCAGCGCCCCCTGGAGCGGCGCCTGCCTGGACGCCGAGGCGAGCCGCCGGTAGGTCTTCTCGAGGGACTCGAGGCCCTGGGTGACCGCCCGCTGGCCGGCCTGCTGGAGGTCGACGTCGAGCGTCGTGTAGACCTGCAGCCCTTCGGTCTCGAGCTCGTGGCCGTAGCGCTCGGCGAGCTCGCCCTTGACGAAGTCGACGAAGTGCGGCGCGCGCGTGCGATCCTCCACGCGCGTCTTCGGCGTGATCGGCTCCGCGAGCGCCGCCTTGAGCGCCGCGTCGTCGATCCTGCCGGCCTCGGCCATCAGGTGCAGGACCAGGTCGCGGCGCTGACGCGTGCGCTCGGGACTCCGGAACGGGGAGTACGCGTTGGGAGCGCGGATCATGCCCG
>DATJPZ010000052.1:0-45826 GCA_035506175.1 Thermoanaerobaculia bacterium | reverse complement strand
CCGCGAACTTGCCGAGAAACCCGACGACGGTCAGCAGCAGGCCGAGCAGAATCGCGGGCCGGTTCGCCGCGACGCTCGGGTCGAGCAGCTTCACGTTGACTTCGGCGCCGACGTAGACGAAGAACACCGGCGCGAAGACGTCGACGACGGGTTTGAGCGCGTGGTCGATGTCGTGGCGGCGATTGGTGCGCGCGAGCGCGGCGCCGGCGGCGAACGCGCCGACGATCGGGGCCGACTCCGCGACCGTCGCCAGCCACGCCACCAGCAGAGCGAAGGCCACCGACATGGCGCCGAGGACGCCCCGCACCTTCGCCTTCTCGACGACGCCGATCAGGCGCCGGCCGAGCGGGATCCCGAGGGCGAGAGCCACGACGAGAAACCCCAGGGCGAGCCCCGTGGACTTGACGATCGTCGCGGCCTCCAGCCTGCCGCCGCCGGCGAGCTTCGAGACGACCGCGAGGATCACCAGCCCGAGAACGTCGTCGACCACCGCGGCGCCGAGGATGATCTGCCCCTCCCTCGTCGCGAGCACCTCGAGCTCGGAAAGCACCCGCGCGGTGATGCCGATGGACGTCGCGGTCAGCGCGGCGCCGATGAACGTGGCCGTCAGGCTCGTGTGCCCGAGCGCCGCGGCGACCGCGTAGCCGCCGGCGAAAGGCAGGAGCATGCCGGCCAGCGCCACCGACAGCGCGGGCGCCCCGACGCGGCCGAGCTCCTCGATGTCGGTCTCGAGGCCGACCTCGAACAGGAGCAGGACGACGCCGATCTCGGCGAGCTCGAGGATCGCGTCCGAGAGGGGAACCCAGCCGAGCATCGACGGCCCGAGCACGACGCCGACAGCGAGCTCGCCGAGGACCGCGGGCTGGCCGATCCGCTCGGCGAGCTCGCCGAAGAGCTTGGCGCCGATCAGCGCGGCGGCGAACGCGAGAAACAGGGAGCCGACGTCGAGCCCGTGTTCCATCGGGCCGGATCGTAGCCGATCCGTTCGCATAAGCTGCGTAAAGATGGCGACCCCGGGCGAGCGGGCGAACCCCTGGATCGTCGGCGCGGCGGTCGCGGCGGCGGCCCTTCTGCTGGGGCTCCAGCTCTTCGTCCCCCCGGTCGTGGGCCTCGCGGACAACGGCGACTACCTGCGGGTGATGGGCGTCGCCGGCTTCGACCACTCGACCGACGTCGACGCCGAGCGGTACCTCTCGTTTCTGCGCACGACGTACCGGTTCATGCCGCCCGGCTGGACCGGAAACGGGTACCGGACGTCGGAGGCCGCGCTCGCGCTGGCGGCGCGCGCCGTGAGCCCCGCGCTCTGGCGAGGCGGATTCTTCGACCTCCGCACGCTCGCCGCGCTCCACGCGGCCCTGCTGCTGCTCGCGCTCGCCGGCATCCTGCGCGCGGCGCGCGGCCTCCCCTGGCCGGCGCAGGCGGTGGCCGCGATTCTGCTCGTGTTCTTCTTCACCGACGTCGGCTACGCCGCGCCCCTGAACTCCTTCTACAGCCAGGTGGCGTCGCTTCTGGCTCTGCTGCTCCTCGCGGCGGTGGCGCTCGCGGCCGTGCGCCGCGGACGCCTCGAGGGAGCGCTCCTGGCCGCGTACTTTCTGCTCGCCGCCGCCTTCGTCGGCTCGAAGCCTCAGGAGGCCGCGCAGGGACTCGTCCTCGCGCTTCTCGGCTGGCGCCTGGCGGGAGGAGGCGCGGCGCGCCGGGCCGCCGGCTGGCTCGCCGCGGCCCTCGTCGCGTTCTCGGCGTGGTACGGCCGCTCGACCCCGGACACGCTCCGCGCCGCGGCGCTCTACCAGGTCGTCTTCTACGAGATCCTGCCGCACTCCCCCGACCCGGCGGGCGACGTCGCCGCGCTCGGCCTCGATCCGGCGTGGCTGCGCTACTCGGGCACGGATGCCTTCCAGCCCGGCACGCCCGTCCTGGACGACGCCTTCCGGGCGCGCTTCCTGCGCGACTCGGGCTACGGCAAGGTCGCGCTCCTCTACGCGCGGCACCCGCGGCGGCTCGCGGAGCGGCTCGGCCGCATCGCACCCAAGGTCTGGTCGCTCCGGCCGAGCTACGGCAACCTCGAGAAGTCCGCCGCGCACCCCGCGCTCACGCTCACCGACCGGTTCGCCGTCTGGAGCCGGTGGCGCCTGCGGCTCTTCCGACCGGCCGCGTGGGGTTGGCTCGCGGCGCTGCTCCTGGGCAACGCCGCCTTCGCCGCGCTGACGTGGCGCCGCGCGACGCCCCGCGGACGCCTCGCCCGCCAGACGCTGCTCGCGGCGGTCGCCATGGCGGCCACCGCCTACGGCGTCTGCGTCCTGACCAACGCGCCGCCCGATTTCTCCCGCGTCTTCTACGTCGCCGAGGCCCTGGGCGACCTGATCCTCGCCGCGGACGCCACCTGGCTCGTCGCGGCGCTGACCGGACGGCGCTCCAGCACGGCGGCCACGCCCTGAGTCGGATCTCGAGCGAGCGACGGCGGCGTGTTGGTGGAGCTGACCGGGATCGAACCGGCGACCTCGTGAGTGCGATTCACGCGCTCTCCCAAACTGAGCTACAGCCCCACGCGGAAGGGGGCGGAGGATAGCATGGGGGGTCCGGGCGCGGCAAACCCCTACAGCGACAGCACCCCGCGGCGCGAAAGCAGCGTGGCGGCCCCGACGAGCACCATCACGGCGCCGTTGGCGACGAGCACCGCCGGCGCCGAGAAGACGCTCGCCAGCGCCCCGGCCACCAGGTTCCCGAGGGGCATCGCACCGCGGAACGCGAGCGTGTAGACGGACACGACGCGGCCCCGCAGGTGGTCCTCGACGTTCGACTGCACGAGCGTCATGAAGAGGGCAAACACGACCATGAGCGCCGCGCCGGCGAGCGCGAGGAGACCATAGGAGAGGATCATCGAGCGCGACAGGGCGAAACTCGCCATGAGGGCGCCGAAGAACATCTGCATCCCGACGGCCAGGATGCCCTTCCGGCGGACGTTGCCGAAAGCCGCGACGCCGAAGGCCCCGAGAATCGCGCCGACGCCGAACGCCGCGAGCAGCACGCTGTAGCTCTTCGCGTCCCGGTGGAAGATGTTCCTCGCAAAGACCGGGAGGAACGTCACGAGCGGCATCGCGCAGAAGCTGCCGACGAAGGAGAGGACGATCAGCCCGCGGAGCGAACCCGTCTTCTGAACCGCCCGGAGCCCGGTCTTCAGGCTCGCGAGCACGCCTTCGGTCGCCGGTGTCGTCCCGCCGCCGCGGCGCAGCACGAGCAGGGCCGCGATCGGGGCCAGGAACGACAGCGCGTTCAGGCCGAAGCAGGCCGCGGCGCCGAGCTTGTAGAACGCGACGCCGGCGAGCACCGGCCCGACCACGCGGGCGAGGTTGAACTGGATCGAGTTGAGCGCGATGGCGTTCGGAAGATCCTGCCGATCCACGAGCGTCGGGACGAGCGCCTGGTAGGCCGGGCCGCCGAAGGACTGCGCCAGGCCCACGACGAAAGACAGCGTCAGGATCATCCACACCTGGACGGCGTGGGTCAGCAGCAGCGCCGCGAGCAGCGCCGCGCTCGCCATCTGCACGTACTGGGAGCGCAGCAGAATCCTCCGCCGGTCCACGCGGTCGGCCATCACGCCGCCGAAGAGCGAGAAGAGGAGAAAAGGCGCATCGCCCAGGAACGCGTCGAGGCCGAGGAGGATCGTCGACCCCGTCATCGTCAGGATCAGCCAGTTCTGCGCGACCTCCTGCATCCATGTCCCGACGCTGGAGGTGAAAGCGCCCGCCCACATGAGGCGAAAGTCGCGGTAGGTGAAGGCCTTGAGGGTGTTGCGCAAGCGCGCGTAGCTTATGTCGGTTCGCGCCGCGCGCCCGTTTGCATGACATCTGGATTACGCTCGGCGCCGGGAATCGGGTTCGCGGCCCGCGCGTTAGGGCGCATTCCAGGAGGCGATCATGGCGAAGGCGACTTTCGGCGCCGGATGTTTCTGGGGAGTCGAAGAAGTGTTCCGCAAGATCCCCGGCGTCCGGGCCACCGCGGTCGGTTACAGCGGCGGCACGCTCGACCACCCCACGTACGAAGACGTCTGCTCCGACCGCACGGGCCACGCCGAAGTCGTCGAGGTGGACTACGACCCGCTGGCCGTTTCCTACGACAAGCTCCTCGACGTTTTCTGGGAGAACCACAACCCCACGCAGCTGAACCGGCAGGGCCCCGACGTCGGCACGCAGTATCGGTCGGCCATCTTCTTTCACGACGCCGTGCAGGAGGCCGAGGCACGGGCGTCGAAGGCGCGCCTCGAGAAGAGCGGCCGATTCGCCCGCCCGATCGTCACGGAGATCTCCCCCGCGAAGCCCTTCTGGCGGGCCGAGGAGTACCACCAGCGGTACTTCGAGAAGCGCGGCGGCGGCTCCTGCCACGTCTGATCGGTCCGCCAAAATCCATCGTTTCCGTTATAGGATCCGCCGGACCGAAACGGGACCGGTCCGCCCCGCGCGGCGCCGGCCTTCATCGCAATAAGGAGCAGATATGAAGAAGGTTCTCGTTCTTTCTCTGGCGGCCGGGCTCGCCGCCGCCGGGGCCCGCGGCCAGCAGGCCCAGTCGTCCCAGTCTTCTCAGCCGCAGATGTCGGGCCAGGGACAGGAGGCGCTCAACGTCGCGCGCTACAAGATGGCGGTGTCGGACGCGCGCAAGAAGCTCTTCGCGGCCGGCATGAGCGACCTGACGCCCCAGCAGCTCGAGACGTTCTGGGCCGTTTACGCCGACTTCGAGAAGGAAAAGAACGCGGTCATGGCGTCGCGCGTGGACCTCGCCAAGAAGTACGCCGACAACTTCCAGAACCTCTCGGACGCCGACATCACCGCGCTCGTCACCGACTCCGCGAACCTGCAGAAGAAGGGCACCGACCTGCGCGTCAAGTACTACGGCATCCTGAGCCAGAAGATCAACGCGCACGCCGCCGGCCGCTTCGCGCTCATCGACGACTACACGACGACGGCGGGACGGCTGAACCTGCTCAACCAGCTCCCGATTCCGACCGGCGAAGCCGGCAAGTAACTCCCCGCTAGATTCTCGGACGGCGGCCGAGGCGCTCCCGGATCACCGCGAGCGCCTCGGCCCGTTCCGCTCCCTCGAGAACGAGCCGCGGCGGCCGCACGCGCTCGGAGCCCAGCCCGCACTCCTGCTGCGCGAGCTTGATCAACTGGACGAACTTCGGCACGACGTCGAGGCGCAGCAGCGGCAGGAACCACTCGTAGAGGGCGCGCGCCTCGGCGCTCCGGCCGGCGGCGGCGAGATCGAAGAGCCGCACGGACTCGGCGGGCAGCGCGTTGACCAGGCCCGCGATCCAGCCGGCCGCTCCCGCCGCGATCCCTTCGACGATCAGGTCGTCCACGCCCACGAAGAGCGCGAGGCGCTCGCCGCAGAGCGCGCGGATCGCCGTCACCCGCCGCACGTCGGCGCTCGACTCCTTGACGGCCGCGAGGTTCGGGTGCCGCGCCGCGAGCGCGGCGAGATCCTCCGGCAGCACGTCCGTGCCGTACGCGATCGGGTTGTTGTAGAGCATGCACGGCAGGGGCGTCGCGGAAATCACCGCCGAAAAATGCGCGAGCATCTCCCGGCGGTCGGGCCGGTAGACGTACGGCGGCAGGACCATCAGCCCGTCGCAGGCTTCGTCGGCGGCCAGGCGCGCGACGGCCACGGCCTCGGCCGTCGAGAGGGCCGCGATTCCGGCCACCAGCGGCGCACGGCGGCCGAGCGTCTCGCGGCACGCGGCGAGCACGGCGGCCTTCTCGTCGAAGGAGAGCGTGGCCGACTCGCCGAGAGAACCGAGCGGGACGAAGCCCCGGCAACCCGCCGCGAGCATCGCCTCGAGGTGGCCGCGGAGAAACGGCAGGTCGAGCGTCAGGTCTTCGCGAAACGGGGTCGTGATCGCCGGGAAAACGCCGCGCCATTCCATGCCGACTCCTTCACTCGGTCACTCGGTTGCGGCCAGATGGCCGAGCCGGGCGGGTCCGACCGGCGGGCGTACCGTATCCGATTCCCATCCGAACAGAAACCGAAGCGCGGGACCGCAGACGCGGCCCTGGCACGCTCCCATCCCGGCGCGGGACACGAGCTTGGCCTCGCGCGGGCCGGCGGACCCGGCGACCGCGTCGAGCCGAACGTCCTCGCACCGGCACACGATCGTGTCCGGCGCGGCGAGCGCGCGGAGCTCCTCGCGCAGGGCGAAGGCCCGCTCGAGGCGGACGCCGAAGCGGCGCGCCTTCGCGCGGGCCGCCGCCAGCGGGGCCGAGCGCGCTTCGTCCGCGCGCCCCGCGGCGGCGAGACCGGCGATCTGTCCTTCCGCGACCGCCGCCTCGAGCCCCGCCACGCCGCACGGCTCACCCGCGGCGAAGACGCCCGCGACACTCGTCTCCTGCCCGGAATCGACGGCCACGCCGCCCGCGTCGAGCCGGCAGCCGAGAAGGCGCGCGAGCTCGAGGTTCCCGACGAGCCCCCACCCGACCGCCGCGAGGTCGCACCGGATCTCCCGCCGCGCGCGGCCGTCCGTCACGACGACGCTCGCGAGCGCGCCATCCCCCCGGGCCTCCGCGATCCACGACCCCGCCCGATAGGATGCTCCCGCGAGCCCGTAGCGGAGGGCTTCGAGAATCTTTGCCGGCGTGCGGACCAGGCCGGCGGCGAAGGACGCGACCGCGCCGTAGCCGGCCTGCTCGGCGACGAGGGCGACCCGGGCGCCGGCTTTCGCCAGCGAAGAGGCGGCCGGAAGGAGCAGCGGCCCCGACCCGCCGACGACCGCGGTGCGCCCGGCCAGCGACGCGCCGGACTTCCAGAGCGCCTGGGCCCCGCCCGCGCCCATCACGCCGGGCAGCGTCCAGCCGGGAAACGGCAGGAAGAGCTCGCGCGCGCCGGTCGCGATCACGACGCGCCGGGCGCGCACCGCGAGCGCCCGGTCGCCGCGCTCGGCGGACAGGAAAAAGCCGTCGCCGTCGGGCGCCGCGTCGACGACCGAGACGCCGGAAAGGACGCGGGCGCCCGACCGCGCGAGCCGCGCGTGCCAGGCGCGCGCCGCGGGCGGCGGCTCCGTCCCGGGCCGATGCCGGTGGATCTGCCCGCCGGCGGCGAGGCCGTCGTCGAGCACGATCGTCGGGGCGCCGCTCTCCGCCGCGCGGCACGCGGCGGCGATTCCCGCCGGGCCCGCGCCGACGACGGCGACCTCCGCCTGGACTCTCTCCGCGGGAATCGAAGAGGGGGAATGCGCGACGCGGGAGGCGGGAGGCGGGGACCCGCCGGTCGCCACGGCCATCCCGTCGCGCACCCGCTCGAGGCACGCGCGCCGGTGCGCCTCGCCGTCGACCGTGACGCGGCACTCGAAACAGATTCCCATCGCGCAGAGCGCGCCGCGCTTCTCCCCCGACACGGACGTCCGCCACGCGTCCACGCCGGCGTTGCCGAGCGCCGCCGCGACCGTGGCGTCGGCGTCGGCCGGAATGCCGCGGCCGTCCACCGTCAGGCGCACGCGCTCAGGCATGCGGCCCCTCCGGCAGCGCTCGGCCGGGTTGGTACGGCGCCGGATCGACCGGGCTCGAGCGCCCGAGCACGGCGTCGGCGAGCAGCCGCGCCGTCCCGAGCGACGTCGTCACGCCGAGGCCCTCGTGGCCGGCGGCGACGAAGAGGCCGGGCGTGTCTCCCCAGGCGCCGATCAGCGGCAGGTTGTCGGGCGTGGCCGGCCGAAAGCCCGTCCACGTCCGGATCGCCGAGAGCCCCGAAAGCGCCGGCATGAACTCGAGCGCGCGGCGCACCATCTTCCCGCGCACGCGCCGGTTCACGGCCGCGTCGAACCCGACGAACTCGCGCGAGGAACCGAGGAGCATCTGTCCCGTCGCGCGCGGCTGGAGGTTGAATGCCACCGACTCGGCCGCGGCGCCGTGGGCGCTCGCGAGGTAGCCGAGCTCGACGAGCTGCCGGCGGCAGAACCCGGGATACCGGTCGGTGATGACGAGGTGGCCCTTGCGCGGCGCGACCGGCAGGCCCGGCGTCAGCAGCGGCGCGGCGGCGCCGGCGGCGTTGACGACGCAGCCGGCCTCGAAGTCGCCGACGCGCGTCACGACGCGCCGGCCGACGATCGCCGTCGCCTCGGCGCCGGCGACCAGGCGCGCGCCGCGCGCCACCGCGCGCTCGAGCAGCCAGCGCGCCGCGCGGACCGGGTACACGACGCGGTCCTCCGGCACGAGGAGCGCCCCGGCCAGTCCCGGGCGCAGGTTCGGCTCCTCGGCGGCGAGCGCGCGCGCGTCGAGGAGCGACGCCGCGACGCCGCGCGTCCGGTAGAACGCCTCCTTGCGCCGCGCGATCTCGAGCTCCGCGGCGTCGGCCGCGATCCACAGCGTGCCGGTCGGCACGTCCTCGCAGGCGGCCGGCAGCTCCGGCGACAGCTCCTGCCACAGCCCGCGCGACAGCTTCGTCAGCGCGAACTGCGCCTCGGAGTCGTCCATGACGACGACGTGCCCCATCGCCGCCGCCGTCGCCCCGCCGCCGGCAAAGCGCGCCTCGACCACCGTGACCGAGAGCCCCGCCGCCGACAGGGCGTCGGCGCAGGCGGCGCCGACGACGCCGGCGCCGACGACGACCGCGTCAGGAGGCATGACCTCCGAGGCCGTGCCGGAACGGATCGCGCGGGTCGAAGAAGAGCGTCGTTTTCCCCGTCACGAACGCGCGGCCCTGGATGCGCGGCATCAGCCGGCCCTCCCGGTCTTCGAGCCAGCCGGTGAAGAGGCTGCCGGTGATCGACTCCTGGCGCCAGCGCTGGCCGGGGGCGAGCTCGCCGCGCGCGTGGAGGGAGGCCATCGTCGCCGACGTCCCGGTGCCGCAGGGCGAGCGGTCGTAGGCGCCGCCCGGGCACATCACGTAGTTGCGGCTGTCGGCGTCGGGACGCGACGGGGGCCCATATAAGATGACGTGGTCGACGAGCGCTCCCCCCTCGCCCGTGACGCCTTTCTCGACCAGGGCCCGCTGGAGCGCCAGCGTCACCGTGCGCAGCCGCTCGTGGTTCCCGGGGTCGACCGTCTCGCGGTGCTCGCGGACGAGGAAGAACCAGTTGCCGCCGTAAGCCACGTCGCCGACCACCCGGCCGACGCCCGGCGCCTCGACCGCGACGTCCCGCGCGTGGCACCGCGCCGGCACGTTCTCGATCGTCACGAGGCCGTCGACGTCCAGATCCGCGCCGACCGTGCCGACGGGAGTGTCGAGCCGGACGGATCCGGGGGCGAGGCGGCCGAGGTACTCGAGCGTCCGGACGACGCCGATCGTGCCGTGTCCGCACATCCAGAGCGGCCCGACGTTGTCGAAGAAGACGACGCCCGCCGCGGCGCCGCGGGAGACCGGCGGCGTCAGCAGCGCCCCGACGAGGGCGTCGTGCCCGCGCGGCTCGAGGATCGCGCCGCGCCAGAGCGCGCCGAAGCGCTTCTCGAGCTCCGCGCGCCGTCCCTCCATCGTCGGCGCCTCGAGCTCGGGCCAGCCGCCGACGACGACGCGCGTGGGCTCGCCTTCGGTGTGCGAGTCGACGACCTCGAGCGTCTCGGGCAGCGCACCCGGCTTCACAGCGGATCCCGGGTCAGGCCTCCGTCCACCAGGCGCCAGAGGCCGCGCGGGTTGCCGTCCTGCAGCTCCTCGGGCAGCGCCGCCTGCGGAAAGTCCTGGTAGCAGACCGGGCGCACGAAGCGTTCGATCGCGGCCGTGCCGACCGACGTCGACCGCGCGTCCGTCGTCGCCGGGTACGGGCCGCCGTGCTGCATCGCGGGACAGACCTCGACGCCCGTCGGGAAGCCGTTGAAGACGAGCCGCCCGACCTTGCGGCGCAGGATCGCGACGAGCTCCGCGAATTCGGACAGGTCCTTCTCCGTGCCGTGGATCGTCGCCGTCAGGTGGCCGTGCAGCGAGCGCGCCACCTGGAGCATCTCCGGACGGGACGCGCAGCGGACGGCGAGCGTGGCCGGACCGTAGATCTCGTCGCCGAGCCTCGGGCTGGCCGACCACGCCCGCGCGTCGGCGAGCAGGAGCATCGCCGGCGCCTCGGTGTCGGGGTGCGCCCCCTCGCCCGAGGCCCGCGCGCCGATCGAGACGCCCTCGAGGCGCGCGACGTGGCCGACGTCGCGGTCGTAGGCGGACTTCACGCCCGCGTGCACCATCGTGCCGGGCGACGTCGCCGCGAGCGCGTCGCCGGCCTCCTTCAGCAGCGCGGTCGCCGCCGGCGATTCGACGACGAAGACGAGGCCCGGGTTCGTGCAGAACTGCCCCGCGCCGAGCGTCACCGACGCCGCGAGCCCGCGCGCGATCGCCGACGCGCGCTCCGCGATCGCGCCCGGCAGGACGAAGACGGGGTTGGCCGAGCCCATCTCGGCGTACACCGGAATGGGCTCGGGTCGCAGCGCCGCCGCGTCGAAGAGAGTCCGCCCCGCGACGAGCGATCCGGTGAAGCCGACGGCGCGGATCGCCGGGTGCGTCACGAGCGTGATCCCGACCTCCGGCGACGGACCGTGGACCATCGAGAACACGCCCTCGGGCATGCGGGTTTCGCGCGCCGCCGTCCGGATCGCCCCGGCGACGAGGTCCGACGTGCCCGGATGCCCCGGGTGCGCCTTGACGACCACGGGACAACCGGCCGCGAGCGCCGAGATCGTGTCGCCCCCCGCGACCGAAAAGGCGAGCGGGAAGTTCGACGCGCCGAACACCCCGACCGGGCCGAGCGGCACGAGCATCCGCCGGATGTCGGGGCGCGGCTGCGGCTTCCGGTCGGGAACGGCGCGGTCGATGCGCGCGCCGACCCAGGACCCTTCTTCGATCAGGCCGGCAAAGAGGAGGATCTGGCTGACCGTGCGCGCGCGCTCGCTTTCGAGGCGCGCGGGCGGCAGCGCCGTCTCGGCCTGCGCGCGGTCGAGGAGGCGCTCGCCGAGGGCCAGGACCTGCTGCGCGATGGCGCGCAGGAACTCGGCGCGCCGCGCCGGCGTCAGCGCCGCGTAGGCCTCGAAGGCGCGCTCGGCCGACCGCGCCGCGGCGTCGATCTCGCCGGCGGTCGCCTCCGGAAACTCGCCGTCGAGCAGCTCGCCCGTCGCCGGGTTCTTCGCGCGGAACGTCGTCCGCCCGGCGACGGCGCTCATGCGGCCCGGCGCGCCGCGATCCAGGCGCGCACCTGCCCTTCGAGAACGGTCAAGGGCACCGCGCCCTGGTCGAGCACGGCGTCGTGGAAAGAGCGCAGGTCGAACTTCGGCCCCAGCGCCTCCTCGGCCTCGCGGCGCAGCTCCCGGATCTTCAACTCGCCCATTTTGTAGCAGAGCGCCTGCCCCGGCCACGAGATGTAGCGGTCGATCTCGGTCGAGACCTCGTGGGTCGAGAGTGCGGTGTGCGTCTCGAGGTACTCGATCGCCTCCGCGCGCGTCCAGCCTTCGGCGTGAATGCCCGTGTCCACCACGAGGCGGCACGCGCGCCACATCTCGTAGGTCAGGCGGCCGAAGTCGCTGTACGGATCGCGATAGAACCCGGCCTCGAGGCCGAGCCTCTCCGCGTAGAGCGCCCAGCCCTCGACGAACGCGCCGACCTCGGCGAAGCGCCGGAACTCGGGCAGGCCCGTCAGCTCCTGCTGCAGGGCGATCTGCAGGTGGTGGCCCGGGACGGCCTCGTGGAGCGTGAGCGCCTCGAGGACGTAGAGCGGGCGCTGGTCGAGCGCGTCGGTGTTGACCCAGTACTCGCCCGCCTGCGTGCCGCCGACCGGCGCGGGGATGTAACGGCCGCCGGTGTACCTGGGCGCCAGGAAGGCCGGCACCGGCTCGACGCCGTACGGCAGGCGCGGGAGCCTGCCGAAGAGCGACGGCAGCTTGCCGTCCATCCGCTTGGCGATGTAGGACGCGTCCTTGAGCAGATCCTCGCCCGTCTTCGCGTAGAACTTCGGGTCGGTGCGCAGGAAGTTCAGGAACGCCTCGAAGTTGCCCATGAAGCCGGTCTTCGCGATGACGGCGTCCATCTCGGCGCGAATCCGCAGGACCTCCTGCCGCCCGATCTCGTGCACCTGCGCGGCGGTCACGTCGAGTGTCGTGAAGTGGCGGACGAGCCCGGCGTAGTAGTCCTTCCCTCGCGGGAGCGCCGACGCCGCGATCGTCGCCCGGGCCCGCGGCACGTACTCGGTGCGCATGAAGTCGGCGAGCGCGCGATAGCCCGCGACGGCTCCGTCGAGGACCGCGCGGCGGCCGGCCTGCGTCAGTCGCGCGCGGTCCGCTTCGGGGACGCCGGCCGGAAACCGCCGGAAAGGCTCGAAGAACACGCTCTTCTCGGGCGCCGCGACGACGTGCGTCGTCATCGTCACCTCGTAGCCCCCGAGCACCACGCGCGGGAGCGTGAAGCCCGCGGCGATGCCCTCGCGCATCAGCGCGATCTCCTCGGCGACGTACCGCGGAAAGGCGTTCAACCGGGCGACGTAGTTCTCGTAGTCCCTGACCGACGCGAAGGTCAGGCGCTCCGGCAGGTCCGCGAAGTCGGTGTGGAACCCGCTGTCGGACGTCAGCGGGATCCGGTACGCGCCGAAGTCGTAAGCCGCCACCGCGTCGGCGAGCTCGCGCGCCAGGATCTCCGCGCTCGCGTTCTCGGCGGGCGTCAGCGCGGCGCGGTCGATCGCGCGGAGCGTCGCCAGGGTCTCGCGGTCGTGGGCGGCGCGGCGGGCGAGGTCCGCCGGCGTCATCGAGGGAAGGCGGTCGTCGTACCGATGGTCGCCGGCCGAGGTCGCGAGGAGCGGGTTCTCCTGGAGCCGGTACTGCCATTCCGCGTCGACCAGCGCCTGCAGTCGCGTCGATGCCGACTCGGCGCGCAGGCGGGTCGGCGCGGCGGCGGCGAGGACCATCAGAAGGAGTGCGAGCGCGCGCACGGCAGGCGCGCATGGTAGCAGAGGCCGCCCCGGCGGCGCCGGAGCGCCGCCGAAACGCTCAGTGCCCGCAGGGACCGGAGGCCGCTTCGACCCCGAGCTGCTTCTGGAGCGACGCGATCGCGGACTCCGAACGCTGGCCCGGGGGGAGCGCCTCGGCAAACGCCAGCGCCTCCCGCGCCGTCTTCTCCGCATTCGCCTCGTCGCCCATGCCCCGGTAGATGTCGATCCGGACGGCGTAGAGGCGGAGCTTACGCGGGCCGTAAACCCTCGCCAGGGCGCGGTCGCTGCAGGCGAGCGCCTGGTCGTACCGCTTGAGCTTCAGGTACGCCGACGCCAGGCGCGCGGGCGGGTTGTAGTCGTTCGGAAAGTCCTTCTCCGACTGCTCGAGCATCGGGATCACCTTCTCGATCTCGCCGGCGGCCTGGTAGGCGCTGTACCGATCCGGATCGAGCGCCGTGAACTGCTCGGGTGTCTTCGCGGCAGCCGCCGTGGCGTCGAGGTCCGCCACCCAGGCGAGCGCGACCTCGTGGGCGCCCGTCTCGTCCCTGGCGTCCTTGCGGGCGTCGAAGAGCGAGTTGTAGAGGGCGGACCGGTCGTCGGCGACCAGGTGGAGCTTCGGATCGGCGAGAACTTCGCGCGACACCCGCTCGAACTCGGCCACGCTCGCGGCGCGCCCGGGCGCTTCGGCCGGCAGCCCGAGCGCGCAGTCGAGGCCGGATCCGGCCAGGACCGCCGCGGCGGGCGTGGCGCGCAGCGCCGGCAGCGCGGACCGCGCCACCGTCACGCACGGAGCCGGTTCATCCGACGCCGAAAGGGCGAAGAGCAGCGCCTCGACCGCGCGCGCGTAGGACGGCGACGTCTTCGGCAGCGATGCGACCGCCTCCTGATACGGCGCGATCGACTCCCGGTACTTCCCGTCCGCGTACAGGGCGTCGGCGCGCTTCAACGCCGCGCTCGCCACGGCATCCTTGCCCGGGCGAGACGCTTCGACGAAGAGCTTGTCGAGCTCGGCGACCGTGGCGCCGCCGACCCACCGCAGGGTGATCTTTTCCGAGACCGGGTCGATGACGTACATCGACGGCCACGCGCGAATCGGGTACTTCTTGACGAAGGCCGCGTTCTGCGCCTTCTCCGTGTCGATCGAGAGCCAGACGAACTGTCCGGCGTGCTTCGAGAGGGCCTTGTCCGTGAAGACGAAGGCTCTCATCGAGCGGCACGTGTGTCACCAGGGCGCCCAGGCCTCGACGAAGATGGGCAGCTTCTTCGACTTCGCCTCGGCGAGCGCGCGGCCGTAGTCGTCCTCGATCCACGGCAGCGAGCTCCTGGCGGGCGCGGCGGGCGTCGCAGCCGTCACGACGGCCGCGAGGAACATCGTCGCGAGACGTGTCGTGTTTCTCATCTCCGGAATCCTAGCGCCAACCCGCCCACTCCGGCACGGCGGGAAGCGTGTCGTTTCGCCTCAGGGTCCCTCGAGGCGACCCTTGACGCGATCGTGATATTTATTTCCACGCGAATTGTCGCCTCCTGTTGATGAGGATTGCGGAGCGAATGCCTCGCCGCGGTGCCTCGCCGCACGTCCGGGACTTCATGTCGCCGGGCCGTGGAACGCGGCCGTCTTCCTACCCGAAAGCGGAACCTCTATTGAGCGTCGCAACAAGGAGGGGTGCATGAACCGGTCAGGAAACGTTCCCCGGAGCTCGTGGCTCGGGACACGGAAGCCGCCGATGGCCCTCGTTCCAGCCATCGCCGGCCTCGTTCTCGCCACCCTGCTGGCGGCACCGGCCTCGGCGCAGCAGGAGACCGGGACCCCGGGCTCGCCCGACGCGACGACGTCGATCGACGGGCGCTACCTGCCGCCGCCGCCGCAGCCGTTCCAGGGCCAGATCAAGCTCAACGCCCTGCAGTCGAAGCCGGCGTGGCCGGCGCGCGTGGTGCCTCCGAAGGGCGCGCCGAACATCCTGCTCATCATGACCGACGACGTGGGCTTCGGGGCGCCGTCGACGTTCGGGGGCGTCATCCCGACGCCGACGCTCGACCGCATTGCCGCGAACGGACTGCGCTACACGAACTTCCACACCACGTCCCTGTGCTCGCCGACGCGGGCGGCGCTCCTGACCGGGCGCAATCACCACTCGGAGGGCTTCGGCGTGATCTCGGAGATCGCGACGGGCTTCCCGGGCTACGACAGCATCATGGGTCCGGAGAACGCGACGATCGCGAAGATCCTCAAGGAGAACGGCTACCGCACTTCCTGGTTCGGCAAAAACCACAACACGCCGGCCTTCGAGACGAGCCAGGCCGGGCCATTCGACCAGTGGCCGACCGGCATGGGCTTCGACTACTTCTACGGGTTCAACGCCGGGGACGTCAGCCAGTGGGAGCCGATGCTGACGCGCAACACGACGCCGATCGCGCCGTTCGTCGGGCACCCGGGCTGGAACCTCATCACCGCGATGGCCGACGAGGCGATCGGCTGGATGAAGCAGTTGAACGACATCGATCCGTCGCTCCCGTTCTTCATCTACTACGCGCCGGGGGCGACGCACTCCCCTCACCATCCGACGCCCGAGTGGATCAAGAAGATCAGCGACATGCACCTCTTCGACAAGGGCTTTGCGGCCGTGCGCCAGCAGATCTTCGAGAATCAGAAGAGGCTCGGGGTGATCCCGCCGAACGCGAAGCTGACGCCGTGGCCGAACGACCTGCTGAAGACGTGGGAGCAGCACACGCCCGAGGAGCGGAAGCTGCTGATCAAGCAGGCCGACGTCTACGCGGCCTACCTCGCCTATGCCGACTCCGAGATCGGCCGCGTCGTCCAGACGGTCGAGGACATGGGCAAGCTCGACAACACGATCGTCATCTACATCAGCGGCGACAACGGCGCCTCGGCCGAGGGCTCGCCGATGGGGACGTGGAACGAGGTCATTCCGTTCAACGGCATCTACCCGACGGCCGCGGAGAACATGCCGTTCTACGACGCCTGGGGCAACGAGAAGACGTACCCGCACTACTCGATCGACTGGGCCTGGACCTTCGACACGCCCTACAAGTGGACGAAGCAGATCGCGTCCTACTTCGGCGGAACGAAGAACGGCATGGCGATCTCCTGGCCGGCGAGGATCAAGGACAAGGGCGGCATCCGGTGGCAGTTCCACCACGTCATCGACATCGTGCCGACCCTGCTCGAGGCCGCGGGCATCCCGGCGCCGGTGCAGGTCGACGGCATCGCCCAGAAGCCGATCGAAGGAGTCAGCCTCGCCTACACCTTCGACAAGGGCGCCGCGGGGTTCGACGCGCCGTCCCGGCACCAGGTCCAGTACTTCGAGATGCTCGGCGTCTACGGGCTCTACAACGACGGCTGGATCCTGAGCGCCAAGCCCAAGCGCGCGCCCTGGCAGCTCGCGGGCGCGGCCATCGCCGACCCGGCGACCGCGTACGAGCTCGAGCTTTACGAGCTCAGCAAGGACTGGACGCAGTACACGAACGTCGCCGCGCAGCACCCCGAGAAGGTGCGGGAGATGCGCGACCTGATGTTCGGCGAGTTCGCCAGGTACCAGGTGCTGCCGCTCGACGCCTCGGCGGCGACGCGGTTCGTCGCGCCGCGCCCCAGTCTGGCGGCCGGACGGACGAAGTTCGAATATTCCGGCCTCACCGTCAGCGACATCCCCGAGGGGAACATGCCGAGCCTGCTCAACAAGTCCTACACGATCACGGCACGCATCGAGGTGCCGAAGGACGGCGCCGACGGCATGATCTACAACGAGGGCGGCCGCTTCTTCGGCTACGGGCTGTACGTGCTGAAGGGCAAGCCCGTGTTCACGTACAACAACCAGGGCATCCAGCGGACACGGTGGGAGGGTCCGGCGATGGCGCCCGGCACGCACACGGTCGAGTTCGCGTTCAAGTACGACGGCCTCGGCGCGGGGACGCTCGCCTACAACAGCGTCAGCGGCGTCGGCCGCGGCGGAACGGGGACGCTCAGCGTGGACGGCAAGGTGGTCGCGACCAACAGGATGGAGCACACCGTGCCCCTGACCAAGCCGCTGGACACCGTGGTCAACATCGGCACGGCGGCCGGAACGCCCGTCGACGACAACGACTACAAGATTCCGTTCCCCTTCACCGGGAAGCTCGACAAGGTCACGATCACGCTCGAACCGCCGAAGCTGACGCCCGAGGACGTCCAGAAACTCCGGGAGGCCGAGGCGAGGCAGGCCGCGGACAAGTAGAACCGGGATGGTCGGTCGGGTTGTTGGACCGAGGGGGCGAGGGGATAGACTTCCCGGGCTATCCGGAACAGGAGGACGAACGGCATGAAGAACCTCCCTCGCCTCGCTCTCTCGGCCGCCCTCGCGGCCGCGGTCGCCCTTCCGCTCGCCGCGCAGGACAAGAAAAAGGCCGCCGACGAGAAAGCCGCCATGGAGGCCTGGCAGAAGGCCATGACGCCCGGCGACGGCCAGAAGAAGCTCGAGCCCCTCGTGGGCACCTTCGACGCGCGCGTGCGCACGTGGATGGACCCCTCGAGGCCGCCCGACGACACCACCGGGACCTCCGTCAACACCTGGGTTCTCGGCGACCGCTTCGTCCAGACGAAGTACGAGGGCGTCTTCCTCGGCGAGACCTTCAACGGCATCGGCTACACCGGCTACGACAACGTCACCCGGAAGTACGAGGGCTCCTGGATGGACACCGCCTCGACCGCGATCATGACGTCGACCGGGACCATCGACGCCGCCGGCAAGGTGCTCACGATGAAGGCGACGACGAGCGATCCGGCGACCGGCAAGGTCACGACGTCGGATCAGAAGATCACGATCGTCGACAACGACCACCACACGATCGAGATGTGGGGCAAGACGCCGGACGGCAAGACCTTCAAGATGATGGAGATCCAGTACACGCGCAAGAAGTAGCGGCCCGGACGGTTTCGGGCCCGAAAAACTCGAGGGAGCTCTTCACGTGACCGTGTTGCGAAAGATTCTCAGCCTGGTGCTGTGTTTCGTCCTGTCGACACTCTCGGCCGCCGCGCTGGCGGCCCAGACGCCGACCGCCGCCGGGGCCACCACGGCCTCGACGCCGTCCCCGACCGCGCCCGACCCCTGGCCGCGGCGCGTCGTCGCGGGCAGCGGCTCGACGCTGACGACGTTTCTCGTCTACCAGCCGCAACTGGACAGCTGGTCCGGCATCACGCTCGAGGGCCACGCGGCCGTCTCGGTGCAGCCGGCCGGGGCCAAGGACCCGACCTTCGGCGTCATCTGGTTCACGGCCCGCACCGACGTCGACAAGGTCGACCGCGTCGTTTTCCTCGAGGACATGAACATCACGCGGGTCAGCTTCCCGTCGGCGCCTGCGAACGCCGCCGCCTGGCAGGCCGCGCTCCAGGAATCCGAGAGCGGCAAGAAGTCCAAGGCGATCGCGCTCGATCGTCTCGAGGCGGATCTCGGCGTCGTGCAGGCGAAGAAGACCGGCGAGTCGCGGCCGCTCCAGAACAGCCCGCCGCAGATCCTCTTCTCCGACGTGCCGGCCGTGCTCGTCCTCATCGACGGCGCGCCGGTGTGGAAGCCGCAGCCGGATGCGTCGCTGCAGCGCCTGATCAACACGAGCGCGATCGTCCTGAAGGCCGACTCCGGGGAGATGTACTTCCACCTCTTCGACGGCTGGATGAAGGCGACCTCGATCCAGGGCCCGTGGACCGTCGCCGACCCCCACTTCGGCCGGAAGGACGATCTCGAGAAGGCGTACAAGGCGATCGTCGCGGCGGGCACCGGTGATCCCATGGCCGGGGGCTCCGCCTCCGACAAGAACGCGCCGAAGCCGTCGCTGAAGACGACGCCGGTCCCCGTCGTCTACATGGAGACCCAGCCGACCGAGCTCATCGTGACGAGCGGCGCCGCCGACTACCAGGCGATCCCGGGCACGCAGCTGCTCTACGTCGCCAACACGACCGGGCGCGTCTTCAAGGACATCGACAACCAGAACACGTACGTGCTCATCTCCGGCCGCTGGTTCAGCGCGCCGTCGACGGCCGGCCCGTGGACCTGGGTGGCGGCCTCGAGCCTGCCGCCCGACTTCGCGAAGATCCCGGACGAGAGCCCGGTGGAGAACGTGAAGGCCTCGGTCCCCGGCACGCCGCAGGCGCAGGAGGCCGTGGTCGCCGCCTCGATTCCGCAGACCGCGACCGTGCAGCGCTCCGCGCAGATCGCGAAGCCGATCACGTTCGACGGGACGCCGCAGTTCCAACCGATCGAGGGCACGACCCCGACGCTGCAGTACGTCGTCAACGCGTCGACCCCGGTCATCATGACGGGCCCCTACGCCTACTACGCCTGCCAGAGCGGCATCTGGTTCTCGTCGCCCTCGGTGAACGGGCCCTGGACCGTCGCGGCGTGGGTTCCGTCCTCCATCTATTCCATCCCGCCCTCTTCGCCGCTCTACTACCTGACCTACGTGCAGGTCTACGGTTCGACGCCTTCCGTGGTGTACGTCGGCTACACGCCCGGCTACACGGGCGCGATCGTCGCTGACGGTGTCGTCGTGTACGGCACCGGCTACGTCTACTCGCCGTGGATCGGCAGCGTCTGGTACGGGCCGCCGGTCACCTACGGCTGGGGCTGCGGCCTCGCCTACACGCCGTGGACCGGCTGGGCGTTCGCCTTCGGCGTCGGCTGCGGCTTCGCGATGGGCGCGGCCATGTGCGGCTACGGCTGGGGGTACTACGGCTGGGGCTGGGGCGCCGCGTGCGGCGGCTTCTACGGCGGCTACGGCGCCGCCTACTGGGGCCACGGCGGCGGCGCGGTCTGGGGTCCCGGCTACGCGCGCTGGTCGTCGGGCAACGTGTACAGCCACTGGGGCAACACGAACGCCGTCACGCGCTCCGGCGGCGGCTACAACGCGTGGACCGGCAACGCCTGGCACGGCACCGAGGGCGCCGCGTACAACTCGCGCACCGGCGTGGCGTCGGCGGGCCAGCACGGCTCGGTCGGCAACGCCTACACGGGAAACTACGCCTCCGGGACGCGCGGCGCGGCCTATGACACCAAGACTGGCGCCTCGGCCTCGGGCTGGCACGGTACCGCCGGCAACGCCTACACCGGCAACTCGATCTCCGGCGGCCGCGGAACGGTGACCGGTCCGGGCGGACAGTCGACCAACGTCGGCGGCTTCCACACGGACCAGGGCGGCGTGGCGCACGTGGGCAACAACGTGTATGCGGACCACGACGGCAACGTCTACTCGAACAGCGGCGGCAGCTGGAGCCAGTGGAACCACAACACCAACGGCTGGGGCGGCCTCACCAACAGCTCCTATTCCCATGACCTCGACAACATGAGCCAGGCGCGCTCCTCGGGCGACCACAGCTGGAACAGCTTCGGCGGCAGCAGCTGGGGCGATCACTCCTGGGGCGGCGGCGGCTGGGGCGGCGGGGACCACTCCTTCGGCGGCGGCTCCATGGGCGGCGGCGGCTGGGGCGGCTTCCACGGCGGCGGCTGGGGCGGCGGCGGGGGCTTCCGGGGCGGTGGCGGCGGCTTCCGGCGGTGACCGCCGGCTGGCATAGAATACCCGGCCGCCGCCACTCCAACGAAGCGAGGAGAACCATGAAGAAGGGCTTCCTGTTCGGAATTCTTTCCGCGGCGCTGCTCGCGTCCGCCTGCTCGACTCTGACGACGGCCGTGGACTACGACCACACGATCAACTGGTCGCAGTTCCACACCTTCCAGCTCGCCGAGGGCGACAAGGACGTCGTGACGTTCACGCAGAAGAGGATCGCGGACGCGATCACGGGCCAGCTCACTTCGAAAGGCTGGCAGGCCGTGACGTCCAACCCCGACATCATGGTCTACACGCACGGGGTGCGGTCCACGCAGACCCAGTGGAATGCCACCAGCATGGGCGGCTGGGGCTATCGCGGCTGGGGCGGAATGGGCGGGGGCATGGCGACCGCGACCGAGACCAAGATCCCCGTCGGCACCCTCGTCGTCGACCTGGTGAACCCGAAGACCAAGGAGCTCGTTTGGCGCGGCACGGCCAGCGACCAGATCTCCGCGTCGGGCGCGGAGGAGGGTCAGGTCCAGACTGCCGTCGCCGAACTCTTCAAGAATTTCCCGCCGCAGCCCGGCAAGTAGAACGAAAACGTTAAGGAGACGGACATGAAGAGAGTGGCAACCCTCCTCGGCATTCTCGCCGGCACGCTGACGCTGGCGTGCTCGACCATGACGACCGCGGTCGACTACGACCACACGGTCAACTGGTCCCAGTTCCACTCCTTCGCGCTCGCCGAGGGCACGAAGGACCCGGAGACGTTCACCCAGAAACGGATCGAGGACGGCATCACGCAGGCGCTCCAGTCGAAGGGCTGGACCCTGGCGACGTCGAACCCCGACGTGGTCGTCTACTCGCACGTCGTGCTCTCGAGCGAGAAGCAGTGGAACGCGACGAGCATGGGCGGCTTCGGCTACCGCGGCTGGGGTGGCATGGGCGGCATGGCCACGGCGACCCAGACGAACATCCCGATCGGCACGATCATCGTCGACATGGTCAACCCGAAGACGAAGGAAATGATCTGGCGCGGCACCGCGCAGGACCAGGTGTCGGGCACGGGCGCCGACCGCGGCCAGGTGCAGCAGGCGATGCAGGAGCTCTTCAAGAACTTCCCGCCGGGCTCCGGCAAGTCCTAGTCGATCGTCACGCGGCCGGGCCTCCCGTCCGGCCGCTTTTTTCGCGCTCGCTCGAGAGAGGAACGAATGGTCAGCAAGACGCTCCGGAGGATTTTCGTTGTCGCCGCCGCGGCGGTGCTGCTCTCGCGAGCGGCGTCCGGCCAACAGCTCATCATCAAGGGCATGTACGGCATGTACGCCGGGACCCAGGCGCCGCCGGGCCTCTACGTCGGCATGTTCGGGAACGTCAACTGGCAGGACGAGATCAAGGGCCCCAACGGAAACGCCGTCAAAGGCCCGAGCCTCACGCAGGAAATCTTCGGGCCGCTGATCCAGTGGGTCTCGCCGTACAAGATCCTCGGCGGGAATTACAGCGCCGTCGTCGCCATCCCGTTTGCCAATTTCGCGCTGGATTTCCCGCGCCTCGACAATCAGGGCGCCTCGACGGGGCTCGCTCTCTCTCAGCTTTACGTTTCTCCTTTCCAGCTCGGCTGGCACTCCGACAAGCCGATGCCGATCTTCAACGGCGGCACCGACGTTCTGTTCGCCTACACGTTCTACGCCCCGACCGGGCGCTACACGCCGGGCGCGCTCGACAACACCTCCTTCGGCATGTGGTGCAACGAGATCTCGCTCCGAGCCACCGGCTTCATCGGCAAGGAGAAGGAGTGGTCCGCCGCCGGAGCGCTCTTCTACGACATCAACAGCAAGAAGCAGGACGTGGACTGGAAACAGGGCAACGCCATCAACTACATGTGGGGCGTGGGTCACACGTTCGGCGAAAAGCAGACCCTCATGAGCGGCTGGTTCGGCGTCGCGGGGTATGCCCAGTGGCAGGTCAGCTCGACGACGGGCGTCGAAGTGCCGGAGATCCTGCAGAACAACAAGTCGACCGTCTACGGCGTGGGCCCCGAGCTCACTGCCCTGCAGGGCGCCCTGACCGTGCGCTACTTCTGGCAGTACGGCGCCAAGACCTCGACGCAGGGCCGGGGGCTGTACGTCCAGTTCGCGATGCCGCTCGGAAAGTAAGCCGGCAGACAAAACCCTCTCCCCCGGGCGGGGGGAGGGTGAGGGTAAAGGGGGCCAACCGCCGCGGGCGCGGCCCGGAGGCTCCGCCTAGTTCGCGAGCTTCTGGTAGTTCGAGTTGGTCACGGTCAGCTGGATTCCCCTGGCCGCCGCGTTGACGACTTCCTGCGCCGGGTAGCTGGTCCCGTCCGGCAGCATGGCGAACTGGACGTTCAGCGTGACCGGGCTCGCCGGGTCCCCGAGGTAGGTGCTGACCGCCAGCGCGGCCAGCTTCTTCGTCGCCATCGCGAAGTCGAGGGTCATGGAGTCGCCGGGCAGCGAGTAGTTTCGGAACACCAGTCCCGCCTCCCCCGAGGCCGGCCGCGAGAACGAAACGTTCCCGGCGGCGTGGGCCGCCTGCATGCGCGCGGAGTCCGGCGGCACGTAAAGGCCGATGACGCCCTTGACCTGCTGGATGTAATCGGCGAACTCTTCCTTCTTCTTTTCGGCGATGCGCCCGCGCAGGCCGCGTTGCTGGTCCTGCGGCGGCGGGGGACCGATCGGCTGGCACTGCGGCTTGCCGTCCGGGCCATACCGGCAGGTCATCTGCCGGGTCGTCTTGACCTCGCCGTTCAAGGCGACCTGGATGCTCTCCGTCCAGGTGTACCGCTGCAGCGCGGCCTTGTTCGCGGCCGCGGACTGCTTGATCGCCTCGAGCTTCTCCCGGACGGCCTGCGCGATGAGCCCCCCGCCCTGCTCCTGCTGCGCCGCCGCCGACCCGACGAGGGAAAGCGCCAAGGCTGCCGCCGCGGCGGCGGGGCGCCAAAGGAACTGTCGATGCTTCCTGCGCATCCAAAACCTCCTGTGAAGGGAGTTCCCGTTCGAACGGGCGCGGATTCTACCGCGCCGGCGAGCAAGCTTGCGCCGAGATAAACTCGGCGCATTCGAAACCGGCTCCTCCTCCGCGCGCTCGCGGCGTGGGCCGCGCTCGCCGTCTCCGGCCCGGCGTCGGCCGCCGACGCCCCTGCCGAAACCCGGCGTGTCCTCATCGTCAGCTCGTTCGGCAGCCGCTTCGCCCCGTTCGACGCGCTCGCCGCGGTGCTGCGCACGGAGATCGTCCGCGCGTCGCCGGGCCCGGTCGAGTTCCTCGAGGTGCCGATGGAAGCGGCGCGCTACGAGGAGCCGGGCGAGGAGAGAGCGTTCGCGGAATACCTCGCGGCGATCGTCGCCAACCGCCGGCTCGACCTGATCGTCACCGTCGGCGCCCCGCCCGCGCGGCTCCTCGCGCGCTCCGCGCCCCTGTTCGGCGCCGTGCCGACGCTGCTCATGGGCCTCGACCGGCGGCAGATCCCGAAGGAGACGGCTCCGAATCAGGTCGCCGCCCCCATCTCGCTCGACCTGCCGGCGGGCCCCGAGAACATTCTGAGGCTGCTCCCGGAGACGGGCCGGATCGCGGTCGTCGTCGGCCGCTCTCCCCTCGAGCGCTTCTGGAAGGCGGAGGCCGAGCGGGAGTTCGCGCCGCTCTCGGGGCGCGTCGCGATCGAGTGGTTCGACGCGCTCTCCCTCGAGCAGATGGAAAGCCGGGCGGCCGCGCTGCCGCCGCATTCGGCGATCCTCTACGGGGTCCTCGAGGTCGACGCCGCCAACGTGCCCCACGAGCAGGACCAGGGGCTCGCGCGCCTGCGCGCGGCGTCGAACGCGCCGCTCTTCGGTTACTTCGAGAGCCAGCTCGGGCGCGGCATCGTGGGCGGCCCGCTGATCCCGATCGAGCGGGAGGGACGGCGCTCCGCGGCGCTCGCCCTCGCGCTCCTGCGGGGCGAGGCGCCGTCGTCCCTGCGGGTCCCGGCGCCGGAGCCCGTGCGGGCCGCCTACGACTGGCGCGAGCTCCGCCGCTGGAACATCCCCGAGGAGAGGCTGCCCCGGGGCAGCGAGGTCCTTTTCCGGCCGCCGTCGCTCTGGCTCGCCTACCGCCGGCCGGTTCTCTTCGGCGTCGGGATCGTGGCGCTCGAGGCGCTGCTGATCGCGGGACTCCTCGCTCAGCGCGCGCGCCGGCGGCGCGCCGAGCGGCAGGTCCACGAGCTGAACCGCCGACTCCTCACCGCGCAGGAGGACGAGCGCAAGGCGATCGCCCGCGAGCTCCATGACGACTTCAGCCAGCGGCTGGCGCGCATGGCGATGGACGCCGCCCGCCTCGAGTACGCCGCGGCGGTGCCGCTGGAGGGCCGGGCGCACGCGCCGATGCGGGACGAGCTCGCGCGCCTCTCCGAGGACGCGAACGCCCTGGCTTACCAGCTCCACCCGTCGACGCTCGACGACCTGGGTCTCGCCGAGGCCCTCCGCACCGAGTGCGAGCGCTTCTCGCGGCTCGAGTCGATCCCGGTCGCGCTCGACGTCGACGGCGCGGAACCCGGAATGCCGCGCGACACGGCGCTGTGCCTCTTCCGCATCGCCCAGGAGGGGCTGCGCAACGTCGCGCGCCATGCGAAGGCGAGGAGCGTTTCGCTCTCCTGTCGCGCCGAGAGCGGCGGCTTCGAGCTGACTCTCAGGGACGACGGCGTCGGCTTCCGGGCGCCACGCCGCCGCGGACGGCCGAGCCTCGGCCTCGCGAGCATGCGCGAGCGGGTCGAGGTGCTGGGCGGCCGGTTCCGGGTCGACAGCGCGCCCGGCCAGGGAACGATCCTTCACGCCTGGGCTCCCCGCGACGCCGGGCCCTCGTGAAGAAGCTCCGCATCCTGCTCGCCGACGACCACCGCATGGTCGCGGAAGGGCTGAAGCGCCTCCTCGAGCCCGCGTTCGACCTCGTCGGCATCGTCGACGACGGCCGGGCGCTCGTCGAGGAGGCCGCGCGTCTCGAGCCGGACGTCGCCGTCGTGGACATCACGATGCCGCGGCTGAACGGCCTCGAAGCGATCCCGCTCCTGAAGAAGGCCGTGCCGGGACTGAGGGTCGTCGTCGTGACGATGCACCGCGAGCCGGCCTACGCGCGGCGCGCGCTCGCCGCGGGGGCGGACGGCTTCGTCCTGAAGCACGCGGCCCCGGAGGACCTGCTCGGCGCGATCCGGGCGGCCGCCGCGGGCGCGGCTCCGCCCGGAACCGCCGCCGGCGGTTCCGAACCCCCGATCGGCACGGCCGCCCTGACCGGCCGTCAGCGCGAGATCGTGCAGCTCGTCGTGAAGGGGCTCACCGCCAAGGAGATTGCCTCGGTGCTCGGGCTCTCGGTGCGGACCGTCGAGTTCCACAAGTACCGCGCCATGGAAACCCTCGGCGCCGCCAACAGCGCCGAGCTGATCCGTCTCGCGCTCGAGCACGGCATCGCGAAACCCTGACGCCCGCTCAGGAACTCGGGCGCGGCCCGCTTCGGCTCAATCGCTCGCGAACGAGCCCCGCGTGCTGCTTGAGCGTGTACAGGGCCCGCGTGTACGACGCCGGCACCCGCGTCGTGTGAATCTTCTCCTCCAGCCGATCGAGCTCCGCGGCGACGTCTCCGCCCCCGGCGCCGGCCGCGACGCGCGCTTCGATCGCTCGCAGCTCCGCGTAGAGACCGGTGAGCCGCCGGTCGACCTCCCAGGCGATCGCCGCGGGAACCAGCTGGACCAGCGGATACACGACGCCGAGCAGCGGCACGAGCACGACGATCAGCCGCGACGCGAAGACCCAGAGCCAGAACGGGAGGTGGCGCTGGAAGAACGTCGCGCCGGACTTGTAGAACTGGCGCGCCTCGTCCGAGAGCGGCACGTCGACCGGCTGGGCCGCCGGAAACTCGCCGGGACGCTGAAAGATGCCGGGCGGCGCGTGGATCTCTTCGGCCGCCTCGAGCAGGAGGTACTGGATCGCGGGATGCAGGTCCTGGCGCACGAGGAGTCCCTCGGGCACGGCCATCAGCGTGACGTCGCGAGGCGGCCGGTTCAGCGCGAGATCGCCCACGCCCATCGGCAGCGTGAGCTTGCGCAGGTAGGGGAAGAGCGCGAGGTAAGCGTCGACCCGCGGCAGGCTGACGAGGTCGATCCGCGGATCCGCGAGCAGCTTCCGGACCGTGGGCGATTCGACGTAGGTCACCATGCAGGCGCAGTCGATCTCGCCCCGCTCGAGGGCCTCCGCGCCCTGACCCGGCGAGAGGGGCCGCACGTCGGCGTCGCCCTCGAGCCGGTTCAGCTTCAGCAGCTGCAGCACGAGCGCCCGCGTGGCGCTCCCCTCGGGGCCGATGGAAATCCGCTTGCCCTTCACGTCCCCGAGCTGAGGCGAGTCGGGCAGTCCCCGGCAGAAAACCCAGAGCGGGTCGTACGCGATCGTCCCGAGCGAGGCGACGCCCGGGGAACGGGCGGCGGTCGTCAGACCCCCCACCGAGAACGCGGCGGAGACGCCCGACTTCGGATCCTCGAGCCGCGCGAGGTTCGCAACCTTGCCCGCCGTCGTCTCGACGACGAGCTCGACGCCCTTCTTCGCCAGAAACGCCCTGTAGCGCTCGGCGAGCTCGTGATCGGCATCGCCTTCCGGCCCCGCGGCCATTCGGACCACTCGCGGCGGAAACGCCCGCGCGAGCACGAGTGCCGCCCAGACGAGCAGGGCGAGCGACACGACGGCCAACAGGCCGAGCAGCAGGAGAGATCGACGCCGCACGATGCTCATGATCTGGAGGTTTTCTCGGCGCGCATCAGATCACCGCACCGCGGCCCGGGTCAATCCGGCGCTCGAACTCGTCGAGCCGCGCCCGCGGGCATTCACGCGGCGTCATTGACAGCCGCGCGCGGCTCCTGATTTGATACCTCGCGCATTTCACCGCGAAGAAAAGAAAGAGGCTCCGCCATGCAGTTTCGGCGATGGTTCCCCGCTTTCACCGGGTTTGTCGTGGTCTCGCTGGCCGCCCTCGCTCAGCAACCGCCGGCTCCGCCCGGATCTCCGTCGGCCACCACCTCGATCGACGGCAAGCAGCTGCCGCCGCCCGACCCGCCGTTCGGCGGCGTCATCAAGGACAACGCGATGCAGTCGAAGCCCTGGTGGGCGCCGCGCGTCGTGCCGCCGAAGGGCGCGCCCAACGTCCTGCTCATCATGACCGACGACTCGGGCTACGGCGTGCCGAGCACGTTCGGCGGCGTCATCCCGACTCCGGCGCTCGACCGCATCGCGAAGGCCGGCCTGCGGTACACGCAGATGAACTCCACGGCCCTCTGCTCGCCGACGCGCGCGGCCCTCATCACCGGGCGCAACCACCACTCGGCCGGCTTCGGGGTGATCTCGGAACAGTCCACGGGCTTTCCGGGCTACGACAGCATCATCACGAAGGACAAGGCGACCATCGGCCGGATCCTCCTCGACAACGGCTACTCGACCTCCTGGTTCGGCAAGGACCACAACACGCCGACGTTCACGGCCAGCCAGATGGGGCCGTTCGACCAGTGGCCGCTCGGGATGGGCTTCGAGTACTTCTACGGGTTCGTCGGCGGCGACACCAACCAGTGGGAGCCGAACCTCTTCCGCAACACGACCCAGATCTACCCGAACGTCGGCCACCCCGGCTGGAACCTCACCACCGCGCAGGCCGACGAGGCCATCGCCTGGATGAATCAGCTCAACCAGATCGACCCGTCGAAGCCGTTCTTCTGCTACTACGTCCCGGGCGGCACCCACGCGCCGCACCACCCGACGCCCGAGTGGATCAAGAAGATCAGCGACATGCACCTCTTCGACAAGGGGTGGAACGCGCTGCGGGACCAGATCTTCGAAAACCAGAAGCGGCTGGGCGTCATCCCGAAGGACGCGAAGCTGACCCCGTGGCCGGACAAGCTCCTGAAGCGCTGGGAGCAGCTCACGCCCGACGAGAAGAAGATGTTCCTGCGCCAGGTGGACGTGTTCGCCGCTTACGTGGCCTACACCGACTACGAGATCGGCCGCGTCATCCAGGCCGTCGAGGACATGGGCAAGCTGGACAACACGCTCATCATCTACATCAACGGCGACAACGGGACGAGCGCCGAGGGACAGCTGATCGGCACGCCGAACGAGGTCGCCATGTTCAACGGCGTCCAGGTCCCGGTCGCCGACCAGCTCAAGTACTTCTACGACGCCTGGGGCTCGGACAAGACCTACAACCACATGGCGGTCGGCTGGGCCTGGGCCTTCGACACGCCGTTCTCGTGGACAAAGCAGATCGCCTCGCACTGGGGCGGCGTCCGGCAGGGCATGGCCGTGTCGTGGCCCGGGCACATCGCCGACGTCGGCGGGCTTCGCCACCAGTTTCACCACATCATCGACGTCGTGCCGACGATCCTCGAGGCCGCGGGCATCCACGCGCCCGACTCCGTCGACGGCATCAAGCAGAGCCCGATCGAGGGCGTGAGCTTCGCCTACACGTTCGACAAGGCCAACGCGAACGCGCCGTCGCGACACAAGACGCAGTACTTCGAGATGATGGGCGACCACGCGATCTACAGCGACGGCTGGATCGCCTCGACGAAGGTCATCCGGCCGCCCTGGGAAGTCGTCGGACCGGTCAATCCGGACCCGCTCAACAACGTGACCTGGGAGCTCTACGACGTCACGAAGGACTGGACGCAGTCCGACGACGTCGCCGCGAAGAACCCGGAGAAGCTCAAGGAGATGAAGGAGCTCTTCCTCTCGGAGGCCAAGAAGTACCAGGTGCTCCCGCTCGACGCGTCGGTGGCCACGCGCCTGGTCGCCCCGCGGCCCAACATCACGGCCGGTCGCAGCGAGTTCGTCTACACGACGCCGATGGTGGGATTGCCGCAGGGTGATTCGCCGCTTCTGTTGAACTGCTCGTACACCATCACGGCCGACATCGACGTTCCCCAGGGCGGCGCCGAGGGCATGATCCTGACCTCCGGCGGCCGTTTCGGCGGCTACGGCTTCTATCTCCTGAAGGGCAAGCCGGTGTTCCTCTGGAACCTGGTCGACCTCAAGCGCATCCGCTGGGACGGACCGGACGCCCTGACGCCGGGACGGCACACCGTCGAATTCGACTTCAAGTACGACGGGCTCGGCCCCGAGACGCTCGCGTTCAACAACATGAGCGGCATCGGCCAGAGCGGGACCGGAACCCTCAAGGTCGACGGGAAGGCGGTCGCCACGCAGAAGATGGATCACACGATCCCGCTGATCCTTCAGTGGGACGAGAGTTTCGACATCGGGTCGGACACGCTGACCGGCGTCAACGACGCGGACTACCAGCCCCCGTTCAAGCTCACCGCGAAGCTCAACAAGCTCACGATCAAGATGGATCGCCCGCAGCTGACGCCCGCGGACATCCAGAAGCTCGAGGCGGCGACCCGGAACAACAAGACGAGTGAATGAGTCGACCTCCCTGGCGGCTCGCGTCCGGGCGTGCCGCTTCAGGGAAGTCGAATGACCTGGTGGGCCCTCAGCTCCACTTTTCAGCGCTCGAAGTCGGTGCGGTTTCGCACCGGGTGACAGCGTCCTGGGGCCGCTCGCCTCATCTCAGCAGTCTCGAGTTCACAAACCGCTGCCGCTGTCGAGCTCGCCTTGCGCAAGCCGCCGGCTCACGGGCCGGTTTCTGACGCCTTCACAGCCTCGGCGATGAGCGACGCGTCCAGGACGTCCCGCACGTCCACCCTCTGTGGGCTGATCTTCTCGTCGAACAGGAAGTTCGAGAGATAGCCGAGCCGGCGATGAAAAGCCGAGTCCTTGACCAGCGAGTAGCGATAGCGCGAGTCGGTCCACAGGCTCATCTTGGGCGGCGGAGAGTTGTCGTAAATCTCTTCCGCCCAGCCTTCCATGATCCCCATCTCTGCCGCGAGCGCCCGGAGCCCGATCCGGGGATCCTTCTGCATGATCTCACCGGCCATGAGAATCGCGCGAAGGAAGCGCACGGCGGCCGCGCGGTTGTCCCGAAGCCATTCCCGACGGGCGGCGTAGACGTCCACCGTGGAATAGGTGCCCAAGTCGCCCTCGGTGACGAGGATCCTGCCGTCCGCCTCGTGGACCATTTTTCGCATCCACGGTTCCCACACCATCGCGGCATCGATCTCCCTGTTTGACAGCGCGGTCAGTTGCTCGGCGGGTGCCATGTCCAGCAGCGTGACCTGATCGCGCCGGATTCCGAGCTGCTTCAGAGCCATGATCAGCCCGAAGTGAGCGGTCGTCCCCTTGGCGTAGCCGATTCTCTTTCCGGGCAGGTCCGCGACGGTGGCGATGCCGCCGTCCTTTCTTGCGACGAGGCCCTCCCCATAGGCCCCCTCCGGGTTGATCCCGACGATGACCCAATCGACGCCCTCCGCCAGCCCGAGCAGGAAAGGCACGCTCCCGATGGAGGTCACGTCGATCTTCTTCTGCCGCGCCGCTTCCACCATCGGCGGGCCCGCCGTGAACTTCACGAAGGTGGGCGCCAGGCCGGCCTTCTCGAAGAGCTTCTGGCCCTTGGCCACGAAGAGGAGCCAGTCGGTGTTGGACTGATACCCGATGTTGATCGGGAGCAGGGTCTGCCCGCGCGCGGGAGAACCGGCGAACAGGAGCCCGGCGGAAAGCGCAAGCAGGACGGTAAACCGCAAGGACACCCTTCTCACGGCAGACATCCCTTCGGCCGGCCTCATCGGGTCGTCTGGATCGTCAGGACGGGCGCGGCTTCCTTGCTCCCGGTTTCCACGAACGTAAAGAGGAACAGGATGGACGAGAAGATCTGCTTGGAATGAATGTCCTTGTCGTCGATCGAAAACCAGTAGCCCCTGTAGGGAACGCTGACGAGGGCGTCGGCGGGGCGCTCAGTGGAGCTGGCCACCCGGATCAACGGCGGGATCGGTCCGTCGGCGCCCACGTCCCAGTCCGGGGTCGGATTCACCCGGCGCTGCGTCACGTGCGCCTCCGGGACCTCGATGGACGAAGCCATGTCCGTGAGAATCTCGAAGATCGACCGGGTTAGAAGAGCGATTTCCCGATCGTTGCGCTCGACGGTTCCGTAGACGACCTGGATTTCCCTGGCCGCGGGATCCAGACCCAGGATCTTCGCCACGTTCTGCAATGCCCTCTCCTCGGCCGCAGCGATCCGGGGGCGGAAGATCAGGTGGAGCTTCGCCTCCGGGCCCGCCTGCTCGACACGCACGCCGATGTCGCCCGACATCTGAAGCCGCGAGAGGTTCGGCAGGATGGCGTAGAACTCGGGGTTGGCCCGCCGGACGAAATCCCTGCCGACCCGGCGGTTGTCGACATGGTTGATCGACTGCACCGATTCGCGGAAGACCTCGTCGACCGGATAACCGGCCTGGATGAGGTTCAGGATCACCGACGGCGGAATCGGCGTCATCAGGGAACGCGCGAAGCGTTCGCCGGTCATCGGCGAGTAGGTGATGGTCGGGCTTTCGTTGAACGTGCCACCGACCACCGCGCCGACGGTTCCCGTAGCGAGAGCGGAATTGAAGGGAACGCTCGCCGAGGCGCCGAGTGTCCGCTGGAACGAATAACCGGCGACGATCTGGCCGACGTCCAGGAAGACCGGGGTGTCCCCGTATCGGATCTTCACCAGGTTCAACAGCATCTGGGTCTGCCACGAGTCGGCCACGGACCCCGTGTACTCGAGGCGGTCGTGGTTCATCGTGGCCGGTCCGATGCTCTTGCAGCCCGCCGAGAGGAGCGTCGCCCCGAGGAGCGCGAGAGGGATTCGCTTCATGGCCCGTCCGCCCCCTTCCTTCGACACCGCCGCGAGTGCCTTCTTCTGTTCGTGAACGCTGGGCATCAGCTTAATACGGCGGCAGGAGCAACGATTTCGGGCCTTCCCGTTCGGAAATGTCGCTACCTGCTGCGCGAGGTGGTGCGCCATTTGATCGCGTCGTCGGCGCACCGCTGCCCGCGTCTTCGGCTCGCGCATCTCGCCGTGAACCTCCGATGGAAGCTCGATCCCGAAGAAGGCGGAGGCGGGCTCTCGTCGGTACATAATGGATTACCGAGGCGATCAAGAAACCAATGTCGGGCCACCGAGGTTACGTGCCCCCCGTTCGTGTGGGGCCTCATGCCGCCGGCGGACTGCGCCGGGGACTCGGGCTGATGCCGGGCGTGGCGTGCGCGGTCCTGCTGACGGGATGCGCCTCGGCCCACGTCGTCCGCCTCCCCAGAGCCGGGGCCGAGACTCCCTGCATCACGCCGGCCGCGCCGCAGGACCTGGTGGTCGGCGTTTCCTTCTCGGGCGGCGGCAGTCGCGCGGCCCTCTTCGGCGCGTCGGGCCTGGAGGCGGTGGGCCGGCTGCGCGCCCCTCAGGGGGGATCCGTGCTGGAGCAGGTCTCGTACCTCTCCAGCGTTTCCGGGGGCGGCCTGGCGGCGGGCTACTACGCCCTGCACAAGCCCGCGCGTGAGACGCCGGTGCTCGGACCGGACGGGGCGATGACGGAGGCCTACGAGACGTTCTTCGCCGACTTCCAGGCCAAGCTGGCGCAGAACTTCGAGAAGGCCATTCTCTGGCGACAGCTCGGCTCCTTCCGGTTCATCCTCAACTCGGCGCTGGAGGCGCGCTCGTTGAACGAGGTCCTCGAGGAGCGCCTTCTGGGCCCGGAAACCTTCGGCGATCTCAGCGAACGGGAGCGACGGGGGGACAGTCCTCGAGTCATCTTCAACGCCACGCTCTACAACAACGGCCGGCGGTTCATGTTCAGCACGTTGCCTCCCGACGCGGCCCAGTACGATTTCGTCGGCGACTTGGACCGGTCGCTGTCGAGCCGGGGGATCGACCGCACGCTCCCGGAGGTCGCGCAGAAGCGATGGGAGGGGCTGCTCCCGGTCTCCCCGCTCGAGCTCGAGATCGATCCGTGCCCCATCCACGTGTCCGGCGCGGTCACCGCGTCGGCCTCCTTCCCGCCCCTGGTCGGGCCGATCACGTTCACGGTGGGCGACGACGTGGACTACTGGCACGTCGGGGACGGAGGGCTCTACGAGAACCTCGGCCTCGAAACCCTGATGATGACCTTCCTGAATCAACTGCAGCAGCACAAGGCGCGCCGCGCGCTGATCCTGTCGTTCAACAGCTCGTACCCGTTCTCGGTCGGTTTCCGGGTCCTCGGGCGGCGCAGCGAGCCGTGGACCCTCTTCACCTACGACTTCACCCGCATCCCCAGCGTCATGGAGCAGCGGGCCACGGCCTACTGGTCCCTGTTCTACCGCAGCCTTCAGGTCGAGGGGGTGTTTCCCGACGACGCGACGCTGGGGATCATCTTCCTCAACCACGACACCGCCCGCTGGGAGGACGATCTCAGCGATCTTCCGGAGGCCTGCCGAGACGAGAAGCCTCCGTTGACTTCGCCGGAGGACGTCGAGGAGCGCATCGCGGAGATCCCGACGAGGTTTGCCATCACGTCGGAATGCAACCGGCAGCTCCTCCACACCGCCGCGGCCAAGGTGGTCGCTCAGAACCGGCAGGCGATCGAGGATTTCCTGGCCGGCCGGACAACGGCCGGAGAGACACCCCGGTGAATCCCACGGCCGAACGAGCCCACCGGACTTCGGAGTACCTCATGAAGCTCCGCGTCATCCGCGCCATCGTCCTGGTCGCCGTGGCGGCGCTCGTCCTCCTCGGCCACGCCACCGGCGCGCAGACCAGGACCGAGATCTCCTTCTGGCACGCCATGGAAGGCCAGCTCCGCGAGGCCGTCGAGGGTCTGGTGGCTCAGTTCAACGAGAGCCAGGGGGAGTACGAGGTCAAGGCCGTCTACAAGGGAACCTACCCGGAGGTGCTGGCCGCCGCCCTGGCTGCGTATCGGCAAAAGACCCCGCCCCACCTCGTCCAGATCTCCGACATCGGCACGCAGACCATGGTCCTGTCCGATGCCATCGTCCCGGTCTATCGACTGATGAAGCAGCAGAAGATCGCGATCAACTGGGCGGACTTCATCGAGACGGTCACCGGCTACTACTCGAAGTCCGGCAGGCTCTACTCCATGCCGTTCAACGCATCGACCCCGATCCTCTACTACAACAAGAGCATCTTCGAGAAGGCCGGGCTCGGCGACGTGCCCCCGGCCACCTGGCCGGAGGTGGAGGCGGCCTCGCGGAAGATCCTGGCCGCCGGCTTGGCCCGGTGCGGTTTCACCACGCCCGTGCTTTCCTGGGCGATGCTGGAGAACACCTTCCCCTGGCACGACCAGCCCTTCGCCACCAACCACAACGGCTTCGCCGGCCTCGACACCAAGCTCCTCATCAACAGCGACTTTGGCCTCATGCACGTCGGGGCGCTCGCCCGGTGGCACGAGGAGAAAATCTTCCTCTATGTCGGTCAGAACGCGGGGATGGACGAGTTCATCAACGGCGATTGCGCGATGCTCCTGCAGTCCTCGGCGTTCGTCGGTGAGTTCAAGAGGTCTCTTCAGTTCGACTGGGGAACCGGCCAGCTGCCCCACTGGGGACCGCCCTATCGAAAGGCGAACACCAGCCTGGGCGGCGCCAGCCTCTGGGTGATGCGGGGGCACGAGGCCGCGGAAGAGAGAGGCGTCGCGCTCTTCCTGAAATTTCTCCACGAGCTGCCCCAGCAGAGATGGTCGGCGACAACGACGGGCTGGCTGCCGATCACCAGGGCTTCCGTCAGGAGCCTCGAGGACGACTCCTTCTACAAGGAGTACCCCGAGAAGTGGACGGCGTTGAGCCAGTTGCTGAATGGCAAACCCACCTCGAACAGCGGGGGCCTTCGTCTCGGCAAATACGTTCGGGTTCGCGAGGTCATCGAGCTCGAGCTCGTCAACATCCTCGAGGGCAGGAAGTCGGTCAAGGAAGGGCTCGATTCCGCGGTGGAAAGGGGCAACGCGATCCTCAGGCAGTTCGCGGTCACCCATGGAGCCGCGGCATCAGGAGCAATTTGAGCCCGATGAGTCGCGATGGGTACGGCAGGAGCCGCCCGGACTGCCAACGCCGTGGAAATCCGGCGCGCGGCATATACTTGAAGCAGCGCTCAATGGAGGAAAAATGAAAAGGCGGTTCGCGGTTCTCCTTCTGATTCCGGCGATGTGGCTCGTTTCCGGCACGCCCCAGGCGCAGCAGCCTCCCCAGCAGTATCCCCTCGCCGACATGCTCGCGCAGAAGATCATCGACAAGTACACCAACTCGACGTGCGTCCAGCTCGCTCAACAGAAGAGCGAGAAGCCGACCGGCGAGAAGGCGCAGATGGAGCAGCGGGTGGTCGCGGCCCTGAAGGCCGACCCCCAGATGCGGGCGTACTTCATCAACAAGGTCGCCGCGCCGATCGCGAACAAGATGTTCGAGTGCGGGATGATCCCATGACGGCCCGACGGAGCCGCGCGCCGATCCTGATGGCGGCCACCCTCGGCTTGTGGGCGTTCACGGCCGGCGCGCAGGACGCCGCGAACCAGGGCCTTCGCGCCGGCATCGCCGAAAAGGTCACGGCCGCCCGCCAGGCCAATGCGGCGGCCATGCAGCAGTACACCTGGGACCAGCGCACCGAGCTCCTCGAGGACGGCACCGTCAAGGACACGCGCGTCGAGATGCTCAACTGGGTCAACGGGCAGTACCAGAAGAGCCTGGTCTCGAACGAGGGGCCGTCGCTCCCCCGCTTCGGCATCCGCAAGAGGATCGCCGAGGGGAAGCAGAAGGACATGCAGGAGTACCTCTCGGGACTCAAGGCCCAGCTCGAGCAGTACACGATGGGAACGAGCCCGCAGCTCCTGGCCTTCTTCAACAAGGCCCAGGTCAGCGGCCCCGACGCGACCGGTCTGATCGCGCTTTCCGGAGGCAGCGTCGTGTTGCCCGGGGACTCGATGACCCTGTGGGTCAATGCGACGACGCACAAGGCCGCCAAGACCTTCGTCTCGACGACCTTCCAGGGCAGCCCGGTCACCATGAACGCGACCTTCAACGTGCTCGCCGCGGGGCTCTCCTACATGAACTACGCCGACATCCAGATCCCGTCCAAACAGATGGAGGTCCAGGTCTCCAACTTCAACTACAACAGGAACAACTGACCCCGCGAACGTCCGCTACCTGAGGTAGAGCTTCAGGACGAGCCCGATGCCGTTGACGTCGGTCGAGTCCTTCACGAAGTTGCGCTGGAAGTACGCCTCGGCCACGACCCGCTCCGAGAGGTGGACCTCCAGCCCTCCGGTGACCTGGATCTTGAACCAGTCCCCATCGTCGAAGTCGTAGAAGAACTCCCCGTATGCATAGGGCGTCAACGTCGTCTCTCCGAGGACGACGTTGCGCTCGAGCTGGATGCGGTTTCGGTAGCGGGGGTCGAAGTCGCCGCCGCTGAATCTCAGGTCGAAGCGGTTCCGGTCGCTCGCCAGAATCTCCCAGGGAAGGACCATCCGCGTCGTGGCCTCCGCGGTCATCGTGTTCGAGGCCGGCTGGCCGCCGCCCGCCTCCGTGTATCCGTATCCGACGCGAAGCTGCAGCCGCCGCATCTGCGCCGCAAACGCGGGCCCGACGAGGTGGAGGCTCGCGATGGGCGCGACGAAGTAATCGAGGTAGGCCCCGACGGTTCCGTACTGATCCGAGTTCCCGGTGCCTTCCCGGGTCCGGGCGACCGGAACGTAGAGGCGCATGGCGTCGTTGAGCCGGACGAAGGTGTCGATCTGCGGCCAGAATTCCGTCTTGACGTCGTCCTGCGCCGCCACAGGCGCCGCCGCGACAATGAGGACCAGCCCGCAGAGCGCTGCGAGCCCCATTCGCGATCGCGGCACGCACCGGACCGCTCGGTCATCGGCCGCCCGGGGCGGCGAGGGTGTCCGGGCGGCTGGGGACATTGGCTGCTCCCGCGGATTCTACGCCCGCGAGGACTCTCGTCCGGCTGCCGGAAGACGGCTGCCCTCCGGTAGAGTACGCCCGACAGAAAGCAAGCAGATCTGGCGAGCTCCGGCAGTGGCGGCCCAGTGCGACTCCGGCTCGGAGGATGCTCATGAAGTCCGCGGCGGCAACTTCCCGGTTGGAGAGGCGGAAGCAGGGAAAGGCCCTGCGCGAAAAGTGCCCGCGCACCGCACAGGCGGACTGGAAGCCCCGGGCGAAGTCGGTCGACCCGATCCGATGGCTCGAGGAATCCGACGAGGATCGAATCCCGGCGTTGATCCCGGTGAAGTACCAGCGCATGGCCGAGTCGGCCTTCAAGTTCTTCCGAGGCGCCGCGATCATTCAGGCTCGGGACCTCGCGAATGCCCGGGTGTCGGGAATCAACGTTCAGGCCTGCGGCGACTGCCACCTGTTGAACTTCGGCGGGTTCGCGTCGCCCGAGCGGCGGCTGATCTTCGACATCAACGACTTCGACGAGACGTTCCCCGGCCCATGGGAATGGGACATGAAGCGGCTGGGGGCGAGCCTCGTGCTGGCGGCGAGGGATCGGAGTTTTTCGAAGGCCGTCGCGGTCGACGCAGTCCTGGCCGCCGCTTCCTCCTACCGGGAGCGGATGTCGGAGTTCGCCGAGATGCGGGTCCTCGACACCTGGTACGCGCAGATCAACATCGACGCCATCCGGGAGCATTTCCGGAAGGACCGGGACGTCACGAGCCGGCTCTTGAAGGCCGAAAAGCAGGCCCGTTCCCAGACGTCGGAGGCGGTCATTCCCAAGTTGACCGGGGTCGTGGATGGGCGCTGGAGGATCAAGGACAACCCGCCGATCATCTACCACTTCCTGCTCGAGGCCGACGAGTTCGAAAAGCACCTCCTGCACCACCTCAAGCAATACCGGAAGTCCGTGCCGCCGGATCGGCTCAAACTCTTCGAGCGCTACCGATTCGAGGATGGGGTCATCAAGGTGGTCGGCGTCGGCAGCGTGGGCACGCGCTGCTACCTCTCCTTGTTCGTCGCCGACGACGACGAGCCCCTGTTTCTCCAGATCAAGGAGGCACGCCGCTCGGTGCTCGAGTCCCCGCGCGGCAAGAGCCGCTTCGCCCACCAGGGCTTCCGCGTCGTCTACGGCCAGCGCCTCCTGCAGGCGGCGAGCGACATCTTTCTCGGCTGGTTCCGATCGCTGCAGGGCCACGACTACTACGTCCGGCAGTTCCGCGACATGAAGGTCTCCGCCGAGCCCGAAACCTTCAAGCCGAGCACGCTGGTGGCATACGCCACTCTCTGCGGCTGGGCCCTGGCGCGTGCGCACGCCAAGGCGGGGGATGCCGCGTCGATTGCCGGCTACCTGGGCTCGACCGAACGATTCGACGTCGCCCTGGCGAAATATTCGCAGGCCTATGCCACGCAGGCAGAACGCGACTTCGAGGTGTTCCAGGCGGCGATCCGTTCCGGCCGCCTGCAGACCGAGCCTGCGAAAGGAGCAGACCTCGGCTTCCTCGTCTAGGAACCCTGGCGACATGCGCCGAGCGACGATAGGGGTTTCCCTCGCCGCCCTCTGGCTGGCGATCGGGCCGGTGCCGGTCGGCTCCGCGGCGCCGTTGCGGGTCGCGACGCACCCAGTCGCGCCGTTCGTCCTTCCCAAGACCGATCCGCCGGCGGGATTCAGCATCGATCTGTGGAACGAGGTGGCGCGGCGGATGCACGCGGACTCCTCCTGGATCGTCGTCTCGAAGCCGTCCGACCTGCTGGAGACCGTGCAGCGGGGCGAGGCCGACGTCGCCATCGCCGCGATCGCCATGACGGCGGAGCGCGAGGCGGTCGTCGACTTCTCCCATCCCTACTTCGACTCCGGATTGCAGGTCATGGTGCGCGCGCGGGAGGAAAGCCCCTGGCTCGCCACCGTCCAGTCGATCCCCTGGCGAGCCATCGGGCAACTCCTCGCCGCGGCGGCCGTCGTCGTCTTTCTCCTCGCCAACGTGCTGTGGCGGATCGAGCGCCGCCGGAACCGCCAGTATCCCCGGGGCTACTTTCGCGCCCTCGGCGAGAGTCTCTGGGGAACGATGCTGATCATTGCGACCGGCGAGCACGGCGACCGGAACGCGCCCGGCGTCGCCAAACGCATCGCGGTCGTGACCATGTGGCTGCTCGGCGTCGTGCTCATCGCCGAGCTGACGGCGACGGTCACGTCGTTCCAGACCGTCCGGCGCCTGCAGTCGGCCATCCGCGGCCCCGACGACCTGCCCGGCAGGAGGATCGCGAGCGTGCCGGGGACCATCGCCGGGGACTACCTGACGGAGCGCGGACTTCCCTTCGTCCCCGTCACCTACGGACCGGACGCGATCCGGATGCTCGCCCGCGGAGACGTCCAGGCCGTCGTCTTCGATGCGCCGACGCTTCAGTACTGGGCGGCGAAGGAAGGAAGCGGAGCCGTGGAGGTGGTCGGTCCGATCTTCCGGCCCGAAAAGTACGGCATCGTCGTCGCCGAGGGCAGCAAACTGCGCAAACCGATCAACGAATCCCTGCTCGAGATCTACGCCGACGGAACGTACGAACGGATTCACTCCGCGTGGTTCTCGGCCCCGAAATAGGACGAACCCTTCTCTTGCGGATCATCCACTGTGACCCCGAGTCATACCCTCGGCAAGCTGCTGCCTTGACTCGCCGCAACCGCGGGTGATTTGATTCGAACGACAGTCCCGTGAAAACTACCGGAGCGATGGCGACGTGCGAGGGGTCGCTGCGCGTCATCGGAACAACAGCCTCGATTCCCACACGCGAGGAGAAACGATGATCCCGAAGAAGGTCGGAGCCGCAGGCGCTCTGGTGCTCGGATTGCTGCTCGCCGCGAGCGCCTCTTTCGCCCAGACCGCTCACCCGACGCCGCCGGCAAAGAAGGCGGCGCCGAAGGCTGCGGCGCCGCGTCCCGTCCCGACGCCGGAGTCGCGCGCCGTCGAGATCCTGAAGGCTTCGTGCGCGAAACTGGCCGCCGCCGGGTCGATGTCGTTCACCGCTCTCGGCGCCTACGAGGTGCCGAGCCTGTGGGGACCCCCGCTGATCTACGGTCGCATCTACGAGGTCGCGCTGCAGCGGCCGGACAAGATGGCGGTCATCACCGTGGGCGACGGGCCGCGCACCGAGTTCTACGACGACGGGAAGGTCATGATAAGCTTCCACCCGGCTGAAAACTTGGTCGCCGTGGCGGACGCGCCCTCCTCCATCGACGCGGCGCTCGAGAAGCTCTTCCGCGACGCGGGCACCTACTTCCCGTTCACCGACCAGATCGTCAAGGACCCGTGGGGCGACATCGCCTCGGCATTGACCGGCGCGTTCTACGTCAGCGAGTCGAAACTGATCGGCGGTGTGACGACCGACGTCGTCGCCTACGAGTCGAACGGCGTCTTCATCCAGACCTGGATCGGCCGGGACGACAAGCTCCCCTACATGACGCGCGCGATGTTCGTGGACGACCCGCTCCAGCTGAGGCACTCGGTGCAGTTCACGAACTGGAAACTCGAGCCGCCCCTCGGGCCGGAGAAGTTCACGACCACGCAGGCGGCCAAGGCGGACAAGATCCCCTTCAACCATCCGAAGATGAAGTCCGACATTCCTGCTCCCGCGAAAGCCCCGGCCGGCGTGAAGACGCCTGCCGCGAGGCCCAAGTCCGCCACGACTCCCAAACCTCAGTAGGAGCCTTCCATGAGAAAGAAAATCGAAGCCGGAATCGCGGGTTTCCTGGCGGCCTGGCTGACGTGCGGGTCCGCCGCGGCGTGGTCGCACTCCAACGCCTACGGCGGCCACTCGTCCGGGAACGGCATGGGCGACGCCACTCACACCAACGCCTACGGCGGCTCGACCACGCACGACTACGGCGAGGGCACCGAGCACACCAATGCCTACGGCGGCTCGACCGCGCACAGCTACTACGGCGGCACCGAGCACACCAACGTCTACGGCGGCACGACCGCCGGTGCCGCCGGCTACGGCGCGTACCACACCACGCCCTACGGCGCGACCGCGTACCATCCGCCCGACTACTACGGCGGCGCGTACTACCATCCACCCGCGGCCTATTACCCTTATCCGTACCATCCGCCGACGTACTCCACCTGCAGCGGCTGCGGCTGGGCCGTCGCCGGCGCGGCCATGGCCGGCGCGGCGGTCGGAGCGGCGGCCGCGTCCTCGAGCGCTCAGGCCTCGTCGGCGGCGTCGTACCAGTCCGGTTACGCGGCCGGATCGGCGAGCACGGCGGCCGCGACCAGCACGGCCTATTCCGCCGGTGTCGCGACCGGAGCGGCGGCGGCGACGGCGCATCCGTCGGGCACCGTCCTCTACGCTCTCCCGCCCGGCGCGGTCCACACGACGGTCAATGGCGCCACGTACTTCGTGTCCAACGGCGTCTGGTACCTGCCGTCGTCCGGCGCGAACGGCGTCGTTTACACGGTCGTTCCGGCGCCGTAGAACGCACCGAGCTCGAAGACGGGATGAGCCCAACGGCGATCAGCCTGCTCGTCTTCTCCTGCGTTTTCGGCGGAGCGCTCCTCGGCATCGCCCTGCGCCGAGTCCTGCCGGAGCACCACCTGAGCGGCGAGACGAAGGACGTCATCAAGGCATCGATCGCGCTCATCGGCACGATGTCCGCTCTGGTCCTCGGTCTTCTCGTCGCGTCCGCCAAGGGAACCTACGACACCCAGAAGGACGAGCTGACTTCGCTCTCGGCGAAAGTGACGCTGCTCGCCCGCGTCCTCAGCCGCTACGGGCCCGAGGCCGCCGACGCCCGCCGCCACCTCCGGGAAGCCGTCGCCGCGACGGTCGCTCACCTGTCCGAGGGCGTGGGCGGCGCGTCTCCCAAGCAGAGCCAGGCGGCCTACGACGCGGTCCTCCAGCTGTCGCCGAAGACGGAAGCCCAGAAGTCGCTCCAGTCTTCGGCCGAGGGCCTCCTCCAGTCAATCGGCGAGACCCGGGCGCTCATGATGGCCCAGAAGGGAAGCTCGATCGCCTTCACCCTTCTCGCCGTCGTCGTCTTCTGGCTCACGCTCAACTTCGTCAGCTTCGGCCTCTTCGCCAGGCCCAACGTCACGGCGACGGCGGCGCTCCTGCTCGCGGCGCTGTCGGTCGCCGGGGCGATCTTCCTTATCCTCGAAATGGACCGTCCCTATGAAGGGCTGATTCACATTTCCGACGCTCCCCTGCGCGAAGCCCTCGCGCAGATGGGTAACTGAGAGATGAACGACTGATGCATTTCCTTCAGGACGCGTGCTCGAGACGTGATCTGATTCGATCGATCTCTTCGCCGGCTTTCGAATGGAGGAACTCGTGAGGAAACTCGCCGTTCTTGGGGCCGCGGCTTTCGTCCTGGTCGAACTCGGCTTCGCGCCTTCGCCAGCATCCGGTCAGACCCCCAATCCCGACAAGAACGCCTACTTCGGCGAGTCGCACATCCACACGAGCTGGTCGCTCGACGCGTGGGTGATGGGCAACCGCACGACCACCCCGGACGATGCCTTGAAGTACGCCCAGGGACAGACGATCAAGCACCCGATGGGCTTCGACATCAAGATCGACACGCCGATGGACTTCATGGGCGTGACGGACCACTCGGAGTACGTGGGCGTCACCAAGGAGGCCAACACCCCCGGCTCCTACGTGAGCAAGCTGCCCGAGGCGCAGCCCATGATCATGAAGGACCCGAACAGCGCGGCCGACCAGCAGAGGGTCTTCTCCTACCTGCTTACGCTTACCAACAAGCCGCCGATCAAGGCGCTCATGGACCCGAAGATCACCTCGACGGTGTGGAAGGAAAACATCAAGATCGCCGACGCGAACAATCACCCCGGCAAGTTCACCGCGTTTTGCTCGTACGAGTGGACCTCGATGCCCGGCAATCGCAACCTGCACCGCAACGTGTTCTTCCGGGCTTGCGACAAGGTGCCCCCCTATCCCTTCAGTTCGCTCGACTCCAACAAGCCGACGGAGCTCTGGAACTGGATGGACGCGCAGCGCAAGGCGGGCAACGAGCTCCTCGCGATCTCGCACAACGCCAACGTCAGCGACGGCTGGATGTACCCGGTCGAGGTCGACAACACCACCGGGCGGCCGATCGACGCGGCCTGGGCGGCGGCCCGCGACCGCAACGAGCGCCTGGTTGAGATCAAGCAGGGCAAGGGTCAATCCGAGACGCATCCGCTGCTGTCGCCGAACGACGAGTTCGCGACCTACGAGCTGTACCAGGCCATCCTCGGCCTTCCGGACGACGTCGGCCGGATCGATCACATTACCGGCAGCTTCGCGCGACAGGCCTACAAGGACGGCATCACGATGCAGGACGTGCGCGGCTACAACCCGTATAAGTTCGGCATGGCGGGCGGCTCCGATTCGCACAACACCGGCAGCCCCTACCGCCAGGACAACTTTTATGGCCTCCACGCCGACGCGGACGGGACGGTCCAGCGGCGCTTCGCCGGCGTGCTGATCGGGGGCACCATGGACGTGCGCCTCGAAAACCCCGGCGGACTAACCGGCGTCTGGGCCGAGGAGAACACGCGGGCCTCGCTCTTCGACGCCATGTACCGCAAGGAGACTTTCGGCGTCAGCGGTCCGCACATCAAGGTCCGCTTCTTCGGAGGCTGGGGCTACGACAAGAACGCCGCGGACGGAGGTGACTGGGTTCACCGGGCCTACGAGGGCGGCGTTCCCATGGGCGGCGACCTGCGCCCGATGCCTGCGGGAGGAAAGGGCGTCGCTCCGCGCTTCGTCGTCTGGGCGTTGAAGGATCCAACCTCCGCCAGCCTCGACCGCATCCAGATCGTCAAGGGCTGGACACAGAACGGTCAGAGCTTCGAAAAGGTCTTCGACGTCGCCTGGTCGGGAGACCGCAAGCCCAACAAGTGGACGGGCAAGGTCCCCGCCGTCCGCAGCACCGTGGATCTGGAGAAGGCCACGTACACCAACGACACGGGCTCGGTGGAGCTGAAGACGGTGTGGGTGGACCCGGAGTTCGACGCGAGCCTGCATGCCTTCTACTATGCGCGCGTCCTCGAGATTCCGACGCCGCGCTGGACCCTGATTCAGTCCGTCAAGTCCGGCCTGCCCCCGCCCAACGTCGTGCCGCTGACGGGGCAGGAGCGCGCCTGGACCTCGCCCATCTGGTACACGCCTTCGGCCGAGGCGCGCAAGCGCGCGCCCGCGGGCATGACCGTCGCGGACCTGAGGTCGAAAGGCGGCGCGCCCCTGAGCGAGGAACAGCTGAAGGCGCTCGTCGTCGGCAAGGCTTTTTGGATGCGGAACAACGTGATCGGAGAGCAGTTCTTCCAGGCGTTCACCGCCGAGGGCCAGATGAACGTGTTCCGCGTCGGAGCAAACGAGGTGGTGCCGAGTCATTTCGGCAACGTCGGCCGCGACGGCTACCAGGGAACGACCAGCACTTACAAGGTCGAGGGCGACAAGCTCGTCGTTATGGTGTCGCAGGATCCGTACGACTTTGCGTTCTACAAGCTCGGGAATACCTACTATGCCGCCCGAAACAACGAGTTCGGCTACGCCAACTACGAGATCATCGCGCCGCCGCTGGCGGCGACGAACCCGCTGACCGCGCTGTCGAACCAGTTTTCGATGGAGCTCGGGCTGACGGCACAGCAGAAGCGGGAGGTCGTTCCCATCCTGGAACAGGAGATCAAACAACTCGGCGAACTGAAGAAGGACACCAAGTTGAGCGACCTGCAGAGGGTGGAGGCGCTCAAGAAGGCGGGTGCGTCCTTCGACGAGAAGATCTCACCGCTTCTCGATCCGGAGCAGCAGCAGAAGTTCGAAACGATGCGCGCGGACTTTCGGCGGCGGATGATCGAGGGAATCGGCGACAAGGCCGTGGAAAAAGTGGAAGCCTGGTTCGCTGACAGGCACTGACCCGAACCTCTCCGAGACGAAGAGGATCTGGTCGAGGCGCTGCGGCGGTCCCTGGCGCGCTCGCAGCTCGACATGGCGCGGCCGGGAACGAGGGCGGAAGCGTGTCGAGGTCAAGTGGTCTCTTGAAGGTCGCCGGGCTCGAGGTCGAGACAGGCATCGTCCTGATTGCATCGAATACCTGATTGCATCGAAAAGTCGAAGGAGGAGAACCATGAAGAGAGGGGCCATTTCGTTTCTCGCGATCCTCGCCGTCGCGCTGACGGCCGCGTGCTCCACGATGAAGACGTCGATCGACTACGACCACACGATCAACTGGTCCCAGTTCCACACCTTCCAGATCATCGGCGGAACGGCGAGCCCCGAGACCTTCACCCAGAAGCGAATCGAGGACGGCATCACGCAGGCGCTCCAGTCGAAGGGATGGCAGGCCGTCACGGCGAACCCGGACGTCACCGTGTCCCCGCACGTCGTCCTCACGGCCGAGAAGCAGTGGAACGCGACGTCGACCGGCGGCTTCCGGCGCATGGGCGGCGGCATGGGCCAGGCCACGCAGACCGAGGTGCCGATCGGCACGATCGTCGTCAACATGACCAACGCCAAGACGGGCGAGCTGATCTGGCGCGGCATGGCTCAGGACCAGGTCTCGGGCGGCGGATCCGACCGCGGC
>DATJPZ010000051.1:0-8124 GCA_035506175.1 Thermoanaerobaculia bacterium | reverse complement strand
TCGATTCTCCCGCACTGCGGTTGACCGCGTCCGGACACGGGCCTAACGTCCGCGCGTGGAAACCTCGAGCGGCCGCGTCCTGGCCGCGCGCATCGTCGCCGTCGTGGCCGACGCCGTGCAGCTCGGGCTGATGCCGCTCTTCGCCGGCGGCGCACCCGAGGCCTTCGACGCCGCGCTCGACGTCGCGGTCGGCATCGCGATGATCGCGCTCGTCGGGTGGCACTGGGCCTTCCTGCCCGCGTTCGCGCTCGAGGCTCTCCCGGGCGTCGACCTCGCGCCCACGTGGACGATCGCGGTCTTCCTCGCGACGCGGCGGAAGGGGCCGGCGCCTTCCGCCGGAGAGCCGCCGCCGACACGCACTCTTCCGCCCGCCGCGTAAACGAGGGCGCGCTCCGGGACGTGCAGATGAGCCTGCCGCCCTAGAATTCCCGCATGAAGAACCTCGACAGCAGCCGCGCCGTCTGCCTCGCCGGTCTCCTCCTCCTCTCCGCTCCCGCTTTCGGCGCGGACACGTGTCGCGTGAAAGCGGTCCTCGGCGGGACGCCCGTCACGATGACGCACTGCGCCGCGGCCGTCTACGAGGGCGAGCACAGCGTCACCCTGTGGTTCTCGGATTCTCCCTTCTCCGCCAAAGAGGTCGCCGAGTTCCAGGAGAACTCGGCGCCGTCGGACAAGACGGCCGATGGCAAGTCGCGCACCTTGATCCACTTCGCCTTCTGTCCCGGCGGAGGCGAGAGCGCCGCGTCCGCCGGCGCGGTGAAGAGCGTGGAGACGGGCATCAACGTCGCGGGCGCCCCGTTCTCCGGCCGGCAGTGGGTCCTGGAGCTGCCGAAGGACAAGGAGATCCTGAAGATCGCGAAGCTCTCCGGGACCGCCGCGCCCGGCGGCAAGCTCGCCGGCCTGTTCACCGGCGGGAAGATCAGCGACGGCCTGAAGTACTCGTGGGAGGCCGCCTTCGATCTCACGCTGCCCGCGAAATCGGCGTTCGGCGGCGTCACCTGCGGAAAGTGAAGCCCGAACGGAATCCGCGGACGATGAATCCCCTCGACCGCCTCCGAGCCGTCTGTCTCGGCTTCCCGGGCGCCTACGAGAAGGTCGCATGGTCGGCGCCCACGTTCCGCGTCGGAGACCGGCAGTTCGCGATGTTCGTGGACGACCACCACGGGGTCGGCTTCGCGGGCGTCTGGCTCAAGGCGCCCGAGGGCGCGCAGGAAGAGCTCGTCGCGTCCGACCCGAAGCGGTTCTACGTTCCGCCCTACGTCGGCAAAGGCGGCTGGGTCGGCGTCAGGCTGGACGGGAGGACGAGCTGGAAGGTCCTCGCGGGCCTCCTCGCGGAGGCCTACGCGGGCGCCGCCTCCACGCAGAGCGCGGCGCGGATCGCGCGCGGGCCCGCAAAGCGAAGCGTCGCCCGGAGACCCCGGCCGCGCCGGCATACCGTCCGCTAGAATCCGCGCCTCATGCCGCAGCGCGCAATCGACGATGGGTCTCTGTTTCGCGCGCTCTTCGAGTCGGCCGCGGACGCGATCGTCGTCGTCGACGACTCCGGGACGATCCTTCTCGCGAACGCGGCGTGCGGGGCCCTTCTCCGGCTCGATCCCGCGACGCTCCGGGGCCGCCCCGTCGAGACGATCGTGCCCGAGCGCTTCGCGGAGCACATGGAGCACCGCAAGCGCTTCTCCGAGCGTCCCGCCGCGCGCCCGATGGGCCGCGGCATCCAGCTCTACGCACGCCGTGCGGACGGGCGCGAGATCCCGGTCGACATCGCCCTCAGCCCGTTCACGCTGGCCGGCCTGAGCTACGTCGCCTGCGCGATCCGCGACCAGCGCGGCGTTTCGCGCGGCCCCGACGCGCTCCGCGTCCAGGCGACGGCGTTGCGCTCCGCCGCGAACGGCGTCGTCATCACGGACCGTGACGGGGTGATCACGTGGGTCAACCCCGCCGCGTGCGCGATCACGGGCTACTCCGCGGACGAGCTCGTCGGCCGCCACACGCGCCTCCTGAAGTCGGGCCGGCACGCGCCGGAGTTTTACGCGAGGCTCTGGCAGACCGTCATGCGCGGCGAGCCGTGGTCCGGAACGATCGTGAACCGGCGCAAGGACGGCACGGAATACCAGGAAGAGCAGACGATCGCGCCCGTTCTCGACGACGCCGGCGCCATCACGCACTTCATCGCGATCAAGCAGGACGTGACCGAGCAGCGCCGCATCCAGGAAGAGCTCGAGCGCGCCCACCAGGAGCTGGCCGACCGCGTCACCCAGATCGAGGACCTGAACGCGCAGCTTCGCGAGCAGGCCGTTCGCGACCCGCTGACCGGCCTCCACAACCGGCGCTACCTCGAGCAGACGATGAAGCGCGACATCTCGCGGGCCCGGCGCTCCGGCGAGACCCTCGTGGTCGCCGCGATCGACGTCGACAGCTTCAAGGCCGTCAACGACGTCCACGGGCATGCGGTCGGCGACCGCGTTCTCCTGCAGCTCGCGGACGTCCTCCTCTCGAAGGTCCGCTCCTCGGACCTCGTCTGCCGCGTGGGCGGCGAGGAGTTCGTCGTCGTCATGCCGCGCGCCGGGATTCCCGGCGCCGTGAAGCGCGCGGAAGACTGGCGCACGACGTTCGCCGGGCGCACCGTCGAGGGCCGTGAGGGAACGCCGGTCCGCGCGACGATTTCCGTCGGCATCGCGCTGTTCCGGGATCCCGCGGAGTCCTTCGCGTCCTGCCTCAAGCGCGCGGACGAGGCGCTCTACGCCGCGAAGAACGCCGGCCGCGACCGCGTCGTCGCCGCCGACGGCGATCCGGTGTAGAAGGGGTCATGGGCGACAAACCGAAGACCGCGTTCGAGCTCGCGATGGAGCGGCTGAATGCCGAGGACCGCGAGGCCGGCACCAAGGGGACCTCGCTGACGCCGAAGCAGAAGGAGGCGATCGCCGAGGCGCGCCGCGTCGCCTCGTCCCGCCTTGCCGAGCGCGAGATCCTCTTCCGGGACTCCCTGAAGAAGACGCCCGACCCCGAGACGCGGGAGAAGGCCGAGGCCGAGTACCAGATCGACCGCCAGCGCATCAACGACGACTGCGAGCGGGCGATCGCGGCGATCCGCAAGGGACAATAGCCGGAGTCCCTAAACTCTCTTCGTGCCCTCCCGTCCCGACCCCGCCGTCAAGCGCCTCCTGCCGTGGATGGTGGCGGTCGCGTTCCTGATGGAGGCGGTCGACACCACGATCCTCAACACGGCCGTCCCCACGATCGCGGACGCGCTCGGCGTCGTGCCGCTCTCGATGAAGTCGGTCCTGTCGAGCTACACGCTCAGCCTCGCCGTCTTCATCCCGGTCAGCGGGTGGATCGCGGACCGGTTCGGCACGCGGCGCGTCTTCGCGACCGCGATCGGCATCTTCACGCTCGGCTCGCTTCTCTGCGGCCTCGCGACGAGCATCCACGTCCTCGTGGCCTGCCGGATCCTCCAGGGCATGGGCGGCGCGCTCATGGTGCCGGTCGGCCGGCTCACGATCGTGCGCACGTTCGAGAGGTCCGAGCTCGTCCGCGCGATGACGTTCGTGACGATTCCGGCGCTCATCGGCCCGATGCTCGGCCCGGTCGCCGGCGGCCTCATCGTCGGGTACCTGCACTGGCGCGTCATCTTCTTCGTCAACCTGCCGATCGGCTTTCTCGGCCTCGCCCTCGTCTTCCGCCGCTTCCCGGACTACCGCTCCGGCCACGTCGACAGGCTGGACGTCCTCGGCGGCGTCCTCTTCGGCTCCGGCATCGGGCTTCTCTCGTACATCCTCGAGGTCTTCGGCGAGCACACGCTCTCGCTGACGGTCATCCTCGGACTCCTCGTCCTCTCGGCCGCGCTTCTCGCCGCGTACTTCCGGCACGCGACCACCGCGCCGCATCCCCTGCTCCGGCTCGGCCTCTTCCGCCTCCGGACCTTCCGGTCGTCCGTCGCCGGCAGCTTCATCACGCGTCTCGGCGCGGGCGGCATCCCGTTCCTCCTGCCGCTCCTCTACCAGGTCGGCCTCGGCTACACGGCCGTCCAGTCGGCGTTCCTGCTCATGCCCCAGTCGATCGCCGCGATGGGGGTCCGCACGGCGATGCCGCGCATCCTCGGGCGCTTCGGGTACCGCCGCGTCCTCCTCGCGAACACCGTTCTCATCGGCCTCGCCATCGCACTGTTCGCCGCGGTCGGCGCCGGGACGCCCGTCGCCCTCATCGTCGTCTTCTCGCTCCTCTTCGGCGCCGTGGCGTCGCTCCAGTACGCGAGCATGAACACGCTCGCCTACGCGGACGTCGCCGCGCCCGACACGAGCATGGCGAGCACCATCTCCAGCACGATGCAGCAGATGTCGCTGAGCTTCGGCGTCGCCACCGCGTCGCTCGTGACCGCGGTCTTCATTCCAGACCGGTTCCGGTCACACCCGCCCGAGCTTCTCCACGGCATCCACCTCGCCCTTCTCGTCCTCGGCGCCATGACCGTCCTGTCGGCCGTCGTGTTCCGGGAGCTGAAACCGGAGGACGGTGACAACATCAGCCAGCACGGCAGCGGGCACACCGACTGAGCCGGGGCACCCGCGGCCTTCAGACTCCCGTTCGCGCCCTGATCCGGCCGCTCCGGATCGCCTTCAGGAACGCGGCGTGGTCGGCCTCCGTCCGGTCTGCGTACGCGATCGCCCACTTCCCGATCGCGCGGTCGAGGCGGTCCGTCTCGCCGCAGTAGCCGTAGAGAATCGCCGCGTCGCCCGTGCGGGCGTGCGCCTTCGCGAGCAGCTCCCCGCAGACGCGGGCGTATTCCGAAAGAGCCGGGCCTTTCAGCTGCTCCGGCTGGATCGAGGCCTTGTGGTCCGCGAGCTGGCGCACGAGGTAGTCGCGGCCCGAGAGCGTCGTCCAGCCCAGGAACGGATCGGACACCGTCTGCATCCGATGCTGGCCCTGCGCGACCCGGCGCCCCTCGTGCAGGTGACGGTCCACGCCGTGGAGCACGGCCGCGTAACTCGACGGCGGCTCCTCCTTGACCTGCAGGAAGAGCGGATGGTCCGCGCCGTCTCCGAACGCGAGGACCGCGTAATCGCGTGTCCCGACGCTTCCGGTGCCGACGACCTTGAACGCGACGTCGACGAGGCGGTACGCGTCGAGGACGAGCTGGCGGTCGTCGCTCACCGTGTCGCGGTACGCCTTCAGCGACGCGATGACGCGCTTCGCTCTGGCCGGCTCGAGCGGCTGGAGGAGCGGCGGGCGCTTCGGAAACTTCCGGACTCCTCCGCGCGTCGCGACCGTGAGCTTCTCGAGCGAGTGCATCGGCGTCGCGCGCTCGGCCATCTCGAGGACTTTCGCGACCGGGCCGCGGCGGTATCGGCGGATCTCGAACCGCGCGAGGTCCAGCGCCGACATGAGCGAGAACTCCCTGAGCGCCGTCCGGTAGGAGAGGACGAACGCCTCCGCCGCGGCCGCGCAGAGCGACCCGCCGTCGCCCGCCTCGCGCCCCGCCAGAACGAGGCTCGCCGCGAGCCGTTTGACGTCCCACTCCCAGGGCCCCGGCATCGTCTCGTCGAAGTCGTTGATATCGAAGACGAGGTGGCCGTCCGGCGCGGCGAACGCCCCGAGGTTTCGCACGTGCGCGTCCCCGCACATCTGGACGCGGATCCGCGTCACGGGCGCCCGCGCGAGGTCGAGCGCCATCACCGGCACGGCGCCCCGGAAGAAGCCGAACGGCGAGGCCGCCATCCGTCCCCACTTGATCGGGAGCAGCTCCTCGAGCCGCCCGCGGCTCGCCTTCAGGAGCGTGGCCACGGGGTCCGGGCGTCCCGCCCATTCCTTCAAAACGCCCTGGCCGGTGCGCGGCAGCGCGCGGCGGCGGCTCTTTCCGTACGCGAGCCTCTCGTTCAAGGGGGCAAATCGGGCCGGAACGCCTTTCAAAATGCTCCTTCCGAGGCTCCCAAGATATCGAGTTCGGCGCCGGACAGGAAGGAGGGTCTCGATCCGCCCCGGCGCTCGACAATCGGCGCCGCGGGACCCAGATTTGGTCAGGCTCATCCCATCCGGTGATCCCAGGAGGAGACCTCCCGTGCCGACTCCGATCTCGCAGGTCGCGTCGCTGAAGAAGCACCAATCCGCCCTCGAGTCCCTCGGATACGCCACGACCGACCACGTGCTCGGCGCGGGCCGCGCGGCGGGGGCCAAGCTCGCGAGGTTTCTCGGCATCTCGCCCGCCGACCTCACGAGGCTCCTCGCGGGCCTTCCGACTCCCGCACGCGGCCCCGCCGCTCCGCGCCGGAGGCGGACGTTCCGCCTCGGCGCCCGCATCGAGAACGTGCCTCGCCTCCGGGCCGTTCCGTATCGCTTCGCGATCGCCGCCCGTCCGCTGCCGAAGAACGTCGACCTCATCCCGCAGATGTCGCCCGTTCGCGATCAGGCCGCGCGAGGCACGTGCGTCGCCTTCGCGTCGGTCGCCGCGTTCGAGCTCCATTGGTCACGGGCTCACAAGGAGAAAGTGGATTTCTCCGAGCAGTTTCTCTACTGGGCCTGCAAGGCCAGCGACGGAGAGCCGAAGGAGTCCGGGACGTTCGTGGCCGTCGCCATGGACTGCCTCAGAAAGGACGGCTGTTGCCTCGAGGCCACGTGGCCGTACGTGATGCACGACGTCCCCGGAAACGAGGGGCAGGGTCCGGCCCCGAAAGCGGCGCCGGCGGAAGCGAAGACGCATCGCGCGTCCTCCTGCAACCAGCTCGCGCCGACGGACGTCTCCGGCATCCAGAGCGAGCTCGCCGGGGGGCGCAGCGTCGCGTTCTCCGTTCCCGTCTTCGACTCCTGGTACCGCAACCCGGAGGTGCAGCGAACCGGCGAGATCCTGAACCCGATCCCGGGCGAGGCGCCGCACGGGGGCCACGCGATGTGCCTCGTCGGCTACGACGACGAGCCGGGCAACGTCGCTCTCGGCGGCGGGAGGTTCCGCCTGAGAAACAGCTGGGGGACGTCCGATTGGGCGTACGAGTCCGCCGTCGGGACGCCCGGCTACGGCTCGATTCCGTACAGCTACATCTCGCGCTTCTGCGTCGAAGCGTGGACGATCGGCTGAGGTGAGGATGCACTTTCTCGACGACCTCCCGCTGACGCCGAAAGAGCGCGAGGACCTGACCGGCCTCGGGGCCCGCAGCCGGCTCGCGGCCGTCTCGGCCCTGCGCGCCGCCGGCCCGAACGCGCGGGCGGCCTTCGACGAGAAACACGGCGCGGGCCGCTTCGATGCGGTCGTCAAGCTCCTCGAAGCGGGGCTCACGAAGAGCGAGCGGGCCGCGCGGCCCCTTCGCCCTCTTCGCGGCACCGGGGGGCGGCTGCCGCCCGGCCGCCGCAACGGCTAGGCAAAGGAGGTTCCCATGGGATTCTCCAGCGTATTCATGGTTTCGACGGCGCCCGATTCTCGCTTCACCGCGGTTCCGGGCGACGATTCGAAGCGCACCGTCAGCGACTTCCTCACGACGCAGTCCTTCGCGAACTTCGCCGCGATGACCGGCGCCGTCGGAGCCGCGTGGAAGGCCCTTCAGCTCGTTTTTCCGTCGGCGGCCGCGCTCTGGGTTCCGTACGCCATCGCGTTTGCCTGGGGCCTTATTTCCGTGTGGATCTCGATCGAGGCCATCAAGGAGCCGAAGAGCAACATCGCGGTCGCGGTCTTCATCGGCTTCGTGAACTCGCTCGTCCTCGCCGGCGCCGTCGTCGGCACGAGCAGCATCGGAGCGGCCGCCATGAAGGCCGGCGCCCATCCGTGAGCCCCGGCGGTCAGCGCTTCAGGCCGTAGCGCTGCCTGAGGTCCTGCTCTTCCTTTTGCAGGGCGTCCGCGCGCGTTTTCAGCGCGTTCGCCCGCGCCGCGACGCTCGCGAGCTGCGCGGCCGGATCGGGCGACTCCATCGCCGCCTTCAGCGAACGGACGACCGCCAGCGCGTCGTCGACGCTCGCGAGGCTGTCGCGATGAAAGTCGGCGCACGAAGGCGGCGGAACGACGGCGGCGAGCTTCTCCCGCGCCGCCTCCGTCTGCCGGACCAGCTTGTCGAGACCCGACATGTCGCCGTTCGCGAGCGCCGCTCCCATCTCGTTCGCCATCGCCTCCGCGTCGCCGCTCATCGCGCCCGGCTGGATGTGGTCGACCGC
>DATJPZ010000050.1:0-46351 GCA_035506175.1 Thermoanaerobaculia bacterium | reverse complement strand
CGTCATCCACGGCAGCACGCGGTAGTAGTTCGACCATTCGACCCCGTACCGCCGGCTCGGCCGCGAGGGCTCCGTCGTGCCCGCGTCGCCGACGAAGACGAGCTCGGAGGCGATGTCGAGGCCCCACAGCGCGAGCGTCGTCTGCCACTTCGGGACCGGCAGGCTGCGCACGCCGACCTCGGCCGCGGTCGCGCGCGCGAGCGGCGTCACGGGTGAGACGGGCTCGCCCGTCGACGGATCCACGCGCGTCACGGCGCCGCGGCCGTCGTTCGAGTGGAAGCCGTAGCCGGCGTTGGCGTAGATCTCGGTCTGGTCGTACGGGCCGAAGATCATCGAGAGCTTCGGACTGAACAGTCCCTGGGTCAGCGTGCCGCTGTTCTCCGGGTCGCTGATCCCGGTCACATCGTAGTGATAGACGTCGCCCCGCAGGCCCAGGATCGTGCGGAACTTCGGCGACCACTGCGTGTCGTTCTGGAAGAAGGCGGCGAGACTTCCCTGCTTCACCCGGTCGAGGCGCGTGGTGGACAGGCGCTCGCGATCCTCGGTGTGGAAGAGGCCGACCGTGTGGATGTCGTCGTAACGGCCCTGGATCCCGACCTCGTTCTCGACGGGCTTGCCGCCCCAGATCGCCATCCAGCGGTGGGTCGCCTTGAGGCCGTACACGTCCCGGTCGTCGGCCTGCTCGAACTGGTCGCCGTGGACCGGGTCGTCGAGAAAGTAGGTGAAGTTCGACCAGAGGTTGAGCTTGTAGTCGACCCAGTAAGCCACGGCACGGGTGACGGACTCGGCGTCGGAGCGCTGGTACTCGCCGGACACGCTGTATCGGTGGGTCTCGCCGCCGTCGGTCGGGTCGATCGCGCCGAAGCGGTCGAGCTCGCCGTCGTCGACGGCGCGCAGAGGGATCTGGTCGGTCGAGTCCCAGCTCGCGTCGTATCCCATCGCGGTGACCGAGAATCCGTTCTGGGCGTCTCCCTCGCTGTATCGGAGAACGCCGTTGTACTTCTTCAGGTGGTCGGGGTTGACCCACGGCCCGTTGTTGTACACGGCCTCGAAGGCGTAGAGGAGGTTGCCGTCACCGACCCTCGGCGACCCCATGAGGAGCCCGCGGAGGTACTGGTCGGAGCCGCCCTGCACCAGCGCCTCGGGCTTCTCGAGCGTGTTGGTGTAGTTGATGTTGGCCGAGCCGGCCGTCGTGAAGTCGCCGTCCTCGACGAAGTACGGCCCCTTCTTGTACTGCACGCCCGAGACGAGCTCCGGGATGACGAAGTTCAGGTCGGTGTAACCCTGCCCGTGGGCGTGCGTCGGCATGTTGATCTGCATTCCCGCGACCGTCGTCGCGAAGTCGGTGCCGTGGTCGAGATTGAAGCCGCGCAGGTAGTACTGGTTCGCCTTCCCCTCGCCGGAGTGCTGACTGATCACGAGACCCGGTATCGTCTCGAGCACGTCGCCGGGCCGCGCGATCGGCAGGAGGGCGACCTGCTCGGCGGTGACCACGCCCTGCGTGGAAGCGCTCGCGATGCCGATCAGGCTCTCCCCCGGCTCCGTGGCGTCGGCGAGGTTTCGAAAGGTCTTTTTCCCCGTCACGACCACGTCGGCGGAGGCCGACAGCTGCAGCGTCGCGTTCACGGCGCGCGTGCCGCCCGCCTCGAGCGCGATCCCCTTGCGCACGACGCCGAGGAAGTTGATCAGGCGGAAGGCGACGTCGTAAGTGCCTGCCGGGAGCCCCTCCAACCGGTAGGCGCCCGCCCTGTCCGTGGCCGCGAGGCGGGGCGTCGGCAGGGCCGCACCCGTAACTTCCACCGTCACGCCCGGCAGCACGGCGCCGGATTCGTCGCGGACGGTCCCTGAGATCGTCCCGGCGTGCAGGCACGCCGCGGCCGCCAGCCCGGCCGCGAGCGTCCCGAGGGTGCGAATCCGTGCTCCCAGGTTCGGCGCGGCGCGGATCGGGGACCGATCGTGGAACCGGCGCTCGGGAAATTCGCTCAAACCCGCAAGGCCCATGCTTCCTGCCGACCTGACTCTCCGTCTTGCGAAACGAGAAAATATAGAAGCTGCCGCGCCAGGCTCCCGGGGACCCCATCGGTATGCGCCACACCTTACCATTGACCGAGCCTTGGAATCCGAGTCGCGGAGGGAGCCGGCCGCACGACGGCGCCCGCATCATCGCGGCGCAAGGCCCGTGAACGTGGTCGCCACGACCGGCTCGAACGGACCGCCCTTGGGCCTGCCGATGCCTTCTCCACCCGCGCGTCGCGGCGAAGAAGCGCGGGACGGATCGGGGGCCGCCTACTCCCCGCCGATCACCTCGAGGGCGTCGTACGCCTTGAGCCGATAGAAGACGAGCGAGGCGATCCAGCTCAGCACGAAGACCCACAAGGGGTCAGGTCTCTCAAAGAGCGTTTTTCGTCCACGATCGGGACGAAGATCACCTTTGAGAGACCTGATCCCGGCGCAGCGTCCGTGTCATCACGGGCTCGAGCCGGCCGCGCTCGCCCTCGCTCCACGTCATCGTCCACGCTTCCTTCCCGAGGTCCTTCCAGACGGAACGGACGGAACGGCGCTCCCCCGAGCGCGCGTCCTCGCCTCGAAACACGAGGTCCCCGCCCTCGAACCGTCCCGTCAGGTGCAGGATGCCCGGGAAGGCGCCGTGGACCTCCGCGTAGTCGTACGCCTTTCGGGCCGGGTCCCACGAGACGACGACGATCGCCGCGACACGGCCCATCGGGTTGTGGGCATCGTCGTCGCCGACGACCGAGAAGGAACCCGGTCCCCGCCGGAACGTCAGCGTGCCCTGGCCGCCCGGCCCCGGCAGTCCCTCGTACACGCCGCGCTTGAACCGCTCCGGATGATTCCAGGTCTCCTCGAAGCTCCAGGCGCCGAGGACCGCGTCGAGCTTGCGCATCTCGGTGGCGGGCGCCTCGAAACGCGCGGCGCCCTCGACCCGCTCGTCGTCCTCCTCGGCCCGCGCCGCGGGCGGCGTGACCCTCGGCGGCGGCGTCGGAACGAGCAGCGCGAGAACGATCGCGAGCGCGCGGGGCGTCATCCCCGTGCGATGAAATCGTCGAACAGGTCGACCTCCACGCGGCTGCCGATCGCGAGCGGCATGCGCTCGTGGAGCGTCTCGGGCGCCACGTCGAGGACGCGGCCGAGGCCGGTCGAGGCGCGGCCGCCCGCCTGCTCGACGACGAGCGCGAGCGGATGGCACTCGTAGAGGACGCGCAGCTTCCCTCCGCCACGCCCGGCCTTGGACCCGTCGCCCGGGTAGAGGTAGATGCCGCCCTCGAGCAGGAACCGGTGCACGTCGGCGACCATCGAGGCCGAGTAGCGCGTCGCGTAGCCGCGCCCCGTCTCGGGATCGGGCGTCTTCAGGCGCTCGACGAACGCCCGCACGCTCGCGGGCCACGCGTGCGCGCGCCCCTCGTTGACGGCGTAGCCCTTGCCGCGCTCGGGCATGCGGACCTGCCGGCGCGTCAGGAGGAACTCGCCGATCGTCGGCTCGAGCGTGAAGAGATGAACGCCGTCGCCGCTCGTGTAGACGAGCAGGACCGCGGGACCGAACAGAACGTACCCGGCGGCCGACTGCTCGTGGCCCGCGCGCAGCAGGTCGCCCACCGTCCCGTCGCGGCGCGGCCGGATCGAGAAGATCGTGCCGAGCGTCCCGTTGACGTCGATGTTCGAAGAGCCGTCCATCGGGTCGAAGAGCACCGCGTAGCGGCCCTGCGCGAGGCTCCCGCCGTAGACGTACGGCTCCTCCATCTCCTCGGACGCCGCGAGCGTCACCAGGCCGCCGTAGTCGAACGTCTCGAGGAGGATGTCGTTGGCGAGCACGTCGAGCTTCTTCTGCTCCTCGCCCTGGACGTTCGAGGCGCCGGCCGATCCGAGCGACCCCGTCAGCCCCGCGCGGGCGAGCGCGGCGGCGATGCGCTTGGCCGCCACGCCGAGGCGCATGAGCAGGAGCGAGAGCTCCCCCGTCGACCCGGGATGCGTGCGCTGCTCTTCGAGGATGAATCGGTCGAGCGTGATCGGCGCGGACGACATGAGTCGGCGGTCTACTTCTTCTGCCGCGTCATCTTCCAGCGGCCCGTCGAGATCGTGCCCGCAGCCTGCGGCGTCGTCGTGAACGTGCCCTCGATCGTGTCGCCCGACATCCGCCCGACGAACGTCGTCTGGACCATGCAGTCGCACGACGGGTCGCGATAGGGATCCATCGTGCCGCGCAGCGTCCCGCCGGTCGCGGACACGAAGCTGATCGTCAGGATCTGCGGCATCGTCTTCAGGGCGTCGGCGCCGGTCGAGGAGCTCTGAAGGTCTTCTTTCGGCTTCATGAGGACGTCGCCGCGCGCGACCTTGTCGCCCGACCGAAGCTCGAAGACGATCGAGCCGGTGCGGCCGGTCTCGGTGCTCGAGTAGTCGCCGACCCAGCGTCCGGCGAGCGCCGAGACGTCGGAGCCTTCGACGGGAACGGGCGGCGCCGGGTTCTGCGACGCGCACGACGCGGAAAACGCCGCCGCGAGGACGGCAGCGGCAAGCGCACCACGGTGGAGCATGGACGCACCTCCCATTTCCGGAATCTTATCGCCCGCCCCGCAAGCCTCAACGGCTGCCCGCCCACGCGAACCACGCCGGCTTCGGATCGCCCGCCGCGGTCTGGAGCCCTCGGTGCTCGAAGAACGCGGCCCGGGCCCGCTCCCCGACCCGCACCACCCCGCTGCCGCCGACGGCCTCGGCCGGCCCGTCGCGCAGCCCGACGTAGCGCGCGAAGAGCAGGCGCCGCCCGTCGGCTTTCGCAACGTAGCGGCGCAGGCGCGCGACGAAGTCCGCCTGGGCATCCGGGCTCGACCCGTTCTCCGACGACGAGGAGTAGCTGACCGTCGGAAAGGCGATGGGGCGGCCGCCCGCGCCCTGGAGCAGGTCCGCCCAGTCCTTCTCGAGGGCCGACGGCGACCGGTGCTCGAAGGGCTTGCCGCGGACGAAGGGACAATAGATATAGAGAAGCAGCGGGCTCTTCTGGTGGAGCGCCGCGGCGACGGTCGGCGCCGGGCTCTCGGTCGGCGCGAGCGTCGTGACGCCGACGAGCAGACGGGGCGACTTTTTCCTCAGGAACTCGACGGCCCCGTCGAAGAGACGCCGGTAGGCGCGGAGCTCGTCGGGCCGGTCGGCGAAGTAGACGTCGGCCGCCTCGCCGAGCGAGAGCGTCTGGACGTCGAGAAGCACGGGCGCGAGGGCGTCGAGCAGGCGGCCGAGGCGCAGCGACAGCTTCGGGTCGTCGAAGGCGACGCCGGCGAGGTCCGCGGGCACGTCGCGGGCCGACTCGGTCACGAGCGGCAGGTCGAGCTGCAGGGTCGCCCCCGACTGACGCAGCAGCCGCGCCGTGCGCGCGAGCTCGTCGAAAACGTAGCGGCGCGGCGACGGCTCCGCGGCCGACCAGGAGAGCGTGAGCTCGAAGAAGTTCGCGCCGGTGCGCCGCACGGCGTCCACGGCCTCCTGGCGCTCGGCCGGGGTCGCGGCGGGCGGCAGGTTCGGCGCGACGCCGAGGGCCGGCGTGGGCGCGGGATCGGGAGGCGCGTTCCCCGGGACGGCCGCGACGGCCAGCAGAGCGAGAGCGGCGGCGAGGCGGCGCACGCGCGCGTCCCTCAGGCCGGAGCGCCGACGAGCACGACCGGCCCGGTCGGCGCCGCCACGCCGCCGCGCGGTTCGACGGTCACCGCGCAGTTCTGCGCCTCCGAATCCGGAAGCGGCGTCGATTCGAACAGGACACGCCCCGACGCGTCGACGTCGAAGACTCCCGCCGCGACGGGCTTGCCCTTGACGAAAACCCAGAGCTCGTACTGGCGGTCGGCCGGAAGGGCCGCGAGGTTCGCCGCGACGAGAACGCCGCGCCGCGCCGTCGGGCTCCAGAACACGCGGCCGCGGGCGTCGGGCTGCGGGCCGGTTCCGCCGAGCAACATCATCCGCACGTCGTCGCTCTCGAGCACGCGCGCGCGCAGGACGCGCCCGGCGAGCGCCGTCTCGGCGGCCTGCAGCCGCCCGGCGAGATCGGCCGAACGGCTCCGGAGCTCCTCGCGCTCGCGGCGCAGCCCCGCGTCGTCGAGGCCGACCGCCAGGAGCAGCAGGGCGGCGGCGGCGGCGAACACGCGCCACGCCGTCGCGGACACGGGCGGCGGCGCCGGCGCGCGGGCCGGGCCGAGGGCGGCGAGAATTCGTCCCTTCAGCTCCGGCGGCGGCGCGGCCGGCGCCACCGTGCTCGCCAGGGCGGACGCCGCCTCGCGGCCCTCGGACAGGAGCGCCTCGCAGACGGCACAGCCCTCGGCGAGATGCCGCTCGAGCTCCGCGGCGTCGGGGCCGAGGGGCGATCCGAGGACCAGGGCGGCGACGAGCTCCTCGTGCCGCTCGCTATGAGGCATCGCTTCCACTCCTCCTGTACGAGCGCAGGCGTTCCCGGAGTTTCATGAGGCCGAGGCGCGACCGGGTCTTGACGGTGCCCAGGGGCGTCGCGGTCTTCTCGGCGATCTCCTGCTGCGTCCAGCCTTCGAAGTAGGCGAGCTCCAGGACGCGGCGCTGGTCGGCCGGCAGCTCCCGCACGGCGGCGCGGCAGAGCGCCGACCACTGACGGTCCGCGGAGGCGCCCTCGACGTCGTCCGAGGCTGCCGGATCGCCGGCGTCCTCGAGGCTCCTCGCGGGCGGCCGCGAGGCCGATTGCCGGGCGCGGAGCCGGTCGATGGCCCGGCTGCGCGTCGCGACGAGCAGCCACGCCAGGACCTCCCCGCGCGACGGGTCGTAGGTCGCGGCCGCGCGCCAGGCAAAGAGAAACACCTCCTGGAGAACCTCTTCGGCCTCGCCGCCGTCGCCGAGAATCCGGCGCGCGAGACCGAGGAGGCGCGCGGCGTGGCGGTCGTAGAGCGCGGCGAGGGCGTCGGGGTCGCGGGCTTCGACCCGGGACATCAACGCGACGTCGGGGTCGCCCGCTCTCATCGCCGACGAACGATATCGCACGAAGATCCGCCGTCTTTCGCGTACCATCCGCGGCCGGGGGTGCGCTCCATGCAGAGACGCGATCTGTTTCGCTCGGCCGCCTCGACGGGCCTGGCGCTCGGTCTCGCTGCCGCCGGCCGACCGCTCCTCGCCCTGCCCGGGCCCGGCAAGGACGCGGGCGACGACATCCAGCTCATGAACACGGCCCTCGCTCTCGAACATCAGGCGATCTGGGCCTACGGGCTCGCCGGCAAGAGCGGTCTCCTCTCGGCCAGGGCGCAGGAAGTCGGCCTCGCGTTCCAGGGAAGCCACGAGATCCACCGCGATCTCCTCGCCGACGCCGTCAAACGCAAGGGAGGCGCTCCCGAAGAGCCGAAGAAGGACTACGTCTTCGGCGTGCCGCTCGCCAACGAGAAGGACGTGCTCGAGCTCGCCTTCAAGCTCGAGGTCGGCGCCGCGCGCGTTTACCTCTACGTGGTCGACCGCTTCCAGGACCGCGCGCTCTCGGGCTCGGCGGCGAAGATCCTTTCGGACGAGGTGCTCCACGCCACGGTTCTTCGGAGCGTGCTCGGCCGCGACGTCGTCCCGACGTTCGGGCTGATCGAAAATTGACCCGCGGCGCGCGCCGCGCCGGCGACGGTTACTTCGTCGCGGTGTCCGGGATGGCCGCGGGACCTTCCTTCAGGTCCTCGCGGATGATGAGGTCGAGGAAGAGGTTCCGGACGCCCTCGCGACCTCCGGTCTTGAACGCCCGGCGCACCTCGGAGGGTCGCAGCGCGATCCCGGTCATCGTCTTCAAATACTGACAGAACACGTACGAGCGCGACCGGAACGAGACGATCAAGAGGACCAGGAGAAGCAAAGCTCCGCCCAGCACGACCCAGTCCGCCTGCGTCAGAAGTTCGAAAGCGCCCGACATTTTGCTGCGAATCCCTTCAAATCAGGGTAGCAGGTTTTTTCCGATTCGGAAGGTGATTCCGGCTACCGGGGCGCGGCGGACGGCCGCGCGGTGAGCCGCGCGAGAAACTCGGCCGCCACTTCGGCGGGACGCCGGCGGTCCCGGTCGACGGCGGCGTTCATCCGGCGCATCGCCTCGGCGGAAAACGCGCCCGAGAGGCGCTCGAGCGCGCGCTTGACCCTCGGGTCGTGCCAGGCCGCGCCGCGCACGACGAAGGCCGCCTCGTACGGCGGAAAGTAGCGCCGGTCGTCGGCGAGAACCGTCAGGCGCATCGCATCGATCTGACCGTCGGTCGAGTTTCCGGCGACGACGTCGACCTTCCCCTGCGCGAGCGCCGGGTACAGCAGCCCCAGGTCCATCTCGGCCGGCCGCTGGCGAAACGCGAGCCCGTAAGCGGCGGCGAGGCCTCGGTAGCCGTCGGCGCGCTCGAGAAACTCGTAACCGAAGCCCGGCTTCAACTCCGGGTGCGCCGCCAGGTCGGAGATCTTCGAGATCCCGAGCCGCCCGGCGTCGCCGGCGCGCATGACGAGCGCGAAGGTGTTCTCGAAACCGAGGGGCGGCGCCCAGACGAGCCCCCAGCGCCGCGCGTACTCGTCGGCCACGCGCTCGCGCACGCGCGCGGGGTCCGAGAGGGGCTTCTGCTCGAGGATCGCGGTGTAGGCCGTACCCGTGTACTCGGGATACAGGTCGAGCTCCCCCGCCACGAGCGCCCGCTGACACAGAAACGTCCCGCCGAGATCGAGCTGGCGCCGGACCGTGAGGCCCTCGGCCTCGAGCGCCTCCGCCGCGATTTCGCCGAGCACGACCTGCTCCGTGAAGTTCTTCGAGCCGACGCGGATCGGGCCTTCGCCCCGCTCGCGGCACGCGAGAACCGCGACGAAGAGAACCGAAGCGACGGCCGCGAGCCGCCTCACCGCCGGGGCCCCAGGCGCCTTTCGACGAGGCCGAGCCCGAAGTCGAACGCGAGCGCGAGGCACGCCGCCGGCACCGCGCCCGCGAGGATCAGGCGGTGATCCGCGGTGGCGACGCCGCGGTAGATCAGGACGCCGAGGCCTCCCGCGCCGATGGCCGCCGCGATCGTCGCGAGCCCCACGCCCACGACGACCGCCACGCGGATGCCCGCGAGCACGACCGGAAACGCGAGCGGCAGCTCGACCGAGCGCAGGCGCTGTCCTTCGGTCATCCCCATCCCGTCGGCCGCTTCGAGCACCGCGGGGTCCACGGCGAGGATGCCGGCGTGCGTGTTCCGCAGGATCGGCAGGAGCGAGTACACGACGAGCGCGACGATCGCGGTGCGCGCGCCGATGCCGCCGATCCACGGAACCGGGATCAGGAACCCGAAGAGGGCGAGGCTCGGAATCGCCTGCACGGTGTTGGCGAAACCGAGCACGGGCCGCGCCAGGCTCGGCCGGCGCGTCAGCGCGACGCCGAGCGGCACCCCGATCGCCGCCGCGATCACGGCCGCGGCGGCCACGAGCAGGACATGCTCCCCGGTCAGGGCGAGGATCTCGCCGCGCCGCTGCCAGACGAAATCGCCCAGGCCGCTCACGCCCCGAGCTCCTCGACGAGCTCGCGCACGAAAGCGTCCGCGGGCGCGCGCCGGAGCTCGGCCGGCGCCCCGACCTGCCGGATCGCGCCCCGCTCGAGGACGGCGATGCGGTCGGCGAGGCGGAAGGCCTCGCGCAGGTCGTGCGTGACGAGCAGCACGGCCGCGCCCCACCGCGCCTTCCAGGCGAGGAACTCCGTCTGCATCGCGCGACGGCCGATCGGATCGAGCGCGCCAAAAGGCTCGTCCATCAGCACGAGCGCCGGGCCGGCCGCGAGCGCCCGCGCCACGCCCACGCGCTGGCGCTGGCCGCCCGAGAGCCCGGACGGCCGCCGCGCGCCGAACTCGGCCGGCGGCAGGCCCACCGTCGCGAGCAGCTCCTCGGCGCGGGCCCGCCGCCTCCCCTCGGGCCACCCGAGCAGCCGCGGCACCGCTTCGACGTTCTCGCGCACGGTCCAGTGCGGGAAGAGACCGCCCTCCTGAATCACCCAGCCGATGCGGCGCCGCAGCGCGACGGGGTCCTGCGCGGACGCCGCGCCGCCGAAAACGCGGACCGAGCCGCCGTCGGGCTCGAGCAGGCGATTGGCGAGCTTCAGCGCCGTCGTCTTGCCGCAGCCCGAGCGGCCGACGAGAGCGACCGTTTCTCCGGGCGCCAGGGCGAGCGAGAAGCTCTCGAGGACCGAGCCGCCGCCGAAGCTCTTGCGGACGTCCGCGTACTCGAGGACCGGCGACGGCACGGCGGCGGATGCGGCCACCGGTCTAGAATCCGCCCATGACCGAATCTTACGATGCCGTCGTCGTCGGCGGCGGTCCGGGCGGCTCCACGGTAGCGACGCTCCTCGCGCGCGCCGGGCGCCCGGTGCTCCTCCTCGAACGCGAGAAGTTTCCGCGGTTCCACGTCGGCGAGTCCCTCCTGCCCTTCTCCCTGCCGATCCTCGACCGTCTCGGCGTCCACGAGAAGGTCCGCGCCGCGGGCTTCATGAAAAAGTACGGCGCGTTCTTCTGGAACGAGGACAACGGCACGACGCGGCCGGTCGTCTTCTCGGAGGCGCGCGACCCGAGGCACCCGATGGCGTACCAGGTCAAGCGCGCCGACTTCGACGAGCTGCTGCTGCGGCACGCGGCCTCGAGCGGCGCGACGGTGCGGGAGGAGGTCTCGGTCGAGGACGTGCTCTTCGACGGCGGACGCGCCGTGGGCGTGCGCGCCCGCCGCGCGGGAGGCCCCGCCGAGGAGATCCGCGCGAAGGTCGTCGTCGACGCCTCGGGACAGGGCGCGCTGCTTTCGCGCAAGCTCGGCCTGCGCCGCTTCGACGCGCGCCTGAAGCGCGCCGCGATCTTCGCGCACTACGACGGAGTCCGTTGGCCGGCCGAGAGCCGGCCGGGAGACATCCTCCTGCCGATCGACAAGGGCGTCTGGTACTGGGTCATCCCGTTCTCCGACGGAACCTGCAGCGTCGGCGGCGTCTTCGACCCGGCGGTCGTGCGCTTCGAGGAAGGCGCGTCTCTCGAGGCCCGCTACGACGCGATGCTCGCGCGCTCGCCGCGCGTCCTGAAGATCCTCGACGGCTCCCGCCGGATCTCGAAGGCCCACGGGATCTCGGACTACTCGTCCTCGTCCGACCGCGTCGCGGGCGACGGCTGGGTGCTCGTCGGGGACGCGGCCGCTTTTCTCGACCCCGTCTTCTCGACCGGAGTCTTCCTCGCGCTCGCGACCGGCGAGCGCGCGGCGGCGGCGATCGACCGGGCGCTGGCCCGGCGAGGGCGCGTCGACGCGGCCGACTTCCGCCGCTACGCGCGCGAGAGCGAGCGGCTGTGGGCGCGCTTCCGCCGGTACGTCTACGGTTTCTACGACCCCGTCTTCTTCGAGGCCTTCTGCACGCCCAACCCGCCCGAGCCGATCCGCGCCGCCGTCGTCACCACGCTCGCGGGCGGCGTCGAGCACGTCTCGCCGGCGATGTGGTTCTGGACGCGCCTGATGTTCCTCGGGGTGGGCATCGACAAGACGATGCGCCGACTGACCGGGAAGACGGTCCCGCAGGAGGGCTGAGGCCCAGGGTCCTGACTTCGCTCGAGCGACGCGTCAATCCATCGGAACCATCACCTCAGCCCGCCAGGTGCAACGCTCGAGCTCGAAACTGAGCTCCAGCTCCAAGGACCCCGTATCGGGCAGCCGCTCCGTCCTCGGCCAGAAGACCAGCAGCAAGTCCAACGAGGACTGAGGCTCGACCGTTCGCGGCAAGCTCGTCTTGCGCCAGACGTCATAGCTCGCCGCCTCGGCATACCGCTCACCCTTTTCTCGAACGACGACTTCGGCGATGGCCAACGGCGCCAACAGGCCCATCCAGACGACGGCGGCCGCGGAGTCGTTCACGTCCGATATCTCGGGCAGCCACAGGCGAGGGGCCACGGCCGGCAAATCCATACTCGCCAGGATCCATCGTGTCTCGAGCGGCGGTTCACTGGTACCGGTCGGGAGAAGCACCCGAAAAGACTCCCGTGAAACCGTGACGAGTTCCGGACCGGCGAGAAGTCTCACCTCGAGCACGGTCGTGCTCCGAGCGAGCCTTTCGCCGTGAGACCCGAGAACCTTCAGGACGGCGTCCGGAGTCAGCTTTCCAACCGAAAGCTCGACGTCTGGATCGCCGAGCTTCGAGGCTCTCGCGACCGCCGTCGGCTCGAGTGGCTGAGCGCGGTAGGCGCTGGTGGACGCACAGCCCGCAGCGACGATCGTGATGGCGATCCCGGATACGAGCCGTGACCTGAGAGACGATCCCGCTCCCGCCGCCATCAAAGACGGATCCGGGGGCATCCCATGGCGAAGAGGACCTCGGGAGGATCAGGAGACGGCGCGGGCTTCCGCCTCGGGCCGGGCAGCACTCGTTCCGAGTTTCGCCCGCGAGAGGCCGGAAAGGTGCCGCCCACTCAGCGACCTCCGGTGAGGGCCTGCTTCAGATCCTCCTGCACGGGGTTCGGGCCGAGCCAGACCGAGAAGAGCGCGTCCGCGAAGTCGCGGCCCTCGATCGTACCCACCGTCGTGCCGCGCACCGATACCTGCGTGCCCTTGTCGGGCACCCACGTCAGGTCGATCTCGTCGCCCTGCTTGACGTCGGGAATCATCTTCGCGAGCTGATCGAGGCGCGCCTTCAGCTTCGGCAGGGCGTCCTTCGAGTTGTTCTCGAAACCTTCGGCGATCGCGCCGCTGATCTTGGGACCCTCGACGTCGCGGAGCATGTGGAGGCGCATGCTCTTGACCTGCGTCGACGAGACGAGGGTCGCCGCGTCCTTCGAGGGCGTCTCGACGTACAACGCCGAAACGTAGACCTTGAAGATCGCCTTCTTGCGGATGCCCGCACCGTTGAGCTGGAGCGTCTTGCCGTCGACGGAGACCGTGTCCGGGAGCTTGACGCCGCCGACCTCCAGGGCGAGGAGGAGACCGGAGGTGAGAACGAGCGCGCCGAGAGAGAGGCCTTTCTTCATGGAGAACTCCTTCGCTGGCGGGGCATCTTACTGCCCCCTCACCCCAGCCCTCTCCCCCCGCACGCGGGGGAGAGGGAGATGGTTCGGGCGGATCGCTTGCGACAGAATCCCACTCGATCTCAAGAGACTCTCCTCTCCCCCCATCGGGGGGAGAGGGGAAGGGTGGGGGGGCTATCCGACCGTGTACCGCGCCCTCGCGAGATCGACGATCTCGCCGATGAGCTGCGTGTAGCTGCGGCCGGCCTTCTTCGCGGCCATCGCGAACTCGGCGCCGGAGGCGAGCCACGGGTTCGGGTTGGCTTCGATGACGTAGACCTCGCCCTGCGGCGTCAGGCGCATGTCGATGCGCCCGTAGTCGCGCAGCTTCAGCGCCTGGTAGACGGCGAGCGCGGTGTCGGAGAGGCGTTTGACCGTGTCCTCGTCGAGTCCCTCCGCCGGGGCCGACTTGGTGACCCGGTAGTGCTCGGTGTCCTTGTCCCACTTGACTTCCTTGCCGGCGATCTTCGGCGCGCCCTCGGGCAGGCGCGAGAGATCGAGCTCGACCATCGGGAGAACCTCGGGGCTCTCGTTGCCGAGGACGGCGGCATACATCTCGCGCCCTTCGATGTACTCCTCGATCAGCGCGGGCGCGTCGAACTCCTCGTGGATGTAGTGGATCCGCTCCATCAGCTCCTTGACCGAGCCGACGACCGAGCCCGAGTCGATGCCGATCGAGCCGTCCTCGGAAGTGGGCTTGACGATCAGCGGGAACGCGATGTCGTGCGCGTGGTCGAGCTTGCCCTTGTAGGACGTCGCGAAGAACGGCGTGCGGATGCCATGGAACGCGAAGATCTTCTTGGCGAGCGCCTTGTCCTGCGCGAGGTAGAGTGCGTGCGGCCCCGCGCCCGTGTAGGGCTTCCCGAGAAGATCCAGGTACGCGGCGAGGTTCATGTCCATCGTGTCGTCGCCGGCGTAGGACTCGGTGAGGTTGAAGAAGAGGTCCGCGTCCGCGCGCGCGAGCGCGATGAGCGACTGGTCGCGTCCGTCCACGACCTGGTACACCGGCTCGTGACCGAGCTTTCCGAGCGCCTCGAAGATCTCCTCGCGGTCGTGCTTTTCCCGCTTCTTGGCGCGCCGCTTCGGCTTGCCGCGCACCTTCGACGGCTTCTCCGGCGGCGGCGGGGGCGGCGGCTCGGGCTCCTCCTCGAAGACGTCGTAGAGGACGGCGATCTTGAGTTTTTCCCGGCTCATTCGCGCTCCTCCCTCCCGAACTTGCCCCGCGTCAGGTAGTTCATGGCCAGGGCCGTCGTGTAGGTCGCGATCTCGGTGAGATTGCCCCGCTCCTCGCGCAGCGCCGCGCGCAGGCCGAGCTCCGCGACGCGGCCCTCGATCGACTCGACGAGGCGGCGCACGAGCGGGCGCTGCACGCCGGTCCAGTACGTCACCTTGTCGATCAGGGCCTTGCGGTTCTCGCGGAGCAGATCGACCGCGGGACGCGCGCCCTTCTTCTTGCGCCGCGAGACCGGGAAAATGTCGACGAGATCCGTGTCGAGCGCCAGCGCGACCGACTGCCCCTGCTCCTCGAGGGTCTTCTTGTAGAAGTCCTCGACCGTCGTCTCCATCTCCTCGACCGTGATGTCCGTGTGCCCGCGCGGCCGCACCGGCTCGACGGTGCGGAGACGCCGCGCCATCCGGTCGACGTACCGCAGCTTCGCCATCGCGGCCCAGCCGCGGTAGCGTTTGCGCCACTGCGAGCGCGGCGTCAGCCAGACGGCGAAGGTCTCGGCGAAGTCCTCGTCGGGGTGCTTCTGCGCGTACCAGCCGGCGATGTGCCGGACGTACCGCCGCGAAAAAGGCACCGGCCGGTAGAGGTCGCGATAGGGGCGACGGAAGGGACCGAAGAGATCGCGCCACTCCGGCGTCCTGTAGAGGGCGTAGGCGTAGTTGAAGGCGTGGCCCGCCTCGTGGCGCAGGTACATCATGATCTCGTGCCGGTCCTCGAGGTCGTTCATCTCCTTCTCGAGGCGCGCGAGCTTCGGGTCGGCGAGGTAGAACGGAATGCCGATCACGGGCTCGCCCGACGGGCACCCCCACTCGTCGGTGAGGTAGCAGAGCGGACGGAAGCGCGCGAGGCCCTTGCGCTCGAGCTCGCGGTAGAGCTGCTGGACGAGGCGCTCGAGCGGCGAACCCTCCAGCTTCAGACCCAGGTCCTTGATGGGCTTGGTCAGGATTTCCTGGAAGTCCGGAGGGGCTTTTTCGAAGGCGCGCAAGAGGACTCGCAAAAGGGTAACACGCGAGACGATCCCGCTACAATGAGTCCCCGGAGGGTTCGATGAGCGACGCCGCGATCAAATGCATTCCGAACGGTCCGTACCGCGTCTCCGGTCCCGCGACGATCACGGACTCGATGGGCAACGTCGTGCGAACGATCGAGGAAGGCAAGGCGGTGTCGCTCTGCCGGTGCGGCGGCTCCGCGAACAAGCCGTACTGCGACGGCACGCACGCGCGCATCGGGTTCGAAGCCGCCGAGGTCGTCAAGCCGGAGCCGCGCCCGTAGCGACGCCGGTGCTCGCCGCCGCGCTCCTGGCTCTGCGCCTCGCGGAGCCCCTCACGCCGACGCTCGCCGCCGACTTCGACGGCGACGGCCGCGAAGAGACCGTGGTGGCGGCTCCGGCTCGCGGGAGCGTGCGTCTCGAGGTCCGCGCGGACGGGCGTCGCGTCGCCGACGCGAAGGCTCCTTCCCCGTCCGGCGACGTCGTGCGCGTCGAGCTCTCGGCCGGCGCCATCGGCAGCGCCGGCGCGCTGCTGCTCGTGACCGCGTCGACCGACGCCGCCGAGTGCGCCTCCGTCTGGCGATATCGCGAGGCGTCGCTGACGCGGCTGCCGCTGCGCGGCGCGGACGGCAAGGCGGCGGCCGACTGCGCGGGCGCGGGCGCGTGGAACTATCGCTGGGAATCGCCGGGCGAGGGCCGCCCGTCCGAGCTCGTTCGCGAGCGCGCCGAGAAGACGGCTCAGGGCGACTGGCGCGTGCGGGAAGCGTACGCGTTCGCCGGGTTCAGCCTCGACGCCGATCCCGTCCTTTCTTCGCGCACCATTCGGGGCGCGGAGATTCCGTCCTGGCCCGCCGCGGTCTTCTACACGACGGCGGCCCTGGACGCGCTGTACCAGCGCTACGACCTCTCGCGGATGCGCGCCGAGCCGACGCTCGAGGTCGTCGCGGACCGGGAGCGCGGCGTCTTCGCTCTCGTGTTCGCGTCGCCGTCGGGCCGCCTCGAAGCGCTCGTCGACGGGCGGACGAAGGAGAAGGACCGCGAGCGGCTCTCCGCGCGCGCCGGCGAGAAGACCGCGCAGGCGTCCGTGCAATTCGGCGGCCCCGGCGGCGCGCGGCCCGTCCAGGTCTCGGTCTCCGGGCTCGGCGCGCCCTACGACGGCGTCTACGAACCCGCCGGCAGTTACCACGGCCGCGCGCAGAGCGTGTGGGCCAGCGCGGAGGACGAGATCGCCGCCGGTCTGGTCGGAACCTGGGCGGACGCGAGCGGCGCCGAGACCGCGATGGCCCTGGACGGCCAGTCCACGTCGCGGCTGCGATCGGGCGGCGACGTGTACACCATCGACCGCGCGCGCGCCGAGCGCCCGGTGGACCTGATCCTGGTTCCGGTGGGCGGCTCGGGCCGCCCCTGGGGAATCACCCTGCGCGGCGCCAACTCCCTCGACCGCGTGCCGGTCGTCTGCGCGCCCCCGGGAGGGCCCTGCCGCTCCGACGGCGCCCCGGTGCGCCTGCGGCGGCTCGGCGCGCGGGCCAACGCTCAGTGAGAAGGACAGGTTGACGCAGGCGGCGAAGGTGTCTAACCTTCGAGCGGGACAGCACTTCTCGTGACGAAGGAACTCTGGCTCGTCGGACTCGCCGTCCAGACGGTGGGCACGGCCCTGCTCGCCGCGATCCTCGTGTACCTCTCGCGGGGCAAGGGAAGCCGGGTGCTCCAGGCCGCCGGGACCGCGTGGGTTTTTCTGCTGCTGTCGCTGTCGTCCCTCCTCGTCCTGACGAGCCTCGGTTCGGCTTCGCGGTTCGGGGTCTTCCAATACTGGAGCTTCCTCTACATCGTGTCGCTCTGCGTCGCGACGATCCGGATGGACCGCGAGATCTCGCTCGTCAAACCGCTCGCGGTCACCGCGGTCGCCGGCTTCCCGCTGGCGCTCCTGATCGGATACCTGGAGCCGTCCGAGCAGGGCTTCTACGCGGTCCACATGGGCCTGCTCGGCATCGGCTGGCTGCTCGCCGCGGTGTTCATCTTCCAGAGCCCGCGCGCGGGGCTCGGCCGCCAGTGCTCGGGGGCGATCGCGCTGCTGACGGCGGTCGCGCAGGTCGTCTACGTGCTCCTCCTCGCGACCGGGCCGAAGTGGAAGCCGGGGACGGCGGCGCCTTTTCCGCTGACGTACGCGGGTTTTCTCGACGTGCTCCTCGAAATGCTCTTCGGCATCGGGTTGATCATCTGGGCGATGGAAGACACGGAGCGCCGGCTCGCGACGCTCCACGCGCGCACCGCCGACGACTCGCGCCGTTCGCAGCGCCGCGCCTGGCTCGACCCGCTGACCGAAACGCACAACCGCTTCTTCCTGGACGAGGTCCGCCCCGAGCTCGAGGCCGACGAGGCCGGCGGCTCGATCGTGCTCATCGACATCGACGGCTTGAAGCGCATCAACGACGAGGAAGGCCACGAGGAAGGCGACAAGGCCATCTGGACGGTGGCCACCGGGATCAAGAAGCTCGTGCGCGGCAACGACCACGTCATCCGGTGGGGCGGCGACGAGTTCCTCGTGATCCTGCCGGGCATGGACGAAGAGCTCGCCCGGCGCCGCTTCTACATGCTCCCGGCCAAGATCGACGAGGTCAAGCAGTCTCCCAAGCCCGGCGGCCAGCCCTACGGGAAGTTCCTGGCGGCGTCGGTCGGCATCCACCCGTACTCGAAACGCATGTCGCTCGACGTCGCGATCACGCAGGCGGATCGCGTGATGTACGAGCGCAAACGGGCGCACCGCGAGCTCCGCGGACCGGCCCGGGGAAGGACCTCGTGAACTACTACTGGACGGAGTGCCCGGCCTGCGCCTGCGAAGTGACGATCCATTTCGTCGAGACCGCGGGCGGCCTCGAAGGCTCGGTGCGGCGCTGGTCGCGGGATCGCTCGACCAACGACGGGAAGAAGCTCGAGACGCCGAAGGCCGACGTGGGGGCCGACGGCGCGTTTCGCGCCTCCTGCGTCTGCGGGGCCCCGATCGCCGTGAACCCGGCCGGCGTGACGCGCGCAACGACGGAGAGGCCCGCCGTCTGAAGCGCGTTCCGCTCGAGGACTCCTTCGACCTTCACTCCTTCCGCCCCGAAGACGTCGTCTCGGTCGTCGGCGAATACCTCGCGCTGGCGCGCGCCGCGGGCTTCCGCGAAGTCCGCCTGATTCACGGCAAAGGGGTCGGCGTGCGACGCGCCGCCGTGCGGCGCCTTCTCGCCGCGAGGCCGGACGTGAAGGACTTCTTCGACGCCCCGCCCGAACGCGGCGGCACCGGCGCGACGATCGTGGTGCTCGGCGAGGACTAGCGGTGTCCTGTCGGAACCACCCCTAGGACCGAAGGAGCTCGGCGGCGTCTGTGCGGCTGGCGTGTCTCGCTGGGAGGTAGACCGCCAGACCGATGACCACGTACATCAGAATCGGCATCGCGACGGCGACAACGAGGCTGGGTTCGGCGCCCGTCGGCAGGGCGGCCTGAATCGCGCGGTACAGCGCGATGCCGATCCACACGCCAAGGCCGACGCCGAGCGTTCCTCGCCCGAGGGCCTGCGCGAAGACGTACTCGCGGATGCGCCTTGGAGACGAGCCGAGAGCAAGCCGGATCGCGAACTCGCGTCGGCGCCGAAGGACGCTATCGCGGAAGACCGCGAAGACGCCGATGCCCGAGAGGATCGCGGCAGTGCAGGCAAAAAACGTCACCAGGAACACGGCGAAGGATCGTGACTGCTGGCTCGCGCTGATGACGCTCGCGAGCGAGCGCAACTCCACGGCGACCTCTGGATCCTCTTTTCTCAGCACGGACCGAATCGAGCCGGCCACGGACCCCGCGGTCCCCGCCGAGGACACCGTCAGCGTCATCACGGAGGGCGTGTATTGCGCCGAGACCGGGAAGTAGGCTTCGAGCTCCGGCGCCGCCTCGAGCCCCCGATGCCGAACGTCTCCCACGACCCCGATGACTTCGAGTGAGCCGTCGGAGCCGTCGTCGAACAGCAGCCTTCGTCCGATGGCGCCGGCCGGTCCTCCGAATCTCTCGGCGAGTCTTCGGTTGACGATGACGGACCGATACGACGTGGCGTCCGCCGCCACGAAATCGCGGCCGGCGAGGAATTCGATGCCGAGCGCCGGGAAGTAGTCCGGCGTCACGACTCGAAGGTCCGCGATGAGTTTGTCCGGGTCGTCCTCACGCCACGGCGTGCCCTCCGCGCGAACCGCCGTGCCCATGTCCGACGAGAGGGCGAACGGGAGACTGTTCGTGGCGCCGGCGCGCGTCACGTTGGGCAGCGACCGCAACGCGACGAGAATCCTCTCGAGCGCCTGCGAGCGGCGGAGAGAGCCGTCGTACCTCGGGCCGACCAGCGAGATCTGCGCCGTGACGACCTCTTGCGGGTTCAGCCCGGACGCCACCGCCAGCATGCGGCGGAAGGCCGAGGCGAGAGAGCCCATCCCGAAGAGCAGTCCCGTCGCCAGGGCGACTTCGAACACGAGCATCCAGCGGGACCCCGCCGTCGCGGGCGTGCGAGAGACCGCGAGGCCACCAGTTCGAAGTTCGCCGACCAGGGAGGCCCGGATCGGACTTCGGACCAGGGCGGCGGCCAGGAGCGTCGACAGGCCGCAGGCAAGAACCACTGCGGCTCCGGCCCGGACACTCAGGCCCGAGCCGGAGCCGAGCCAGTCAGCCGCTGGAGCCCAACGAGCCAGCACCCGGACGATCAGGCTTCCGCACCCGAGGCCTGCGGCGCTTCCCATCAGGGCAACCCACATGTACCTGGCCAGACGCTGGGCCTGCAACACATGACGCGGTGCGCCGAGCGCCATCCTCACGGCGGTCTGCGTGCGGTCGTGGTCATCCTCGGCCGCTTGAAGCGTGACGACGTTGAAGGCCGCGACTCCGAGAACCATCAGCGCGGCGATCTGAAGCCAGAGCGAGACGGGCCGGACCTGCTCAAAGAGGTAGCGCTGGATCGGCATGAGGGTGACGGCGGGACTGGCCGGGGAATTGTCGCCCGTCCGACAACGGGAGAGTTGAGTCTGGGCGGAGGCCACCGACTGGCCCGGCGCGAGCCTTCCCACGAACTCGAACACGAGTGCGCCCGTGAACAACTGGTCGCTGCCGAGGCTCGACACCGGAACCCACAGGTCGGTGTTCTTCGGAAACTCGAATCCGTCGGGCATGACGCCCACGATGGAGAAGGGATATCCGCCGATGGATACGGGCTCACCGAGCGAGACGTCCGCGGGGCCGAGTTGCCGCCACAGGCCCTGCGACACGACGACGACGGGCTCGCGCCGGGGTCGCACATCGGAGCGGCCGAGGACGCGGCCGCGCAGCGCCGCGACTCCGAGAGTGGAGAAGAACTCGCCCGAAACCTGTGCGGCGCGCAAGCGCACGGCGCGGCCTCGAAAGGCAAAGTTCACGGTTCCCGAATTGAAGAGACCCACCGACGCGAGAGCGGGGCACTCGCCGAGCCACGGAGCGACCGTCGGCGGCAGATCGTCCGACCTCTGGATCGCTCCGCCCTTTGCCAGCGTCACGAGGCTCTCCGCCTCGGGGAAGGGCGGCGTCCTCAGAAACACGCGGTCGAAAATCGAAAAGGCCGCCGCGACGCTTCCGCTGGCCAGGCCCAACCCGAGAATGCAAACCAGACTCGAAGCGGCCGAGCGCCGCATCCGGCGCAGCGCAAAGAAGACCTCGTTGATCAGGAGCCGAGCCGTCGCCAGCACGCTTGACCCCTTCCCCGCCTAGGCCTCCTCGATCGTCACCTCGAGGGGCATCGCGGCGCGAACCGCCTTCGACACGATGCAGTACTTCTCGGCGAGCGCCACGGTCTTCTCGACCTGCGCCCGCTGCGCCGCGAGGATCGCGCCCGGCACCTTCACCGCCAGCCGCGCGCCGACCAGCTTGAAGCCGCCGGCCTCGTCCTTGCCGACTTCGCAGGAGGCTTCGAGCGCGGGTTCCGCGTAGGGGATCGCGAGCTTCTTCAAGAAGATCGCCCACGTGTTGAGGTAGCAGGCCGACAGCGCCGACAGGAGGAGCGTCTCGGGGTTCGCCCGGCCGCCGGCGCCGGCGAGAACGGCCGCGCCCGCGAAGTCGATCGGCGCGCCCTCGGGCAGCGTGGCCCGGCCAGCGCCCGCGCCGTCGCCCGACCACGACGCGCGCAACGCGAAGCGATGAGTCTCTGCGTTTTCCGCCATGGCGCGATGATGTCATAGTGCCTCGGGGCGTCGGACGATGAAGCGGATGAGCGCGGCTCTGATTTTCGCGGCGTGCGCCTGCGCGTCGGCGCCCAGGCCCTCGGCGGCGACCCGGCGGATCGCGGCCAACCCGCCCGCGGTGATCGAGGGCCGCGTCGTGGACCCGTTCGGCAAGCCCGCCGCGGGAGTCGGCGTGCGCGGCATCCCGCGCGGCCAGGACATTCCGTGGTCCACGCCCGCGAAGACCGATTGCGACGGCCGCTTCCGCGTGTCCGTGCCGGCGCCGGCGGCCTACGCGTTCCTCCTCTCCTGGAAGGAGACCTCCGTCATGACGCCGTCGCCCGAGGACCCGGCGATGGAGGCGGTGCCCGTCACGCCGGGAGGCCAGGTCAGCGGCGTCGTGCTCGTCTTCGACGCGGCGGCGTGGCGCCAGGCGACGTCCCTGGCACCGCTCGAAACGCCCTCCTGCCCGTGACCTTATAATCCGCGCGATGGCTGCGAATCCGAAGGTCGAACGCAAGCGCGTTCGCTGCGTGATCAACGGCAAAGAGATCGACGTCTGGGAGGGCTACCGCCTCTGGGACGCGGCCCTCGACGCCGAGGCCCGTCTCTGGAAGTGGTGCGGCGGCGAAGGGATGTGCGCCACGTGCGCCGTCGTGCCGGTCTCCGGCGGGGAGAATCTCTCGCCGCCGACGAAGCTCGAAAAGTTCTCGCTCGCGCTCTGGTTCGCCAAGCCGCTCGCCCTGGTGCGCCGGCGCTGGAAAGACCGCCCCGTGCGCCTGGCGTGCCAGTCCTACGTGCAGGGCCCGGTCGAGGTCGTCGGCGTCCTCGGCTCCGGCGGCGAAGCGGCGCGCGAGGCCGCCGGCATCGACTAGCGCCCTCCGGGGACGTCATGAAGAGACTGCTCGGACGGGCCGCGACGATCGCCGCCGCGGGCGCCTCGCTCTACGTCGCCGGCTCCTACGCGCTGGCCCGCTTGCTCGCCCCGCGCCTGGTGTCGCCGCAGGGCCTCGGCCCGGCGCCGGGCCGCCACGAGGACCTCCTGGCGGCGCTCGAGGCGAGTGTTCCGATCGTCGCGAACCTGCGTCATCGCGGCAGCGCGCGGCTGCCCGTCGAGCTCGCCGCCACGTTCGCCTCGCCGGGAGCACCCGAGACGCGCCCGACGATTCTCTTTCTCCACGGCAAGGGCGGGGACGCGAGCGAGTGGGAGACCGACGCGCTCCGGGCGCTGCGCCTCGGGTACAACGTCCTCCTGCCGGACCTGCGCGGTCACGGCCGCAGCGGCGGGACGATCTTCACGCTCGGGTTTCTCGAGAAAGAGGATCTCGCCCTCACCGTCGCCGCGGCGCGCGACGGGTTCGGCATCGACGCCGACCGGCTGGGGATCCATTCCTGCTCCGCGGGTTCTTCGGTCGCGCTGGAGTTCGCCGCCGGCCGGGCCGGCGTGCGCGCCCTGTGGCTCGAGTCGCCGTTTGCGCGGCCGCGCGAGATGGCGCGCCACTACCTCTCGCGCGCGACGCACCTGCCCGGGGCGCTCCTGGCGCTGACGAGCTCCTGGGCAATCTCCCGGGCCGTGTCGCACGTCCGCACCGAGCTCGGCCTCCCTCCGGGCACCGGCGGGCTCGAGGCCGTCGACCCGATCCGTTCGGCCGCGCGCGTCTCGGCGGCGATTCTCCTCGTGCACGGCGAAGAGGACCGGCTCGTGCCTCTCAAGTTCACGCACGAGCTCGCGTCGGCGCTGCCGCGCCTCTCGGCGGTGTGGAACGTCCCCGGCGCGGGCCACTGCCACCACGACGACGAGCCCGCCGCGAGCGTCAAGCTCGCGTACGCCCGGAAGTGGCAGGAGTTCTTCGCGACCTACCTGCCGGCCTGAGTCTTCTTCCGCGGATCCGACGTCCGTCCCTTCAGTTGCCCGCAGGCCGCGGAGGCGTCGGGCCCCTTGCTCCGGCGGACGGTGACGGTCAAATGCGCCGCGGCGAGCCGCCGCACGAACCGGTCGATCGCCGCCTCGTCGGGGCGCTTCCACCCGGGAAGGTATGTCGGGTCTTCGTTCAGCGGGATCACGTTGACCTTGACGGAGAGGTCGCGGAGGAGCCGGGCCAGATGCGCGGCGTCTTCGTCGCGGTCGTTGACGCCCGCGATGAGAACGTACTCGACGAGGACCCGGCGCCGCGGCTCGAGGGGCCAGGCGCGCATCGCGGCGAGCAACCCCGCGAGCGGGTAGGTCCTGGTGATCGGCATCAGCTTCGCGCGCGTCGCCTCGTCCGCCGCGTTCAACGAGACGGCGAGGTTCGGCCGCTTGGGCAGCGCCGCCAGCGTCGCGAACGCCGGCGTGATGCCGGACGTCGAGACCGTGACGCGCCGCGGCGGCAGGATCTCGAAGAGGATCTCGAGGGCCGGCACGACGCCCTCGAGATTCAAGAACGGCTCTCCCATCCCCATGAAGACGACGCGCAGCCCGTCCGTCGTGCGTCCGGTCGCGTCGAGGACGGCGTAGAGCTGGCCGAGGATCTCGCCGGCCGTCAGGTTCCGGCCGCCGCCGAGACGGCCGGTCACGCAAAACGCGCAGTCCACGGCGCAGCCCGTCTGCGACGAGAGGCAGACCGTGAAGCGCTCCATCGGCGTTCCGGACTTCTTGGGACTTCGAAGTTCGGACTTCGAATCTGGATGCGCGCGCGCGTCCTCGAACTCGTTGACCCGCGCGGCCGACTCGTCGCCCGGCATGAAGACCGCCTCGACGAGAGCGCCGTCGGACAAGCGCAGGCCGAACTTGGCGCTGCCGTCCGCCGAGGCGTCGCGGCGCGCGATCTCCGGCAACCGGATCGGCAGCTCGCGCGCCAGCCGCTCCCGCAGAGCCCCCGGCAGCTCGGTCAGCCCGGCGAAGGCGCGCGCGCCGCGCCGGTGGATCGCGTCGAAGAGCTGGCGGCCGCGATAACGCGGCAGTCCCCACGCCGCGGCGAGGCTCTCCCAGGCGGAGGGCGTCAGGCCGAGGGGATCGGGCTCACCCATGACGGGCGAGTCTACGCCGCGGGGCTATCGCGCGGGCTTGCGGACGGGGACCTTGCGGGTGCGAACCTTGCGCGTGGGGTCGATGCCGAGGGACTTCAGGAAGCGGAGGTCCTTCAGGTTGATCCGGAAAGCGGCGCGCTCGACCTCGACGACGTCGTCGTCCCGCTCGGCGGCCGCGACCGCGGCGCTCCGGCGCGAACGGGCTTTCGCCTCGCGCTTGTTCACCCCGACTTTCGCGTCGAGAACCATGTAGAGGTTGTACCCCTCGTCGCGGATCTTCTGGATGGAGTCGTGCACGCGGCCCGAGCCCGAGATCGATTCGTTGATCGCCTGGCCGAGCTCCTTGAGCATCGCGCGGAGATGATCGGAGAGTTCCATGACCGCAGCGATTATCGCTCTCTCCTCGCGAGAATCAAGGATCTTTCCCACGCCAAAAAAGTGCTATCCTCTCGTGTCGTCTTTCACGGCCGCGCGCGCAAGCCGCGCACCTCCCTCGCTCCGCTCCGCTTCCTCCGACGATAAGCTTCTCGCGATGTTCTCGCGCTTCGCACACCTCCAGTGCCCGCGCTGCGGCGCGACGTCCGAGCGCGACCGCCGCATCAACGTCTGCGCGGCGTGCAGCGGCGCGCTCTTCCCGCGATACCACGTCGGGAGCCTCGACCGCGACGCCGTCGCGGGACGGCCGCGCTCGATCTGGCGCTGGCACGAGATGATGCCGGTCGAGGATCCTTCCAACGTCGTGACACTCGGCGAGGGCGGCACGCCGCTGCTCGCGGCGGAGCGCCTCGGCGCCGCCGCGGGATTTCGCGACCTCTGGATCAAGGACGAATCGGCGAACCCCACGGGCTCGTTCAAAGCGCGGGGCTTGTCGGCCGCCGTGTCGAAAGCGAAGGAGCTCGGCCACCGCAAAATCGCGTTGCCGACCGCGGGCAACGCCGGCGGCGCCGCGGCCGCGTACGCGGCGAAGGCGGGAATGGAGTGTCACGTCTTCATGCCGGCCGACACGCCGCGGGTCTTCCGGATCGAGTGCGAGCGCTACGGCGCGCACGTGGCGCTCGTCGACGGCCTGATCGACGATTGCGGCCGGATCGTCGCCGAGCGCGCGCCGCGCGAAGGCTGGCACGACGTCTCGACCCTGAAGGAACCTTTCCGCGTCGAGGGCAAGAAGACGATGGGCTACGAGCTCGCCGAGGACTTCGGCTGGAAGCTGCCGGACGCGATCCTCTACCCGACCGGCGGCGGCACCGGCCTGATCGGCATGTGGAAGGCGTTCGACGAGATGGAGGAGCTCGGCTGGATCGACGCGGTGCGGCCGAGGATGATCGCCGTCCAGGCCGAGGGCTGCGCGCCGATTCCGAAGGCGTTCGCCGAGGGCAAGGACGCCTCCGAGAAGTTCCCGAACGCTCAGACCTACGCGTCGGGACTCCGGGTGCCGAAGGCGTTCGCCGACTACCTGATCCTCGCCGACGTGCGCGCCTCGGGCGGGACCGCGGTCGCGGTGTCCGACGACGCGATGCGCCGCGCGTGCGACGAAATCGGCGCCGCCGAGGGCCTCTTCGCCGCGCCGGAAGGCGGCGCCGTCTGGGCCGCCGCCAAGGACCTGCTCGCGCGTGGATTCCTGAAGGCGTCCGAGCGCGTCGTCCTCTTCAACACCGGGAGCGGCTTCAAGTACCTCTGAAGCGCCCTCCCGGGCGATCGCCTGCCGCCGCTGATCCCGGGCCACGCCGTTTCGCGCGTGTCTGTTCAGGGGGAAGCCCATGCGCGCTCGCCGGAAGCTCTGCATCGGAGCCTGTCTCGTCTGGCTGGGAGCCGCGCCGCTCTCCGCCGTCACCACCTACCTGGTCACCAACACCAACGCGTCCGGGCCGGGCTCGTTCGCGCAGGCAATCCTCGACGCCAACGCCAACCCGGGCGCGGACGTCATTCAGTTCGACATCCCGGGCTCCGGCGTCCAGACGATCCTTCTCTCCGGCCCCCTGCCGGCCGTTACCGATCCTCTGCTCATCGACGGCTACTCGCAGCCGGGCTCCCAACCCAACACGGATCCGGTAGCCGACAACGCCGTGCTGCAGATCGAGATTCTGGGCAGCGGCGGCGACGGCCTCACGATCCTCGCCGGCTCGTCGATCGTGCAGGGGCTCATCCTGAACGGCTTCGACAACGCCCTCACCCTCTCGGACTCGGGCGGCGACCTCGTCCAGGGGAATTTCATCGGGACGGACGCGGCGGGCGCGGCGGCCGTCGGCAGCTTCTCGGGCATCACCATCACCGCCGGGGGCACCATCGACCGCATCGGCGACTCCAACCCCGCAGCCCGCAACCTGATCTCGGGAAACATCGCCGGAATCCAGGTGAGCGGAAGCGGCTCCGCGAAGATCCTCGGGAACCTGATCGGCACGGACGCCGGCGGCTCTTTCGCGGTCGGGAACGTCGTCGGGATCTACCTCTCGGGCTCCGCGAACAACCAGGTCGGCGGCGTCAACGCCGGCGAACCGAACGTCGTCTCCGGGAACGCGGGTGAAGGAATCGACGTCGAAGGCTCGAGCAACGACGTCATCCAGGGCAACCTCATCGGCACCGACGCGACGGGAGAATTCGCCGTCGCCAACGGCGACAGCGGGATCCGCGTCCAGGGCGTCTCCGAGGATTTCACGATCGCGAGCAACGTCGTGTCGGGAAACATCGGGCCCGGCATCGAGCTCAACTACGGCTCGCTCGGCACGATCGTCCAGGACCAGGTCGTCTCCAATCTGATCGGCGCCGATTTCCACGGCACGTCGCCCATTCCCAACGGCGTCGCCGGAATCCGGATCGACGCCGGCGACTGGCTTCGCATCTTCGGCAACGCCATCTTCTACAACCCGATCGGGCTCTGGAGGACTTCGCCTTCCACCTTCGCGACCGTCGTCGTCACGAAGAACTCCTTCCGCGGCAATCACGGCCTCGCGATCGTGCTGGGTCCCGACCCGACCATCGCGCCGAACTCCCCCGGCAGCGCTTTCAATTTCCCGTTCGTGACCTCGGTGACGACCGACGGCACGTCGACGACGATCGCCGGCGTGTACGCCGGCCCGCCGAACACGAACGTGACGATCGAGTTGTTCCGGAGCCCGGCGTGCTCGCGAGAACGGCCCGCCGACTTCGAGGAGGGCCTCACCTGGTTCGACACCGTCTCGGCCCCGACCGACGGCGCCGGGAACCTGACGTTCGAGGACACGGTGTTCGGGGACTTCACCGCGGACCGGATCACGGCGACGGCGACGACCTTCCTTCCGCCGCTCGGCCCCGAGGGCGGCGTTCTCCCGACCTCCGAAACCTCCGAGTTCTCCCAGCGCCTGCCCTTCGCGATCGCTCCGCGCTCGGGCCCGGCGTCGGGCGGCACTCCCGTGACGATCACGGGAACCAGCTTCGCTCCCGCGGCCGCTCTGACCATCGGCGGTCAGGCTGCGGGAGGCGCCGTCGTCGCCGACGCGAACCAGATCACGGCCACGGCTCCGGCGCTCGCGCCCGGCGCCGCCTACGACGTTTCCGTGGCCAACCCCGACGACTCGCGCGGCACGATCCCGCTCGCCTTCGTCGCCGACTTTCTCGACGTGCCGCCCGCGCAGCAATTCCACGACTTCGTCGTGACGCTGGTGGAGAACGGCGTTTCGGCCGGCATCGGCGGCGGCAACTACGGCGTGAACCAGCCGGTCCTGCGTCAGCAGATGGCCGTGTTCCTGCTCAAGTCCGAGCACGGCGTCTGCTACGTGCCGCCGACGTGCCGGGGCGCCTTCGACGACGTGCCGTGCCCGTCCGCCTTCGCCGACTGGATCGAGGCACTCGCCCAGGAGGGCATCACCAGCGGCTGCGGCAACGGCGACTATTGCCCCTTGAGCCCCGTGCGCCGCGACCAGATGGCGGTCTTCCTGCTCAAAGCCGAGCGCGGATCCGGCTACTCGCCCCCGGCCTGCTCCGGCGTCTTCCTGGACGTGCCCTGCTCTTCGCCCTTTGCGCCGTGGATCGAGCAGCTCGCCGCCGAGAACATCACGAGCGGCTGCGGCGGCGGTAACTACTGTCCCGGGAACGACAATACCCGGGGGCAGATGGCGGTCTTCGTCGTCAAGACGTTCGGCCTGCCGTAGAAGAGCCCCTCGCTCCGCCCTTCCCCCCGCGACGCGGGGGAAATCGAGTTCCCGGGGAGCCGGCGCCGCCTGAAACCCTCTCCCCTTCGCGGGGGAGTGGCAGGTGAGGGAGGGGCTGACCCTCCGTTAGAATCACGCGTTCCGATGCGCTACGCCTCGCTTCGCCGCCGGCTCGACCCGCTCCTCCCGCAGGTGGAGAAGCCCGGCCGCTACGTCGGCCTCGAGCGCAACGTCGTCCGCAAGGACCTCGCCAGGGCGTCCGTGACGCTCGCCCTGGCCTTCCCCGACACCTACGAGATCGGGATGAGCCACACGGGCCTGAAGATCCTCTACGAGCTCGTCAACCGCCGCGCCGAGTTCGCGTGCGAGCGCGTCTACGCGCCGTGGGTGGACCTCGAGGCGAAGATGCGGTCGGACGGGATCCCGCTCTTTTCGACCGAGTCGTTCGCGCCCGTCGCCGACTTCGACGTCCTCGGGTTTTCGCTCCAGGCGGAGTTGAACTATTCGAACATCCTGAACATGCTCGACCTCGCCGGGCTGCCCGTCTGGCAGCGCGACCGCCGCGAGTCCGATCCGATCGTCCTCGGCGGCGGCCCCTGCACGGCGAACCCGGAGCCGATCGCCGATTTTTTCGACGCCTTCCTCGTCGGCGACGCCGAGGAGGCGCTCCTCGTCTTTCTCGACGCGTACCGCGACGGGCGGGCACGAGGCCTGTCGCGGCGCGAGCTCCTGATCCTCCTCGCCGGGATCGACGGGATCTACGTTCCTTCGCTCTACGACGTCGCGTACCGGGAGGACGGACGGATCGCGTCCATCACGCGCAACGACCCTCGCGCGCCCGAGCGGGCGCGCCGCACGTGGGTGCCGGTCCTCAAGCCCGACTACTACCCCGACAGGCCCATGGTGCCTTCCGTCGAGATCGTGCAGGACCGCCTGGGCCTCGAGGTCATGCGCGGCTGCACGCAGGGCTGCCGCTTCTGCCAGGCGGGCTACTGGTACCGGCCCGTCCGCGAGCTCGACCCGAACGACGTCGCCGCGATGACGACGAAATTCATCGCCGACTCGGGTTGGAGCGAGGTCGGCCTGCTGTCGCTCTCGACGGCCGACTACTCGCAGATCGAGCCGCTCGTGAAGTGCCTCGCGCCGCAGCTCTCCGACCGGCGCGTGTCGATTTCGCTGCCGTCGCTCCGCGCCGAGGCGTTCTCGGTCGGGCTCGCCGACGCGGTCTCCGAAGTCCGCAAGTCCGGCTTCACGTTCGCGCCGGAGACGGGCTCGGACCGGCTGCGCCGCGTCATCAACAAGACCTTCACCAACGCGGACATGATCGCCGCGGCGGACGTGGCCTTCGCCCGGGGCTGGGATCTCATCAAGGTCTACACGATGATCGGCCTGCCGACCGAGACGCAGGCCGACCTCGACGAGCTCGTCATCCTGGTCGAAGGCATCCTGGCCCAGGGCCGCAAGCACGGGCGCAAGAACGTCAACGTGTCGGTCGGGTCCTTCGTGCCGAAGTCCTGGACACCCTTCCAGTGGGCGCCCTTCGACGACGTCGCGACGCTCGAGCGCAAGCTCGCCTACCTCAAGGAGAAGTTCCGATTCCTGCGCGGCGCGAAGATGAAGTGGCACGAGCCGCGCGAGGCCGAGATCGAGTGCGTGCTCTCGCGCGGCGACCGGCGCGCGGGGCGCATCCTGCACACCGCCTGGAAGTCGGGCGTGCGCTTCGACGGCTGGACCGAGCACTTCCGCCACGACCTCTGGACGAGGGCGTTCGAGACCGAGGGCATCCCGAAGCAGTCGTATCTGCGCGCCTACGACCTCGACGAAATCCTCCCGTGGGACGTCCTCGACGTGTCCATCAAGAAGCGCTGGCTCCAGATCGAGCTCATCAAGGCCAGGAAGGAGATGCGAACCGAGGACTGCAAGTGGGGCCACTGCTACGCCTGCGGCGTGCCGGGCAACGGCGAGGACACGATGCTGGCGAAGGGCATACAAAGTGTCGTCACCCCTCTCCCTCCGGGAGAGGGGGTCGGGGTGAGGGGCGACCTTCCGGCGGCCTATCGCGACGTCGAGAAGGGGGCCGCCTACCGGCAGAAGGCAATGCCGGACCTCCCGTCCGCTTCGCGCCGCGCAGCGCAGGGCGACCGCGTCTTCCGCCATCGCGTCACGTTCTCGAAGTCGGGCGACGCGCGCTTCCTCTCGCACCGCAACACCATGGACGCGCTCGAGCGCGCGATCCGCGCCGCGGGCCTGCCCGCCCGCTATTCCGAGGGCTTCAACCCGCACATGAAGCTCTCGATGGGGCCGGCCCTCGCGCTCGGCCTCGAGAGCCGTCAGGAAGTCTTCGACGTCGAAGGCACGGCGCCGTTTCCGGCGGACGCCGCGGCCCGCATCACCGAAAAGCTCCCGCCGGGAGTGGCGGTCGCCGAGGTCCGGCTCCTCGCCGCGGGCGAGTCCGCGCTGTCGAAGGCCGTGAAGGGGGCCCGGTACGCCGTCCGGCTCGACGACGCGGAGCACCTTCGCCGCGCGACCGACGCCCTGAGCGACGGCTGGCGCGAGAGCCTGCCGGCGCTCCGCTCGCTCTCGCTCGAAGCCGACGGCGACGGGGCGCGTCTGCGCTTCGAGGTCAACCTGGATCAGGCCGCGGGAGAGACCGCGACGGCGAAGAAGGTGCTCGAAAGCCTCCTCGCGATTCAGCCCGCCGAACAGCTGGCGCTGGAGATCACGCGCGAGGCCACGGTGCTCGGCTGATGTTCCGCGTCACGGTCACGGCCGGTTTCGAGGCCGCGCACAACCTCGTCGACTACGAGGGCGGCCCGGAGCCGCTGCACGGGCACTCCTACCGTGTCGAGGCGGTGCTCGAGGCGCCGAAGCTCCAGCGCTACGACCTCGCCGTCGACTTCGTCCCGGCCAGGCAGGCGCTCGAGGTCATCGCGAAAGAGCTCGACTACACGTACCTGAACGAGCACCCGGCCTTTCGCGGGCGAAACACCTCCGCGGAGAACCTCGCGGTCCACTTTGCCGACAGGCTGGAGTCCTCCGGCGCGCTCGGCTGGGCGCGGGTCGCCGAGGTCACCGTCTGGGAAGGGCCGCAGAACCGGGCCTCGTACCGACCGCCGAGGACGTGAGCCTCGGCGCGCCGGCGCGGCCTTCCGGCTCGCTGCGACCCGGGGCGTTGCCTGCCAACCGCCGAAGCCGCGAACGGTACGGGCTGCGGCGGCGGCAAGCCGGTCAGCAGGTCAACGCGTTCCCGAGCGGAGGCGCCGCCCTTCCGCTCGAGGTCGCTCTCGATGCGGGTCAGGGCCCGGCGCCTGCCGCAGCGACCCCCCGTCCCGTTCAGCGCGCCGCGACGAGGTCCCGGCGGGCCTCCGCCGTACGGGGGTCCGCCGCGCCGCGGTGCCTTTCGTAGCGCGAGGCCGCCTCGCCGAGGTCCTGCCGCGCGCGGGCCGTTTCGCCGCTGGCGGCGGCGACGCGGCCGCTCGCGAGCAGCATGTCGTCGAGGCGGGGATGGTCGGCGTCGGCCTTGCGCTGGGCCGCGATGGCGGCGTCGAGCAGGCCGCGGGCCTCGGCGAGGCTCGCGGCATCCTTCTTCGCGAGCAGGTCGAGGGCCAGCTGGTAGCGCGTGCCGGCGACCGACGGGCTCTCGGCGCCGACCGACTTGAGCTGGATCGCTAGGGCCCGGCGGTGCAGGACCGCCGCCTCGTCCGCCCGGCCGCGGGCCCGCTCGAGCTCTCCCAGCTGGTTGAGGGGCGCCCTCAGCTGGTCGTTGTCGGGACCGAACTGGGCCTCGATCCCGGAGATCGCCTCCCGCAGCGCGGGCTCCGCCTTCCCGAAATCGCCGAGGCGCATGTAGGCGTTACCGAGGTTGCCGAGGGCCGTGAGCGTCAGGGTGTCCCTGTCGCCGCGCGTGCGCCGGAAGATCGCGAGGGCCTCTTCGAACCGGGACGCTGCCTCCGCGTAGCGCTCCTGCGAAGCCGAGGACAGGCCGAGCATCCGGAGACAGGTCGCGACCTCGGGATGGTCGATCGGCCGGTAGATCGCGAGCGCCTCCGTGAACGCGGCGTCCGCCTCCGGGTAGCGCCGCTGGTTGACGTAGAGCAGGCCGACCGCGATGAGGGTCTGCGCGACGTCCGGGTGCCGGTCGCCCAGAGTCTTTCGCTGCGCCGCGAGCGCGAGCTGGAACTGCTTCTCCCCCTCGTCGCGCTTGCCGACGTAGGCGAGCACCTGGGCGAGGCTGTAACGCGCGGCGGCTGCCTGAGGGCTTTCCGCTCCCAGCGTCTTCTCGAGGGCCGCGAGGGCGGCGCGGTACGTCCGCTCCGCTTCCGCGTAATGATCCCCGGTCTCCTCGACGTTGCCGAGCAGCAGCAGGCCCCGCGCGGTCTCGACGTTCTCCTCGCCGAACCGCCGGCGCAGGGCGGCGACGGCCCCCTGCGCCAGATCGAGGGACTCCTTGCCTTCGCCGCGATCCACGAGGACGCTCGCCAGCGTCTCCTTGGCGCGGATCGTCTCGGCGCCGTCGGGGCCGTAGGCCGCCGTCAGCACCGGCAGGGCGGCGCGCAGCTCCTTCTCGGCCTCCTTCGCGTCCCCCGCGGCGAAAAGGGCCTCGGCCAGCGTCACGCGGCTCTGCGCCGTGATCGGATCGTCCGGACCGAGGGCGGTGCGCCGCTCGGCGACGGCCCGCTCCGCCAGGGCCCGGGCTTCGGGCAGCGCGCCGAGACTGCGGTAGATCTGCGACACGGCGTCGTGGAGCGTCGCCTGCACCTCGGGCTCACCGGCGAGCTCCCGGTCGATGCGCCGCGCGCCGTCGGCCAGCAGCTCCTTCGCCGTCAGCGCGGCGCCCCGGCTCTGGTTCGGGTCAGACGCCTTGAAGAGCTGGATCAGGAACTCCTGCACGCGCTCGGCGCGCCGGGCGTTCGCGCGGGCGCGGCGCGCCTGCCACGCGGTCCCGGCGAGGCCGGCCACCAGGGCGAGCAGCACCAGGATCGCGGCGGCGACGCCGCCCCGGTGGCGCCGCACGAACTTGCGCGCTCGGTAGGAGAACGTGTCGGGCCGAGCCTCGACACGCTGCCCGGACAGTTGCCTCGTCAGGTCCCGGCCGAGCTCCGCGGCGCCCGGGTAGCGCCTTTCGGGCTCGCGCCGCAGCGCCTTCAGAACGATGGCATCGAGATCGTCTTCGAGGAGCGCACCGAGCTTCTCGGCCTGCTTCGGAGGAAGCCCCGCTCCCTCCGCACCCCCGCGGCCCGCCACCCGACTCGGCCTTTCGATCGTCTCGTGCTCGACGGCCGACGCGAGCCGGGCCGCCGACGCCGCGTCGCGGACATGGGGCAGCATCCCGGTGAGAAGCTGGTAGAGGACGACGCCCAGGGCATACACGTCGGTGGCCGTGGTGACCGGCTCGCCGAGGATCTGCTCCGGGGCGGCGTAGCTCGGCGTGAGCACGCGCTCCTCGGCCTGCGTGAAGCGCGTCGCATCGCCGTCGTCGGCGAGGACCTTCGCGATCCCGAAGTCGAGCAGCTTCGCCTGGCCGTCGGCCGTGACCAGGATGTTGGAGGGCTTGATGTCGCGATGGACCACGAGGTTGCGGTGCGCCGCGTCCACGGCCTCGCAGCAGGTCACGAGCAGGCGCAGGCGCTCCTCGAGGGACAGGCGGCGCTGGCGGCAGTGCTCCGTGATCGGCTCGCCCTCGACGAGCTCCATCACGAAGTACGGCCGCCCTTCGGACTCGCCGCCGTCGAGCAGCCGGGCGATGTGGGGATGATCGAGCCTGGCGAGGACCTGTCTCTCCTGGAGAAATCGGCGCCGGATCCCCTCGGAGTCGATGCCGCGTTTCAGGAGCTTCAGGGCGACGCGCTGCTGGAACTGGCCGTCACGGCGCTCGGCGACCCAGACTTCGCCCATCCCGCCGCGTCCGAGCGGGGAGACCAGGGCGTAGGGGCCGATGGTCTTTCCGGCGAGGCTTTCCGTCCCCGAGTCGGACGCCCCCCCGAGCCTCGGAGCGTACGCGGCGGCTCCCTCCTCCAGAAAAGACCCCGCTGCGGCGTCGGCGTCGAGCAGCTCGCGCACGAGGCGAGCGAGCTCGGGGTCGGAACCGGCGAGAGCCGAGACGCACCCGTCGCGTTCCGCCTCGGACCTCTCGACGAGCTCGACGAACATCGCCGCGGCCTCGGCGGCGCGCGCCTCCGCAGCCCGCGTCACGGAGGCGCGCCCGATGCCGACAGGTCGCGGAAGAGGAAGGCCCGCGCCGCCCTCCATTGCCGCCGGACCGTCCGGTCGGAAACCTCGAGGGTCCTGGCGATGTCTTCGACCGAAAGGCCCGCGAAGAAACGCCACTCCACGAGGCGGGCGAGGTCGGGGGCGGCCGACTCGAGCCTGCCGAGTGCCTCGTCGAGCGCCAGGAGCTCCTCGCTCCGTTCGGGTGCCGCGAAAGCCTGTCCGGCCTCCTCGAGCGGGAGGTTGGCGCGGCCGCCCCCGCGCTTGCCCCTGAGCCGATGTCGCGCGTCGTCGATCAGGACCATCCGCATCGCCTTGGCCGTCGTGGCGTAGAAGTGGAAGCGGTCGCGCACGGACCAGACATTGCCGCGGGAGAGCTTCAGGTACGTCTCGTGAACGAGCTCGGTCGTCGAAATCGTCCCGTGAAGCCCCGCCGACGCGAGCTCCCGGTGAGCGAGCCTCCGCATCTCGCCGTACACCGCCGAGAAGAGACGGTCCACCGCCTCGCGATCGCCGGCTTCGATCGCGTGGAGCAGGCTCGTGATCTCGCCGGGAAGCGGAGTTTCTCCTTCCGGCGGAGGCACTTGCGGCGTCATTAGGGTGAACCGAGAGCATAGCGCAAGCGCACCCGGGCCCGAAAATAATGTCCGAACGCCCGATCCTCCTGTCCGCATTCACCGACTTTCGTCGAGTCCCCTTCGTAGAGGAGACCTCGATGAACAAGCTCTCGATCGCCATCGCCACGGCCCTTTGCGGCCTCGCGGCCCTGACGGCCTCCGCGACGACGTACACCGTCACGAACACCGGCGACTCGGGCGCCGGCTCGCTGCGGCAGGCCATCACGGACGCCAACGCCCACCCGGGCGCGGACACCATCGCCTTCGACGTCCCCGGCGCGGGCGTGCACACGATCGCACCGCTCACGGCGCTGCCGCCGATCACCGACACGGTCACGATCGACGGCTACACGCAGCCGGGGGCCTCGGCCAACACGAACGCCTTCGGCCAGCCCTCCAACGCGGTGATCCTGATCGAGCTCGACGGAGAAAACCTTCCGGCCTCGACGTCCGGCATCGAGATCCAGGCCGATTCGGTCGTCGTCCGCGGCCTCGCGGTCAATCGCTGCCTGTCGACGCAAGGTTTCCCGCCGTTCTACGGAGCGATCGTGATCACGTCGGGCTCCAACACCGTCGTCGCCGGCAACGTCATCGGCCTCGACCCCTCGGGCACGGTCATCCCGAACGTCGCCGGTGCGCGGCAGAAGAACGGGGTCGTCCTCGTCACGAGCGGAAACGGGCACACCATCGGGGGCCCGAACCCGGCCGACCGCAACGTGATCTCCGGCAACTGGGACCCCAACTTCGGCGGCAGCGGGATCCGCACGAACGGGAGCGGCACCCTCACGATCCAGGGCAACTACATCGGCGTGGACGCCTCGGGCTCCCTCGCGGCGCCGGACGGCCTCGGGATCTGGTGCAGCGACTCCGCGGCCCTGACGCTCGGCGGACCGGCGGCCGGCCAGGGCAACCTGATCGGCGGCAGCGTGGCCACCGGGGTCATCCTGTCGGGCTGCTCGGACGCGACGATTCAGGGCAACTTCATCGGCACCGACGCGGCCGGAACCGCGCGCCTGGCCAATGTCCAAGGCATCTACCTCAACGGTTCCTTCAACGTGACCCTCGGCGGGCTCGCGGCGGGAGAGAGCAACACGATCGCGTACAACGGCGCTCCGGACGGCCTGAGCGCCGGCGTCACCCTCGGCAGCGCGCGAGCCCGGATTCGAGGCAACCGGTTCGTGGAGAACGCGGCGCTCGGCATCGACATCATGGTCAACGGAGTACCCGGACCGACCCCCGACGACTCCCCGGACGTGGACGGGGCGCAGAACTTCCCCGTCATCACCTCGGTCGACTACGGCGCCTCGACGACCGTGCACGCGTCCTTCACGAGCGCGCCCTCGACCACCTACGACGTGGACTTCTACTCCGCCCCGGTGTGCGCGTCGAAGCCGGCCCTCCCGACCCAGGGCCAGGACTTCGCGGGAACGACCCCGGTGACGACGGACGGGTCCGGCAACGCGACCATCGACTTCACGCTTCCCGTGGTTCTCGCCGCCGGCCAGCCCGTCGTGGCGGTCGCAATCAGCCCGACCGGCGCGACGTCCGAGTTCTCCACGGGCCTCGTGGCGAGAACCTCCGTCCGTTCCGGACCGGCCGCCGGCGGCGCGTCCGGCGTCCTCTTCGGCCAGCTCTTCGACCCGAACGCGACGGTGACCTTCGGCGGCGTTCCGGCGACGGGCGTCACGGTCACGACCCCGGGCGTCATCCACGCCACGGCGCCCGCACTGCCCGCCGGCAGCGTCAACGACATCGTCGTCACGAATCCGGGCGGGGTCTCCGGCAGGCTTCGCAACGGCTACGTCGCCAACTTCAACGACGTCCCGGCGAACGACCTCTTCCACTCCTACGTCGTCAGCCTGGTCGCCAACCAGATCACGGCCGGCGTCGGCGGCGGCAACTATGGCATCAGCGACAGCATCAAGCGCCAGTCCATGGCCGTGTTCATCCTCAAGGCCAAGCACGGGGTCTGCTACGTGCCGCCGCCCTGCACGGGAATGTTCGCGGACGTGCCGTGCTCGTCGAACTTCGCGCCCTGGATCGAGGCGATGGCGACCGAGGGCATCACGGGCGGCTGCGGTGGCGGCAACTTCTGCCCGCTCGCGCCGGTCCGCCGCGACCAGATGGCCGTCTTTCTCCTGAAGGGCGAGCACGGCTCCTCGTATGTGCCCCCGCCGTGCGCCGGCGTCTTCAACGACGTGGCCTGTCCGAGCACGTTCGCGAACTGGATCGAGCAACTGAAGGCCGAGGACATCACGGGCGGCTGCGGCGACGGAACGACCTACTGCCCGTCTTCGAGCAACACGCGCGGCCAGATGGCCGTCTTCATGGTCAAGGCGTTCCGCCTGCTCTAGGATTCCGCCGAGTCTCCGGGACCCGCCCCGCGCGGGCGGGTCACCGGCCCGCGGCGGCCCCGCCGAAAGTGACCGGGCCCCGCCCCTGGCTTCCTCTCCACGCCGGGGGGCCGTCCGGTTCTAGACTTCCAGGACCTTCTGCTGGCCTGATCCTCAGCCGGGCCCGAGCGCCGCGAGCTTCTTCGACACTGCCTCGAGCTCGGCCGTCGTCTGCCGGTCGAGGAGTCCCCGGCTCCTCAGCGTCACGTAGGCGGCGCGGCTCCTCGCATACCACTCGCGGGCCTTCTCGGCGCGCGAGGGCGCCGGCCCCGAGGCCTCGGCCGCCGTCCCGAAGCTCTCGTAGAGCCGCGCGAGACCGACCTGAGCGCGCACGTCCGCGGGGTCCTCGCGCGCGACGGCCTCGTAGAGGCGGCGCGAGCTCTCGAGGTGGGCCACGGCGGCCCCCGCGTCGCCCGTGACCGCCTGGCCGTAGCCGACGCTGTTGTCGGCGGCCGCGAGCAGGAGCCGCGCGTCGGTGTTTCGGGGATCCGAGGCCACGAGCGCCTCGGCGACGGGCACCGCGCGCGCGTAGCTTTCGAGCGCCGCCTTTTCGTCGCCGCTCCACTCGAGGAACGCGCCCATGTCCATGTGCGTGTAGGCGAGCTCCCGCTGGAGCGAGAAGTTGCCCGGGTCGGCCCGGACGAGCTCCTCCTGGAGCGCGGCGGCCCGCGCGTAGCTCGCCGCGGCGCGGTCCCGTTCGCGCGTCCCCCCGAGCGCGTGGACGATCATCTGGTGCGTGATCGCCAGCTCGCGCCGGTAGCCCGGCGTGGCGGGATCTCCCGCGGCGAGCGCCTCGAACGTCCGCGCCGCCGCGTCGAGCTCCGCGAGCGCGGCCGTCCGATTCTCCGCGCGCGCGAGCGCGAGGCCGAGCGTCCGGCGGCCCCGAGCGACGCCCACCTCCAGCGTCCGGTCCGCCGGCGCCGCGGCGGCGACCGCGGACAGCGTCGCGACCGCGCCCCGGGCCTCCGTCACCGCCGCCGCCGCGTCGCCCTCCGTGAGGAGCACGCCCGCGAGCTGCAGGCGCGTCTCCGCGAGCGCCGTCTGATCCGGCACGCCCGCTCCCGGCGCGGCCGCGAGGGCGCGGCGGATCGCGAGCGCCTTCGCGAGGCTCGCGCGGGCGCCGCGCGTGTCCCCGAGGTGGGCCTCGAGGAGCCCGCCCTGCACCTTCGCGACGCGCTCGTAGGCGGTGGCCACCTCGCGCTGGAGAGCGACGTCGTCGGCCTTGAGGCTCGACAGCTTCTCGAGGTACTCGAGGGCACGCCGGACGACGAGCTCGCGCGCCGGCGTCGCTCCGGGAAGGTCCTTGATCGCGTCGTGAAACTCGAACAGGAACGCGTCCGCGAGCGCGCGCACGTCGTTGAAGTGCCGCTCGGCGGCCGCCCGCTCCCGGCGCGCCTCGCGCGCCTGCTGAAAGGCCGCCACGGTCGCCCCGGCGAGCAGCAGGGCCGCGGCGGCGGTCACGGACACGGCCGCCTTGTGGCGCGTCACGAACTTGCCCGTCCGGTACCGCAGCGTGTCCTTGCGCGCCGCGACCGGGCGGCCGTCGAGGTACCGGCGGACGTCCTCGGCGAACTGCTCGACCGAGGCGTACCGCCGTTCCGGCTCCTTGCGCAGCGCCATCAGCACCACGTTGTCGAGATCGCCGCGCAGCGACGGGGCGACCGCGCTCGGCCGCGCGGGCTCCTCCTCGCAGACGGCCCGGGCGATCGCCTCCGGCGAGCGCCCCGTCGCGCGGTACGGCCGGTTCCCCGTCAGCAGCTCGTAGAGCACGACGCCGAGCGAGTAGATGTCGGTCGCGGTGGTCACCGGCTCGCCGCGGACCTGCTCGGGGCTCGCGTAGTCCGGCGTCAGCAGGCGCAGCGCGGTCTCGGTCCGGCCGTCGGCGCCGTCGGCGTCCGGGCGCAGCAGCTTGGCGAGCCCGAAGTCGAGGAGCTTGGGCACTCCGTCTGCCGTCACGAGGACGTTCGAGGGCTTGATGTCGCGGTGCACGACGAGGTGGCGGTGCGCGTACGCGACGGCGTCGCACACCGGGAGAAACAGCCGCAGCCGCTCGGGCACGGACAGGTCGCGCGCGCGGGCGTCCTCGAGGAGGTGGCGCCCGTCGATGTACTCCATGACGAAGTAAGGCGCGCCGGTCTCCGTCGAGCCGCCGTCGAGGAGGCGCGCGATGCCCGGATGGTCGAGCCCCGCGAGGATCCGCCGCTCGCCGCGGAATCGCTCCAGCACGAAATCCGTGTCCATCCCGCGGCGCACGATCTTGAGCGCCACGGTCTGCCGGAAGCCGTCCCCCGAACGCGCGGCGAGGTACACCGTTCCCATGCCGCCGTGGCCGATCTCGCGCTCGATCTCCCAGGGCCCGATGCGCTCCGGCGCTGCCTCCGGCGGCGCCACGAGGCGCACCTGGTCGAGGGCGGGCCGCTCGAGGAACTCGCCGGCCGCCGCGTGCGCGTCGAGGAGGCGCGCCACTTCCGCCGCGAGCGCCGGGTCCCGGAGGCGTTCCGCGTCCAGGAAGACGGCGCGCTCCGCTTCCGGAAGTTCCATCGCGCGGTCGAAGAGGCCCTTGACCTCCCGCCAGCGCTCCGGCGTCATGGCCGACCGAGCTCCCGGAAGAGCCACGCGCGGGCCGACCGGAACTCGCGCTTGACCGACGACGGCGAGGTCTCCATCGCCTCGGCCGTCTCCTCGATCGAGAGGCCGCCGAAGAACCGCAGCTCGACGATCCGCGCCTGCGCGTCGTCGAGCGACTTGAGGCGGACGAGCGCCTCGTCGAGCGCGAGGAGATCGATGTCGTCGACGGGCTCCGGCGAGGCGATGCCGACGTCGAGGGAGACCGAGGCGTCTCCGCCGCCCCGCTTCTCGGCCTCGCGGGCGCGCGCGTGATCGATCAGGATCCGGCGCATGGCCTGCGCCGCGATGGCGAAGAAGTGGCCGCGGTTCTTCCAGGTCACCCGGGTCTGGTCGACGAGACGGAAGTAGGCCTCGTGCACCACCGCCGTGGGCTGCAGGGTGTGACCGGCGCGCTCGCGGCGAAACTGCCTTTCGGCGATCCGGCGGAGCTCCCCGTAGACGAGCGGCATGAGGCGCTCGACGGCCGCTCCGTCGCCTTCGTTCCAGGCGATCAGGAGCCGCGTCACCTCACCGGGCGGCGGGCCGGGATCTTCGGGACTCATGGGATGCGGGCGCCAGCCTATCGGAAGCGCCGGCGCCGGAACCCCCGGATGCAAGCCGTTGAATCGCCGGGACTTGGGCGCTGACCCGGTCGGGCTCGATTTCTCGCGGTAATCAATCAGGAGGAGGCATGCGCGCGTTCGGTCGGTGGGCTCTCGCGGCGGTGGTCCTGGTCGTGTCCGGGGGACCCCTGTCCGGCCAGACGTACGAGGTCCTCCACACCTTCACCGGACAGAACGGCGACGGTGCGGGCCCCCGGGGAACGCTCGTCCGCGTCGGGAACGATCTGTACGGGACAACTGGCCTCGGGGGCGACACGGTCGGACTGTGCGCCGCCGGCTGCGGGACCATCTTCAAGGTCGACTCGGGCGGCGATGTTTCGACCGTTTATGCCTTCGACGGCAACTCCGGCGAAGATGGAATCCTCCCCGCCGCCGGCCTGACGCTGGCCACCGACGGGAATCTGTACGGGACCACGCCGAGCGGGGGCGCGCTGGGAGACGGTGTCGTCTACCGGTTCGACCCGTCCACGAACTCGGCATCGACCCTCCACGCCTTCGACCGCGACACCGGCGGGTGGTACGCCGTGACTCCGGCCATCGAGGGGACCGACGGCAACCTCTACGTCGTGACCACCAACGGTCACTGTGGCGACGACACGCAGGCCTGCGCCACGCTCGTTCGGATGTCCAAATCCGGCACGGGGGTCGTCACGCTTCACACCTTCACGCCGGACGACGACGGAGCCCAGCCTCTGTCGCCGCTGCTCCAAACCTCCGGCACCGACTTCTACGGCACGACCAGCCTCGGGCCCAACGGCGCCGGGCGCGTGTTTCACATGAACGGCTCGGGCAACGTCACACTGGTCCACGAGTTCACCGACGCCGAGGGGCGGCTCCCGATGGGCGCCCTGCTCCAGGCCAGCGACGGCCATCTCTACGGGGTGGCGACGTCCGGCGGCGCGCACTTCGCGGGGTCGGTCTATCGCGTCGAGTCCGACGGGCAGCTGACCGTCCTGCACAGCTTCGACGGCGCGGACGGCTCGCTTCCGGGATCGGGGCTCATCCAGGCGTCGGACGGACTTCTCTACGGCTCGACCGAGAGCGGCGGCGACTTCGGATTCGGCACTCTGTACCGCATGGATCTCGCGGGCAACGTCGTCGTGCTGCATCACTTCGACGGCACGAGCCACGGCCCCGCGGGCCTCCCGAGCGGGCCGGCCGGGTCATTCCAACCGACGGCCGGCCTCGTGGAGGGCGCCGACGGCGCCCTCTACGGCGTGCGTCTGACCGGAGGCGACTCGGGCCACGGCATCGTCTATCGCTACACGCCGCTGCCGCCGGCGCCGCTCTACTGCCCGAACGCCTTCGTGCGGCGGGACCAGATGGCCGTCTTCCTGCTCAAGACCGAGCACGGCGCCTCGCACGTTCCCCCGGCGTGCGCCGGCGTCTTCGGCGACGTCGCCTGTCCCGGCCTCTTCGCCGACTGGATCGAGGAGCTCGCGAGCGAAGGAATCACGGGAGGCTGCGGCGCCGGCAGCTACTGCCCGCTCTCTCCGGTCACGCGGGGCCAGATGGCCGTCTTCCTGCTCAAGACCGAGCACGGCCCCTCGCACACGCCGCCTGCCTGCTCGGGCGTCTTCGCGGACGTGCCTTGCGGTTCCCAGTTTTCCGATTGGATCGAAGAGCTCGCCGCCGAGGGCATCACCGGCGGATGCGGCGGCGGGAACTTCTGCCCGGGGAACCCGGTCACCCGCGCCCAGATGGCGGTTTTCCTCCTCAAGATCGAGCACGGCCCGGCCTACGCGCCGCCCGCCTGCACGCCGTTTTTTGGCGACGTCCTCTGCCCGTCGCTCTTCGCCGACTGGATCGAACAGTTTTACGCCGAAGGCATCACGGCCGGATGCCGATGAAGAGAAAAGGAGACTCCGTGAATCGTTTCTTCGCCGCCACGATCGTCTGGACCGCCGCCGCCTCGCTCTCGGCGGCCACCTTCACCGTCACCAACACCAACGACGCCGGGCCCGGCTCCCTGCGCCAGGCCATCCTGGACGCCAACGCGAACCCGGGCCTCGACACGATCGCCTTCGCCATTCCCGGCGCCGGCGTCCACACGATCACGCCGGCGACGTCGCTCGATTCGGTCACCAGCCCGGTGCTGATCGACGGATACACCCAGCCCGGCGCCAGCCCGAACACCGACCCCGTCGCGACGAACGCGGTGATCCTGATCGAGCTCGACGGCACCACGGCCGTCTCGACCGGGATCGACCTCCTGGGGGCCGGGGCCGCCGGGAGCACGGTGCAGGGACTCGCCATCAATCGCTTTCAGCAGGGGATCGTGGTCCGCGGCGGCGCCACGGGCTGCGTCATCCGCGGAAACTTTCTCGGAACCGACCCGACCGGCTCGGTGGCGCGCCCCAACGGCACCGCCGTCGAGATCGGCAACGACGACGGCCACATCGGAGGAACGGCGCCCGCGGACCGCAACCTCATCTCCGGAAATCTCGCGGGAACGTTTTCGGGAGCGGTCCTGCTGGACGGTCTGGCGACCAATTCCACCGTGCAGGGCAACCTCATCGGAACCGATGCGACGGGGCTGCTCGCGATCCCCAACGCCGGCGGCCTGGCCGCCTACGGGAGCGGCAACACGATCGGCGGCGCCACGGAGGGGGCCGCCAACGTCGTCTCCGGGAACGGCCTCTACGGCATGTGGATCGAAGGAAGCATCCTCGTGCAGGGCAACCGGGTCGGCACGACTGCCGACGGGACGGGACGGCTCGGCAACGCGGTCGACGGAATCAACATCCACGAGTCCAACGACTCGACGATCGGCGGGACCGGGCCGGGTGAGGGAAACCTCATCGCCTACAACGGCCACTTCGGCGTGAACGTATCGGGGATCGAAAACTCGGTGCGTGGCAACTCGATCCACGACAACGGCTCGCTCGGAATCAAACTCTACACGGGGGGGTCCGCGCCCAACCCCAACGATCCGAGCGACGCCGACGACGGCAGCAACCACCTCCAGAACTTTCCGATCCTCCAGTCGGTGACGAACGGCGCGACGACCCACGTGGTCGGGAAGCTGGACAGCACGGCCGACACGACGTTCGATCTCGACTTCTACGCCAATGCCTCCTGCTCCAACTTCCCCCGCGAGTTCGTCGAGGGCGAAACCTGGATCGGAACCGCCCCGGTCACGACGGACGGATCGGGCCATGGCGTCTTCGACGTCACGCTGCCCGTCGCGACCGAGGCGGGCTCTCGGATCTCCGCGACGGCGACGGACCCGCTCGGCAACACCTCCGAGTTCTCGCAGCGCATCGTCTTCGCGATGCAGGCTTCCATCTCCGGCCCGGCGGCGGGCGGCACGCCCATCACGGTGTCCGGAACGGACTTCGCGGACCCGACGACCATGACGGTCGGCGGCGTCGCGGTTTCCGTCACCTTCGACAGCGACCACCAGCTCGAGTCGACGTCGCCGGTCCTTTCGCCCGGCACGGTCAACGACCTGACGGTGACGACGCCCGACGGCACGACGGGGACTCTCCCCAAGGCGTGGGTCGCCGACTTTCTCGACGTGCCCGGCGGCCAGCAGTTCTACGCGTTCGTCACGACGCTCGTCTCCAACGGCATCACCGCCGGCGTCGGCGGCGGCATCTACGGCGTCGACGCGCCCACCCTGCGCCAGCAGATGGCCGTCTTCATCCTCAAGGCCGAGCACGGCCTCTGCTACACGCCCCCGCCCTGCGTCGGCACCTTCGCCGACGTCCCCTGCTCCTCCAACTTCGCCCCCTGGATCGAGGCCATGGCCAGCGAGGGCATCACCGGCGGCTGCGGCGGCGGCAACTTCTGCCCGACCAGCCCCGTCCGCCGCGACCAGATGGCCGTCTTCCTGATGAAGGGAGAGCACGGCTCTTCCTACGTCCCGCCGCCGTGCGCCGGCATCTTCGGCGACGTGCCCTGTCCGTCCACCTTCGCCAACTGGATCGAGCAGCTCAACACGGAACAGATCACCGGCGGCTGCGGCGGCGGCAACTACTGCCCTGCCAACGCCAACACCCGCGGCCAGATGGCCGTGTTCCTCACGAAAACGTTCGGACTGCAGTAGGAGGTCTCTTGCGCCGATCTGTCTCTCTCTCGTGGGCCCTATTTCTCGCGTGCGCCGCCGCCGGCGCCGCGACGTTCACGGTGACCAACACCAACGACAGCGGCGCCGGTTCCCTGCGCCAGGCGATCCTCGACGCCAACGCGAACACGGGTCTCGACACCATCGCGTTCGCCATCTCCGGCCCGGGGGTGCACACCATCGCCCCCGCGACGCCGCTGCCCGCGATCACCGATCCCGTGATCGTCGACGGCTACTCGCAGCCGGGCGCTGCCCCGAACACGGACCCGATCGGCTTCAACGGGACGCTCCTCATCGAGCTGAGCGGGGTCGATGCCGGGCAGACGAACGGCCTCGACATTTTCGGAGGCGGAAGCACGGTGCGGGGCCTCGTGATCAACCGGTTCGCCGGGCAATCCTCGGCCGCCGGAAACGCCATCCGAGCCCTCACCCTCGGGGGCAACCACATCGAGGGCAATTTCCTCGGCACGGACGCCGGCGGAACCGGGGCCGCGGGCAACGGGGACGACGCGATTTCCCTGGAAGCCGGATCGAACGACAACGTCGTCGGGGGGACGACGCCCGGCGCCCGCAACGTCATCTCGGGCAACGGGAACGTCGCCTTCTTCATCGCGACGAGCGGCAACGTGATCCAGGGCAATTTCATCGGAACGCAGCGCGACGGCGTGAGCCCCCTCGGCAATCTGCAGGGCGTCGGCTTCGTCGGCGGCGTCGAAACGGCCAACGGCAACGTCGTGGGAGGCATCGTCCCGGGAGCAGGCAACGTCATCGCGTTCAACGGCTTTCGCGGCGTTCTCGGAGAGATCGCCTCGGGCTCCGGGAACACCGTCCGGGGCAACTCCATCCACGACAACGGAGAACTCGGAATCGACTGGGTTCCGGTGGGACCGAACCCCAACGATCCGGGCGACGTCGACACGGGATTCAACGGCTACCAGAACTTTCCGATCATCCGGTCCGTCGTCCACGGCGCCTCCAGCACGGAGATCGTCGCCAAGCTCGACAGCGCGCCCTCGACGACGTACGACCTCGACTTCTACGCCAACCCGGCCTGCTCCAACTTCCCGCGCGAGTTCATCGAAGGCGAGACTTACCTCGGATCCAGCCAGGTCACGACCGACGGCACGGGCCACGCGTCGATCGACGTGATCCTGCCGGTCGCGACCGAGGCCGGCGCCCGCATTTCCGCGACGGCAACCGACCCCAACGGCAACACCTCCGAGTTCTCGCAGCGGATCATCTTCTCGATGGACCAGACTTCCGGACCGGCTACGGGCGGGAACGTGTTTTCCGTGCACG